>JAXMHN010000002.1:0-249159 GCA_046346765.1 Verrucomicrobiota bacterium | reverse complement strand
GCCTCGCGCGAACCTTTAACAGGTTGTTTGAAGTCGCCTTCGTCTCTTGTTGCTTTCAGCTTTCGCCTTCTAACAACGTGATGAATCTAGGCGCTGGCCCAGCCGGCTTCAATCAGGGAGTTGGCCGAAATTGACGTAGGTGAATTGCCGTCCGCCCGGATGTCTGCTCGAACCATCGACACCAGGCCCAAATTCCGGTTGCTTCGAACCGCGAGTGACCGCAGTTTGCCTTCAGGCGGGCGCGAGCCAAATAGAGAGTTGAAAGATGGCAGGCGAAATCCAGGTTCCCTGCGGCGATTTACTTCTGGCCGGTGAATGGCTGATGCCGGCAGCGGCGACCGGGGTTGTCCTGTTTGCGCATGGGAGCGGGAGCAGCCGCCACAGTCCCCGGAATCAATCCGTTGCCCGGATGCTGCGCTCCGCTGGGATGGGGACCTTGCTCTTCGATCTGCTCACCGCAAGCGAGGAAGAAGAAGACCGGTTCACTGGCCACCTCCGCTTCGACATTGATTTGCTGGCACAGCGGTTGATCGCGGCGGCGGAGTGGGTACACGCCCAGGAGCCGGAGTTGCGCCTGGGCTATTTCGGCGCCAGCACCGGCGGCGGGGCGGCGCTTCTGGCCAATGCCAGGTCGAATCTGTGGATTCGGGCCATCGTGTCACGCGGAGGACGGCCTGATCTGGCTGGGGCGGCGTTGCCCCAGGTCAAGGCGGCGACGCTGCTGATTGTCGGCGGTAATGACACTGCCGTGATCGAGCTGAACCGACAGGCTTACGAGCGGCTGCGCTGTGAGAAGGAGATGCAGCTGATTCCCGGGGCGACCCACCTTTTCGAAGAAAACGGCGCGCTCGAGCGGGTTGCACAGATGGCCGCCAAATGGCTCGGCCGGCATTTAGCGGCGTAACAACCTCGCCTGATGGACGAATAGCCGCGGCGCGGTGGCAGCCCGAGGCGCTCCGATTAATGCGCCGGTCTGCTTTGCTGCCGGACCTTGTTCGGTTTTGCCACGGTCGGACCTGCTTCGCCGCTTTGTCCTTGCAGGATTCCCAACTCGTCGGGTTGGCCTCCACCAAGGGCACGCTGGCGGCTTTGCTCTTCCCGTTGGCGGTCGATGGCTCGTTGTCGGCCGCGACGCAGCACCCGTTGGGACTTGGTTTTTTCCACTCCGCGTTCCTCCTCCATACTGAGAGGGTAGCACACTCGGTCCAAAGGGCGAACGAGGCGAAGGCTATTTGTTGGCGCGGGGAATGAGGGCCTCGAGGTCGCCGGCGCGGTCTGTCGAGCCTAGGCTCGGATCACCGGTAGGCGGTGGAGCCTGATCGATAGGAGCGGGTGGACCGAGCAATTCTGTCAGGATTGGCTTCAAAGCGCTCGCCCAGATTTCATAGGCCTGGACAGTGAGGTGCAAGCCGTCCGCGGTCATGCCGTCCCGCGGCCTTCCGCTTGGGTCGGCCAGCCGGCTGTGCAGGTCGATATACCGGACGCGCTTGCCGTCCGCCTTCCGCGCGATTCGATCGTTAATCCGCTGGATGGTCGATGTGTGGGTCGTCCCGGCTCGGTCGACACGGGGCGTGATGCTCGTCAGCACAATCACGCTTTGCGGTGCCTTCTGCTGCATGATCGCGACGATTGCTTCAATCCCAGCTGCGATTTCGTCCACCTTGGCTGCCGAGTCAACCTCTTCCCCTTGCAGATTGTTGGTCCCAGCCATCAAGACGATTGCCTTGGGGTGGACGTCGTCCAATTCCCCATTCTCAAGGCGCCAGAGGATGTTTTGGACCGTGTCGCCGCCCCACCCGAAGTTGGCTGCATTCCAGCCGAGGAAGTTTTGCCGCCAGTGCGCAAGCAGAGCGTGGTATTGGGGGTCACTCGTGCCCCAGCGCCGCGTGATCGAGTCCCCTTCGAAGTAGACGTCGATCTTGCCTCGTTTGGTCTTTTCGAGGAGCTGCATGTGAGCGCGCTGTGAATTGAGGTCGCGGCGCGGAATGGCTTGAACGAGGGGCAGACGGTCTCCTTCCGGGCGGATGCTCGTAGTGGGATCGGTGGCGAAAACAAGGGCGCACGGGCAAGTAATGGACCAGGTCAGGGCGGCGGCCAGCCAAGCCCAGGCCGGACGAGGAAGCTTTTCTGGTTGAAGTCGGTGGATCGCACGGAGTAAGTAGGCCGGACCGGTTGTCCAGGGGCGACTTAAAGAAGCGGCTTGGTTGATAGGGCCGCGATGGAATGGCTGACTCGGGGCTTGTCTGGCCGCGATCGTAGACGCCTCTACGAGGGTAGGGTATTCTACCATATGATCTCGGGTGTCGTTGAACGGCAAGGCACGGCCAATCTACCCGCCGGCGGAACGAAGGCCAAGCGGTATACTGGGGAGGTCGTCTATATCTACGCATTCGACCTGGCTTACGATATGAGCGGCATGCCAGTCGGGCAGTTGCTGGGGCAACCCTTGGCCCAGTTCACCATTGACACGGGCAAACGCACACCAAAGCACCTCGCCTTTTACCGCCCCCAAATGGTTCGTCTCCCTCCGCACGAGCAAGTGGGTCCACATGGCCTGGTGCGGGTCGAGCGCGTCATCAAGCTCTTGCCCATCGGCGCGATCAGCATCACGGTCCGGGTGCCCTTCGCCGTTGCCCATGTCGAGGATTTGGTTGCGTATCATGACCTCCAACTGGGGGCCAAATCGCTCCACGACGAAGTGAGGGAGTTAGCGGAGGAGGTCCGGCAGGAGTTGATGCCCTGTTTCGTCCGGCCCGTGCCGCAGTTGAGCGAAGAGGAAGCCTACACCGTCTTCTGTATCGAAGCGCCGGTGACCAATCGCGAGCTCGCCTGGATGAAAGCTGAAACCTGGCTGCAATCCCACCGCCGGCAAGTCGCCGCCTTGCTGACCCAAGAAACGGACCTCAATCGTCTCTCGGAACAGGAGGCGGAGGAATCGACCGGCCGGTCCCTCAGTTATTATGAGGACGATCTGGTGGTGGTGGACTGGGATGCGGCGTTGGTCATCGATGAAAAGGGGCATTTCGAAGAAACGCTTCACATCATGGAGTTGGCCAACCTGCAGTTGGCCGAGTTCGAAGCGTATGACCGTATCCTGGATGCGGCTTTGGACCGATCCTACCGCGATCTTCGAGTCAACCCTTGGCGGAGCCGCTGGGACGTTCTCAATGACCTGCGCGAGATCCGGATCGACCTCGCCCGCATGAGTGACGAACTGTCCAACATTACCAAGTTTTTCGGGGATTGGCATCTGGCGCGCATCTATCAGAGCATCTCCGCTCGATTTCACCTGGCGGACTGGCATCGGACGATCGATGAAAAACTGCAGACGCTGGACAACTTCTATCAGCTGTTCAAGCATGACCAGACCAATCGCTGGATGCTCATCCTCGAGACGACCATTGTGCTGCTGTTTATCATTGATTTGCTGGTTCTCTTCATGGGCCTGCAGAAACCGTAAAGCCGGTCGCTCGAGGCGGCTCAGTCAGCAGTCGGCTGGCTCTTCACTGTTTAAGGGCCGGGTGCAGCGCGAGCCAGAAGGGCCCAACGCACAAGCCCGCCAGGCTGATCCAGCTCAAGGCGATCACATCCCTACGGACTAGAAAACGTCGGGGCAAAAGGCTGAGGATGCCGCCGAAGCCGACCCCAGCGATAAAGCCGCCGACGTGGGCGATCACATCACTGGCTGGGTTCACTCCGAGTAGAAGGAAAAGGAACACTCCGGCCACAACCGCGCGGATCAGATATCGGCTGGTCCGGGTCCGCCAAAGTTTAAGCGGCAGCAAAGGGACCGAGACCAAACCGAGCGCTCCCATGACCATTCCGGAGGCACCTAAGCCCAAGTAAGGCTTCGGATACAGGCATAATCCGGCGACATTGCCAAGTGCCCCTGCCAGATAAGCGGCCAACAAGCCAACGCCAGCTCCATAGCGACCCATAGCTACGCCAAGGAGGACGAAGCCGATGGTGACGTTCGCCATCAAATGGCCAAGATCGGCGTGGAGAAACATGGCGGTAAAGATCCGCCAAGGCTCTCCCTGCCTGGCCAGGTTGGATAACTGGCCGAGGGTCCGGAGATCCAGAGCGGTCTGAGTGGTGATCCAATGCGCCAGGATGAGCAATAAACACCAGCCGAGACTTCCCCAATGGAAGGTAGTCTCCACCCATGGTATTCGGCGGCGCCATTCCCAACCGCGGTTCTCGAGCTGATACTGCCGAATGGCATCGACGGCGGCTGAATACTCCTCTGGCTCCACCTCCAGGCGCCAGCCCTCGTCCCGTTGCACGATCCAGGCAGAAATATCCTGGCTTGCCAGCACCAGACTCCAATCCATGGCCTGCCGCCTGGAGGCAGCGGCAATCGCGAGAGTCGGCACGGGCAATGGGACCGATGGCACGCTTTATCGTCCTTCGAATGAGACACTTTGTCCAGAGAAGCGGCGGCCGCGGTTGGCTGCGGTTTTGGGGTGGCAGCCGCGCCTCGGGCCGCGGGCTCCCGCGCGGACCAGTGTCCGGCCGGTCGAAATGCTGGATGGATCTACGCCCCGGACGCGTTGGCGGCGTCAGGTTTCGCCCGGAGGAAAGTTTAAGGGGAGAGCGGCATTGCCGTTTGCCCACGCATGTCTAGATTGACCGTGAGCCGCCAGAATCCCTGTGGGCGAAAGATGAAGCATGCAGAGCAGACGTTTCGGTATGTTGTCGCAACGTCCAGAGGGCTGGAATTCAAAATGCTATCCTACCAGGAAGCTGCGCGTTGTGGCAGACGGCAGCGCGAGAATCTTCGGATCAGAGAATGAAGATATGAAAGTGATACAACCCAACTGCCGCGTCCAGTTCACCGCGGAGGACATCGACTTCATCGTTTCCGTTCTCGGGAAGAAAAGGGAAGATTCCCATTGCCTGGTTCAGTTATTGGCGGACGAGGGCACCCGCGATTTGATCCTGGATGATGACGAACTGTTCCGCGCCATGCTGGAACACCGCGGCTGCCTGCGAGTTTCCAGTCACATTTACTTCTACGTCTTGGTTCGTCATGTCCTGCGGGAAGCGGGCATCGAGAGCCGCGAGGTCGCGGACTACGTCGCTGAGGTCCTCTGTGAGTTCTCCCGGGCGGAACGCGCTCGTTGCGTGGTGCCAGGAGGCCAAGCGAGCGTGGAATATCTTTACGAGATGATCCTGGCTCTCGAAAAAGTGGACGATCGGGACCGGTTCTGCCTGCGTGCCCATATCGGCAATCACTCGCTCTTCCTCGCGGGAGTATTTCCAGATCGCATTCGCTTCCGGGCGGAGAACAAAGGCTTTCCTGACTTGCGCTACTACGAAGCGCTCGGGCGAGCGAATTATCGGGTGGCGAGCGACCATCGCTTAGCGGGGCGCTATGCGCTGGCACCGATCTTTTCGACCTTGGCGGATCGATTTGAAGATGCTCGCCAGGCGCTCAATGATGTCTCCCAGCGCCTGTTTTCCATCGAGACGGACTATTCTCTCGAGGCGCTGTTGCAGAAGAACTGAGGCGGCGGTTTCAAGACGGCCGAAGACTTGCCGTCCCCATGGCCCCTTGCTATTCTCGAGCTGAACTCGCTGAGGCTTCCCCCAAGCCATCGACGCTGAGCATGCATGAACTGTCCGGTGCTCTATGCCGAAGACGATGCCGATGATGTCTTTTTGATGCGGCGCGCTTTTGCCGCGGTGGCCGTGCAGCATCCTCTGGAAATCGTCTCCGATGGTCGGCAAGCGATCGATTGTCTGAGCGCCCAGAACGCCTTCGCCGCACGCAGGGCCGATCCACTGCCCTGTGTTGTGCTCCTCGATCTAAAACTGCCAGAGGTTCCCGGTCTGGAGGTCTTGCGTTGGATCCGCCAGCAACCAGCTCTCCGAGCCTTGCCGGTGGTAATTCTCAGCATTTCTCAAGAGCCCAGCGATGTGGTCGCCGCCTATGAGTTGGGAGCAAACTCGTTCCTGGTGAAGCCTCGCGGGTCGGAGCGGCTCAACGCCTTAGTGCGGTCCTTGGACGAATACTGGCTGCGACATAACCGGACGGGCCATCTGATCCGGCCGCCAGGCTCGGGCTGAGCGTGAGTTGATCCCGGGCTGGTGAAGGCATGTCTGAACTGAGGGCGAGCGTCAATCCACGAGGCATCACTGATTCGCCTGTTGTGCACCCAGAGGACGCCCCGATCCAGCTCGCTCGCGGCCAAGCCAGTGATCGCATTCAGCCGGTTCGCCCGAATTCGCCCCAGCTCACGCGGAGGGAGGATTTGGTTGCCCCCGGGACAGTTTTGCGCGTCGGCCAAAGAGGAGAGAATACCCAGCAGCAAAGGAAGTGAGAGACTGGACCGGGAAGTCATCGCACTACAGAACAAGTTCGAGGACGCGAAAGCGTCTTGCCTGGGGTTGTTTGAGGCGTTTGTTCAGTTTCTTTCCTATTTTGAGCGTTCCGTCATCGCTCACCATGAGCAAAGTAGGGGAAGGGGCGCCCGGGATTAGATCCATACCCTCCGGCGTCAGTCCCGGAAGGTTGAGGGACGTTAGTTTGACGGGAGCCGATTTCCCGCTCCATTCATAGAGCCGGAATGGACCGCCTGCATCGTAAGAGCCAGCGAGGATGAGGTATCGGTCACCGGTCCAAGTCATGCTACGAATCCCTAAACCGCCGAGGTCGAGCAAAACCGGGTCACCCAAGCGAGCGGTTCTGCCGGACACCGTCTCTTCCGGATTGAGAAGCGGCACGAGGAGCGCCTTGCCCTGCGGAACAGGATTACGCAGACCGATCAGGAGTTGGCCCTCGGGCGTCGCGCTCAGCCCCTCGATGTTGAAGGCGCCAGCGGCTTTGGGAGCGCGGGTGCTTGCCAGAGAAAGGCCGAGAGATCTCAGCCGTGGAGCGTTGACCAGGTCTTGATTTAGATTCAAGTAGGGTGTCCCAGTGGCGCGAAGAACAGGACCCACGGGACCCTCGACAATAGTAGTGGCAAAGAGTCGGTGCCGACTTTCGCGATACTCGGCCCTCTTGCTCCGGCCATGCGAGGTGATCCAATAAATCCGATCGCCCACGCGCGCGCCCCCCTCCAGATCGGACTCGGGAGAACGCCGGTCCACCCGCAAGAACGCGGACGAATCCCAGCTGAAAGTCGGCCAGCCCGGTCGCTCTCGATCGTAGACGCGCAAAACATTGTCTTCGTCATCGGCGACGACAAAGTGACGTGAATCTAAGGTGACCACCGCAGAGGCGTCGCTGGCGCCGAACAACCAGGTCGTCACCGGAGGACTGGCGAAGCAGGGCAGGGGAATGCTGACAGAGATTAGAATGGCCCACAGTCCGGGAGAGTAAATGCTTTCCTCAATCTCATAGCTTGCGGTGTGTTGTTCAGGCCGCCTTTTGTGAAAACGTCTAGCGGTTCTCGTGCCAGGGCGAACTTCCGCCTTGGGCCCTTGGCGACTTGCAGCTCAAGTCTGGGCCGGCAGCGGGCGGAGGAACAATTTCTGCCTGGAGAAGAGACAAACGACACCACCGCTGGCTGGCGGCTGGCCTGGCAGCCTCGCATGCTCGTGCGGGCTTCGGGTCCCGCCCTAATCTTGGTTCTGAGAGCCCGCGTCCGGCTCGCGGGCGCGCGTGAGGCCTAGCTCCGCCAGCTTCTCACGCATTTTCAGCCTGGTGATGCCCAGCCAGCGGGCTGCTTTCGCTTGATTTCCAGCGGCGCGCTGAATGGCCTGAGAGATCAGTTCGGGTTCGAGGTCCGCGATCATGCGCCAATAAGCGTCCTGAATTTCTCCTCGTTCGGCCAGACTGAGAAGAGCAGCGACGTAAGAGGCATGACTCTGCGCTGTCACCGGGTTGACGGGGCTACCGAGCACTTTGGTGAGATGCTCGACGCCCACCGGGAAGGGTTTCGCCAGCAGGAGTGCCTGACGGACGGTGTTTTCGAGCTGCCGGACGTTGCCTGGCCATGGTTGGCGCTGTAGAAAGGAGATGGCTTCCGGTTGGATGGCGGGCGCGTGCAAGTCGAATTCGGCTGCGGCTCGAGCCAGGAAGTAGCGGACCAGGTCGGGCATGTCTTCCATCCGCTCCGACAGCGGCGGTAGGGAGATGGTGACGACGTTCAACCGAAAGAAGAGGTCTTCCCGAAACTCCCGCTCCTTGATCGCCGCTTCCAAGTCGCGGTGCGTTGCCGCGAGCACTCGGACGTCAACCGGAATGGTCACATTCCCGCCAAGACGCTGAAAGGTTCGTTCCTGCAGCACACGCAATAATTTTGCCTGGGTTTCAAAGGGCAGATCACCGATCTCATCCAGGAATAACGTGCCGCCGTTTGCCTGCTCAAATCGCCCGATGCGTCGGCTTTCCGCGCCGGTGAATGCGCCCCGTTCGTGGCCGAACAATTCGCTGTCAATCAGAGTCTGCGGGATGGCTGCACAGTTGACCGCCAGGAACGTTTTGTCGGAACGCTGGCTATGTTGGTAAATGGCGCGCGCGATCAGTTCCTTGCCAGTCCCGGTGGCGCCGCGGATGAGCACGTTGACGGGCGTTGCGGCTACTCGGCCGACGATTTTATAGATTTCCCGCATAGCTCGGCTCCTGCCGATCAGGGCCGAGCCTCCGGCGGGCGCCGCTTCAAATTCAATGGGCTCAGACATAATCCGAGAGCTGTGCAGGACTGAGGCCACCAGATCGAGCAGTTCATCGGCTTCGAACGGTTTGGTCAAATACTCGCAAGCTCCCAGCTTGGTGGCCTCGATGGTCGTCTCGGTGGTGCCGTGAGCGGTCATCATGATGACAGGCAGTTTCGGTTTGTCGGCATGAAGCTGCGCGATCAGCTCAAGGCCGCTCAGACCGGGTAGCTTGAAATCCGTCAGGATGAGCTGGTAGGCGTTTGCCTGCGCCTGGCGAAGCCCCTCGTCTCCGCGGCCAACCAGGTCGACCTCGTAGCCCTCGGCTCGCAGCACCTTCTGCAGGGCGGTGCCTGCCCCCACGTCATCCTCGATCAATAGAACCTTCGTTTTCATTTTGAGAATCGATCGGCAAAGCGACGCTGAAGGTCGTGCCGCGTCCGGGCTGGGTTGCACACTGGATTTGCCCGCCATGCTTTTCCACAATGCGGGCGGCAATGGCTAAGCCGAGACCTGTGCCGGTCGCTTTGGTTGAGAAAAAGGGGTCGAATAGTCGCTTTTGGGCTTCCGGGGCGATGCCTTTGCCCGTGTCGGTTATTTCGATGATCACAACGGAGCGCGCATCGCCGGACCATTTCGTTGCTCCGGCGCGAACCGACAGGGTAATGGTGCCTCGTCCCGCGATGCTCTCGGCGCCGTTCTGGATTAGGTTGATCAGCACCTGCTGGATCTGCTGCCGGTCGGCTTGAATGGCACCGACCGGCCCTTCGTTCACCTGTAAATCGATCCCCCGCGATTCAAGTTCGCCCCGAAGCAGCTTTTGCGTTTCGCGAAGAAGTTCACTGACCGCAACGCCCGCCCGGGCCGGCTCGGCTGGCCGGGCAAACTGCAGGAAATCGCGAACGATTTTCTCGAGGCGGTTAACTTCGCTTCCGATGGTGGCCAGGTCCTCGTTGTCGTGCAGCGCTGCAGGCAACGCCTTTCTGAAGCTGAACAGGCGGAACTTGATTGCGGTCAGCGGGTTTCGGACTTCGTGAGCCACCCCAGCGGCCAGAACGCCTAACGATGCCAGCTTCTCCTGTCGTTCAATGATGCTTTGGGTTTGGTCGAGTTGCCGGCGTAAGGGCGCGACCAAGGTCCGGTAGCTTAGGGCAGCCACCGAGGCAATCAGCCCGACCATGACGGCCAGAGCGAGCCAAAGGAGAAGCTGCAAGGAATGGAGCGCCTCCTGGGACCGGACGAAAAAGGATTTCATACCGATGTTTTGCGCGACGACGAGCTGATCCGCCAATTGGAGCAGTCGACCCGAATGGAGATCGATCTGGTCTTGGACCTGAGAAGCTGAGTCTTTGCGCACCCCCCGGACCGCTCGATCGCGGAGTTCGGCCGTCGCTTCGAGATACGCTTGATAAGCGGTTTGCAATTGCCGGGTGATGCGCTCTTCCTCCGGGCCAAGGCCTTTCTGGCCTTCGGATAGGCGTTGGGCGATTTCCTGAGAGGCTCTGGCACAGCGCGCTTTTTCCGCTGGGTCGCCGGAAAGCTGATAGCGCAGAAGGGAGTTGTTAAGGCGGACGATCGCTTCGCGGACATGCATTCCCAGAAAGAAACTCTCTGACTCGATCGTGGCGAAGCTGTGCGCAAGTCGGCCGAGGCGTTCCCAAACGTCGTGTTTGATCCAGACGACCAGGACGAGGGCGAACAGACAGGCGCCCGCCAGGGCGCTGAGCTGCGCCACGGGCCTTCGCAACGGAGGCGGCTTGGCACCCTTTCGATCAGGGGTGGAACGATTTGTTGCATCCATATCGATTTGATGGCCGCCGGCCCCCACTCAGCCGCGGTTACCAGGCTCTCCAATGTGCTGGCACGTCTCTGGCTGAGCAAGGGCCGGTTATGATCGAGCTACTTTCGTGCGCAGCTCCGCGGGTGTGGCCATCCTGTCCTTAGCATGGATGCGCTTCCGCCCGTCCCTGTGCCTCTATCCGTCCGGTGGCGCGAGTTTCGGACACGGCTCCTCCCCATCGGGATGGCCATCGTGGCACTCGTCACCGTTGGCCGGCTGTGGCGTCATCAAGCGGTCTCTGCCGACTTCCCGGGCGTGGCGGAGGGAATCCGAGCCACAGTGACCAGCCCACAACCTGGCATCGTCCGACAGCTCTTCGTTCATCCCTACCAGGAAGTCCAAGCCGGCCAAACCGTGGCGATTCTTGTCCCGAGCGATCTTCGGACCCAGCTGGATCTCCTTCAAGCAGAACTGCAGCTGGCCAGCTTGCGCCTCGAGCCCAGCCTGGCCGAGCAGAACGCGGTGGATTACGAGCGTCTGCGGTTCGAGTGGTGGCGGATCAAGGCCGAATTGGCCGGTCGGCAGATCGAACTGCAACGGGCCGAAAACCAGGTCCGGCGAGACCAGCCTCTATTCGGGGACAAGCTCCTTTCGGAAGACCTCTTCGATCTGGCGACAACGACGCGCGACCGACTGTTGGCGGAAGTCACCGTGACGAGCAACGCGATCGTTCAGATGGAAGAGCGCCTGGCTCAACTGCGGCCATTCGGCCAGCCCAACGAGGCCGCGTCGACCCCGCCGACCCAGGCGCTTCTTTCCAGTCTCGTCACCCGCCATCGAATGCTCCTCACCAATGCCGGCCCGGTGACACTGACGGCCCCGATCACTGGCATGGTGACGGCGGTGCCGCGCGGAATCGGGGAACAAGTCATGGAAGGCGAAGCTTTGATCGTCATCAGGTCGCCACGGGCGGATCGGGTGGTTGGATATCTGCGCCAGCCCTACTCCATGCAGCCACAGATTGGAATGGAGGTGTCCCTAAGCACGCGCGAGTGGAGGCGCCGGACATATCTTGGCCTGGTCAGCCAGGTCGGAGTGCAGCTCGAGGTGATCACCAATTCACTCGCTGTAATCCGGGCCGGCGCGCTCGTCGATACCGGATTGCCCGTCGTTATCGCGCTCGCACCCGAAGCACAAATCCGTCCCGGAGAGGTTGTCGATCTGGCCATCCGTTCGGGGGCAATGCCCTTTTACTCCAGGAGCCGGCTATAGGGTCATCGGGTGGCGGAACGGAGCAGGCCACGTTTCGCCTTGTGCCTTCGCGGTGGCGCGTTTGTAATCGCGCCATGCTTTTTCTCCGCGGCTTTCCGTAGCGAATGGCCGGCCGACTGGCGTGTTGCCTGTGTTGCTTTGTCTGCCTTCATGGCGTCGGCGGAACACGGTTGCCACGCGAACATCAATCATTGGCGCGGGATATCTTCCGCGAACTGGTCGAGATCAATACAACCCATCCGTTCGGCAGCACTGCCGCCGCCGAAGCCATGGCAGCGCGCCTCAAAGGCGCCGGGTTCGAGCAAGTGCACGTGCTCGGGCCAAAGCCAGCGAAGGCGAATTTGGTCGTGCGATTAACCGGAACCGGCAAGCGCCGACCGGTTTTGTTCATCGCACACCTCGACGTGGTGGAAGCGCGGAAGGAAGATTGGACTTTGGACCCCTTCAAACTCACTGAGCAGCAAGGTTACTTCTATGGCCGCGGGACGACCGACATCAAAAACGAAGCAGCTGATTCAGTGGCATTCATTCGCTTGAGCAAGTTCTGTGAGCGCGATCTGCGGCATCCGCGTAAAAAAAAAGTAACATCTGCTTTTTTTTTTTTTTGTGCTTTTTTGCGGCTTTGAAGGAGCGACGCAGGAGGAAGGAGAGGGGGGGGACGGACAACGGCGTGGACTGGCTCCTGCGCGAGCACCGCTCCCTCATCGAAGCCGAGTTCTGCCTCAACCCCGATGGTGGCGGCGGCGACATCAAAGCCGGTCGCCATACCGAAAACCCGGTGCAGACCGCCGAGAAGGTGTATTTGAGTTTCCAACTGCTGGCGAAAAGCAGGGCAGGCATAGCTCAGAGCCAACCAAGGACAGCCCGATTTATCTTGTCGACCGCCCTGGCTCGGTTGGCCAGGTGACTTTCCATTCGGGTGAACGAGACGGCGCGGGCCTATTTCGCTCGCTTGGAAACGGAGACCGGATTGCTCGCGGAGAACGCTGCGGGCTGGGCCAGTCGCCGACGAATACGGCCGCGGCCGCTCGGGTTTGTGCCGCGTCGCCGACCTATAATTCGATGCTGCGCACGACGGCGGTTGCTACCCAGTTCAACGGCGGGCACGCCGACAATGCCTCCCTCAGTCCGCCAGAAGCAGTCGTGAACTGCCGCATTTTGCCGGAGGATTCACCCGATGAGGTCGAAGCGACGTTGCGCCGCATCCTCTCGGACGACCAGATTGAGGTAACCCGAATGGATGAGCCTCGCCCCAGTCCGCCTTCGCCATCAATCTGGAAGTGATGCGGCTGGTCGAGCGCGTGTGCGCTTCCCGAAATGTGGCCAGAGGGCGCGCGTCTTTCCGATGATGTCGGCTTATGCCACTGACGGGCTCTACCTGCGCCGTGCTGGGATTCCAGTCTGCGGCGTTTCCGAGATCTTCAATCAAGCTGATGACTGGTCACGTGCGCATGGCCGCGACGAGCGCCATACCGATCGAATCCTTCTATGACGCAGTCGAATTCACCTACCGTTTGATAAGCACTTTAGATGGGAGGTGGGTGGAAGGATATCGAGCAGCGCCGCTTCGGAGCGCTCTGCGCCCAGGCTCAGCTGCTCCGGGCGTGGTCGACTCCCGATGATTCCGCCGTTGCCTCCCGGGACTGGTCCCTCCTATCTTTCTGGGCATGAAATATCGACGCTTCGGCCGGACCGAACTGCGGATGCCTGTCATTTCCTGCGGTGGAATGAGATATCAGCATAAGTGGCAAGACGTCTCTGCGTCTGAAATACCGGCCGATAATCAAGGAATCTGGAGGCCACTATTCATCAGGCCCTGGGCTGGGGATTAATCATATCGAAACGGCGCGGGGCTATGGCTCGTCTGAAATGCAACTTGGGTCGGTATTTACCGCGCCTGCCTCGCGAGGCAATGATCGTCCAAACCAAGGTGGCTCCTCATCAGCATGCGGAGGACTTTTTGCGGACGTTTCGACCGTTCCATGAAGTACTGGGGCTGGAATACGTCGATCTGCTTGCCCTTCATGGGATCAATAACCGCCAATTCCTCGGGTGGTCGCTCAAAAAGAACGGCTGCGTCGCTGCCGCCCGACGACTCAAGCGGGCCGGATCCGATTTCTGGGCTTCTCGACGCATGCGACGACCGACATTATTCTCGAGGCCGTGCAGAGCCGTGAATTCGACTACTGCAATGTCCACTGGTACTTCGTCAACGACCTTAACTGGCCTGCCATTGAAGCCGCCCACGCCCTTGACATGGGGGTCTTCATCATTAGCCCGAACGACAAGGGCGGCAAGCTCTACGCCCCGTCTCCCAAGATTGGGACGCTCTGTCAGCCGCTGACGCCGATGCAGTTCAACGACCTTTACTGCCTGTCCCGACCCGAAGTCCACACCCTCAGCTGCGGCGCCTCTCGCCCCGGTGATTTCGATGAGCACGTTGCCGCTCTGGAGCACTACGACCGACTTCACGAGATCATACCGTCCATTGAAAAAAGGCTGCGGACGGAGATGGCGAGCATTCTCGGCCATGACTGGTGCGAACATTGGTTTGAAGGGTTGCCCCAGTATGTCGACGTTCCCGGCCAAATCAACTTGCTGGAAATCCTCCGACTTTGGACCTACGCCAAGGCGCTCGATCTGATCGATTGGGGTAAAATGCGATACAATCTGCTCGGCCAAGGCGACCACTGGTTTCCGGGAGAGAATGCGGGTCGACTGCCTGAACTGTCTTTGGCCGGTGCCTTGGCGCGCAGTCCCTTTGCTGAGCGGGTTCCAGCGATCTTGCGCGAAGCGCATCAGATGCTCTACGAAGCTCCGGTGAAACGGCTCAGTCAGAGCTGAGCCAGTCTACGGCCGGACTAGCTGCTGTCAGAATGACGAGGAGCGTTTGCGGGCGAGCGGCGCCGCTCTCGGTCAGGTTTGTTCTTCCAGGTTGGCCAGAAGCCATACGACCAAAGCGCGCGAGGGACGTCGAATTGGGCAGAGAACCCACCCATATTCGCGCCCGAGTTCGCTGGACCACATCGTTCGCTTGGTCGTCATAAACATCCGGACTTGACCTGGCCTCTCCGCGGCCCACACTCCAGCAACGATCTTGGCCCATTCAGCATCACTGTAATGACGGCTCACGCGCTTAACCGGACAGGATACTGCGGTCCATTATTTTCTAAACCCGGGTTTGGTGCAGGTCAAGGTCCCGAGCTGCCATTCTCCGTCTGGGTGTTTGCCTGATAGGTGGGCGGGCGCATACGCTGACAGGCAAATTCAGCGACTGCCCCGATTGTCGACGTAGCGCAGGCGGCTTTACCGTAACAATAGGACCCCCGCCAGTTTAGGAGCGCGGAGTCTTTTACAGCGTCTGGAGGATTGTGATGATACTAACAACAATACTGCTTTTCTGGGCGATCAGCAGCACCGCTCTGATGCTCGCTTTGGGCTACGCCGCCAGTCAAAGGCTGCCCCCAGTCGGGGCATACCCGTGGAGGTAAGGTGAGAGCGCAGCGACACGACTGTCGGCGGAAAGACTGTCGGCGGAAAGTCAGACCGCGCGCTTCTTTGGCGTTGTGCTCTCCGCTGTTTGACTCGTGGGGGTTTAGATATGATGCGTCCGTGGCCGACCAGCAGCTGCTCCTGATCGACTTGGATGGACGATTTGACTCCGCGCGGCTGAGGTAGCGGCCGGGGCAAGATGTCCCGGAAATGCACTCCGTCACTAAGCAGCCAGTTTGGGCCCGCGCGATTTCCGGTGGTTTCTTTATCTTCTCGCGTGGTTTGCTGCTCGTCACCGGCTTTCCCGCCGCCGGCGACGTTCCGTCGGGCCAATTGCCAGGGCCAGTCTCCCGTCCGGCCGTTTCGTCAGGGATATTCGTCCCATCTTTGAATCGAACTTGCCATCCCTGTCATGGGCCGGAGAAGCAAAAGTCGATTTCCGCCTGGACGAAAAGAACTCGGCGCTGAAAGGAGGCCAACGCGGGCCTTCGATTTTGCCCGGACACAGCGCTGAAAGTCCTCTCATCCAGTTTGTCGCCGGGCTCTCTCGATGAGCTGCAAATGCCGCCCCGGCAAAGCCGACTGGCGCCGCTGCGCAAGGAAGAAATCGAACTTGAGGAATTGGATTGACGGTGGCGCACCCGGCCTGAGGAGTCGAACTCGTCACAAACACCACGGAAAGAGGACTTCTGGTCTTTTCAGAGGGCGACCCGTCGCTTACCTCCGACACCCGCACAATCAGCGTGGGTTCGCACGCCGATCGATCGTTTTGTTTTATCCAGCCTCGAGCGGCAGGGCTTAGGCCCATCGCCGGAGGCGGACAAGCGCACTCTCCTCCGACGAGTTACTTTTGGACTCACCGGATTGCCGCCGACACCTGATGAGATGGCCGAGTTTTTGGGAGATGAGCGGGCGGATGCTTACGAACGAATGGTGGATCGGTTGCTTGCCTCCAGTCGTTATGGCGAGCGTTGGGCGCGGCATTGGCTTGATGCAGTGCATTACGGGAAACGCACGGCTATGACAAGGATAAGACCAGACCGCATGCCTGGCCGTACCGGGATTACGTGATCCGGGCACTGAATAGCGATCGATCCTACTCGCGCTTTGTCCAGGAACAGCTGGCTGGAGATGTCTTGTTTCCTGATGAGCCCGACGGCGTGGTTGCCCTTGGCTTTCTGGCGGCTGGTCCTTGGGACTTCGTTGGGCAGGTCGAACTCTCCGGAGAGCAAAACGGACGGCTTAATTGCGCGCTACAACGATCGACGACATGGTGATGACGACCATGTCCACGTTTCAAAGCCTGACGGTCCATTGTGCCCGGTGCCACGACCACAAGTTCGATCCTATCTCCCAGGAGGAATACTATGGTCTCCAAGCCGTGTTCGCTGGCGTCGACCGGGCCGACCGTTGGTTTGATGCCGACCCCGCCATCTTCCGCCGGCGGGGGCAGCTTTTGCTTGAAAAGAAGGACTCGGAAACCCGAGAGCAAGAGTTAAATTCCAAGATTGCTCGAACCAGTCCACAGCTCTTCAAATTGATCGACACTCGCCGGGCCGAGTTGACTAAGCAACTGGCAGCGCTTCCAAAAGCTGCTTCCGGAGAAGAAGCGCACAAGGCCAGCACTCAGCGAGCCTCGCTGCAATCCGAATTGAAGGAACTGCTCCAGGAACGCCGGGCGTTGATCGCGCAATGGGTCGATGAATCGACTCGAACGGAATCGGCCGCGGTCGAAACGCATCTGGATCAGTTGAACGAGGACCTTGCCGCCCTGCCTGCACCTGGAATGGTCTACGCCGCCGGTCACGACTTCGTTCCCAGCGGAAGCTTCAAGCCGGCGCTCGAACCTCGCCCGGTTGCGGTCCTGCGTCGAGGCGAGGTGCAGCATCCGCTCCGGCCGGCCCAACCTGGCGCTTTGTCTTGTTTGCCAGGGTTGAGGGCCGAGTTTGAATTGAGTGATCCGCGAAACGAAGGTAGCCGCCGGGCGGCGCTGGCGCGCTGGATAACTTGTCCCGAAAACATGCTCACGCGCCGGTCGATCGTGAATCGAGTATGGCAGCATCATTTTGGCCGGGGCCTGGTGGAAACGGCCAATGACTTTGGCCACATGGGCGCCGCGCCCACTCATCCCGAGTTGCTCGATTGGTTGGCTTTTTGGTTCCTGGATCAAGGTGAATCTCTCAAATCCCTCCACCGGCTTATCCTGATCAGCGCGGTTTATCGGCAATCTTCGGGCCAGCGCAGTGATTGCGCCCGCATCGACGCGGACAATCGATATCTTTGGCGAATGAACCGCTCCCGGCTGGACGCCGAATCACTGCGCGACACCATCTTGTTTACGGCTGGCCGGCTTGATCTGACTATGGGCGGCCCATCGGTGCAGCAGTTTGCTTTCAAAGACGATCATTCACCGGTTTATGATTACAGTGGGTTTAACCTGGATCGCCCGGAGGCCCTGCGGCGTTCCATCTATCGGTTTATCGTGCGCAGCGTCCCGGATCCATTTATGGAGACGATGGATTGTCCGGACGCATCCCTCCTAACCGCCAAACGCACCACCACCGTAACCGCCCTCCAAGCCTTGGCCCTGTTGAACGATCCTCTCGTCCTGCGGCAGGCGGAAGTTCTCGGCCATAACATCAGTCAGACACAGCGCAACTCCGAGGCGGGGATTCGTCATTTGTATGAAAGGACCCTTGGCCGACAGCCCAGCCAGACGGAAGCGGCCAAATTGATCCAGTATTCGGCCGAACACGGCATGACCAATGCATGCCGGTTGGTCTACAACTTGAGTGAATTCATGTTTGTCGATTGAAGCTGGGTTAGGGTATCATCGAGCCTAGAAGGTTCCGGCAGGTCATGAGCCAAAAGTCGCCCCATTGCTGCTCTTCGCAGGAACGACCACTCCTGAGTGGCGATGATCCACGCATCCTGGATCGACGCGAATTTCTGTGGCGGTTCGGCGGCGGGTTGGGGGGGGTGGCTCTGATTCATCTCTTGGGCAGGGACGGCCTGCTTGCCAACACATCCCCGGGGCGTGACCCCGCCTTGAACGGCGGCTTGCATCATCGGGCAAAAGCCAAACGCGTGGTGCAATTGTTCATGTCCGGAGCGGCCAGCCAGTGCGACACTTTCGATTACAAGCCGGAGTTGATCCGACGGCATGGACAGAAGTTCGACCCCGGCGGCAAGGTTGAGCTGTTTCAGAGTGACCCGGGAGCTTGCATGAAGAGTCCCTGGGAATGGCAGCAGCACGGCGACTGCGGCAAATGGATGAGCAGCTTGGTGCCGCATCTGGCCGGTTGTGCGGACGACATGGCTTTCGTCCATTCGCTCGTGGCCAAGTCCAATGTGCACGGCCCCGCCACTTTCATGCAGAACACCGGGTTCGTTCTACCTGGGTTTCCCCACATGGGGGCATGGCTCTCCTACGGCCTCGGCGCCCTCGCTCATAATTTGCCAACGTTCGTCGTCTTGCCCGATGCCCGGGGCTTCGCGCCCAATGGACCGGCGAATTGGACGGCAGGCTTCCTTCCCGCGGCTCATCAGGGCACGATGATTCGCTTGGGCCGCCCCAACCCTATTTTTGATCTGTTCCCGCCCGCGTCCACCGGCTACATCACCCCCGCTTCCGAACGGGCCACGTCGACTTTACTCCAGGACCTGAACCGCGAGTATGCCTCGAGCCGGGCTGGGGACTCGCGTCTGGACGCCCGAATCGCCTCTTACGAGATGGCTGCTCAGCTGCAAACGAGCGCGCCGGAGGTGCTTGACCTGTCGCGGGAGACGGAAGCAACCAAAAAGCTCTACGGACTGGACGAGAAGATCACGGAAGACTTCGGCCTGCGCTGTCTGGTCGCTCGACGCCTGCTCGAACGAGGCGTTCGTTTTGTGCAGGTCTGGAGCGGAGCGGACAATGGATTTCCGCGGCGGAATTGGGATAGCCATGAAGATTTGGCCCGGGACCATCTCGAGATGGGGACGAGCATGGACAAGCCGGCCGCAGCTTTGATCAAGGACCTTAAAGCAAGGGGTTTGCTGGAGGATACGATTGTGCTTTGGACGACCGAATTTGGGCGAATGCCCTGTAGTCAGGGCAGCAAGGGGCGGGATCACAATCCGTTTGCCTTCACCAATTGGATCGCCGGCGGTGGCATTAGGGGAGGCGTGACTTACGGCGAGAGCGACGAGTGGTCCTATCGTGTGGCGACTAATCCGACTTACTGCTACGATATTCATGCCACCCTGTTGCACCTGCTCGGGATCGATCATACGCGCTTGACCTACCGACATAATGGCATCGATCGACGTTTAACCGATGTCCATGGAACCGTTCTTTCGTCTCTCATGGCTTGACCAAAAACAACCAGTCCCAGAACTATGAACACCCTTAACCATCCGGACTCCTCCGCGGCTAAGCGAGGACCGCGGCCTTTCTGTTCAGCTGCGCTCGCCTTTACCTTGATCGAACTGCTGGTCGTAATCGCGATCATTGCCATTCTCGCTGGCATGCTGCTGCCAGCCCTGGCCAAGGCGAAGGCGAAAGCTCACAAAGCCCTGTGCACCAGCAACGGCAAACAGTGGGGGCTGGCCATCAATATGTATGCGGGCGACGCGAATGATGCTTATCCGGATAATAGCACTGGACAGGATTTGAGCTGGATTATGCCGACGATGAGCAACTTCTGGAACAACTACCTCATCAAGAACGTCCATAACAAATCCCAGCGCGCTATCAACGACGTCATTTACTGTCCCACCGACAAATGGCACCGCCTTTACGAAACGGAGAACGTTCTCTCCTTCACCAGTCCGCAATTGATCGGTTACTTCTACCTGCCTGGCAGAAAGGACAACGACAATAATGTCAAAGGCATGGCCCAGCCTCAGGGCACGGCTGATTGGTTCTATCGCAAGAAAGTGGGCGGGCCTTATTCAGCTGCACCATTCTTGATCGACCGCCTCCAAGGAGTCGGGCCCATCACCACCAATATGTATGATCCACGATTGAAGTGGACGACCGACTATAACGGCCGCAAGGTCCTCACCGCCGTTCATCGCCAGTCGAGCGGTGCTCCAGAGGGCGGCAATTTCTCTTTCGAGGATGGCCACGTCGAATGGTTCGGCGGGAGGCGGGTCAGCCTCGGGGCAGGCGGCGGCGACATTGGCCAATGGATGTGCTTCTTCAAAATTCCTGTCAACATGCAGTGATTGGCTCCCCCAGCCGCAGCCGAGCCTTTTCCGCATCGAGGGCCCGCCGAGGCCGAGGGCGCCGCCGCCTGCTCGCGGCGTTGCTGGCGCTGCCACTTGCAGCTCTGGCGGCTGACTGGCCACAATTCCTCGGGCCGACACGCAACGGCCTGTACTCCGGAACTGATGTCGCCGGCGCCTGGCCTAAAGATGGACCGCTTCGGGTTTGGCAAATGACCGTCGGAGCCGGATTCAGCGGGCCGGTGGCGCAAACCGGCAAAGTCATTCTGTTTCACCGCCTCGAGGACAAAGAAGTCGTCGATTGCCTCAAGGCGACAGATGGGGCGCGGCTCTGGCGCTTTGAATACCCGACAGGCTACGCGGACGATTTTGGCTTCGATAACGGACCCAGAGCAGCTCCGACGATTGCGGCTGGCAAGGTCTTCACCTTTGGTGCCGAAGGCACATTGCATGCGCTGGACTTCGAGACCGGGCGGAAGATCTGGAGCATCTCGGTAAAGGATCAGTTGCAGGCGCCGAAGGGCTTTTTCGGGATGGCGTGCTCACCGCTGTTTGCCGATGGCAAAGTCCTCTTGAACGTGGGCGGAGCTGAAGATGCCGGGATCGTGGCCTTCGAGGCTGGGACCGGGCAGCTGGTGTGGCGGGCGACGGCGGACGAGGCTAGCTATGCTTCGCCCGTGGCCGCAATGATCGAAGGGAAGTTTCGAGCCATCTTCTTCACTCGATCGGGCTTGGTCGTTCTGGATCCCGCGACAGGCCGGATTGAGTTCGAGTTTTCCTGGAGAGCCCGGGCGCACGCGTCCGTCAACGCCGCGACACCGCTGGTCAAAGACGACTCCATCTTCCTGTCAGCGAGCTATGGAACAGGGGCGGTCTTGCTGCAAGTTAAGGGGAAGGCTTTGGAAAAGGTCTGGTCGTCGGATGACGCGCTCTCCAGCCATTACGCCACGCCCGTGGAGCGAAACGGATTCCTCTACGGCTTTCACGGCCGCCAGGAGTATGGCCAGAGCCTGCGTTGCCTCGAATGGAAAACCGGCAAGGTGCGGTGGAGCAAAGAAGGCTTTGGGGCGGGCAGCTTGATCTTGTTGGGCGAGTCAGTTGCTTGTCCTGACGGAGAATGGCGAACTGGTGTCCTTGGACGCTTCACCGGCGGCTTATCACGAAGTGGCCAGAGCGCAGCTTTTGGCTAAAGGAACGCGTGCGTATCCGGCTCTCGCGGATGGTTTTCTCTTCGTGCGAAGCAAAGACAAGCTGAGTTGCTTCGATCTGCGGGCGCGGCTGTAAAGGTTGGGCAGGGCTGTCCTTGGCCACGGCTTGGCAAGGCGGGCTGCCGTTCGGACGGCAGGCGGAAGGCATGCCGTCCGAACGCGCGGAGTAAACTACTGACGCAGGCGATAGAATTTCTGTTGTCCAGCCGGCGTGACGGTGTAAGGACTGGTGGCGGCAGCGACCGCTGTCCAGGTCCCTCCCAAAGCGTCGGTCTGTTCTAACGTCGCGGTCCCTTGCCACGTGAGGACGATGTTGTCGCCGCTCCGGGTTAAGGGTCAGTCGCGCTGGCTGACCATCCACGCCGAAGTATTTGCTTTCGAGGTAAGCGACAACTTGATCACGGGCAGACTCGGAGAGTGCGCCGCCGTAGATGATGAGTTCGGCAAGAGCGCCTTTGAGTCTGGTCACGCCATCCGCCCTGGTTCAATAAGCAAGGGCGTGCCGGCGTCAACGCCGGCTGCCGAGATCGTTCCACTGCCGACCGCGCGATGCGAGAAGTAGTGGGTCAGCGTATTGCCGGCCATTTCGAAACCAACGACCATGAACCCGTTGGTCAGCCCCTCGGCGGCATTCACGGATCCGATGCCAGCGGGCCCACCGCGAATAGCGCTCGGAATGCCGGTGTCCGGCAACAAATAATAGTCCCACGGACGCGGCTGATTGCCGGCCGTTTTCGCCCAGATGCCGCGGTAAGTGGCGAAGTCATCGACGTTGACGACAAAGAAGCTGGTGACATCGCCGGTCAGTCCAAAGCTGGCTGAACTGGCCACCTCCAGTAAGTCGTCGACCCCATCGAACCGGACTGCAGGGAGCTGACGCAAAGCGCCGTTTTCGAGGAGAGGCGCCAGGTCCAGATTCGTCTGGACCGCGTTATTGCCACGGCCCGCCGAGTCGACCCAGTTGGTTACGGCCCCACTCGTGTTCGCTTGCACCCCGGCATCGGCCTTTAACCACAACTGAAGCGCGGCGGTCGCTGGCAGTGGAACTGAACTAGCCGAATTCGCCGTGATCGAGACGAGGGAGGAGGTGGTTTTAGCTCCGAGATTATCGACAGCGATGGCGCTCAGGTTGACACTGCCGCCGAGAACAAGGTTCACCGTCGCCTGATACGGCGCGCTGCCGTCACTGCCGATCCACGCTCCGTCGGCATAAAAATCAACCCGTGCAATGGAACCGTCGACATCAGCAGCGGTCGCTGTGACGGTCAGGTTGGTGGGAGTTGCGACCGTCGTGCCGGCGGCTGGCGCGGTCAGGGTCACGGTGGGCGCCTGGTTAGAGAGTTGCACGAGAGCGATGCCGTATTTTCCGGCGAGATAGGTCGCAATCGTGCTGATGTCGGTCGTTTCCAGGCCTCGGTCGAAGATCAAGACCTCTGCGAGGTCACCCTTCAACTTGGTGACCAAGTCATCGCGAGAGCCGATCTTGAGATCGGCAGCGGCATCGGTAGGAACGACGGTCATCGAACCGCTGCCGAAGGGTTGACCATTAAAGTAATGGGTCATGACCGTGCCCGTCTGACTGAAGCCGAGGAGAACGGTTGCATTGGTGGGCGCGGGTCCTGATCCATCGACAAACTGATTGACACCGGTCTCGTCGCTGCCGCGATAGACCCGCGGAATGCCGCTGCCTTGCACCAGGTAATAATCGGTGGGACGAGGCACGTTGGCGGCGGTCTTGCCCCACACCGCCTGATAAGTGCTGTAATCGGCAAAGCGCACCGCAAAGAAGCTGGCGATATCCCCTGTAATAGCGAGGGAAGGCGAATGGACCACATTCAGATAATCGTCATTCCCGTCGAAGCGGAGGGCAGCTTTGCCCCCAAAACCCGTCGCTTGCAAGGTGGGAGCCAGATTTGGATCGCTCTGAGCGGCATCGTTGCCCTTGCCGGATTGATCCTTCCATTGCGTCACCGCCCCGGAAGCGTCAGCCGTCACGCCTGCATCCGCTTTTAGCCACAGCTGCAGCCCGTTGGTCAACGTCAAGACCGGCGAGCCGCTGCCGGAGGCCGTCGCGGTCACGGGGGCGGAAGTGGCGGAGCCGTCCTTGTTGTCGGTTGCCCGCGCGGTGAAAGTGATGGGACCGCCGGTTTGGACCAGGACCTGGGAGCGATACGGACTGGCCGTCGCTGTCGCGATCAGAGATCCATTGGCGAAGAATTCCACTTTGCTGATGTTGCCATCGGGATCGGAGGCATTGGCGCTCACGGTCAGGATGCCCGGAGCGGTGACCGTAGCGTTGTCGGCTGGGCTAGTGAGGGCCACGGTCGGTAGTTGGTTGGTGATCCCGTAACGGGTCTGCAGATAGCTGATGGCGCTGCCCCGTTCCTCCGAGGAGAGGGCGCGATCGTAGATCAACAGTTCGGCGATGTCCCCCTTCATTTTGGTGAAGAGATCATCGCGAGACCCGATCTTGAGGGGGGTTGCGCCGTCGACCAAAGTGGCGGTGATCTCTCCCGCGCCGGCCGGTTGGTCGTTGAGATAGTGGGTCAAGGTTGTTCCCTCCATTTCAAAGCCGAGAATCACGTAGTTGCCGACTCGCGGTCGCGCCGAGCTATCGACCGCCCCGATATCAGAGACATCGCCGCTGCCGCGGTAGACACGGGGCACTCCGTCCGGCGTGACGTAGTAGTCCGTCGAGGCCGGGATATTGACCAGGGTTTTCCCCCACACGGCCCGGTAGTTGGCGAAATCGTCAAACTTGACGACAAAGAAGGAGGAAACATCGCCTACAATCTCAATGCTGGGCGAGGTCGCGACATCGAGATAATCGTTGTCGCCGTCGAAGTGAACGGCTGGTTTGCCGTTGAGCGCGTTGGCACTCACGCTGGGCGCCGCAGTTTCGTCCGCCTGGGTCGCGTTATTCGCTTTGCCAGACTGGTCGGCCCAACTGGTCACAGCTCCGGCGGCATTTGTGACAACACCGGCATCGCCTTTCAACCAGAGTTGCAGACCATTGGTAACCGACAGTGTCTGGGCCTGTGACGGCCCGTGCGAGGCGAGCGCCGCCGCGCCTAACAGCCAAGCGATGGTCGGCAGCAGCCGCCTTAATCTGTTTTCAAGAGAAGGATTCGTTTGCATATACCTGAATGGGGTGGTGACATCATTACCCTAAACACCTCGGGCCATTTGTTACCCGGCACTTCGGCCGGCCTTGGGACTGTGCGGTCTTGCTACCGGATCTGGCTGGGCTTGTCAACAGAGACGAGGCCCTTCCTGAAAAGATTGAAATCATGCCGGAAAACGGTTTGTCTTGGTCGCTGGCGACTATGGCACCCGTCCAAACTACTTCTCCAACCGATCCTGCGCTCTCCAAAACCACGTCTGAACGCGTCTTGTCGATCGACGCCCTGCGCGGATTTGACATGTTCTGGATTGTCGGTGGCGAGTGGTTCGTGACCTCCCTCAAAGATGTCTCGCCGAATCCGATGACCCGCTTTCTTGCCGAGCAGTTGGATCATGTCGAATGGGAGGGCTTCCGCTTTTATGATCTGATTTTTCCCCTCTTTGTCTTTCTCATCGGCGTCTCGCTCGTGTTCTCCTTGGGCAGAATCTTAGAGCGCGAAGGCCGGGCGGCCGCAGTGAAACGAGTCGTCCGTCGCGGCTTGCTGCTGGTGGCATTGGGGATTCTTTATTACGGCGGGTTTTCGACGCCGGTCGAAAAAATCCGGCTCTTGGGGGTATTGCAGCGACTGGGGCTTTGCTACCTGTTTGCCGGGCTGGCCTTTTGCCTCCTGCGGACGCGCGGGTTGGTGGTGACGTGCGTGGTGCTGCTCGTGGGATATTGGGCCCTGCTGACCTTTGTGCCTGTGCCCGGAATCGGTCCTGGCCATTTTGCCCCGGGGCAAAACCTGACCAACTACATTGATCGGGAGTATTTGCCTTGGCGTAAGTGGGACGGGGACTACGATCCCGAAGGTTTGCTGAGCACACTGCCTGCGATCGGGAATTGTTTGCTGGGGGTTTTTGCCGGCCTCCTCCTGCGCAACCGCTCCTTGGATCCCAAAAGGAAACCGGGTTGGCTTCTCCTTGCTGGAGTGTGCAGCCTGTTTTTGGGTTACCTCTGGGGATGGAAATTCCCCATCATCAAGAAAATCTGGACCTCGTCCTATGTCCTGGTGGTTGCCGGGTGGAGCGCGCTTCTCCTCGGAACGTTCTATCAAGTGATTGACGTCTGGAAGCACCAACGCTGGATTCAACCTTTCGTCTGGATCGGAACGAATGCGCTGACCATTTATATTCTGCACCACCTCGTCGATTTCCAAAAGCTCGCGGCCTGCTTTGTCGGCGGCGATATCCAAGCAGGACTTAACCGCTGGCTGCCTGGGTTGGGCTCCGTCCTGCTGGCTCTGGTAGCGATCGGCCTGCTTCTGGCTGTCGCTCGGTTCCTCTATCAACGGCGCATCTTTCTGCGTCTCTAGGCAAACGCCTTTTCCGCGATGCTGACCGCTGTCTACGATACCAAGCCTTACGACCGCCTCCAATTGGAGCACGCCTCGGCCGGCACGGACATTGCCTGGCGCTTTTGGGACTTCCGCTTGACTGCGGCGACCGCTGCCTCGGCCAGCGGCGCCACCGCTATTTGCGCCTTTGTCAACGATCAGTTGGATCGCCCATGTCTGACCTCTCTGGCTTCCGCCGGAGTTAAGCTCGTGGCCCTTCGATCGACCGGCTTCAACCATGTCGACCTGGCCGCGGCTCGTGACCTGCAGTTGACTGTTGCGCGGGTCGCCGTCTACTCGCCCCACGCCGTCGCCGAGCATGCCATTGCCCTCCTTCTCACCCTCAACCGGAAGATCCATCGAGCGTTCAACCGCGTCCGGGAATTGAACTTCTCCCTCAACGGGCTGGTTGGTTTCGATCTTCACGGCAAGACGGCCGGTATTTTGGGCACCGGAAAAATAGGCCGAATTACCGCCCAGATCCTGCGCGGCTTCGGCATGCGCGTCATGGCGTTTGATCCTGTGCCGGACCAGTCATGGGCGGCCCACTTCGGCGTCGAATACTTGGACCGCGAAATGGTGATGCGATCCAGCGACGTTCTTTCTTTGCACGTGCCGTTGACTCCTGAAACCAAGCACCTCATTCGGCGCGAAACGCTCGCCGAGATGAAAGCGGGCGCGATCATTCTCAACGTCAGTCGCGGCGGCTTGATCGACACCACCGGGCTGATCGAGGCCTTGAAGAGCGGTCGCTTGGGCGGGGTGGCGCTGGACGTTTATGAAGAGGAAGAAGGCATTTTCTTCGAAGACCTCTCCGCCCAAGTGCTTCTGGATGACGAACTGGCCAGGTTGCTGACCTTTCCCAACGTCCTTATCACGGCGCATCAAGCCTTTCTCACGCGAGAGGCGCTGGGGGACATCGCGCGGGTTACGGTCGCCAACTTGCACGCGTTCGCCCAGGGCAAGCCGCTCGAGCCCGGGACCGTGCTCACGAGTCAGAGCGACCTCTGACCTGATCAGCACGGCCTGCTTTGGGGTTTCGCTTGGCCAAGGACAAATGGCTCCAAGCGTTCAGTCTGCCACAGCCGCCCGCTCCGGCGCTAATGGGTCATCACGTAATAGATGACATTCACCCCGAAGGGATAGGCTCGCTTTTCGGAAAATTCGTGAAAAAAGTATTCGTACTCGCCTTCCCGCTCCCATCCGTCCCCGTTGTCGGTGTTGTGACAGGCAAGGATCATGAGTCGATTCCTTTCATCGCTAATCCCGCGGATGTGAACCTCTTCGCATTGCTCGCCGTTGTGATATTCCCAGGTGACGCCGGTCTCCTTGCTTCGTTCGCCGGTCATGAAATTCGGGGTCTGGAGCGCGTTCTTGCTTTTACCCAGATCAAACACGCAATGGAAGATGGGATGCTCCATCGGGATGTCGAAGAAGCGGTATTCGGGAAAGACCCGCTTGATTTGTCGCTCGAAATTGACCCACTGCACCGGCCCCCAAAAATCGTCGGCCATTAAAAAGCCGCCGTTCAATAAATATTTGCGCAAGGCCCGGACCTCTTCGTCCTCCAAGAGGAGTGCGCCTGGTTCCGCCATGTAGACAAAGGGAAAATCGGCCAGCTCTGGATCAGTCAGCTTCAGGACGCGGCCATTCGGGTCGACCTTGATGGAGGTCATCTGCTGCAACCGCCAGGACAGGTTCAAGTCACTGTCCGGGAAATCAGTGCGCCAGCCGCCGGAGCGCGTTTCGCGGTAGGGATCCTGATCGAATCGGACCCGGACGAATGTGAACACGTCCTTCGGCATGCTCGCCAGATTGGTCCACATCGGAGTTTCCATGCTGCCCGCTTCGGCGTCACGGGCCGTGCGGACGGCGGCGTCATCCCGATACCAGCGGCGGCTGCCCCCTCCCTCGCGAAAACGTTGCGCGAATAGGACGCTCGCGCAGAGCAGCGGGATGGCTATGAGCCGGGGACCTGGTTTCATCAAGCCTGACCTGCGCAATTTGCCACCGCCACGGGGAAACACAAGCGAGCACTCTCGACACTCGCGGTGTTCTCAGAAATAATTCCGCTGTGCAACAGTCAATCGTCACTCTGGACATGGAAGGCGTCTTAACGCCAGAAATTTGGATCGCGGTGGCCGAGAAGACCGCGATTCAAGAGCTGCGCCTGACGACCCGTGATATTCCCGACTATGACGTTTTGATGAAGGGGCGCTTGAAAATCCTTGACCGACATGGGCTGAAATTGTCTGACATCCAGCGGGTGATCGGCTCCCTCCAGCCCCTGGACGGCGCGCTCGCTTTTCTTCGTGAACTCCGCCGCGCGACCCAGGTCATCATTCTTTCGGACACGTTCGAGGAGTTTGCCAAGCCGCTCCTGGAGCAACTGGAATGGCCCACGCTGCTCTGCCACAAGCTCGAAGTCGTCGATGACCGCATCGTCAACTATCGCTTGCGCATTCCCAACCAGAAGCAATCCGCCGTCTCCGCTTTCCGAGCATGAATTATCACGTGGTGGCAGCGGGCGATTCCTTTAACGATACGGCTATGTTGGCGGCGGCCAACGCCGGCATCTTCTTCCGAGCGCCCGCCGCCATTCAAAAGCAGTTTCCTCAGTTCCCGGCGGTGGAGGAGTACGGTGACCTCCTCAAGCTGATCCGGCGCGCGTTATAGCGATATTTCGAACGGCCGGGCAGATTCCAAGCAACGGTGGCCGCAGGCCAAGTCAGCTTTCGGCCTTGGAATCGCGATTGGTTAAGTCGCGCAAGGCCTGCGCAACGTTCTTTTCTTCGTAGAGCATCGCATAGACCTCGTCCATGATCGGCGTGACGACGTTCAGCCGGCGCGCCAACTGGATCGCCGCTCGGGAGGTCGGATGGCCTTCGGCAACAGTCTCAGTGCTGGCGAGAATGGTGGAGAGCGTTTCGCCGCGGCCGAGCCGCTCGCCCAGGCCGCGGTTTCGACTGAGCCGCGAAAAACAGGTGACGGTCAAATCGCCCAGGCCGCTAAGTCCAGCGAACGTTTCAGCAGCGGCGCCACAGGCCACGCCCAGACGCTGCATTTCGACGATACCGCGAGTGATCAGGGCGGCTTTGGAATTGTCGCCAAAACCCAGTCCGTCAGCGGTTCCCGCGGCGATCGCAATCACGTTCTTGAGCGCGCCCCCCAATTCCACGCCGATCACATCGGCGTTGGTGTAAACGCGGAAAGTGGGCCGGTGAAACAGAGCCTGCACCGTTTCGGCATCAGCGGCGTGCGGGCTCGCGGCCACGGCCGCGGTCGGCACCCCGCGAGCGACCTCCAGGGCGAGCGTCGGCCCTGAGAGGGCCACGACCCGTGCGCGAGGCATGGTTTCGCGAAGAACCCCGGACATAGTGAGCCCGCGTTCGTATTCAATGCCGTTGGTGACACTGACGGTGATCCCGTCGAACTCCGCCAGCTCGCTGGTCACTTCGCGGAAAGCCTTCGATGGGACCGCGACCACGATCAGCTCTGCGGTTCGCACCGCCTCATGCAGATTGGCCTCGATACGACAGGTCTCGGGCAAGCGGACGTCAGGCAGGTAGCGCTGGTTGGATGCCGTCTGGCGCAGTTCCTCCAAATGCGCGGGATTGTGGCCCCACAAAACGGCTTCTGCACCGCTTTCACACAGCAGTTTAGCCAACGCGGTTCCCCAACCTCCCGCTCCCAGAACGGTGATTTTCATGAGGTGGGCTCGGTCGAAACGGGCTGCTTGGTTGCCCCAAAGCGGTGCTCGGTGCCGTTGATCAGACGGCGAATGTTGCTGTGGTGTTTGTAAATGGCCAGCGCGCCCACCATCGCGGCAATGCCGATCATCCGTGGACTCCCGCCGGTCACCCAGGCCGCCAGGGGCAGTGCGAGCGCCGCGGTGATCGAGGCCAGCGAGACATAGCGGCTGACCCCAAAAACGATCCCCCAAAGCCCAAGGACGATTGCCAGGGCCCAAGGTAGCCACCCGAGCAGGACACCAGCTGATGTGGCGATCCCTTTGCCTCCTTTGAAACGAAGCCAGCAGGTGTAGTTGTGCCCGAGGATAGCCGCCACGCCCGCTGCGATCGTCATGTCTTCGGGCACGGGCGCCCCGAAAAGAAGCGGGACCCAGCGGCAGGCAGCGAAGCCCTTGAGAGCGTCGATGGCCAATACCGTGAAACCAGCGGTTTTGCCGAGCGCGCGAAACACATTGGTTGCGCCGATGTTGCCACTGCCGACCGCCCGGATGTCGACGCCCTGCAGCCGGCCGGCGAGATAACCGGTCGGAATGGAGCCGAGCAGATAGGACAAGAGCACGACGACGCTGTAGATGGCTAATTCCACGCTTCGAAAGTAAGAGGGAAGAAGGGAGATTTAAGAAGGAAAAAGTGCGTTCGTTCCTGGGAAGGTCTCGTCCCAGAAGTGGAACGTTCGTCATGCCCGCGCGGTTGTCCGAAGAAGCGGTTGTGGCGCGATCAGGCGGTAGTTATGAGTTGCGGCGGGCCGGCGAGCGCTGGCATACCATCTGCCTGATCAGACTGTCGAGCCGACGCCATGCCATGGAACCGATGATCAAATTGCAGAACCTGGAAAAGTGCATTCAGTCCAAAGCCGGGCCGCTTTACCTCCTCCGGCAAATCAACCTCGACATCGCCGATGGCGATTTCGTCACCATTATGGGCCCCTCCGGCGCCGGCAAGTCCACCCTCCTTAACATCCTCGGCTTCTACGACAGCGCCTGGGGCGGTGAATTTTACTTCCTTGGCCAGCCGGTGCACCGACTCGCCCCGAAACAACGGGCGGCCTTCAATAAACAGTACGTCGGCTTTGTCTTCCAACAATTCCATCTGCTCGATGATCTGACCGTCGCCGAAAACCTCGACATCCCGCTCTCCTACCGGGACGTGAAGAAGTCCCAGCGGCAGGCCATCGTCGGGGATACACTCGACCGGTTTGGCATCGTCGGGAAAAAAGACCTTTTCCCGAGTCAGTTGTCTGGTGGGCAGCAGCAGTTGGTGGCGGTCGCCCGGGCGATCGTCGCCAGCCCCAAAATCATTCTGGCCGACGAACCGACCGGTAATCTCCATTCGGATCAAGGCAAGCAGATCATGGAGTTGTTCGCCAAGCTCAACCAGGAGGGCGTTACCGTTGTGCAAGTGACCCATTCCGAAGCGAACGCTGCCTACGGCAACCGGCTCATCCGTTTGCGCGATGGCTGGATGGACAAATGACTCGCGCCCGTCTCCCGCTTGCCACCTTGGAACGGCGGAAAACACTCGCGAAAATGCGCCAGCACAGCGGAACGGTCATCGCGGCGCCAGACCAGAACCGTCTGAATCAATGGCAGACCTGGAGGCAAGCGTCGGAAAACAAGGCCGGGTCGTTTGACTTCGGCGACGGTCGCGGTGGTCGGAGCGATGCCAAAGCCAGCGGAGATCAGCCACATTTTGGTTTGAATGTCGTTGGTGTACTGTGCCGGACGCGGTTTGGCGCCCGCTTTCGCACAGGCCGCCAGAAAGGCGTCATAGTAGCCATGTTGGAGGTTGGGCTGGACCATGACCATCGGCTCCGCGTCAAAATCCTTCCAATCCAGCCGCCGTTTCCGCGCCAAAGGATGGCTCACTGGCAAAGCCAAAACCTGTTCCGCTTCCTCCACAAACTGGAAGTCGAACTGGGGGAAGCCAACGGGCGGGCGGACTAGGCCCATGTCCAGCTCGTTGTCCCGCAACCGCTGCAGCTGGTCCGGGGTGGTCAGGTCGTAGACCGATAGCCGGACGTTGGGGAACTGCTGGCGGAAACGACGCAGAATGCGGGCAAGCCAGGCGTTGGCTGCGGGCGCGATCACTCCCAGCCGCAAGATGCCCGCCACACCGTGGGCCGCTTCCTTCGCCCGTCGTTCGGCCTGGGCGGAACTTGCCAACACCTGCCGGGCCTCTTCAAGGAAAACGCGTCCCGGCTGCGTCAAGGCGACGGAGCGAGTGGTGCGTTCCAACAAGCGCACGCCCAGCTCGTCCTCGAGCGATTTGATCTGGGCGCTGAGCGGCGGTTGGGCCAAGTGCAGCTTCTCGGCGGCGCGGCGGAAACTGAGGGTTTCGGCGACGGCCACGAAGTAGCGCAGATGGCGGAGTTCCATGCATTGATATTAATTGCATATTAATGCGCGAGTAAACTTGTATTGGGCAAGGCCCCGGCCTCGTGGCAATGATGGAGCGTTTTAGGTTATGTGGATTGTTCGTCTGGCCCTCAATCGACCCTACACGTTTGTGGTTGGGGCGCTTGTGTTGCTCTGCCTGACACCGTTCGTGCTCCTGCGCACCCCGACAGACATTTTCCCCTCCATCAATATACCTGTCGTCAGCATCATTTGGCAGTACGCCGGCTTGAACGCCCAGGAAATCGAGCAACGCATTCTCTACAACCACGAGCGTTCCCTCAGTGCCACGGTCAACGACATCGAACACATTGAGTCGAACGCCTACAATGGCGTGGGCGTGATCAAAGTCTTCCTCCAACCGGGGGCCTCGGTCGATGCGGGTGTCGCCCAGATTACGGCCATCGCCCAAACGATTCTGCGGCAGCTGCCGCCGGGCCAGACCCCGCCGCTCGTCATTCGTTACAACGCCTCTACCGTCCCGATCCTGCAGTACAGCATCACCAGTCGGAAGCTCTCCGAACAGGAGCTTTATGATTTCAGCCAAAATCAGGTCCGAGTCGGCTTGGCCACCGTGCAAGGGGCGGCCGTCCCATGGCCCTATGGCGGGAAGACCCGCATTGTCTCGGTCGACCTGGACCTGGCCGCGCTCCGCGCCAAGAACCTGTCGCCGCAAGACGTGGTCAACGCAATCAATGCGCAAAATCTGATCCTGCCCAGCGGCACCGCCAAGATGGGTGGCACCGAATTCGATATCGAGCTGAATACCAGCCCCCGCGTATTGGACGAATTGAACGATCTGCCGGTTAAGACGAGCCGCGGGGCCACGATCTATGTGCGTGATGTCGCCCAGGTGCGCGATGGCTACCAGCCGCAGCAGAATATCGTCCGGAAAGACGGCATCCGCGGTTCGCTTCTGACCATCTTGAAGAGCGGATCGGCCTCGACTCTCGATGTCGTGCGGCGAGTGAAAGGGGCCATGCCTCGGATCCTGAAAGGACTTCCGCCAGAGCTGGAAGTCCGCGAGTTTGCCGATCAATCCCTCTTCGTCCGCTCCGCGATCGGTGACGTGATGAAGGAAGGGCTGATCGCGGCGGCCTTGACCGCCTTGATGATCCTTCTCTTCCTCGGCTCCTGGCGCAGCACCCTTATTATCGCGCTATCCATTCCCTTGTCGGTCTTGAGTTCCGTCGCCATCCTGAGCGCGCTTGGGGAGACAATCAACCTGATGACCCTGGGCGGTTTGGCCCTGGCGGTCGGCATCCTGGTCGATGATGCCACCGTCGCGATCGAGAATATTCATCGGCACATGGCCTCGGGCAAACCGCTGAATGCGGCCATTTTGGACGGCGCCCAGGAAATCGCTCTGCCAGCTTTCGTTTCGACTCTCTGTATTTGCATCGTCTTTGTGCCGATGTTCTTCCTCACGGGGGTCTCGCGCTATTTGTTTGTGCCCCTGGCCGAGGCGGTTGTCTTTGCGATGCTGGCCAGCTATGTCCTGTCGCGCACCTTGGTTCCGACGCTGGTCATGTGGTTCTACCGCCATGCCGACCATTACGGCCCAGCTGATGACCAACCGTCGCCTGTTTGGCTGCGGCCCTTCACCGTCGTGCACCGCCGCTTTGAAGACGGTTTCGCCCGCCTGGTCGAAAGATACCGTTTGTGGCTGAGCGCCATCCTCGAGCGGCGGGTTCTGTTCGCCGTGTTCTTCGTTGCCTTCTGCGGAGCGACGCTCTGCCTGATTCCACAGCTGGGCCGGGATTTCTTCCCGGACGTCGACGCCGGCCAATTTCGGTTGCACTTGCGGGCGCGCAGCGGGACACGCATCGAGGAGACCGCAAAGCTGGTCGACGAAGTGGAAGCGGCCATCCGGCGTGAAGTCCCTGCCGGCGAGATCGCCGGGGTCCTCGACAACATCGGCGTGCCGAGCTCGGGCATCTCCCTCAGCTACAGCAATAGCGGGCTCATCGGTACCGGTGATGCCGATATCCTTGTTTCGCTTCGCCCCGACCATGGCCCGACTGCCGGGCACGTCCGCCGATTGCGCCGGCGCTTGAACCTCGAGTTTCCCGGGACGACCTTTTACTTTCTCCCCGCCGACATCGTGAGCCAGACCCTGAATTTCGGCTTGCCCGCCCCCTTCAACATTCAAATTGCCGGTCGCGACCAGGGTAAGAACCGCGAGATCGCCGGACGCCTTGCGGCCAAGATCCGTCAGGTCTCCGGGGCGGTAGATGTTCGCGTCCAGCAGCCCGCCGATCAGGCGAAGTTGAAGTTCTCGATCGATCGCACCAAGGCCGCGGAAATTGGTCTGACGGAGCGGGACGTGGCCAACTCGGTTCTCCTGACCTTGAGCGGCAGCGGGCAAGTGCAACCAGCTTATTGGCTCAATCCGCAATACGGCATCCAGTACCTCGTCAATGTGCGGGCTCCCGAACGCGTCCTCGATTCGCTCTCGGCCCTTCGTTCCATTCCGGTGAGCCCCGGTCAGGCCGGGGAGGGGGACGGCCAAATTCTGGAAAACCTGGCGACGCTGACTCGGACCAATGGGCCGCCGGTCATTTCTCACTACAATGTGACACCGGTGATCGACATCTTTGGCGGCGTCAGTGGACGGGACTTGGGCGGCGTGCTCGCCGACATCAAACCGCTCGTCGCGCAGGCGGAAAGAGAATTGCCTCGCGGCAGTGTTATCATGTTGCGCGGGCAGGCCGCGACGATGCAATCGAGCTTTATTGGCCTGACGATCGGGCTGCTCGGAGCGATTGTGTTGATCTACGCTTTGCTGGTGGTGAATTTCCAAAGCTGGCTGGACCCATTTATCATCATCACGGCCTTGCCAGGCGCGCTCGCTGGAGTGGTCTGGGCCTTGCATCTGACGCTGACGACCGTCAGTGTGCCGGCTTTGATGGGGGCGATCATGAGCCTGGGTGTGGCGACGGCTAACTCCGTGCTGGTGGTGAGCTTTGCGCGTGATTATTTGGGGCAGGGCGCGGCGCCGATCGAGGCGGCTTTGGCGGCGGGGGGGAGCCGGCTGCGTCCGGTGCTGATGACGGCCTTGGCCATGATTATTGGCATGCTACCCATGGCTCTCGGCTGGGGCGAAGGCGGCGAACAGAATGCCCCACTCGGCCGCGCCGTCATCGGCGGGCTGGTCATCGCGACCTTCGCCACCCTGTTCTTTGTGCCGATCGTCTTCAGCCTCCTCCACCGCCAGGCGCCCGCGAGCGAGCCGGTCGCTCCTCTCCCACCTGCTCCGGAGGGTTGGGATCCACTCGGGCCAAACCCACGCTTTTCCGTATGACGTCTCCGCAACCACCTCTTGCGCCTGCGGCCAATGCCTTGACAACCGCCGCCCACAACCCAGCGCCTCGCTTGAAGGTCGGACGTCTGGCGCTGGTCGCCGCCCTCCTCGTCCTGCTCGCGGCCGCGGCCGGCATCAGCCCGCGCTGGCGACAGCGCGCCGCTTTGCGTGCCGAAACGGCCGAACTGGCCGTGCCCAACGTGCTCGTAACGACACCGGACCCTGGCAAGGCGCTGGTTGGGCCTGCCTTGCCGGCGGAGGTCAAACCCTTCATCGAATCGCCTATTTATGCCCGGGCGAGTGGCTTTCTCAAACGCTGGCTGGTCGATATCGGGGAAAAGGTCCGAACTGGTCAGCTGCTCGCCGAAATCGATACTCCCGAACTCAACCAGGAACTGGCACGCGCCCGCGCTGAGTTGGCCCAGGCTGAGGCTGCCTTGGAGCTATCCAAGATCACAGCCGGCCGCTGGGCGGACTTACTCAAGACGTCCAGCGTCAGCGAGCAGGAAACGGCTGAGAAGCAGTCTGACCTGGCTCTGAAGCTGGCGACGGTGGAAGGAGCCCGAGCCAATGTCCGCCGCTTGGAAGACCTGCAGTCGTTCTCGCGGGTGACAGCTCCCTTTGCCGGAACAATCACCGCCCGCCGTACGGACATGGGTGAATTGATCGCCGCTGGCAGCGTCAAAGAACTGTTTCGTCTTGCTCAGACCGGCACATTGCGCGTCTATGTGCGAGTGCCACAAACCTCGGCGCGCAATGTCCTGGCAGGCTCGGTGGCTGAAATGAGTGTCCCGGAGCTTCCCGGCCGCACCATACCAGCGAAGGTAGTCCGGACTTCCGGGGTGGTAGATCCTCAATCCCGCACCATGCTGACTGAGTTGGAGGTCGACAATGCGAGCGGCGACGTCTTGGCCGGCAGCTACGCTCAAGTCCGGTTCCCTCAAGCTAAGGCCGCAGCTGTCCTGACTTTGCCATCCAATTGTCTCCTCTTCCGCGCGGAAGGCTCGCAGGTCGGAGTGGTTCTCGCAAATGGAACAGTCGAGCTTCGGAACGTGACCGTGGGACGAGACTTCGGGCCTAATGTCGAGGTGCTCGGTGGGGTGGAAACTTCCGACCAGGTCATTATCAACCCGGCCGATTCACTCGTCACCGGCACCAGAGTACGCCTGGTCAATCCATCCGAATCCTCCTCCTCCGCGGCCAAGGCCCGCCAGGGCAAACAGTGAAGACTCGTTCCGCGATGGTGCTGCCCTCCCCGGGAACAGTCAGTTCCTGGCGCGATCGTATCGCCCCATCCTTCGGCCCGCGGCGGGCTTTAATTGGCTTCTCTCTCCTCGCGAGTATTGCCCTCAGCGGGTGTCTCACTGGCCCCGCCTATCAGCGGCCGGCTGCTTTCGGAACCAATGCCATGCCCATCACCTTCGCCGAGAACGGCGCGGGCACAAACGTGGCCGCTGCCTGGAAGCCAGGTGAACCTGCTGTTTCATCTCGCTGCGGGAGATCTTCCGCGATCCGGCTCAAATCGCCCGAGACCCTGGCCGCCGCCGGCAATCAGGAACTGGCGGCCGCGGTCGCTCGATTCGACCAGGCGCGGGCCCTAGTGAATGTGGCCCGCTCTGGATCTTTTCCCGCAGGTCAGCCTCAGTCCCGACGCGCCAGCGCAACAGCGTGAATGCTCCTCAGGCGCACGGTCGCCCGGCACGCCGCGCGGACCTACAGCACCTACACTGTGCCGCTCGAGGCGGGCTGGGAATTGATCTGTGGGGTCGGGTTCGCCGCCAGGTGGAAGCCGCCCGCGCCCGGTTGACGGCGAGTGCCGACGATCTGGCCGCCGTCAGGCTCGCTCTTTGAGGCCGAGGTGGCCACTGACTACTTTGCCTGGCGCGGGCTTCAAGGGGAATTTGCAGTGCTGCAACGTTCCAGCAGCTTACCGGACGATCGCTTCAACTCACGCAATCGTCGGGCTGGTGGGATCGCCACCGATCTGGACGTTGCTCAGGCCGAAGCTCAACTTCGGGTTACCGAAGCCCTATTGCCTGCCGTCGAACTGCAACAGAAGCGCTTGGAACACGCCTTAGCCGCTTTGTGCGGACAACCCGCCACCGGATTCCAACTGGCCGCGACGGCGCCCGAGTCCATTCAGGTCCCGACCATCCCTCCTTTTCTGCCCAGCGAACTGCTCGAACGGCGTCCGGATATCGCCGCCGCGGAACGGCGCATGGCTGCCGCTAACGCTGAAATCGGCGTGGCGCAAACGGCCTTCTACCCGCGAATCCGTATCACCGGGCTGGCCGGGTTTCAATCAGTTAATGCCAGCTCACTCTTTGATTGGCCTTCGCGAGTCTGGGCTGTGGGTCCATCCCTCGAACTGCCGATCTTCACCGGTGGTCGGAACCGTGCTCAATTAACCGTGGCTCAAGCGGCTTTTGATCAGGCCGTGGCGGAATACCGGCAGAGTGTGGTCACGGCATTTCAGGAAGCGGAAGATCAGTTGGCAGCTGAACGCTTGCTGGCTTCCCAATTAGAGGGGGAGACCGCTGCTTTAACCGCGGCCCGGCGGACGCTGGACATCGCGAATAACCGGTATCGCGCCGGATTAGTTACCTACCTGGAGGTGGCTGTGGCTCAGAGTGCGGCCCTCGAGCGCGAACGGACAGTGGTTCAACTGCAGGCGCAACGGCTCGCGGCCAGCGCCGGGCTGGTCCGGGTCATTGGCGGCGGCTGGCTCCCTTAAGACTGAACTTTCGTCGTCGCCGCTGCGGTGCTGCGGCGCACGGTCTTCGAAGAGCTTATGGAGCACGCGGAGGAATCACCCACCCGGACGGTTGGAAGACATTGTCAATCAATGCCTCTGGTGATTCCTGCCACCGTTTCAGAAAAGTGACTCCGATGGGCATGGCTGGATCGTGGAACATCAAGGAGACCGTTGCGGAGGGTGTTGCTAGCTGTCGTCCCTTCACCAGGCGTTCCAGTGCCGCCGGCAGCTGGTTCGTGATTGGGAAGGCATACTCAATCCCACGGACTCGAGAGATTCGGCCGGTCGAGTAAACGAAATCCTTAGCCCGTCTGGTTCCTGCCAAGGTTAGATCTCCGAGATACACCAACTCTGCTCCGGCCGGGATCGCGAAGGCGATTCGCGGCCAGGCGAGAGACCAATCATCGGTGAACTGGCCGCCCCCGAAGTGGGTAATGACATAATGGCCGCTGGGCAGTTCCCAAAGGAAGCTGCCATCGCGTTGGACAGCGGGAGTCAGCAAGGCCGCTCCGGATTCGAGTTTAGTGGCATTGACAGTGGGGGCGGGCCAGCGCGGGCGAAAGAAGCCGTAGGGGAGTTTCGATTGGCCATCGATCACATACTCGATGCGCCCAAAAACAACTGCGTTGCCGCTTCGGCTCGCCTTTAAGCTCCGCCCATCCACCCGGCGCAGCGGCACCGTCCTGCATCCGGACAGGAGCAGCCCAACGATGATCATCGACACGAGCCAGCTTAAAAGGCCAAGAAACTGCCGCGTATGCTTCCGGCGTGGGGCTTCGCAAGCGCCAAAACGATTCTGGAGCGTCCCATGAACCATAAGGTTGACGGCCTTTTTTAGGTCGCGTTGGCGATGGATTCCTTACTTTTGTCCTGCCCGGCGGTGGCGCTTTGTTAAATAGAGAGGTCCGCCGCGCCGTCCAACCTGAGTTCAGGAGTGACTTATGTCTAACCAGTTTCGCTTTCGTTGGCTTTTGGCCATGTTCTGCCTCCCAGCGGTTGTTCCATTCCTCGTGAAGCTCCAGGCCGGCACCTCGCCGCTCGAGGAGCGCCATTACCGCGTCATCATTGACCGAAACCCGTTTGGACTTAGGCCTCCACCACCCCTGCCAACGAATGCCATCCCCGCCGCGCCTCCCTTGCAGGATATCTTTCTTACCGGGATCACTTCTTTCGGCGAAGAGCGCGCCTACTTCATGACCAAACCGCATCCTGGGCAAAGTGCCGAATACTACAGCCTTCCGGAAGGTGAGGAAACCAATGGCCTCGAAGTGGTCGACATCGATCTGGAGACGCGCAGTGTCCGAGTCCGGCGCGGCGGCACGGAGTCCGTCATGACCTTTGAGGCCAATGGGGTGAAGCCGCCGGTTGTCGCCAACGGAGCCACGACGGCGCCAGGCAAACCGGTCCCGGGCACGCGTGCAGGGTCATCCAACCCTTACCGGGCGGCGGTCGAGGCCCCCGGGTCGCGGTCCATTCCGATTCGCAAACTGCGGACCTCTTCCCCTCCGGCAGTGCGGCCGCACGTGAACCCGGATCGACGCTCCTCACCAGAGGAAGAGGTGCTCCAGATGGAGCTTCGCCGGCTGGCCAATCCTCATCTCAATCTGCCGCCGACGCCCTTGCCTCCCGGTCTGCAGTAACGTGCCTTACTTTCGATAGGCCAGGATCATTCCTTCATTGTTCATGGTGAAAGTATCGTCCTTGACCGTGCCGGTGGTGCGCCCAGCTCGCTCCCATTGCATGTCCAGTTTGGCGCCATCGCGGCTGTAGGAAGCCTTGACCTCGCGAATGGCTTCCTTGCCGTTCGGCGGGACAAAGACCATTCGGCTGCGACACGTCCCGTCGTCATTGATCGTAAAAGTTCCGGAGCGCACTTCGAGTTGCGCGTTCTCATGCTTGATCGCCGTCGGCACCGGATTGCCGTTAACGCTGACGAGGGTGTAGACGCCGGTAAGGCTGGTTGCAGCAGTCTGTTTGGAGGGCATTTTGGTGCAGCCGCTGAGGACCAATCCTCCCGTCAGAAGCAGAACGGCCAAGGCGACTTTCCCAACTGCCAACCGTGAATGAGCCGATGCAGGCTGTCGATTTATTTTCATGCCCATATCAAACGCCGCGGGAGACGCTTGGTCTAATTGATAAATCCAGCGGCTCTATCGACTCCATCGATTCAGTCAATCAAAGCCCGCCCTCGTTCCTTCGCGCCTTCCCGACCCCCTCCGGAGATGCCTCATCCCACCGCCTGACAGAGCGTTGACAGAGCGGCTTCCATGACCGCTTGACATCGCCCTGGGCCTGCGCGTTGATCGAGGCGTGCACTCCGCGATGATACGACACTCGTTGACCCTCTCGCTCCTGCTCGCGACCTTCCTGCCCGCCGCTGCCAAAACCCTCTCCTTCGCCGGTTACGAATGGAGTGTCCGATCTGGACGGGGAGGCCCTGGCCCTAACGTCTGGAGCGAAACCAATGTTTGGGTCGATCCGGTCGGCGCACTCCATTTGAGGATCGCTCGTCGCGACGGACAATGGAGTTGTGCCGAGGTTACGATGCAGAAGCGCCTCGGGTTTGGCCGCTACGAATTCCAGGTTAAGGGACCAATCGATCGCTTGGATGATAATGTCGTGCTCGGCCTCTTCAACTACCCGACCCGAGATGTGGGCACCGACGCGACCCACGAGATCGACATCGAGTTCGCCAGATGGGGGGCAGCCTCCAATCCCATCGGCAATTACACCGTCTGGCCGCCTGAGAAGGGACTGAAACAGCAAAGCCATTCTTTCCCTTTCACGTTGGAGACTGGCCAGAGCACCCATCGGTTTACCTGGACCTCAAATCAGATTGTCTTCCAGTCCGTTCGAGGGCTCCGGACCGACGGCCGTGAAGAATTCAGCCGCTGGGCCTTTAGTCCTCCTGACCCGGCTCGCGGCATTTCCCGCCAGCCAATGCCGATCCACATTAATCTGTGGCTGTTCAAGGGCTTGCCGCCGAAGAATCAAGCAGAGGTCGAGGTGATCTTGCAGGCTTTTAGCTTCACGCCGGAATAATGGTCGCTCGGGCCGCGATCGGCGGCGAGTTCGCGCGGTTAGAAATCACACTCTGCCCCTGCAACACAATTGTGTCACAATTGTGAACATCGTAGCGACTCACTTGGAACGGAGCCTTTCCGGGCACAAAGCGCGAGGTGCAGGGGAAGAGACGCCACGGCTCAGTTCGGGTCGGCGACCGACTCATAGTGGAGCTGCAGTTGCCCGTTGGCGACCTGCAGGGTGGTGATCCGCACTGCCGTCGGACTCTGCAGCCGATAAAAGCGCGTCGACGAAGGCAGTGGAACTGCGATGGCCGAGGTGCCGGGGGTGATTTGCCCGCTGGCATCGACGGCAAATGGAGCTTGGAGCGAGGGCGTCGAAAACAGGACGATGGCGGGCGCGGGAAGCCCAGTCACGTAATCGACCCGATCGACCTGGGCAGCGACCGTGCCGCCCGCCCATTCGATGATGTATATGGCGCCGTCCGGCCCGATCTTCATATCGATGGGGCTGCGAAAGATGAAGGTGGAAAGGAAGGGATTCATCTGCAGGATCTCGCCCTGATCATCCAACTTCACTTCGCGCAAAAACTCCGGCCCCATTCGAAGAGAAACAGAGTCTTGTCGTAGTAGAGGGGCAGCCGGCGGCTGCTCGGACCGGCGTTGTTCGAGTAATGATACACCGGGCCAGCCATCGCCGCGCGCGTCGCTCCCACCCCGGCCTGAGGAAATTCCGGCGAGCCGCCGTAAGGGTACCAGATCCAGGCAGGCCGCGCCGGCGGCAAATCGCTCGGGCCGGTATTGTTGGGTGATGCGTTGACCGGCGCTGTGGGATCGAAGGAGGACCCGCTGAGCTGAGTCGAGAAATCGAAGTCCCGATAGGGTTTGTTGTCGGCCACGAAGTAGGGCCAGCCGTAATTTCCCGGCGAGCGCGCCTGGTTCCACTCGTCATGTCCGCGCGGCCCGCGCTCGGGCAGATCCACACCGGAATCGGGACCGACTTCGCCCCAATAGAGCCAACCGGTCTCCCGATCGACAGAGAATCGGAAAGGATTGCGATTGCCCATGGTATAGATTTCCGGCTGGGTCTGAGGAGTGCCAGGCGGAAACAGGTTGCCTTCGGGGATTGAGTAAGAACCATCGGGCTCAGGCTTGATGCGCAGAATCTTGCCCCGGAGATCATTTGCGTTGGCGGCGGTGCGTTGCGCGTCCCAGGAAGAACGGCCAGGTCGCTCATCGATCGGTGCGAACCCGGACGATTCAAAAGGATTGGTGTTGTCGCCTACGCTGATGTAGAGAAGCCCACCAGGGCCGAACGAAAGGCCTCCGGCTGCGTGGCAGCATGTCTCGCGTTGGACCGGAATCGTAAGCAGCACTTTCTCCGAACTGAGGTCCAGGCGGTCGCCTGCCATTGAGAATCGCGCGAGGTGCTGGATCGCTTCCGTTCCAGCTGGCGAGTAGAAGAGATAAAGCCATTGGTTAGTGGCAAAGCCAGGGTCCAAGGCGATGCCGAGCAGGCCATCCTCGCGCCCGCTGTCGACGGCCAGTTGCCCGGCTACCACAATGGAGCCAGTATCCGGCTTCCAGATCTTGAGCGCCCCAGTGCGTTCGATAAATAAGACTCGGCCGTCCGGGGTGATATCGAGCTGCATCGGTTCGCTTGGGTTTGGATCGAGCACCACCTTCTTGAAACTTGAATCCAAGCTGGCCCGAGCATCGCCGGGAGCGACGCCTGCCGCCCAGAGGATACCTCCGACCAGGTGTTGGCGAAACAGGGGATCGCTGTAGCTCGCCGCGGTGTGGCCTCCGCCTGTGTACCAGGAACGGCCGCCATCGAATTCCTGGCACCAGGCGATCGGATGATCGAAGCCCATCTCATCTGTTGCGCTGTAACTGGCTTCGTCCACTGTCGCGAGCACATGGACCCGCCCGCGCGGATTGGACTGGAACGAATACCACTCATCGGTGCGCTGCCAGCGCCTGGGTAATCCGACAGTGCTGGGATGCACGAAGTCGTTCAGCTTGACGCTGGCCGCTTGGATGGCTGGGTGGCTCTTGAAGTAAGCGCCGACCAAACGACCGTACCAGGGCCAGTCATACTCGGTATCGCTGGACGAGTGAATGCCCGCATAACCGCCTCCATTTCGAATATAGCGTTCAAACGCCGCTTGTTGATCCGGGTTGAGCACATCCCCCGTGGTCATGCAAAAGACCACGCAGCGAAACCGTCCGAGGTCCATGTCGTTGAACTGGGATGAATCTTCGGTGGCGGTAATAGCGAGGCCGTTGGTCGCGCCCAGTTGCCGAATGGCAGCGATGGCTACCGGGATCGAGTCGTGCCGAAACGCGGCTGTCTTCGAAAAGACCAGGACGGGCACGCCCGAGGCGGCGCGCGGCGATTCATCTGCGGCGATTGATGTCGTGGTTAGCAGGAGCGCCAGCCAAAGGGCGAAGCCATGGCAGGGTGAAGCGGTTGGACGCATCAGGTCAGCCCAGTCACACGCCGATCGGGTGAGGCGGTGAAACTGGTATCGACAAGAGTATACCACAGGGCGTGCGGAGGAACCAAGGAACCAAGGAACCAAGGAACCAAGGAACCAAGGAACCAAGGAACCAAGGAACCAAGGAACCAAGGAACCAAGGAACCAAGGAACCAAGGAACCAAGGAACCAAGAACCAAGGAACCAAGGAACCAAGGAACCAAGGAACCAAGGAACCAAGGAACCAAGGAACCAAGGAACCAAGGAACCAAAGAACCAAGGAACCAAGGAACCAAAGAACCAAGGAACCAAGGAACCAAAGAACCAAGGAACCAAGGAACCAAAGAACCAAGGAACCAAGGAACCAAAGAACCAAGGAACCAAGGAACCAAAGAACCAAGGAACCAAGGAACCAAGGAACCAAAGAACCAAGGAACCAAAGAACCAAAGAACCAAAGAACCAAGGAACCAAAGAACCAAAGAACCAAAGAACCAAAGAACCAAGGAACCAAGGAACCAAGGAACCAAGGAACCAAGGAACCAAGGAACCGAGGAACCAAGGAACCGAGGAACTCGGCCATCGGAGCGATTAAGGACTGCTGACCAATCGCCTGAAAGAGCGCAGACTGCATCCTAGGGTGCTCCATCGGCTTCCTGCCTGTCCCTCAACTTGCAGCTTGCCTGATTGGGTTCTTGCCTACTGGTTCCCCATCCTTGATTGATCGATTGAGAAAGGCGCAAGCGGCGCGCTCGGAGAGCGCTCCCTCCCCACCACTGGCTCTGCGAGCGCTTGGATTCCTGTCTCTTTGGGTTCTTGGATGCTTGGATGCTTGGATTCCCGGCTACTCCTCTCCCCGCTTCTTTGTTACCTTTTGGCACAGGTTCCGTCTACTTTAAGTGCGAGTAGCCCGTAGTCGCGATTTGTATGAGCGATCATCTCTGCCGTCATCGGCTTCGTCCGGAAGACCTTCATTATTCACGCCGTCAATTCCTGGCTCGTTGTGGGATGGGCCTGGGCGCATTGGGATTGGCCAGCCTTCTGTTCGAAGAGCCAGCCGCTGCCGGCCTCGTGGGCAGCGAGGGCGGAAGAACTCATTTCCCTGCGAAAGCCAAGCATGTGATTCACATTTTCGCCGAAGGCGCCCCGTCGCAAGTGGACACTTGGGATCCCAAACCGGTGCTGGCGCAATACGACGAGCAGACCTTACCCGGCTTGAGTGGGGTGGCCATGCCTTCGCCTTTCCGTTTCACGAAACGCGGCAAATCAGGCATCGAAGTAAGCGAGGTGTTCGCGGCCTTGGGCGAGCACGTGGATGATATGGCCATCATTCGCTCGATGCACACGGATATTCCCGCCCACGACGTCGCGACCGTCTTCATGAATACCGGCTCGGCCCGCGCCGTCCGCCCGAGCATGGGAGCCTGGCTCTTTTACGGCTTGGGCAGCGCCAATCAGAATATGCCCGGATACATTTCGTTGCGGCCGAAAGGAGGCGTGCCTCAGGGCGGAGCAGTGAACTGGGGGGCAGGTTTCCTGCCAGGTGAATATCAGGCGACGAGCATCAATACCTCAGTGACAACTGCGGCGGGTTTGATTCCCAATATCCGCAACGAGTACCTGAGCGCTCGGGAACAGCGTCGACAGCTGGACTTGGTGCAGCAGCTGAACACCGCTCAAAGCAAGGCATATCCAGCTGAACCTCAGCTCGAAGCCAGAATCCAAGCGTTGGAAATGGCTTATCGTATGCAAGCCGAAGCCACCGACGCTTTTGATGTTTCGCGAGAGACGGAGGCGATTCGAGAGATGTATGGCAACACCAGCCAGGGCCGGCAGCTCCTGATGGCCCGGCGCCTGGTTGAACGCGGCGTCCGCTTCGTGCAGGTCTGGGCGGGAGGTTGGGACCATCACGAAGACCTCGAAGATCGCTTGCCGGCCAGCGCGCGGGCCGTTGATCAACCGGCGGCGGCCCTCCTCCACGATTTGAAACAACGTGGTTTGCTCGAAAGCACGCTCGTCATTTGGAGTGGTGAATTCGGACGGACCGTGACACGCGATCGGAACGGGAACGACAATCCCGGCCGGGATCATAATCACCGGGCGTTTAGCCTCTGGATGGCAGGGGCAGGTGTGAAAGGCGGCACCGTCTATGGCAGCACCGACGAGTTTGGCGCCCGGGCCGTTGAGAACAAGGTGCATATCCATGATTTGCACGCCACGATCCTGCACCTCCTCGGTTTCGATCATGAAAAGCTCACTTACCGGCACAGTGGGCGCGACTTCCGTTTGACGGACGTCTACGGAAAGGTGGTGCAAGGTGTCTTGGCATAACGGGCTGACCCCTTTCGGCGCCGTTTTGATTAGTCTGGCGGGATTGCTCCACGCGGCGCTGTGGTCTTATCCGACTAACGCGGCCACAGATCCGAACGAGCGCGACTTCTTCGAAAACAAGATACGCCCCATTCTGGCCGGGCATTGTTACGAATGCCATAGTCCCGCGCGGGGCAAGATTAAGGGCGGCCTCGAGCTGGATTGGAAAGGCGGCTGGACCAAGGGCGGTTCGTCGGGTCCGGCGGTTGTGCCCGGCGACCCGGAGCAAAGCTTGCTGATCAAGGCCGTGCGCTATGCCGATCCAGACCTGCAAATGCCGCCCAAAGGCAAGCAACTCAGCCCGGGCCAAGTGGCCGACCTGGTGGCTTGGGTCAAAATGGGAGCGCCGGATCCGCGCGAGACGCGCCCGGGCGGGGTCGTTCTGGGACGGACCAGCGGCAGCGAACATTGGGCCTTCAAACCGGTCCTCGCTCCCGTCCCGCCGCCAGTGCGGCCCCAAGATCAAGTCAAGAATGACATCGACCGCTTCGTCCTCGCCAGGCTGGAGACAGATGGTTTGGAACCGGCGGCGGCCGCTGACAAGCGAACTTTGCTCCGCCGGGTCTATTATGATTTGGTTGGCCTGCCGCCCACTCCCGAACAGATCAATGCGTTCTTAGCCGACGATTCCTCTCAAGCCTTCGAAAGGGTCGTGGATGAGCTTCTGGCGTCGCCACATTATGGCGAACGTTGGGCCCGGCATTGGCTGGACTTGGCGCGTTATTCAGACTCCAAGGGGCAGGTCAATCGGCGACGCGAAGGGACCATCTACGCCTATGCGTGGGTTTATCGTGACTATGTCATCAACGCCCTCAACCAGGACAAGCCTTACGACCGCTTCGTCCTGGAGCAACTAGCCGCTGATCGCCTCAACCTCGGAACAAACCAGATGGCCTTGGCTGCGCTCGGCTTTCTCACGCTGGGCGAACGGTTCAACGGCAATACGAACGAAATCATCAATGATCGCATTGACGTTACCTGCAAAGCCTTTCTCGGCCTGACCGTTTCATGCGCGCGTTGTCACGACCATAAGTTTGACCCGCTGCCTCAGGCCGACTACTACGCGTTGCACGGGATCTTCGCCAGTTCGACAGAGCCCGCGTTGAAGCCCGAAATCCTCCACGCCGAAGCCAGCGCGGACCGCGATGATTACCTGGCGAAACGGAAAGAGTTGGATGGCCGCCTCTACAATGTCCGGACCCAGAATCTGGCCAAAGTTTACGGCGATTACCGCCGCCTGGCCGGCGTCTATCTCTACGCCACCCGCTTGCCCGAGCCCGAGCGGATCGCCTACCTGACAAAAATGGGCGGCGATACCAACCTCTGGAAGAACTGGCAGGAGACAGCCCGTATTGGCGGGCGCCAAGCTTCGGCTATCTTCGGCCTTTGGAATGCCTTTGCCCGGATTCCGGAAGTCAAGTTCGGCCAACAAGGGCCGCGGCTTTTCTCCAATCTGGATCGATTCCGGAAACTGGATGGCTTGAGTCCCTACGTGCGGGAGGCTTTTCGTGGGACCAGTCCCAAGACACTGGGCGAAGTCGCGGCTGTTTATGGCAAGCTCTTTGCCAGCAATGATCCAGGCTGGCAAACGACGCTGTCCGCCCTCCTGGGAGACGCCGCTTTGCGCTTCCTGCCGAACCGGGAGCGCGGTCAGATTTTCGCGTTACGCGAGCAGAGTGATTTTCTCGAGATGGTCCATCCCGGAGCGATGCCGCGCGCGCCGGTGTTGGTTGACGCGCCCAACCCCAAGGACTCCACTATCTTCATCCGGGGCGAGGCGGAGAACCGGGGACCAACGGTGCCCCGACGGTTTCTCGAGGTCCTATCGGGCCCGAATCGGCCTGCCTTCAAGAACGGAAGCGGCCGGTTGGAGTTGGCCCAGGCGATCGCAAGCCCAAACAACCCGCTCACGGCCCGTGTCCTGGTGAATCGGGTTTGGCAACACCATTTCGGTGAAGGGTTAGTCCGGACGCCGGACGATTTCGGCGCGCAATCGGAGGCTCCAACCCATCCCGAGTTGCTCGACTATCTGGCGAGTCGCTTTATGAGCGACGGTTGGTCGCTGAAAAAGCTCCACAAGCTCATTCTGACGTCGGCTACTTATCAGCGGAGCAGCCAGGCCAGCGCCGAAGCCGCTGCCAAGGATCCAGGCAACCGGTTGCTGTCGCATGCCAACGTCCGGCGGCTCGAGTTCGAACCGTTGCGCGATTCAATCCTTTATGTCGGCGGCAATCTGGACCTCACCGTCGGTGGACACCCGGTTGATCTTTCCCAGGGGACGCGGAAGACGCAGAGGGTCGGTGGGCCAATGCAACGGCAGTTAAGGCAATTTCGCTTGGCGGCGGCAACTCGCCGGACCATTTATGGCTTCATCGATCGCAGCGATCCGTTCGAAGCGCTCAATATCTTTGATGTGGCCCAAGGCTCTTCGCCAACCGGCCGTCGTTACGAGAGCATCGTTCCGCAACAGGCCCTATACCTGATGAACAGCGCCCTCGTCGTCGAGCAAGTCCGAGGGGTCGTGCAGCGCGATGAGTTTCAAGCCCAAAAATCACCGGCCGACCGGATTCGGTCCTTATACGAAATCTTCTACCAGCGGCTGCCGACCCAGGACGAACTGCGGACTGGTCAGGAGTTCATCCGTGGCTGGCAGCCACGAGCCGAACAGGACCAACCCTTGACGACGATCGAAGCGAAAGACAGCACCGAGGAGGATCGGGGGAAGAGCCGTCCTGCTCGTTCCGAGGGACGTCCTGGGGTCCGGCACCGGCCGCTCGGTCCTTGGGAGGAATACGCACACGCCTTGCTCCTGGCGAACGAGGCCAGCTTTGTGAATTGAGCGGCGCAGGCCTGCGAATGGCTTTCGGGCGTTAGCGCCGGCTGAGACGGACTTTGCAGAGGGCAAATTGTTCCAGTAATGCGACTCGGTCCGCCGAACGGTAGCGGTCGGGCAGGTAGCGCGTGTCGGAGCAGGCCAAGACCGCTGCCAGCTCCTGCAACTCGAGGAGATTCGGATCGAGGGGGTCAACAAACGAGCGGACCGCTTCCTGGACGTCTTCAAGGCGGACGTCCAGATCGCGGTTGGCCAGGACGGCGCGTTCCTTCGCCCGGATCAGGATGGCCTCAACATCGCTCCCGGTCAGCGGCCGGTTGCCAAGTTGTTCTCGAATGAACGCTTTGACCTCGTCGGTCAAGTCGATCTTCTTCGTTCGGGCGATCGTGCCGAACAATTCGACCACGTCCTCCGGGCCTTGCGCCGGGAAGAGCGGCACGCAGAGGCCGAACCGTCCTTGCCGCTTCATATCGATGGCGAGCAAGTCCGGCCGGGAAGTCATAGCGATCCAGAGCTCTCTTCCGCGCAGGGTGGAATCGCCGATGTGGGCGGCAAAGGCGGCAAAGACGCGGCCGGAGACGCCGCTGTCGCCGTCGGCTTCGCGCGTGCCAAAGACGGCATCTGCTTCATCCACCACCACGATGACGGGCCCGAGCGCGCGAATGGTCATGAGAATGCGGGTCTGCTGGCGTTCGGTGTCGCCGACCCATTTCGATCGAAAATCACCCATCTCCAGCACAGGCAATCCGCATTCACTGGCAAAAGAATCGATCAGAAACGATTTGCCCACGCCAACCCGGCCGGGCAGGAGAACGCCCCTTTCGAGCACGTCGCTCTTGTTGTTTTTGATGAGCCAGGCCAGTTCGCGCAGCTTCTTCTTGGCTGCGGCGTGCGTCGCCACCCGGTCCAGGTCCGCTCCAGGCTTGGGGTCTTTGAAGCGGACCAAACCCTGGCAGAACTCCTCGATTAGGCGCTTTTTACTGGCGGCGACCTGATCGAAGGTGACGCGCGCTCCATTGCGAAGCGCCTCCGAGAGGAGATGCTGGATTCTTAAGAGGCTCAGCCCGGCCGTGCGCAGCGCCAGATCCTCTACCGACAAATCACTCCACTCCTTCCAGTCGAGCCGCCCGGCAAGCGAATCGACCCAGCCTGACTGAAGAAACACCATCCGGTCGTTGCTAGCCGGCAGCTCGATCTTGATCTGGGCGACGTGCGGGTTTTGGAGAAGATCCGGATGAACATCCGCCGCCGTTTCGGTCACCAGGAGAATGCCGACATCGGTCTGGCGCATCTCCGGCGACGAGGCCCACTTGAGGAGCGAGACCAGAGCGATGCGCTCATCCACGCTCATGCTCGCCTCTTCACAAGCCGGTACGATCTTCTCCGGGAAATCGATGATCAGCGTGACGCCCTGTTGTTCCCCCTTCTCCTCCGCTGCCCTCATGAAAAAGCGGCGGAGCAAGGGGACCAACCGGTTGAATTCGCGCGGCGGTCCTTGCTCATGAAAGTTCGTCTTCTCAACCTGGTCGAAGATTTCAAGCCATTCGAAGAACCGCCGCTGCATCTCGGCTGACCCAAAGGTCAGGCCGTCGCCGATATCGTAAAAGAGCAGATAGGATCGTTGCGAGAAAATGCGCCGGGCCAGGAAGGCTTTGAGCGGCACATAGCTGAGAGCGCCGTTATCCTGGGCTGGGAAGACATCAAATATATTTCCCTGCAGCAGGAAGACGGAGTAAGCCTCGCTGTTCCAGCGGCGCGCCAGCTCCAACGCCCAACCCTGCAGCGGCAACCGAGCTGCCGCAGGGGCAGCCGGAACTGGGGCGGCGCTGGTTTTGGCAATGACGGTCGGCTTGCGCGGGCGCATGGAGGAATTAGGTGCGTTCCTTCGCCGTTCGACGCTCGATCCGCGGAGGAGTGGAGCTGGTCACAGGCACCGGCGGCGCGCCGTAACCAATCCGGTAATCAGTTGCAGGCATGTCGCCAACCAGGTCTTTGAACTCGGCCATCTCCGAAATCCACTTGTTGGTCTGGTCGAGGTGTTCGACCGTGGCGTCGATTCGGGCGGTCAGCGTGTCCGCGTTCTTGGCCGCAACCGCGTCGGCGCGGACCAGCTTGATTTGTTCGACGAGCCGCTCTTGTTCAGAGCGGACGAGGGCGAGGTTCTCGGTCGCGGTGGTGACCCGCTCGACCCGTTTGCGCAACACGCCCAGCCGTTCCAGGCGTGAAGCCAGCAAGCGTTGTTTGGCTTCGAGCGCTGAACTGATCCCTTTGGCTTTGAGAGCTTCGATCTCCTGAGATAAGAGGTTGGCTTCGCCTTCTGCTTCTTGTACCACGATCGGCAGGTCCTCGCGCCGTTCCGTCTCGAGGAAGCGCTCCAGCGACTCTTCGATCCCGAGAAGTCGGAGATAGGTCCACATCAGTTCGTCCAACTTGCGGAGGCGTGGGTCGGTCGCGGCATCCTGGCTGGCCAATTGGCTGTCGGCTGTGGCCGATTCGATGTCACGACAGACCGCCGCCAGTTCGAGATACCGGCCCCGGCGGCTTGCGGCCAGAGCGCTTAGCAGGCTTTCCCGGCGCTTCAGGAACTCTTGCACCTGTAAGAGGGCGGCGCTGCGCCGGGCGGAATCGCCGCGTTGGTTGACCCATCTCTTAAAGACGCCCATGTCCGGCAAGTAAATCCACCCAAGGGCATATGCAGTCACCCCAGCGATCAGCGGTAATGGGCTTGCCAGGAGAAATCCGGAGCCGAGCGTCAGAAGCCCAAGCCAGAGGTGGTGGGGACTTCTAAGAAACTCTCGGTGATAATTGAGCTGCTGATCGTCCATCTGACCTTGTGCGATGCTACTGAACCCATGTTTAATTAGCAATCTGCGCGGCGAGCGAAGCGCGATCGCCGAGCCGCTGGCACGCCGGACCGCACGGTGGGAACACCTGCCCCTTCCGCCAAAAGCCGCTCGTTAACCCGCCGCGGTGTTGCCTGTTGCCAGCCGCGCTGCTTCGGCTCCCTCCCGGGACAAATCGCCGCAGGGCGGAGCGTCCTGCTCGAGCCGTCGGAGCAGTTCGCGCGTGACCTCGATGAACCACTTCTTCTGACGCCAGACTTCCGGAGGGTCATGTGGCCTGGGGATAGGCAGTATTTCAACCAAACGGCCGGGCCCGGAAGCCATCCGAAAGATTCGATCGCCAAGATAAACGGCCTCATCCACCGAATGGGTCACCAGGAAAACCGTGGCCTGTTGCTCATTCCAAAGTTCAACCAGCAGTTCTTGCATCCGCAAGCGGATCTTCGGATCGAGCGCGCCGAATGGCTCGTCCATGAGCAAAATACGTGGGCCTAGAATGAGGGTCGCAGCAATCGAAACGCGTTGTTGCATCCCGCCTGACAGCTCGGAAGGGTATTTATCTTCGCACGTTTCCAAGCCCACCTTCTTCACCCATTCGCGCGCCCGCGCGCGCCGCTCTTGACGACGGACGCCTCGCAGTTTGAGGCCGAAGGCAACGTTGTCCAGGACCGTGAGGTGCGGAAGCAGGGAGTACTTCTGGTCAACCAAGCCCCGATCAGCGCCTGGCCCAGCGATCGGTTGACCGCAGACCAGCGCTTCACCCGTCGTGGCAGGAAAATGGGGACGGAGTCCAGCGAGAATGCGCAAGAGGGTGGATTTGCCACAACCCGAGGGGCCGACGATCGAGATCAACTCGCCCTTCCCCGGCAGGTCTTCGATGCGGAAGGAAACGTCCTGAATGGCAATCCGGTCGCCGAAGCGCTTGGTGACGTTCCGGAAGGTGACGACGTCGGGAGCCAGCGGCAATCCTTCTTTGGAGGCTGGGGACGCGGCGGAAGGGGAGGCAGCTGAGGTGGAAGCATCCATGATTACAGCCGGTAGCGGTAGGGAAAGAGCAGACGGCCTGTCAGCCGCCACAATTGATCGCATGCTACGGCAATCGCGACAATCACCATGATGATCGCGAAAATGGCCGCCGTGTGCCCCCGACGTTCGGACAGTGACATCAAGTAACCCAGTCCTTGCTGGGCATTGACCACTTCCGCCAGGATGATCCAGCCCCAGCCAACTCCGTAAACGCCCCGCAGATGGTCCCAAATGTCAGCTTGCGCCACCGGAAATAAGACCTGGCTGACCAGTTGCCATTGGGTCGCTCCTTTCGTCACCGCCACATCCAGGTACGCCGCGGGCACGTCGGCGATCGACTTGATCACCATCGGCAACAGCGCCACGAAACAGCCGATGAAAAGAAAGCCGATTTTCTGCATCTCCGTCAGTCCAAACCACGCCAGCGTCAAAGGAATGAACACCACGATCGGAACGTAGGCGCCCATCAGCGCGAGGGGGCGAAAGAACGCGGCCACCGGCGGGAAAGAAGCCATATACATCCCAAGCGGCACCGCCACGATGGCCGCCAGGATGAAACCTTCCGTGACTCGCAAGAACGAGGTGAGCGCGCTCCTCACCAGGCCCTGCTCAAAGTGCAGCCGCGGAAATGCCTGAATCACTTCGACGGGGCTGGGCAAGATCAGCGGAGCTAGGACGCGTTCTTCCACCGTTTTGCCCGCCGTGAGCAGCCACCAGGCCGCGAGCAGGACCGTGACGAAGGACGCGGTCAGAAGCAAGCCGTGCCGGTCGGCCAGGGCCGACCGGACGCGCAGCCTGGCCAGCCGCACGACGAGGCTCAAAGCGGCCACGAACGCGATGGCGAAGATCAGGAAGCGCAACATGAGGCAGGGTCAGTCGAGACAGTGAATAGCGCGCCGTGGCGCTGTTTCTCCGGTCCTATTCTTTCTCCAACGGGAATACCTTTACCTCCACGCGACGATTCTTCTTGTTGTGCTCGGGATTGCTGGCATCCGTCATGCCGGCGACCGGATTCTCCCAACCATTGCCGATGACTTTAAATTTGTTTGGATCGAACTTGTATTTGCCCAGGATCGATTTGCGCACGGCGTCGGCGCGATCGTAGGAGAGTTGCCGCACCAGATCGGCGGGCACGACGCCCTTGCGGCTGGCGTCAGTGTTCCCTTCGATCACGATATAGGCATTGCCGAAGGACCCCGCCAGTTTCCCGACTTCCTCCAGCATGGCCGGGATCGTTTTGTCGTAATCCGCATTCAAAACGGCCTTGTTCGGCTCGAAAGAGATGATGACCGATTTGGTCAGGATCTCTCCCGATTCGGCCTCGGCGCTTTTAAAGAGGGCGCCCGGTTTGAAGGCAGGCTGCGACAGGTCGCGGACGTCCTTGTATTCGGTGGAGAGCTTGGCAATGACGGTGGCGGCTTTGACCTTGGCGGCCGGCACCGGCGTATCAATTGCGCCCAACGATTTGTAGATAGTGGAGGCACGATTCCAAACGACTTCGAAATTCGAAGGGTTGAGGGGATCGAGGAAGAAGTTGGCGTTTTCCCGGTAGTTGGTCAGATGAGCGTCACCTTCTACGATGCCGCCGTCTTTGCCGATCATGTTGCTGCAGTCCTCGACCGGGAGGCCGAAGGCTTTGGACATGAGTTGCGCCGCGCCGGGCACGTCTTTGCGCACCAAGTCGATGCCTTCGAAAATGCCCCGCACCAGATTGGCGACCACATCCGGATGGTCTCGATAGAAGTCGTTCCGCACCGCCCAGACATCTGCGATCAGGTGGTTGGCGCTGTCCGTGCTCACCACCAGTCGGGTTCCCTGGACCTGCTCCGAGACCGTATAAATGTCGGGCGACCATCCCACGAAGGCATCAAACGACTTGTCTTGCACAAAGATCTTGGCGGCCGAAGGTGCGTCTGAGGTCCAACGAAAATCCACCTCGGCCGGATCAATGCCCGCGTCGAGCAGGAGCGACATGATCAGATAGTGGCTGGGCGAGTTCTGGGCCAGGACCACCTTGCGGCGCTGCCCGTTCTTCATCCGAAAATCGTTGATCGTGCGGATATCTCCGCGAGCGACAATGCCATCGCCGCCGTCCGACCAATCCACCTGCTGGGCGACGACTGGAATGGTCCGCGAATCTTTGGCCAGCTCGGGCGCGAAAAGGGCGATCATGTCCAAGGTGCCCCAGAGGACGTGGCTATGGCCGCTGGCAAAGAGATCGCGGGCTTTGACCGGATCGTCCACCATCGACAGTTTCACATAGAAGCCGTACTTCTTATAGAAGATACTGGCTTCGCTCGGGTCCATCCCAGCGTTGGCGGCAATGATCGGCGCCCAGCCTGGCCACACGTTGATCGGAAACTCGACAATCAGTTTGCCATCCTTCATCGGCTTGTCGTAATCGCTCACTCCTGCCACCGGCGGGATGGCAGACTCACCAATTAGAGAAACCGCATTGGTGCCCTTGAGCAGTTTGCTCGTGATGTCGGGTTGGACGGCGGCTTTGCTGCCAGCATCTTTGATCTGCTGCTGGACAGCTTGCGGATTGACCGATACGGTCGCCGGCTTGGGCGCGGGCGCGATCTTGTCCCACCAGCGGTAAGTGCCAAAGGCGACAACGCCCACCAGGAGGAGCGTGAAGACGATTTTGCCTCGAGTTGTCATAAGTCGTTCAAGGGTTCTTAGGTTAACCTAGTCAGATTACTTTTCCGGGATCTTCTGCCGTTCGGCAGCGGGCGGGGCCGCTTGCTTCGCCGGGGTCGTTTCGGGCTGAACCATGCCCATCTTCTTTTTGTATTCCTGGAACAGCATCGCCCCTCGAACCTTCCGCATCTCTTGTTGGCGCTGGATGCCCGACCCCATTTCCTTGGCCAAATCCAAGGTAGCCCGCATCTGGCCCTCGCCCGCGGCGGCCGATTGCCGCAGCTGCTGCATGGACTGGCCCATTTCCCCGCCCATCATCCCCTGCAATTCGGAGATGGAGCTCTTCATCATGCCAGCGAGGTTCTCCAGCGACCGCCCAATGGCTACACGCGCCTTGACGGCTTCGAAATCACGCTGAAAGCGCTGAATCTCCCGCAGGCTCTGGCCAATGATCTGAGTGTTTTGCTGGTAGAGCTGTTCAAGGCTGTCCAGTTGAGTTTTGTTCTCGGTCAGCTCCTGTTCGGCGGCGGCCAGTTCCTCGGCGTAGTGAGCTCCATTGCCTTCGTCGTTCGCCGCGGCCGCCGCTTGCAACATCCCCTGCAAATCCTCTCGCTGGCGTTCCTGCCGCTTGACCTGATCGCGCAGCAGCGCAATCTGCCCGGCCAACTGTCCGTTGGCATAGTGCGCTTTGTCAGCCTTGGTCTTCGCGTCCCGAATACCGCGCTCAACCACCGCTTGATTGATCGCATCGGTCTCGGTCGCTTTCTCGGCGACTAAGCCCAGCCAGATGAACATCCGTTTGATTGCTCGGAACATAGGCTCTCCAGTTCTTAGTTGGTTTTGTTGTGCGTCGGCGGTGGCTCTTCGTCTTCGAGTAAAATCTTCTTCTCGAGGATAAACTCGAGTTGCGAACCCAATTGCTTCTCGTCCGCTGCTCCCAGGACCGTGGCCCCGAGCTTCTTCACTCCGGCAAAGACCGCCGCATCGACGTCGAACGCGACGAAGTGAAGGTCGAGACGATTTCGTTGCTGCCGGGCAGTCTCCTGCACGGGCGGAATGGTCCGGATGGGATCTGGACCCTTGGTATTGACCCCGTCGGTAATCACCAGCACGTGTTTGCGCGGCAGTGCTGAATTCAGGACGGCCTGACTCGCAAGGCGCACCGTCTCGCCGAGAGGAGTGCCACTCGTAAGTCGGCGGTCTTGCCTAAGCCAGGCGCGAAAAGGTCCGGGCTGATATGGCCCGAACTTGACGGCAACGCTCGCTTGGTCGCCCTGAAAAACGAACAGCCCCACTTCCAGCGGAAGGCGGGCGCCTTCCGGACCTGCCTTGATTGCTTGGAGACGATCGAGCACTGCGCTCAGGGCTCGTTTGGCAATAACGTGCTTGGGCGTGAGTTCGCCATTCGCATCGCGAACCTTCTGTTGCATGCTGCCGGAGGTATCGTAAACAATCGCCAAAGCGACTCCTTCCCGCGCTGTCTCAGCGCCTGACTTGATCGGCGGGCAGGTCGAGACCGCCAGGCCGGCCAGGGCAGTGGTCGTGACCAGGCGAAGTGAGCCGAGGCGGTGCGCTCGGGCGGCTGGGAGATGCTGCCGCGAGAAATGGTGGCGGCGGTTCCAGGACCAACGCGTCAAGATCCGGCGTAAATCGGAATGATGAAGGGCTCGGGGGAAGTTGGAGTCGGAAACCGGCGTTCTCACATTTCAGATTTGGGTTGCGAATGCGTCACTCGCGCAGGAAACCCTGCACGCTCAGGCGCTCGATCGGCTGTATCATGGCGAAGACCGGAGCCCGGCACTATTATGAAATCCAACGGTGCTTGTAACTCGGCCTGCACTTCCCAGTTTGCGTCTCACTCGCCGGCGGACTTCATCCTATTTAATGGCGGCTCGAGGCTCAAGCGAAAAGGCAACCAGGACGCGAACGTCGCCTGCGGGAGAGGCTCGACCGTGGCCTTGGTCACACCGCCGAAAACAGAAGGGACCGGGCTGGCGCCCGGTCCCTGATGTCCGTGAGATGATGTTCTACTGTTTGATTTGCAGGAAGAGGGCTGTTCCTGACGGCGACACGCGGTATGGGCTGGTCGCGCCGGTGACGGTCGTATAAGGGCCGTTGACGGTCGGTGAGGAGAGGAGCGTTCCAGCCGCCCAGGTGATGACCACCTGGTTTGCTTGAACAGACACCTTCAATTGCGGATCGACTTGCTCCTGATACGGAGTGACGGTGAATTCTTCGTAGAGGCCTTCGGCGAGAATGTCGTTGCCCGAATTATCGTGTGAGGTCACGGCCATACCCACCAGGAGGGTGGCGGGAAAGGCTGGATCGGGATCCGTCGCCGGAGTGGCGTGGATGTTCTCAAACGTCCAAGTCACTCCGTCCGTGCTGGTGTAGATGCTGATATCTCCCTTGGTTGCGTCCGGGCGGACCAATCGTATCCAGTTGTTAGGATAGGGAATCGGTGTCAGGACACGCGCGTTGCCGCAACCCTGGGCAGTTGCATCGCGCCATTGTCCTTCGATCGCGTTCTCTCCATCGGCGCGAGTCGCAGCAACCGAGTTGTGGCGGCTGCCAGCGGCCGTGGATTCGCGCGCCATCAATTCGGCTTTGGCCCAGGTCGTGGTGGTGCTTGGGCCGCGGGGATTCATCGTGACGCGCGCGCGCATGTCGAACGTGCCGGTGAATTCCATGTAAAGGAACTGGAACCCGTCGGCGGTGTCCCAGATGTCATGACCGCCGCCGGTGACGAAGTAGGTCTTGTCGCCCAGGAAGAGTCCGGACCCCGGCTGGACCGGGTCCACCCCTGGGTCACCGACATCGGCGGAGACCAGGTTGCTGATTTGGCCCGTCACGGTCTGACTGCTCATCGCGTTCCCGGGAACATCTTTCACATTCTTGATGGTGACGCTGAAGCTGGCGCCGATGGGTCCCGCCAGCTTGAGCTCGACATATTTGCCCATATGGATCAGCGCATCCGTCACGGTCGCTCCCGTGACGGTATAGTTCGCGATATTGGCCGCACTGTTGCTTTCTACGCCCTCGTTAAAGGCTAACCCGACCGAGCTGGCCCCTTTGAGAGCGCCGGCCGAGAGAACCGTCGGCGGCACTTTGTCCGAACTGACCGTCAAGGTGGCGGCCTGACTGTTTGCGCTGGCGGCGGGAACCGAGGCAACGACGCGGAACTGAGCCCCGTCGTCGCTCAAGACCGCGCCTGGCGTGGTGTAGGTCGCCGTTCGGGCTCCCGGGATATCGACGAAAGTCGTGCTGCCTTTCGGCGCCTTTTGCCATTGGAAGGCAACGGTAGTGTTGTAGAGCGAGGTGCCAGTCGCGGCGGCGGTGAACGTGGCGGTCAAGCTCTCGGCAACGGTCGTACTCTGGGGTTGGGTGGTGATGGTCACCTCGGCGCCCGTAACGTTTAGGTCGCTGCCAATGACACTCCCGGTCATTTTCATGCCGGCGGCGTCGTTGCTTGGATCATCTTGCCCGGCCAGCTTGTAGGTCACGTCGGCGCCATCGCCGCCGGTGCCTTCGTCGAGCAGGACTTCCAGGTAGTATTTGGTGCCGGCCTGCAAGGTGATGGCGTTCGCCGGGGTCCATTCGGAAGCGTCGAACGTATCCGAGCGCTTGTTCTCCAGAGTGCTCGAGCCGCTGCTGGTGGTAAATTGGTATTGATTACTCCAGCTGCTTTCGCGCGCGATCATCTTCTTCTTGGCCGCAGTGTCATCGGAGCTCAAATAGACAACCGCGTTGTCGTCCGACCCGACGAAGAACACGTAACTGCCGGTGGTCGGAGGAATGAAATAGCCCGACACCTTCGCCCAGTAATTATCAGCAACTCCCCACGGGGCGCCGAATTGAGCTACCCGGGTGCTGACATCTGGTGCTCGAAGGGCATTGCTTTCCAGGGCAGTGCGAAAGTCGTCAACGGTTCCGGCATCCGCCGAGAAACTCCAGCGTTCATACTTTGCCCAGCCCGGTTTGAAGGTGGTGGTGATCGGTTTAACCGTCAGGACCGCGTCGGCGCTGGTGATGGTCCCTTCGCCTCCGGTGACGATGACGGAGAACTTGGCGCCGTTGTCCGCCGAAGAAGCCGCAGCGATCGTGTAACTCGAGGCATTGCGTGCTTGGGGAATATCTGCGCCATTTTTGCGCCATTGATAGGAGTAGGGCGGGGCACCCGAGACATTGACGGAGAAGGTGACCGGTTTCTCTTGATCGACGGTCTGGCTTTGCGGTTGGGTCACGATCTTGATCGGGCCGGTGACTGTGGCCAGGTCAAAGGTCGCCAGATAGCTGCCGGGGATAGGCAGAGTGCTGTCGATCGAGCCGTCCGGTGCTTGCGCGGCGACCGCTAGATTGTCGCCACCGGTCCCTTCTTTGAAGAGCCCTTCGATATAATAGGCTTGTCCTTTGGTGAGAGTGATCTTCGCGCCTCCGGCGGTGTTGGTCGTCGGCCATTGGCTGGTTTTGAACTGACTCGAATTCTTTGACGCCAAGTCGCTGCTGCCGCTCGAAACGGTAAATTCGCGGGGATTGGACCAACTGGTTTCGCTGGCAATCAGCTTTTTGTTTTCAGACGTCGCGTCCGTGCTCAAGTAGAGCTCGGCATGATCGTCTGCGCCAAGAAAGAAGACGTACTCGCCGGTGGCTGGCGGATAAAAATAGCCGAGCACCTGAGCGCCATAGTTGTCCCCATACCCATTGTTGGCCGGAACGCCGATGTCTCCGCTGCTATCGGCGTTCCATTCGAAATACGGAAAGTAGTAAATGACGTCCGGCTGTCCCGGAAACTTGGGACTGGTGGTTAGGTCGGTGATGGCCGTGCCGGTGATGTTCAGAAAGCCTCGACCGGTGATCAGGTTCTGCGGCGCAGCCGGGGCGGCTCCCTTGGCTTCCACCATCGTCCACGCGGCCAAGCCAGCCGTCAACAACAGGAGGTTCCACGCCCTTCTGTGGACGGCATCGGTCGTTCCCTTATCTGGGTTCTTCATGGTCACTGAGTGATTACACATACTCTTGCTATGATCGGAGACGTAGAAATCCCACACCTTGGCCTGCCGGGTATCAGCTTCGCTGAGGCACTTGGCGGTGGGCTACAAAGGAACTGTAATCCTCGCGTGAACTTTGGAGCAAGACAAAATCTAATCTGTATCAATGTTGGCATTAGTTATTATGTAACTATTACATATTCGAAAGCCAGGTTGCCCTCATTCCGAGGTTTGGCCCCAAGCCGGGTGGGGCGGCGAGGAATGGCGGGTCGGTGCGGGCCGAGTCTCGCGCCATCACGCCACGAGACCTGAAACCAGATGAACTACGCGAGGACTTCGTCGCGCCGGCGCAGTTCGGCAATGTGATCGGCCCGTAGTGAATCGAACTCTCCCCGCAGGGCCTCTTCGACGACCCGGGCGCGATCTCGCGCCGATTGCAGATGGGGAAGGAAGACGTAATCGGCTCCGTCCTGGTACAATTGCAGGGCTTGGCGGACGCGGTCGGCGGTGGCGACCACTTTGGCTTCGGGGCGGAGGCGCCGGGCTTGTTTGAGCAGCCGCTGGTTAGAGGTGCCGCGCAGGATGGAATCGGGAATGGTCAGCAGGATCAGGGTCGCGTGGTCGATCTGGGCGTGATGGAGCGTTTCCATGCTGGCCAAGTCGCCGTAAAGACATGAGATCCCGCGCCGCTTGAGTTCTTCGTGCACTTGGGGATTGAAATCCACCACTAGGATCCGGCTGAGAAGCGCGGGGTCGCCATCGCCGTCATCGGTTCCTTCCCACTCGTGAATGAGCGCGCTGGCCTGGTGATGAAAGCCGAGCAGGAGAATATCCTTGGGGGCTTGGCTTTCGCTTCCGGGCGCGGCTTCCGGAGCAGAACCGATATCGGGCAGGCCGAGCCGGGTCAGGAGCGGGACCAGGCGCCGGGCGATGGTGTCATTCCGCCCAATGAGATATGTCGAGGCGACTGAAGTGATGACAAAAACGAAGATCAAGGCGCTGACGATCTGTTGGTCGATCTGCTTGTAAGCGACCCCCAACGAGGCGATCACCAGCGAGAATTCGCTGATCTGGGACAGGTTGATCGCCGGGAGCAGGCTGGCTCGGTGGCCGAGTCGGGCCGCGCGCAAGAGCGGGAAGACACTGAGAAAACGGCTGGTCACAAGGAAGATGGAAGCGAGCAGCGCCAGGCCCACGACTTCGGTAGTGGGAGCTGGTATCTGCATGCCGAGGGCGACAAAGAAAAGGGTCACGAAGAAATCGCGAAGACTGATCACTTTGGCGATCACATCGAAATTGTAGGGAAAGGCCGAGAGACTGACGCCGGCCACGAGCGCGCCCATTTCGCGGGAGAGTCCGGCGTAGCTGGAGCCTCCGCAGACGGCGAAACACCAGGCGAGCGCGGCGGCCAGGAGCACTTCCGGTTGTTTGGCGACAGAGCGAAAAAGGGGCGGCAGGAACCACCGGCTGGCCGCGAGGGCGACTACGAGCAGGAGCGTGCTCTTGCCCATGCTCGCGAGCAAGGGCTCGAGGCGCGGGCTGAGCAAGTTGGGTTGGATGGCCAGGATAACGATGGCCCAGATGTCCTGAAAGACCAGGACGCCCAGCGTGATCCGGCCCGCCAGCGTATCCAGTTCCAGCTTCTCGTAGAGCAGTTTGACCACGATCATGGTGCTGCTGAGCGCCAGGCAAACCGCCAAATAAAACAACCCGAAATCCGTCTGACGAAGGCGAAACCCAAAAGCCGCAAAGAAGGCCAGGCCGAGCCCGGCACAAATTAAGAATTGAAGAATTCCAGTGAGAATGACCGGCTTGCCGGCCGCGACCAGCTTCTTCAAGTCCAATTCCATTCCGATCAGGAAGAGGAGGAGAATGAGGCCGATTTCGGCGACGTTGTGAATGCTCTCGTTATCAGGGATCCAGCCCAGGCCCAGCTGTGGGCCGATGACCACGCCGGCTAACAAATAGGCCACGATGAGCGGCTGCTGGAGCTTGCTCGCAACGATGGCCAAAACGGCCGCCGCCGTGATGCAGATGCCAATACTGGATAGCAAATCAACACTCGGGTGCATGTCAGCTCGGCTACGGTAGCAAACGCTCTCCGGGTCGCAACGTCGTTCGTTTCAAAACGGACAATCTAGGGGAGAACGATGGGTCGCCTGGCGGAGTCAAGCGTATCACGGTTGAGGCGGTTCGCTGAGCCACGCGTCAATGAATCGTCCCTGGGAGTTTAGAGCTCCCAGGGACGACGTGAGGAGTTGGCGCGGTTACTTGCTGACGGTCACATTGTCGACCGCGGACGTGCAGAGGGTTCCGTCCTTATGGCTGGTCACGGCCAGTCCGATGGAGACGCTGCTGCCCATGCTGATCGACTGCGAGCCCATGTTGGTCCAACTCGTTCCATTGGAGGAACGGTAGGCGGTGAAGGTGCTGCCGCTGCGGACCAGTTTGATCCAGTAAGGCGCCGACAAGCCAGTTGTGTTGGTATTGGCGCTGCTCCCGCCGCTGCTGTTGCGGGACTGAAAGGCGACGCCGTTGCCTGGCGTGACGAAAACCGCCGCGTGTTTGGCGTTTGCATTGAGCGAATCGCGAATCATGATGCCGGCCTTCGCCCACGGATCGGTATTTTGCACGCTCTTGACGCGGGCGATAATGCTGCAATCGCCGGTCGCGGTTTGATAGACATAACGGAACTCATCCGCATTGTTCCAGATATCGGCGCCGGAACCCACGACGGTGAACGTGCTCCCATCATAGCTGGCGGTGCCGGCGACGCCGGTCGTGCCGATGTCTTGCGTTGCCCAGGAGCTTGGCAGAACGGGAGTGCTCGGCGCCGAGTAGACGGCCGTGACGGTGCTCGTTTCGTCGACCCGAATTACCAGGATGGTGCTGGTGGAATAGTCAACGCCATTCTTCTGCCACTTCTTGAAGCTGTTGCCGTCTGCTTTGGACGGAGCCATCAGACCGACGTAATCGCCCACTTCGTAGATGCGGGTGAAGGACGTGTAGCCGCCGCCGAGGCCGTTGATGTCATCCGGCGCCATGAGAATGCCGACGCCGCTGGTCGGGTTGACCGAATTGATCGTCAACGTCCGCCGGGTGGAGGGCGGCGTCACGTAGATCGCGGTCATGAAGTAGGATGCGTCCATCGTGACGGTGGTGTTGGCGCTGGTGCTATAGTCGGTCCCATTGCGCTGCCACTTCTGGAAGTTGTTCCCTCCGGCAGTGGCGGGGGCCGTCAGGCTGACGACCTTGCCATGATTGTAGGACCGGACGAACGGAGCCGGGCCACCGCCAGCGTTGTTGTTGTCCGTCGGAGTGACGCTGATGCTGACTCCCGTGTTCGGGTTGGACGAGTTAATCGTCAACGTCCGCACGACCGGAGGAGGAGTTACGTAGACCGCCGTCATGGTGTAGGAAGCGTCCATCGTGACGGTGGTATTGGCACTGGTGGTGTAGTCGGTCCCGTTACGCTGCCACTTCTGGAAGTTGTTGCCTCCGGCAGTCGTCGGAGCGCTCAGACTGACCACCTTCCCATTATTATAGCTGCGGGCAAACGAAGTGGTGCCATTGGCGGCCGAGCTATTGTCGGCTGGGCTCACTCCGATGGCCACTCCGCTGGCGGGGTTCACCGAATTGACGGTCAAGGTTCGGACCACAGTCGGACTGACATAAACGGCCGTCAGCGTGTAGTCCCCATTCATGGTGACCTGAACGGTTTGGCTGGTGTTGAAATCGGCACCATTCTTCTGCCACTTCTGGAAGGTCTTGCCGCTGACGCTGGCCGGCGCTTTCAGCGTGACGACCGTCCCGTTGTTGTAGGATCGGTTGAATTTGGTGGAGCCGTCGCTCTTCTGGTTGTTGTCAGCGGGGGTCACCGTTATGGACACGCCGCTGGCCGGATTGGCCGAAGCAACCGTCAAGCTGCGAACAATCGGCGGATCGACATAGACAGCGGTGAGCGTGTGGTTGGCATTCATCGTCACCTGGATGCTGACGCTCGTGCCGGCATCGACGCCGTCCTTCTGCCATTTCTGGAAGTTCTTTCCATTGGCCTTGGCCGGCGCCTTCAACGTGACGGCCGTCCCCGTCTTGTAGGTCCGGCTGAACTTGGTCGTGCCATCGCGCTTGCCGTTATTGTCGGTCGGGCTAACTGTTACGGCCACGCCGCTGTTCGGATTGGACGAAGCGACTGTCAGCGTCCAGAGCGTCTGGGGCTTCACGTAGACGGCGCGGAGGGTAAAATTGCCGTCGATCGTGATTTGGATGGCCTGATTGCTCCCGATGTCCGTGCCATCGCGTTGCCACTTCTGGAAGTTGTTACCGCCGGCAGTTGCCGGAGCGGTGAAGGTGACGACCGTGCCTTGCTTGTAGGCACGAGTGAATGTGGTCGACCCGTCGCGTTTGCCGCTGTCATCCGCAAGGCTCACACCGATGGCGACGCCGCTGTTCGGATTGCTTGAGGCGACAGTCACGGTGCGGGTCGGCGGAGAGATGTAGACGGCCGTCAGCCTGTGGTCGTTATCCATTGTGACGGTGACGGCTGTGCTGGTCCCGAAGTCCTTGCCGTCCTTCTGCCACTTCTGGAAGCTGTTGCCTTGGACTGTTGCCGGGGCCGTCACGGTTACGGCCGTGCCTTGATTGTAGGGCAGGGTAAGCCGAGTGTCGCCCTTGGTCTTGCCATTATTGTCCGCGGGCGAGAGGGTTACGGCTACCCCGCTGTTCGGGTTGGTGGATTCAATCGTCAAGGTCTTGACCACCGGCGCCGCCCCGTAGACGGCAGTGAGCGTATAACTTCGGTCCATCGTGACTTGGACGGACGGATTGACGCTAAAATCTGCGCCATCCTTCTGCCATTTCTGGAAGGCCCTGCCGAAGTAGTTCTGGAACGCGCTGAGGGTCACGGTTGTGCCAGTCTTGAACGACCGGCTAAAGGGCGTCAGCCCGGAGCGATTGCCGTTGTTGTCTCCCGGCGTGACCGTAATCAGCACCCAAGCGTTCGGATTGGCCGAATTGACCGTCAGCGTGGCGAGCGAAGGCGTCACGTAAATCGCTTTCAAGCTATGATCCGCGTCCATCGATACCTGCACGGTAGGGCTCGCGCTGAAATCGGCTCCGTCCCGCTGCCATTTCTGGAAGGTGTTGCCTGACGCGGTCGTGGGAGCGGTCAGCGTCACGAGCGTGCCTCGGTTGTAAGTGCGGGTAAACTTGGTCGTGCCTTCGTCGGCATGATTGTTGTCCGCGGGACTGACTCCCATTCGGACGCCTTCGTCAGGGTTCTGCGACTCGATGGTCAGGAGCTGTGTCTCTGGGGCTGGGGCATAGGCCGCCACCAGGGTAATATCGCGGGTCATGACTACCTTGGTGGTGCTATCCGTCGTGATCACTTGGCCCGATGAGTCTTGCCAACTCTGGAAAGCCCGGTCGAAGGCGGTCGGCGGCGCCGTCAGGGTCACCTCGGTGCCGTAGGCGTAAGGCAGCGTGAATTCGGTCGTCCCGCTGCCGACCGCGCCGTTCGCGCCCGCCACCAGCCCGATTTGAACACCGTTAACCGGAGTGGATTTGACGGTCAGTTTCTGGAGCGGATTTTGTTGAATCGGTGTATAAACAGCGGTCAGGGTGTGATTGCCACTGATGGTCACCTTCACGGTTGGCGTCGATCCGATGGCAACGCCGTCTTTCCGCCATTCCTGGAAGTTTCGCTGAGGCACGGGGTCGGCCGTGAGTTTCAATTCGGTCCCATTCGGATAGGATCGGGTGAAGGTTGTGTCGCCGTCGCCATTGCCATTCTGGTCGAGCCGGCTCAGGCGAATGTGCGCTCCGGAAGTTGGATCGATCGACGTGACCGTGATGGTTTGGACAGCGGGCGGATCGATCACCTCGACCCAGTGTAGTTCGAAGGGCGGAGCTGGTTCGAAAGGATAAGAACCGCCGACCACCACCGCCAGCAAGAGGGGCTGGAGGAGGCCGCCGCCTTCGAGATTGTGATCGATCTCGATCGGGACGTTCAGCCACGTCTCCCCATCGACCGAATAGAGGCCTGAAAGGGTGTCCGCGTCGACACGGTCCAGGCGGAGATAAAAACTGGTCGCGGGAAAGGGGACGCTTTCCACGATGTTGGGCAGCGCCGTCGCTTCGTTCAGGATTTCGACTTGATTGTATGCGTAAAAGGTTTGGTAACCGACGTCGCTTGAGGTGGGCGGGCGGGTTGGATTGAGGATTCGGTTGACGCCGGCGTAGTTATCGTCGTCCCGGTAAGCCATCAGTCCGATCTGGTGATAGAACAGAGCCCCATAGTTATCCACGTAGACGGGCGCTGGGTGGTAAGAGGCTTTCAGGCGCACGCTCTTCCAGGTGGGAGGCAGCTCGCGGAAGAGGGTGTTGACAGAGTTGTTGTCAAGTTGCCACAGCTGGCCGGCGGCGGCTGGCACGACCAGCGTCCCGGGATGCGCCGTTTGATCATAAGAAACGACGAGTTGGGGCGAAAGAACGGCGTCGGCTTCGGTGTTGCGCGGATTGGTTCCAGTCCCCGCCGCGTTTGGAATCCGGCCGGTAAAGGACCAGCCGGTCGCCGGGGCAAGCAAGGTGGCACGGTCTCTATAGTTGAAGTCAAAGTGCTTGGTGCCCGCTTCCACCAGGGTGAGCGACACCTCGACCGGCTGCGGGCTGTTGGCAGTGCCGATGGATTCGACCAGGATGGTGGCGGCGTATGTGCCCGGAAGCAGGTTGGCGGTGTTGACGCTCACCGTCACGTTCCCGTTGCCGATGCCTTGTTTCGGATTGACATCCAGCCACGTCGCCGTTGGGGTCGCCACTTCCGCGGTCCATTCCATACTGCCGGAACCGGTATTCTTGATCTGCAGGGTTTGGTCGGACGGATCGGTGTTTTCAAACGCCGCGAAAACCAGGTTGGCCGGGAGGGGGCCCAAAACCGGCGTCGTTTCGTCCGAGATGAGGACCATCACGGAACGGTCGGTGGTCTTGGCGAGCAGGTTGAGGATCAGCTTTCGTTGGTTTCCTTCGGTTCGGATGCTGTAGGCTTGGTCCTCGCCGTCGACCAGAACCTGAAGCACGCCGGCTGCCGTATCGGGCAGAGCGAGTTCAATCGAGACCAGGTCTTCGGTGGTCAGCGCCGTTTCGAACGTGGTGGTTGGGCTCGCATTGCCGACGTAGCGGCGGGGAAGATCGAGTGATAACCGGCGGACATTGAACTCAATCGTACTGTCGCTCTCGGTGTAGCCGCTGATAATCGTCCGATCGCGCTGATGGATATACTTGATGACGGTGCCAATCGGAGCGACCCAAACGTCCTTGCTGAGGGTATACTCGACCGAGCCTTCGTCGTTCAGCTCGGCATGAAAGACGAGATTGGCCCAGCGATGTTCCGCCTCGGCCGCATCGACGACGTCCTTGAGATTCTGGTCGCGGCCGTGCTCCTTGGAATCGTAGTTCTTCAAGTACATGAAGTCATAGGGGGTCGATTCCTCCATCAGGTCGCTGCCATACCCGCGGGCCGACAGGAAATACTCTGATGCGACGACCAGCTCAACCAGGTTCGAGACGCCGCAGGGCCAGGCCAAGCTGGTAAGCGAGTCCAACGGCGTCTGGGTAGAATAAGTGATGCCTTGGACGTTCGGCACGATATTGTCGCGCAAGGTCGTCTCGTCCACTTCCGCACAGGTGTGGTAGAACAGGTGTGCCCCCATCTCCATGCCCGATTGATAGAACCCGGAAAAGAAGTCGGGCGCCTCGCCGCCGTTAAGGTAATAGGTGCCTTTCAACCCAAGTTGCTGGAGCGTTTCGTAGCCCGCCGGCAACGAATCGTCCACGCTGACGCTGCAAGCGCCTTTGTGACCGTCCTTCCAGCGGGCGACGCGCGCTCCCGTGCTGGGATTGACGATCAGGACCACCGTTGCGGACTGCGGACTGGCTGGCGCATTCGCAAAGGTGACCGTGATCTGGCCTTGATAAACCCCGGGAACGAGCACCGTCGGATCGAACGCATCCACAGATATGTCCAAGCCGCCTGGCGCAATCCCGTTGGCTGCGCTTTGTTTCAGCCAACTCTTAGTCGAGACCGACGTCCAGGCCGATGCCGCGGCGGCGTTCCACACCACATGCAGCCGCTGGACATTGGTACACGCTTGCCCCGCGACGGCATTGAAGACCAGCTGTTGTGGCTGCACGATTAGCGATGTGCCCGTTTGCGCTTGGACCTCCGCACCAAGAATAAGCAGCGCCCACAGAGTGAGGCAGATCTTCGCGAAGCTTTGGTGTCTTTGATGGCTTGGTGTCACGTTCATACGATTTTTGGAAACTGTTGGGAACCGCCGGCCATGCTCCCTGGGCGGGTTGCTCCTCCGTCAATTCGGTACAGAGCTGTTCTGAATCCTCTTTTGATTGGATTCTTCATTACGGGTAAAGAGACGCCGAGGCCGCTGGCTAAGGCACCATTGCCTTAACTGGCCTCAACACAGAAATAAAGCCGCTGAGCGTGAGTTTTAATCATCCGCTTCAAATTCACTGAATCGCTCTTGAGTGTCCATATTTGAACCAGTGCTGTCCTGTTATCGGACTCACTCTATTGAAACATTTCAACAGCGGCAATGGTAACCTGATGTCACAACGGTCGCTGGAAACTCACGGCTGCGCTGAGGTTTGACCCGTTGCGGAACGCCTTTCTCAAATTTGCGAAGCCGCTTTCCGCGGAACAACCGGCCGGGATCGCCTCATGGCCGGCTGACGGCACGGTCGCCGTTCAAAGGCGTGGTGAGAAACCTGGGTTCGAGGAACGCGGATCGGCCCTCCATCCGATCGCTCTCGGGGGCTGCCCTCTTAGCTGAGGACATCGCTTTAGCCCTTCGGCTGCGGTGGTTTAGCGCACCCTGGATTTGATAGAGTAGGGGGAGTCGCCTCGGGTCGGCCAAGCTGACAAGGCCGTGGAGCCCGAGTCGGTTGTGAATAACTTGGCTGTCTTGGCCCAGCCAATCAGAAGCCAATAAACCTGCGCTTGTTTGCCTTCTTCGAGTGGCACTTCCTCGAGGGTCTGCTCCCAGGTCGGCCCGAAGCCAACCGCGGCCGATTGGTAGTGAGCCAACGCCTCGCGGAGCTTCCGTTGAAAGCAGAAGATAAAGCGCTCCTGTGACTTACAGGCCATGCCACCACAAAGTCTGTTCATCGGTGTCCGACAATGGCGTCACCGGCTGGTGAAGACAACAAAAGAATGTTGAAACTTCTGCACCGAGAATTCACCAGCCGTCCGAGTCGTCGCGTCGGGGCCATGGGATGCCCTAAGTCAGCGTTTTCCCGCAGGTTCTTCACATCTGTTCACCGGACCTATTCACAGCTCGGGGACACGTTTGTAGGTGAGACCCCTACAAATCGGGCCGGGTAGTCCGGAGGCCGCCGCCCCTTGCCTTCAACCGCCATCCTCCAACCTCCTCAGCGGCTTCTTGGCCGCGGCATGCGCGGCAGCAAATGCCTGTACGCTCCCAGGATCGCCGTTTGGATATCACCGATGGGGGCAGAACTGGTTCAAGCAAACATCGCCAACGGGGCGAGGGATTGACGGTTACTGGCGCGGAAAAGTTGATTCAGCGGAGATGGCCGTCGAACTCTTGCCATTCGACGACACGCCCGCTCTGGAAGACGACCTTCGCTTTCACGTAGGCTTCGGGAAAGTGGAGGGTCGTGGGCTCGAGGGTCCAGTAACCCAGATAATTCGGCCGGTAGCTCCAGCTGGGCAGATGACGAACCCGGTTACCCTGATAGACCCATGTGGTCTGCGGTGCGGCCGCCGCGGCGTTTTCGACCACAGTTGAGGGCTGGCCCCAAGCAATGTAAACGGCATTGGTGTCCATCCCGTTCTCGATGTGTCCGCGAGCGACCAGCGCCTGGGCGGCGGGTGGCATAGCTTCAAATGCTTCGACGCGCTCCCGCTCGCGTTTGGTGGCCGTGCTGCAGCCGGCCACCAGAATCAAAGCGAGCCATCCCGGCCCGGCGAACCTATTCACAGAGACAGGTTACGATAGACCACCGCAAGAAGCCAGTTGTTGACGACTCCAGCCCAATAGGGATCTGGACTGTTGAGGACGCTACGCCTCGTCTCTCTGTGGCATTTTTCTCAGGTCACGTTAGATTACCGCGGATTGGTCGAAGGGCCGAGGGCTCCTAGGACTCAGTCGGGCTCCGCTAGTATACGAGCAAAACTTCGAGAGATCTCGGGGCGGGCTGAAGCCTGAGTGGTTTCGGATGCAGTGGCTGGCGTGGGCGCTCGCGACTACCCTAATTCGAGGAGGAGAAACGCTCGACAGCGCGGCTGATCCGATATCAACGATGAGTCCTGGCAAAACGATTGAATTGGAAGTGGCCATTCTCGGTGGTGGCTTTACCGGTGTCTACTCCGCCAAAGCAGCGGCCGCCTTGACTCGAAACCCGGGAGCAAGGCTGGGTTTGATCTCGGAAGAGAACTACATGGTTTTTCAGCCCATGCTTCCCGAAGTGGTCGGGTCGTCCATCTCGCCACGGCACGTGGCCAATCCCCTGCGATTGCTTTGCCGGCCGGCCGAAGTCTTCAAAGGTCGAGTGGAGGCGGTCGATTGGCCGAACCGATCGCTGACGTTGAACGCAGGGCCGTTTTCCGGCGACATCCTCGTCCGATTTCGACATCTCGTCCTGGCGCTGGGTGCCATCGTCGACCTGAGCCGCATACCTGGCATGCCTGAGCACGCTTTCTTGATGCGGAACGTCGGCGACGCGATGCACCTTCGAACCACCCTTATCGGGAGAATGGAGGAAGCCAATCTCGAACCCGATCAAGAGACCCGCCGCCGGTTGCTCACGTTTGTCGTCGTCGGTGGCGGCTACTCGGGCGTGGAGACAGCCGGCCACATCCTGGATCTGTTTCGCTCAATTGGGGAGTATTACGCCAATGTGCCGGCCGAGGAGTTGCGGGTCTTTCTGGTCCATAGCCGGGGGCATCTTCTGCCCACCTTGAGCCAAAGCCTCGGAGACTACGCCGCCCGCCAACTGCAGAAGCGCGGCCTTAAGCTCCTCCTGAACCAGCGAGTCAAAGCCGTCACGGCCGAACGCGTCTATCTCAACGACGGCTCCACCATTGAGACCAACACGGTCATCAGCACCGTCGGCAACGCCCCTCATCCGCTCATCGTGCAATTGTGCGACCAGTATGGATTCACGTCGGTCCACGGGCAGATCGAAACTGAGGCCACGGGGCAGGTTAAAGGCCAGACTCATCTCTGGGCGGGCGGCGATTGTGCAGCCTTTCCTTACGCCAAAGGCGGCTTTTGTCCGGCGACGGCCCAGTTCGGTTTGCGCCAAGGCACTCTCATCGGGCGCAATCTGGTGCGCTTCGTCCGCCAGCAGCCTTTGCGCACTTTTCAATTCCGAGGCTATGGCGAGATGGCGTCGATCGGCCACCACACCGCCGTGGCCGATATTTTCGGCCTTCATTTTTCCGGATTCCTGGCTTGGTGGATGTGGCGCTCCGTTTACCTCGCCAAACTCCCTCGTTTGGACCGGAAGATTCGCGTGATGCTCGACTGGACTTTGGACTTGTTTTTCCCCCTCGACATCAACCATCTCAGCCCCCGCTTCAGCGCGCTATTAAAGGAGATGTATCTGCAGCCGGGCGATGTCTTATTTCAACATGGCGAACCGGCTTTCTCGCTCTACATCGTCAAGAGCGGCCGCCTCAACCTTCGCGATCCGGATGGTTTGTCTCAGACCGTCGCGGCCGGTGATTACTTTGGAGAACATGCCCTGCTCAGCGATGGCGTTTGGCATCACGATGCCACCGCAGCGGAGCCGACCTGGCTGCTATCAGTCCCAGCGACTGTCTTCAAACAAATCGTCCAGGGCGCCGGCTCGCTCGGCCGCTTTTTTCAACGCTCCGCCAATAAATACCAATCGCGTGAGGTGCTCAAGGCGATCGAGCGCAAGATTCGGCCGGAACTGGCCGATAAACCGGTGGCTGATCTAATGCAGCGAGATCTCTTCCTCTTCCGGTCGGACATGACGTCAGAGGAGGCTCTGGAAATGGCCCGGCTTAATCCACGCAGCTCCTACCCGCTCGTCGACGGGGACGGGCAGTTGGTCGCCGTCGCGCGACGCGACGATCTTTACGAGTTCGTCAAACGGCCTGACACCACCGCTGGCACGCTGGTCAAGGACATGCGTCTCTCGAGCCTCCCGACCCTTGATGGAGACAGCACTGTTGGCCATGTCCTGCAACACCTCATTCGCAGCGGATTTAACAAGGCCCTGGTCCTCGATTCGACCCAGCGTCCAGTCGGCATTATTACGATCCTCGATATCCTCGCTGCCGAAGCGCAGGATCGCTTGGCAGAAAAGCAAACGCTTTCGGGCCAGGAAATTTCCGCGCGGCGCTAACTTGGTTCTTGTCGCATCTCCCAACCGACTTGGCGACGGTTTTAAGAGCGAGGCCGTTTTGCTTTACTTAGGGCATCAGAAGCGACAGACTCGGCGGCGTTCCGTAGCTTAGGGAGGGAAGTATTTCCCGAGGGTTCTAATCAGCCTGTGAGTTGGAGTCCTTGTGAGGGCCGTCGTGGCGCAGGCATTCAACCGGAGCGGGCAGGGTAGTGGATCACCAAGCCATGTTGCCTTTGTTTTATACTTCGCCGACGCCGCTCGACGGCAAGGCCCATCAGCGTATCGGCCTTCGGCCTGATTTCGGTTTTGCCTTCGCCCAGGGCGCCCAGGCCGTTCCGGTCAATGCCGTGGAGATGTCTAGTCTTTGTCACTGTTACCCGATCGTGTTTGTCCCCGGGCCGGAGGTTTCGGCAGTCGCTCTTCTGGGACTCCAGGAGAGTCAGAACTTGTTCGTTGACGCCGACGGCCAATGGGCGGACGGGCTATACATTCCCGCTTATATCCGCCGTTACCCTTTCATTTTGAGTCAAATGCCGGGTGGCGAGAACCTCCTTTGTGTCGACATGAAGGAGGAAGTCATCGAGCAGGATGGCGGGCAGCCTTTCTTTGATCCTCACGGTCGGCCGAGTCAGGTCTCGGCACGGGCGTTGGACTTCTGTTCCTCTTACGATGCGGCGGCGAAACAAACAGCGGCACTCTGCAAGTGGCTGAGGACTCACTGCCTTCTGGTGGACCGTGTCGCGCAGATTCAGGTCGGGAAGGCTCAAATTAAGTTCTCCGGCTTCCAGATCGTTGATCCAGCGGCGTTGGCGGGCTTGGCTGAGCCGACTTTGCTGGAGGCATTTCATCAAGGGTGGCTCCCTTTTATTTACGCACACGTCTTCTCCGCCTCACAGTGGGAGCGCCTCACCCAGCGATGGCAGCTTCGCGAGGTGGAACAGGCTGTCGCTCAAGAGAGAAATCCCTGGTTGGAATCGTCAGATTTGGCGTCCCTTCAACCTCTGCGGCGCGCGTTTAGTAGCGCTGGCGATCTGGGGAAATATGTCGAGTGAGCTGCCGCCGGGCCCGGCTTTCGAGTGGCTTGAACAGCCGATTGACTTCGTTCTCCTTGGCTCGTCTAAGGATGTGCAGCACATCCGTCAGGAAGCGTTCCGCCTGACCGACAAGATCATTGCCGAGTTAGCGCTAAGCCACGAAGTCCGGCCTTTCGAATGGGAACGAGACATCAGCAAAAACGGCTGGGACGCTCGCCGTTCCATGCAGCTCAACCTTCCCCGCCCAGCAAGCTCGAAATGCCGCGCGGTCTTTACCGTCATTGGGGAGAGGATCGGCTTTCCCTTGGAGGACTCTTTCCCGGCCGCTTCTATTGCTGATTACAGTAAGCTTATCGATCCGACGCGCCGCTTTCGACTGCAACATCCCTGGCCGGAAAAGCAGGACGAAGCGCTCAAGTTGGTGGCGGACGGTTACTATCCGTTGACCGGAACCGTCTTCGAATACCTGGATGCGACCGGTGCGGGCCGTCCGGCGTTGCTTTGCTATCTCGCTAACAAGCCGATCCGTCCGGGAGAGGGGAGGGTCATTCTCAATCAGAATCAGTGGGAAAAGCAAATGGCTTTCAACTCGGAGGATGAACGCGACCAATGGCGCCAGGGAGAATACAAGATTCAGACTTGGGGAGTCCACAATTTCATCAACTCCTTGGCCGAACAAAGCCGATTTGTCCAGCACTGCCTCGTCGCGGAAGACTGTGTCAAGTATTTCCAGTTGTTTTTACATCGGGCCGACCTGCTCGGGGACGAAGTCCTGAAGGTGAATCCTTACCGGGCCCTCGACTATTTCGATATTGAAGATGCAAGAGATTTCGCTGGTTACGCTGCTGATGTAAAACACTGGATCTCTCTCTTCCGCTATCGCGTAGATATGGGCAAAGCCCCGCTCATCATGAAGATCGTCGGCGCGAGCGGTTGCGGTAAATCATCTTTTCTCCGCGCCGGGATTCTGGCGGCGCTGATCCGACCCGAAGAACTCCAGCGCTTCCGCGTCGTTGCTGTTCGACCGACGGAGTTCTACACCGCGTCCGGCAAGCCCGAGGGCTTGATGACTCGGCTTTTGACAATCGTGGCCGAGAGAATTGAAGCACTTGAGTTTTCTGGCTCCGAAATGAGCTCAGTGCAAGCCGCGGGCGCCAAAGCGGTGCAGCTGACCTTAGAGATCCTGTCAACCCGCCTCGACCAACTGGCCTCCAAGACGCCCGTCTGCCTGGTCGTAGGCTTGGATCAGTTCGAAGAAATCGTGGACGACCTTGCGGGCGGGATCCACCGCGACGCCTGGCTGCAGTTGATCGAGTTCATCGGTCGCGCTGCCTTAACTAAGAACATTGGGTTCATCTACACGCTGGAAGCCTCCCGGACCACGAAGTTCGCGCAGTTGGATTTGCCCGCGGCTTTTGCAGATTCAATTGAGGTTCCTTTGGATGGCAGCTCCGATCGATTTCTGTGGAGCGTCATCAAAGACCCGTTTTATCTCAGTGGTTACAAGTTGAGTGACCAGATTATCCGCACCCTCATCACCAACTACCATTCGGCTATTCCCACCACTGCTGGCGCCTCGAATTTGCCATTGCTCTCGCTCAAACTGTATGAACTATTTGATCGCATCGATGAGGTCTACCGGCTGCCACGGTTCGTCCGCCATGCCGGATCCACTCCCTTCGGCCGTCTCAGGATCGACGAAGCCGCCCGCCGAGAAATTGCCCTCGTCGAGGTCGAAGATGACCTCCGCTTCGATAATTTGCTCGAGGATTTAGCCGAAGCTGCGTGGGTGCGCAAATCGGATGATGAAACGAAGGAAGTCGAAGAGCTCGACTTCTTTCTGCAGCCGCTCGTTCGTCTTGGGGGTGAACGAGGCACCGACATCCGTCTCACATCGCTAGGCCCGCTCCGCTACTACGGGGCGCGCGAACGCATGGAGCGCTTCAAGCGCTACCGGTTGGTCGTCCGCGAACCCGATGGTTCTCATCGACTCGTTCACGAAGCCGTAATTCGGCTCTGGCCGCTTGCAGTTCGATGGCAGCAGACCAGGAGTGCCTACTTACTGCAGGAGGCGAAACTACGGTCGGCGGCGGCACAATGGGATGAATTGGGACGAACGCCCGCGGCACTCCCCTCCGGAGATGAATTCCTTTGGGGTGCCGGTGATGTCTTGGCCGCGCACATGCATGCCTGGAGTTTTGCGGCCGACGCCGAACTCCAGGCCGAGGATCGGCTGTTGAAAGCTTATTGCATCGCCTTATTCGGCCGTCACTGCGACCCGATCGCGGAGTCCCCGTCAGGTTCGCAACATAAGGGTGTGCCCGTCTTGCTCGCTGCTAGTTATGGTTTAGTTGAGCTGCTGCGCCGTTTCATTCGGGACCATCCGGAATGCGTGAACTACAGGAGTGCGCGCGGACGAACCCCTCTCGGCCAAGCAGCGTGGTCCCAACCCAAGGCAGTTCGGGTCCTCCTCGAGGCCGGAGCCAGTCCGACCGCTGCCATTGCCGATGGTTGGCCTCCCATCACCGCGGCGATTATCGAACGCGACCGGGAGATCTTCGATGCGCTTATCGGCTCTTACTCCGATCCGGCTACGCATCAGTGCCCGCATCGCCGAACACTTTTGCACATGTGCGCGCAATACGGCGCCAAAGACATGGCCAACGCTTTCATGGCCCTGGGGGCCGACCCGGCTCAAACGGACGAGGAGGGCTGGGATGCTCTGTTTCATGCCAGTCGCTCAGGCGATTTGGATGTCTTTGACGCGTTTCGGCCGCGTTGCTCTCTTCGCAGGACGGATCTCCGCGGAGATACTCTCCTGCATGTCGCCGCTGCAGCCGGACGAGTGAATGTCATCGAGCGGCTGTGCCGTGATTCTGAATTCGAACAGATGCTGACTGCTCGGAACAACCAGGGCCTCGATGCATTAATGGTCGCTTCCTCCTCACGGCAGCCCGAGGCCGCGGCGGCTCTGCTCAAACGCATCCGGCCGGATGCGGAAGCGTCGGAGGGATCCATGGCCGGTTGGACTGCTCTGCATTGCGCTCTCAACCGGCCGACGGCAAAGGGCCGCCTTCGCGCCGACGAACGGATTTCCGCTGTCCGCACCGTTCGTGTCCTCCTGCAGCATCCAAACACCGACCCTAATCACCGGGCCCGCGATGGAAAGAGGCCGTTTCAACGCGCTGCCCACCTGCCGGAGATCCGGCGGTTGCTTCTCGATGACGATCGATTTGACTACGGCGCGTTGCTCGGTGGCGGCGGCACATGCTTGATTGACGCCAGCCGAGATGGCAATGCCGGTGTTGTCGCCCGAATTTTGGAGAACCCTCATGTTGACGTCGACTTTGTGGCGACGGATAACAGTTATGCGCCGGCCCTCATGCTCCGGAGCGGGCTGGTTCAATTGCTCGAAGCTCTGATCCAAGAGGGCCGTTGCCAGCCGTGGGCCGCGCAGCAATTCAAGCGAGGACTGCTCAGCGTTGCCATCGAGACAAACGCCAAAAGCATCTGTAATCTGTTGCTTGCTTCTATCCCGAATCCGGTCACTCCCCTGATCGGAGCATGGTTTGCCGAGGCCATCCGGAGCATTCTCACTCTCGGGCGAGAACGAGAATTGTTTGATCAACTGCTCGTTCCGGAGCTTCCAATCGATGTTGATATCGATAGCAGCGGACGAACGTTGCTCCACTTGGCAGCTTGTCATGGGGATTTTCCGGCGTTTGTGGCTTTGTTGAATAAAGGACCTCGACGCATTCTGGATGCCTGGGGCCGGTCGCCCGCGGATGTGGCTCCGATTCACACTCGGCGGCAATTCCACGACCGCCTCGTGGCTTATCGCTTGGCTTTGAAACTGCCCGAGCTGCCTCCGAACCGGCCGTCGCTCGGCACACCCAATCCGGAGCGAGCCAAATCAAGACGATCGCCCCTCCACGATGCTGCTCTTCACGGCCATCTCGGCCGCCTTGACGAACTCCTGCATGACCCGGCCATCGATCCCGAAAGCGTGGACGCTTGGAATCGCCGCGCCTTTCATTTTGCTCCGGAAAGAACTCGACAGGAAATTACGGAGATGCTTCGTGCGGCCACCAAGTCTCGCCCGCCACGGCGTTCCGCGGCCCACACCTCTGCAAAGCGGGGGCTTCTGCAATGGCTCCAGCTTTTGACGCGCCAGAGACTCGCTGACCTTCGATCCGTAGACGCTTGGGACCGCACTCCAGTGGATGTCGCTCCGGACTCCGTGCGCGCGGAGGTCCGCCGGATTCTCGCTAGCGGGTCCCGCCTGACATCCGCCGAACGACGTGTTTGGCGGCGGGCAGTGCGACAAGGGGACCTGGACCAGCTTTCTCAGCTTCTCCGCAAATCACCCCTCGATCCGACCACCGTCGATGCCTGGGGACGCAGTTGGCACGATCTCGGGCCCGAATGCCGCCGCGCCGATATAAGCAGAATCATCCAAAACCGAAGTCTTGTCGCTACTATGAACGAAACACCTCTTTCTCCACTGGACACGCCTAATTGGACCTCGGTGGCAAGCGACTCCGCGGAGTTCTCGCTCATTGCGGCCTCTCAGTCCTCCCCCTCACTCAGCTCGGCCACGACCCGGTTGACCGTCCTGGCTCTCGATTTCTATCGAGCCTACCGGCTCTATCAGGCTGAGGATAGCAATTGGGCCAATCTGCGTCTGTTTTTCCTATCGGACGGCGTCGACGTTTATCGGTTAGACGGGAGCTCAAGTCCGATCCATCAGATCAATGCGAAGGCTCAGTTAATCCTCAGCGAGCAGAACGTTCTTCGTTATCTGTCCTTTTTCTGCCTTTTCGTCCATGGCGATCGCGGCCCTTTTCTCGTGATTGATTCCCTGACCGACTCCCTGATTCCCGCCGCATTGCGAGGCGCTAATGAACTCGGACCCAGCGAACCCGCCAAGAAGCTCTTCCAGCTCTATCGGCGCCCGGCTCTGTTCGGCACCGACCCAGATGGGAAGTTTCGAACCTCCGCGATGGTCCTATACGCCAATGCTGTTTTCCTGGCTGACTTCCTGGTGCAGCCCGATGGCATGATCACCATGGTGGATGACGAGCCTCTGATCGCCGACGTGCTGACCCAATGCGAATTCCGGATCAAATAGATCGGCAGCGTTCCGCGCGACTTCTTCCAACCAAATTTGAGCGGCGCGGAGCCAAAGTCCAAATCTTCTGACTTGAGTTGCAGTCGGCAGATTGCCTATCGTCGGGCCGCAACCCATCCTTGGAATGTGCTGCTCTGGTTCCAGACCTCGATCGCCGCATTGTCCCCGAACCCATCTGTAATTATGGCAAAAACTATCTGGCAGCCGCGCTGTCTGCCCGTCGCCCTTTCTCTCACTGTCTGTCTGTTAGGGACGACGTTGGCGATGGCGCAGTCCGACGATTTCAACAGTGGCTCACTCGATGCCGCCTGGAAGCGGTCGCAATTCAACCCAGCCTTGGTTAATCTCTCGTTCCCGGAGGGGCCGACGGGGAAGGCTCTGCGGATTCAGGCATCCCCGGTGCCGGACGCCGCGCCCGCCGCGGCCATGCTCTATCGGGAGCAGGTCTACACTAACTTCTACATGGCGCTGGATGTGGTCGATTGGCCAGGGACGGATAAGAACCAAGCCATCGTCCTCGTGGCCCGCGCCAGTCTCACGGGCAATCCGGCAGAGACGACTGGGATCATCATGAATTACGACGCCTCCCAGTACGGGGAAAACGCCACCGACCGGCGCCAGGGACAGTTCCAGATCAATATGGTCACGAATGATCCGCCCTTCGCCACCAAGACGATCGCGGTGGCGGAGATCACCCTGCAGCCAGGACGTCCCTATCGGCTGATCTTCCAAGGCGTCGGTTCGCACTACACCGGCAGAGTCTACGATCTGTTCGATCTCACGAGGCCGCTGGTCACCATCGAGGCGGACGATGATACTCAAGGACCTTTGCCTGGCGGCGGCAGCGTCACGTTTGAGAGCGGCTTCAAGAGCGGTGTTTGCGGGCTGCTCTCCTTTAGCCGGCAAGGCACGGCCGGGACCACCGACATCACGATCGACAATTACTATGCGGGTCCCTCAGATCCAAATCCGGCCGCGGTTCCAGCTTTGGCGCATCCGATTGCAGGCACGTCGACGGTCGAGTCGCGCACGCCTGCCAATCGATTCGCCAACTTCCATCCCCCCGGGGACGGCCTCAGTTTCACGGCCAAGACTTACTCGACCGACTTGATCAATGCCGCTGCCACCAAGCTTTATCTGAACGGGGTGGACTTCTCCAGTCAACTCGTCGTGCCGACTAATGCGCCCGCCATCACCGTCAGCTTGCCCGGCAGCGCGTTGCGGTCGGACACGCCTTATCTCGCGCAGATTGAAGTTGAAGATGTCTCCGGCACAAAGAAATCGACTAACACATTCTCGTTCGACACGTTCTCGGAAGCGTTTCTGAGCGGCGCCGGGGTCAGAACGATCGAGGCCGAGGAATACAATTTCAACAACGGCGAGTTCCTGCCGGAGCCCATTCCCGTTTCCGGCGTTGATACCAACGGGGCTCCGATCAATCAGGGTGTCGGCTACTCGGAACGGACTGGCGTCGAAGATGTCGACTTTCATGACGCCCGCACCGCGCCGGAGGCGACCTGGGCGTTGGAGTACCGCTCCAATGATCCCGTCGGGCTGTCTGCCGGCATCTACCCGGAGGTGTCCGACTTAAATGAACCGGAGGATCCGCCGACACGCCGCAGCGATCACGTGCGGTTGAAGTACGCCTCGTCCAACTTGTTGGAATACGTCGTGCACCGGACGGAGCCTGGCGAGTGGCTGAACTACACGCGCAACTTCGCGGCAGGCTCTTACACCGCCTATTTGAGAGTCGCTTCGTTCGGCGCCACCGACGTTGAACTGCACCGCGTCACCAGTGACCCGAAACAGCCGGCACAGACGACAGCCCGCCTCGGGACTTTTCACGTCCCTAACCTTTTGATGCGGGCCAATTATAGCTATGTCCCGCTGGTGAATGAGCAGGGGATCCCCGCCTCGATCGAACTCTCCGGAGAACAGACACTCCGGTTAGTCATGGCGGGCACCCCCGGTCAGGACGCCCGCAAGATCGCCCTCAATTATATCCTCCTCACTCGTCCAGAGCCGCTCGCGACTCTCAGACTGCTTTCGTCCGCCACGGTCAACGGCTCTTATCTGGAAGAACCGGGCGCCACCATCGATAGCGCCACCGGCACGGTAACAGTGGCGCGCTCGGGTGAGACGCGTTTTTATCTGATCACGGGCGGAACGTCCCAACGCATCGCTTCTGTCCGGGTTTCGGGCAACACCGTCACGCTCACCTACCAGCAGCCGTGATTCAACGCCCGGTTATTCTTCCGAAAGAAGCCGTTCAACGGCTTCTTTGGCTTCTTTCAACCCGGCGCCGCGGTGAATCTCGCGGTAGAGTTTGATGGCTGGAATCTTCTGGCCGGCTTTGGCCAAGGCGAAGACATGCTCCATCGTCGGAGCCTGGCCGGGCAACGGGTACCGCCCCTGCCGGCGAGCTTCATCGACCTGTTGGCGCAGCCGCGCTCGCGTCCCCCATGAGATGACCGCAATGAACAGGACGATCACGGCAAAGGCGATGACAGTATCCATTTGAGAACGTTCCGGCGATGTCCGCCGTCGGTTAACAAGGCACGTTCGGTGTCAGCTGCAACACGCAGATCTTGCGGACCAAAATCTCGCAATCTGCAGGGAAATCAAGTCAACTCTACCCGACCGCGGGCTCTTCGCCCGTGTTCCGCCAGGCGCCGCCTGGGCTGGATTCGAAAGTCCTCGCCGCGGCCCTCCGGCCTGGTTTTTGAACATCCTCCGATCATGTCCGCCGGCGACAATCCCCCTTGACCGAAGCTCGCCCCCTCGCTGAGCATCAATCGTGAAAGGCCCGCATGAAGCGACTCTCTGAAATCCGCCTGCTCAATTCATTCCTCGTCTCCTGTATGAATCCATCCGGTTTTGGGAGCCTGTTGAAAAACGACCATTTGCGCTGCGGCGAGGGATCTTGGCTGCAGCCTGGGCGGCGAGGCCCGAGCATCCCCGCCGCGGGCTGTAAGGGCCGGGCCAACGCCGGATGCGGACAAAAGACCCGCCGCCCAAAGGGTTTTCGAGGAAAAGGCCGTCTGGCTTTATTGCTGCTCGCGTCCATCTCCCTGGCGCCCGTGCGCGGCGCCGTTACCCTCGAATCGCTCCTGGCGGAAATGATCGATCCGGAGGCGCTCGCCTGCTGGCCCCAGCCGGAATTCACCTGTTCGCAGGCCAGCAGCTACGATCGCGCGACGGTCGCGCCGGACAAGCCCGGCTGGTTCGCGAATAGCGACCAGAATCAGTTCATCCGCGTCGAACGGACCCAGGGCCGGAGTGAAAAAGTGATGCTGGACGTGGATGGGCCAGGCTGCCTGGTGCGCTTCTGGCTCACGACCGATCGCAACAAACAAGGCATATTGCGCTTTTACCTGGATGGCATTGAGCAGCCGGTCTTGACGTTCCCCGCCTACGATCTCCTCAGCGGCGATCTTCACGTCGGCTCGCCATTGATCCAACCCCATCCCGATTACCGCCCCGACGCTAACGGCGGCAACAATTTCTACGTGCCGATTCCCTATGCGAAACACTGCAAAATCACCTGGGAGGAAGGTGGCCAAAGCTCGCGTTACTATCAGATCAACTACCGCACCTACGCCCCGGGCACGGTCGTGGAAACGTTCACCCGCCCCGCGCTCGAGACGGCCCGTCCCAGGATCGAGCGCGTCAACCTGGCTCTGTCATCTCCCCCGGACCAGTTCGAGGGCCAGGTCGTCTCCGTTGAGCAGGAGGTCGCTGCCGGGACTGACATTTCACTCGATTTGCCGGCCGGCCCGGCCAGCGTGCGCCGGTTGGAATTGCGCGTGCCGGCGGGCCAGCCAGCTCCGACAGAACAAGCCCTTCGTTCGCTCGTGGTGGAGATGACTTGCGACGGCGAGCCAACCATTTGGAGCCCGGTAACTGATTTCTTCGGCAGCGGCGTGGGGCTGAACGCTGTCCAGAGCTGGTCCCGGACTGTCCTCACGAACGGGACCATGGTTTGCCGCTGGGCGATGCCCTATCAGCGGAATGCTCGGATCCGGCTCTTAAACCTGGGTGGGCAGCCGATGAAGGCCCTGGTTCGCGCGACCGTGGGCCCTTGGGCATGGGACAACCGCTCGATGCATTTCCACGCGGCCTGGCATTATCAATCAGGCCTCCAAACACCGCCGCCCTCAGACTGGAACTTCGTCAAGCTCACTGGTCGTGGCGTCTACGTCGGCGACACGCTCGCGCTCTTCAATCCTGTTGCCACCTGGTATGGGGAGGGCGATGAGAAGATTTGGGTGGACGGCGAGTCGTTTCCATCTCATGTGGGCACCGGAACCGAAGACTACTACGGATACTCCTATGCCCCCAAGCCCGTCCACCACACCCCCTTTTGCGGCGAACCTCGGCTCGACCAGCCGATGACCCAAGGCCATAGCACCTCCACCCGCACCCGGCTCCTCGATGGCATCCCCTTTCGCCGTTCACTCCAGTTCGATATCGAGTTGATCTCCTGGAAGCCCACTACCCTCACTTACGCGGCGACGACCTACTGGTATGCCTTTCCCGGGGCCTCGGCCAACGTTCTGCCTCAACCGCGGGAAGCGGCGTTGCCTGTTCCCACTCTGGCCGAGGTGATGAGCTCGCCCGTGAAACCGGAGTGACCTTTTCGCGCCGGCGTTCCCCAGACCCGAGATCCTGCAATCGATCCAACCCGCCTGATCGGTCGCCGCGGCAACGGCAGCCAGCCGCGCCCAACATTCCTTGGATGCGAAATGCCTCTACAGTTGGCGCACTCGGTAGAAGCGGTGAGCTCCTTTCGGGTCGGAACTGTCAGTGATGGTCGTTTCAGCGGCGGTTGCCGCTGTCTCGCCGGCAAGCGATGCCCATCCTCCAGCGGCCAGCTGTTCGTTATACTCCAGGGTATAGTGCTTTCCGGGAGAACTCGCAAAGAGGATGGCGACATCGTTGCCTGTTTTGCTGACGGAAAGAATCCGGAAAGAGTCGCTCGTGGTGGTGGATCCCATCGCAACCAGCACGACTGCATTGCGGCTTTCGACAAAAGGCTTCTGCAGGATCAATGAGGTTTGCAGCAGCACACCACCGTTTTCGGACAACCCAGCGCCGTGGCCGCCATGGGGGCTGCCCAGACCGGCATAGAAGCGACTGATTCCATTAATATGCCCGCTGTAGCCATCGGCTGTAGAGAATGCAGCCCCTGAATGCGTCAGGATCTGCAAATCCCCAGGTTTCCCAAGATAGATCGCAACATTGTTGCTCGCGACAATCCCGGTTAGCAGCGCGTAAAAAGCAACCTGCCCTTTGTCGTTGAGCGCCGGTGGCGACGTCACGCTTGCGAACCGCGCCGTCGGACTGCTGGTTCCGGGGGCCAGATCTCCTTCCCGGGCCACGAGTTGCGGACCTGCATTGTTGCCCGCCAGCCACAGCGAAAGGTCGTTCGTCGCCGTCACCCCGGGACCGCGCAGCTGCGCCGCGAACAAGACCTGGTCCAAATCGTTCAGAATCGGCACCTGCCCAAGCGCAAATCCGGCGAACTTGACGAAATCGGCAAAGACGATCCCCGCATCCAAACCCGGGGCCTGGCTCCCGGTCCGGGCGATCAAAGTCGGCGCCGCGCCCGACGCAGCCAAAGGGCCAGGTTATTGGTCAGTCCGACTGCGCCGGATAACGTCGCATAAAATGCCACGTGACCGGCGTTGTTGAACGCGAGCTGGCCGTTGACAACGGCATTGGTAACCCCCGGAAGCCCCGGCGCAGGTTCGCGCAGCGGAACCGCCAGTTTCGTTGCGCCGGGAAGCCCTGTCCAAATGCCCCCGGTACCCTGATAAGCCACTTCGCCCTTGTCGTTGATCAGTGCCCCGGCCCGCCCGGCTTCCATCTGGAGGCTGCCAGGTCGTCCGACCCAAATCCCGCCGCCAAGCGATTGACCCGAGGCCGCGACGACCGACGCGGAGAACGCAACTTGGCCCGATGCGTTGACCGCCGGTCCGGGCAGCCCTGCGGCTACTTCCTCGGAGATCCTCGTAAACGTGCTGCCGGCGGCCGTGCCCGGCGCCGACCCTCCTTCGCGCGCGATCAGTTCGAGCGCACCGGGTTTTCCCGCCCAAACGCCGAATTTATTTGTGCCGACGTTTGGCCCCTGCAGCGGAGCCATGAGCACGGCGTCGCCACCGGCCCCTATCGTCCAATTGGCCGCTTGTTGTTGGAAACTGAAAACGTCGTAAACGGCGAAATAGGTGTCCGCATCCGTTCCTGGCGCGGCCGTATCGTCGGCGGCGAGCAACTGCATCGCCCCGGGCGCCCCAACCCAAAGGCCTTCAACCGTGGCATCCATGAAGGTGCGGTCCGTGTTGCCCACGACAATCGCCTGCCCGGACGAACTCAGGCCGTCCACGACCGTACTGCTGATGGTCGGAACGGGCACCGCCGCATCCGTAGGCCTATCTATCGCTGCAATGGTATACGTGCTTTGCGCGGATGTGCAGGCGGGTATATACAGAACAAACAACAGGGTTGCTATCTGCTTCATAGGGATTTGCGAGCTAAGCCCGACCAGATTATGACAAGAAACGGCCGGTTCGGCAACCATGAAGCGGCTCCCCTGGAATAGGCCATCGCGACGGCTGCTGCCAGAATGGTGCTGACTGAGTCGCTTCTAACCCCCGACTTACAGGAATGGTGGGTGTCCACCCCATAATGCATCTCGAGCCCATCCCGCGAGTGAGCCCACACGGCCACGTGGCCTACTTTGTCCCCCAATAACTTGCTGAGCGCGCAAGGCCGCTGTATGACGGCCGTCCTTGCGTCCGATCCGGCCTGACGCCAGGTCCGTCCTGCCTCAACCATCGATCCGCCCCCCTTCATCCCCTCAAGCACGCTCCCAACAGTCGACCCAGCGAGACCAGCTTCGCTCTTCAGCGATGGTGGCGCCTTCCGGCAGCTGATCACGCCGCCTTTCTCGAGGCAGCTCACCCCCTCGCCCATTTTTTGCATCTACCTGCCGTCACCAGCCCAACCAATGACCTGATATTGAATTGCCGCTCAAAATGGCAATAAAACGTCGGGCCAGCCTGGGCCCATCCGAGTCTGATCCGGGGTTCGTTCGACGTTCGTTCGTCCTTCGCCGACCTTCACTCGTCGCCGGACGAACTGAAGTAGAAGCAAGGTGGCCAAAGGCGTGGACAAGATAAGTTAAGAAAGCGGCTGCACCAAACCAGTTTGGACGCTTTGGCAAGGAATGCTCTAGCGACGGCCATCAGGCTGGAACGCTGACAGCCGGTGGCCGAGGGCCCTGGGAACAGCGTTTGGAAACCGCGATCATCCGCGGTCCAGCGAGGGGAAAGGCCGATGAATAGCTTCGCTTGGTAACGCCTGAGGCGTAGTGCTGCGAGACGCTAGACCCCGTTCGTAAGCCCGGCCGTGCTTACGAGGAAAGCGAGGCGTTGTGGATCACCGACGGCATAGCAGGGGCGAACTGGACCACGTTGGCCGGCAAGTTGGATCGAAAACCGCCCGCCCGCGCACTATTCTCGAAACAGCCGCCGCCGTTTTTCGAAAGAAGTGTTTGGAAATGCCAGTTTCGTCGGCCTGCTCGAATTTAGAAGCTCGCCTTGCGGTGGAACATCCGCCGGGCGCCAGAACAAACAACCACGTCAAGAGTCCCGGCGCAAAACGTCCCGGGCGCAAGTCAACTATGAACACACAGTCCTTTTCTTTCCCTCCCTCGATCGGAAAAGCTATCTGCCTGCTCACAGCTCTGGTGGCGGTGCCATCGGCGGTCATGGCCAATACGATCCTGACCTTTCAACCGACAAGCGGCGATCCTGCCACTGGGACCCTAATTCTCGGCCAGCCGTTGAACCAGGACCAGTTCCCGCTGTCAGGCTCGACCTTTACCGTATACGGCACGACGCTTGACCTGAGTATTGGCTTCACCTGGCTCGGAAGCAGCGGCCGAACTCTAACGGGCTTCACCTTTGATCCCTCGGCTTTCCTCGGCCTCGAAATGGTTCCGAACTCTCAGCCCGCTCAGGATTTCCTGACAGGCGATGACTTCGAACCGTTCGGGGGTGGCTCTGGAAATTGGGTCGCTTCCCCGTCCAGCAGCGTCCCAGAGGCCGGGGCGACCTTGGCAATGCTTGGCCTCGGCCTTGCTGGATGCACCGGATTCCGCCGCATCGACTTCCCCAGATTTCTGGGATTCCACGCATCGCAGCCGGGATCAAAGGGTGATTGATTTCCTCAAGTGCGTTTACCTGAACGCGGAACGCCTTTGGTATTCCGAGGCGGAGGCGGGCTAAAAAGCCCGCAGTCCAACCAATCTACTTAACCCACCGGCGGCAAAAGGGAAGGCCGACCAATCCGAGGGCGAGCAGGGCCAGCGAGTGGCCGGTGTCCGGGACCGCCCTCGAAGCTGCCGAAGGTGCGGAAAAGACCAGAGCGCCTACCGTCGCACGGCCGAGAGGATCCACAACCCCCCAATCATTGCCTGCTCCGAATTTTTTGGCGATTATTGGTCCAGTCAGAAAGCGCGTTCCGCTGGTGTCGAGGCTGGTCTCCAAAGACGAGACGGCACCACCAGATACGGTCAAGTACGCCTGATTCGGAATAAAAACATTTGCCTCGGTCAGCACTGTCGAGTCCTGGCATGTGAACGAGAAGTGGAGGTTACCGGCTAAGGGCGTGAAAGTGCCGTCGACGATCGCAGATTCATAACTGTAGGTTCCGGAGAAAGTCCCACCCACGGCAAACCCGAGTATGGGGGTGGGGTTGCCAACACTTGTCACGCTTCCGGAGATGGTGCCTTCAAAAAGGGTCGCCGATGCGGGGAAGACCAGGCCGGCGGCAGCGAGGAGCGTAATAACAAGTCTTTTCATGGTTTTCGAGTAGTCGGAACGAGCGCGTCCACCGCAATCGAGCCAGCGGCACAGAGCTGGCTCTTTCCTGATCAGCGCGGCATACGGGACGAGCGTTCCAACCTATTCTTTCGAAAAATGCCGGCGGGTGTTTCAAGAAAACTGGAGCTTCTTTGGCGTGATCGAGCTGGAGCCTTGCCAATGCCTTTCGGAACGCGAACTTCCAGTACTTCCAGTCCGCCCATTCTTCATTCCAAGTCCCGAGGCGGTCTAAAGCCGGGCTACAGCCCGAGCTCCGCCTTTAGCTGACGGAGATCGGCCTCGAACTGCCCCGCATCTTCGTGGTGTAAATCCGCATGATTTTACCCTGGTTTGAAGGGTGATGAGCTTGCGGAGGTCATTCTCCCGGCGCGTCCTTGGAGAAGGGTTTCGTTACCGCTCGACCGAACGGCCTGGGCGCGGCCTGGACGAAAGTCAATCCATAGATGGTCCAGTCTGGAAGAGATGGGACACAGCGTCCCGCGGGAATGGTTGAAGAGCTACCGGGGATGCACCATGAAAACCCTGCTTGTCCTGTTGCTGGCCATGGCGGTCACGGGCTGCCCGCGCAATCCGCATCCACGCCACCGGCCCACTCCGATTTTCAGGCCGGACGGTAGCGTGGGTCCGCCCCCAGCGGCGGTTGAACCGGATGGCAAATAGCGATACTTTTGTCCCATCCATTCGGATCGGGTTTTCAGCGACGCGAAAAAGGCGGCGGAGTTCTCTTTTGTCCAGGATCTCTTAGGCCGCTTGCGACAGGTGGCGCCCGCGAGCGGAGAACCCTTCTCCATGAATTCAGCCCCCCCGTCCTGAAATCACAGGGAGTCTGGCACGGTTGGCAGCCGATCACCCCGAGCCGGCGAAAACCTGCTTCATCATGATGCGCTTTGACGGCGCTCTTGATCGCGAGATCGTCAGGGCCATCATAGACGGCTTTTCAAGTCACGGCATCACCGCCATTCGGGCGGACGAAAGGGAATATCACCCTGATCTCTTTTCGCAAGCCATTAGTAATCAGCTATTTCAGAGTGCCGGTGGTCGGACTCGAACCGACACGGCCTTCTAAGGGGCCCCAGGATTTTAAGTCCTGTGCGTCTGCCATTTCGCCACACCGGCAAGGAGGAGGGGAGTGCTGGCGCAATCCCGATCCAGGATCGCAACCGCAAAGAATTTCGCAAGGGCGAAAAAGGGCGAAGGGCGGGACTGTTGGTGGCTACCGGGATTGGATCAGCGGGCTAGCGATGGGTTCCATGCGTCGATCTGACGGCTGGGAGCGTAAGTTTCGGCGAAATGTCGAGCGGCAGTGTGACCATCAACGAAAGAATAGTTGGACGCGCCCTGGTGACGCTGCTGCGCGACTTCATTCGCATTGGTCTCTTCCTGCCAGAAGTGCGGCATGACATGGTCCGCGGCCGTGTTGCTTTCTGCATCGAGGATGGTTCCCGAAGCCATTGGGACCGCGGCCATCCGCCGCCATGTGAGCGGGCTGCCCGGGTAATCGTCCGTGGCTGGATCTAATTCGAAATAGACGTTCTGGCCATAGCTCCAAAGTGAATCACGCTGGTCTGCAGGGCATCGATAAACTGTCCGGAGCAAGTTGCTCCAGGAGCCGGCTTTTTCGCCCAGCTGAGAGGCGATGGCGCGGCCCCAAGGGAGCTGGCCATGGGGGAAGGCTGAGTGTTGGGAGCGGGGGAAGAGGTCATCGTTGTCTTCAGCGTAGAGCCGGATGGCGAAGGCAATCTGCCGCATTTGATTCAGGCATTGCAGCGAGCGCGCCGAGCGTTTGGCGGTCGCGATCGCCGGGATCAGTAGACCGGCCAAAACGGCAATAATGGCGACCACCACGATCAGTTCGATCAGAGCAAAGCCGACTGATTTGGTAAACCGTGTGGGCATGCGGATGTCCAGCCGCAGCGCGGGCTTCCTGTCAGGGCGAACGGCGCATGCGGTAGAACCTGGTGACATCTTTGGCGTCAAGCACCACCGTGGGGACGCCGTCAAGCAGGACAGGGGCATTCGTCACGAGCAGCCAATCAGCCGCTCGCAGGTGATCGGCGGATTCGAGCGCCCAACCGGAGGCCGCCGGAACGGTGATGGCGACCTTCGGCGCGATCGCCAGTCTGGGCCGGCCATCGAGCCGATTCGTCCAGTGCAGTTCGAATTCGCCGGTGGTGGTCTCGGGCAGCGCTCGGCCTGAATCGCTTTCGGTGAGGAATGCTTCGAAGCGTGCCCAGTGGTTGTTTGTGCCGGAGGGCGCGGTGACGCAGGGGTGGAACATCATCCCATCCCAGTCAAAGGTGTCGGAGGAGCCAGCTGTCCCAAAGATGGGTTCCCATACCTTCGGCACGCTGCTGCGATAACGGAAGATCTCGAGTCCCGCAGAACTGGCAGACTTCCGAATCGCGATTGCTGTTCCATTGGGCAGCGGGTCGGAAGCCGCATCCATCACGAAGCCATAGCGACGGCTAAAGGCTAACCCCTCCGCGCCGGGATCCAGGGATGAAAACCATGGATCAGCCTGATCGAAATGGTCTTCTGGATTGCTCACGAGCAGCGGGGTGAGCTGTGGGACGGCTGGATCGATAGTGACCGCCAGGCGCCCTTGAGTGGCGTCATGCTTTACCACAGGCATCACCATTGTCCCTTGCATCGGGACATTGGTGAGAATGGCAGCTCTCAGATCCAGCAAAGGTGCGAGTGTGGCAGCAGTCAAAAGCAGAGCGAGACGGCAATCATTGGTCGACATGGTCTAAAATCATTTTGGCCGCCGGCTAAACTCAAGGGCTTCGCCGGCAATCCGGGTTTGCAAAGGAGTTTTGGCAGGTCGCCTCTGAGAGGCGCCTGCACCAACGGAAACCAAGGGACGAACGCTGCTCAGGAACGAGGTGGCGGCTTTGGAGGACAGTAGACCATGCCCCAGCCGCGCTCCGGTTCGATGGGCATCAGGTTCACTCCTTCGCTAGGACGCGGCGGGACGGTGACTGATTCTTCCTGGTAGAACAGGTTGAGGCTCACGTCGCGGCCTGGCGATGGGAACTTCTGATCTTGGCGTTCCTGCTCCTGTCGGCCGCGGCGGATTTTGAGGCAGAGCGAGCACGGGTGCTTGCCATCGAAGGTCATTTCGACCGCTTGGACGACCAGCTCGAGCGCGAATAGCCCGCGACCGTATTTGTGCCCAAGCAGAAAGTCTGGAGGACGCACCAGTGGCAGCCGAGGGTTGCCAGCAATCCCGCCAGGGAAGCAAGACCCGCAATACGCCTGACCAGGGGAGATCTCATTCAGCCCGCGGGTTAGTAATGATTAGCTAATGCAGAAAGTCAAGCCAGTCGAATGACGAATGCAGGCCATCCGGGCCGGCTTTCCTGCAAAGCCAGCTCGCCCCCGTGCGCACAAAGGATTTCCCGGGCTAGACTCAGTCCAAGGCCGCTGCCCTCCGCTGAATGACGACCGGTCGGGCCGCCCCGGAAGAATCGTTCAAAGAGGCGCCGTTGGTCTGCCTGTGATATGCCAGGGCCGGTGTTGGCGACCACGATGGCGATCGGTCCGTCTACGGTCCGGACATGGAGAGCGATGCGGCCGTGGGGTTCATTGTGCTTCACAGCATTGCCGATCACATTGCGGATAGCGGTGCTGAGCAAGTGCGCATCTCCAATAGTCTGGAGTCCTGGGGGGATGTGGACGTCGAAGGCGAGATCCGACGGGGCCGCGAGCACGCGGGCGTCCTCGAGCATGTTTTCCAGCAAATCGGTGAGGTCGATCGGTTCGCGGCAGAGCTTGAGTTGGCCGGAGTCTGCTTGCGCGAGCAGCAACAGGGTGCGTGTGATGTTCTTCAGGCGGTGGGTTTCCTCAAGAAGATGGTTAAACACGACTTGTTGCGGCGAACCGATCGGGACGGTCTGGAGCGCGTGGTCCAATGCGCCCTGCATGATGGCGAGCGGCGTCTTGAGTTCGTGGGATGCATCTGCCGTGAAGCGTGTGGCTTGATGGAAACTCTTCTCCAGTCGGTCCATCATCTTATTGAGGACGGTGATGAGTCGGGCGACCTCCTGGTCTGAGTCGGCCAGTGGGATGCGCTGGTCCAGTCCGCGCGCGGTGACACCTTCGGCCGTATCGGCGATCAGGCGGAGCGGGCGTAAGGCCTGGCTCCCGGTAATCCACCCGCCAATGCCGACGAGCACCAATGCGGCCGGCAGCACCAGGAGAAAGGCGTCGCGCAAGCGATTCAGCTCGCCTTGGATTTCGTCGTAGTTGATTCCCAAAATCACCGAGGTCTGACCGTTGCCGAAAGCGCCCAAGCGCCACAATGCCGCGCCAGCCTTGGCGGTGAAGAACCTTGGGGCCTTTGTGAATAGAGGCGGGCCTTCCGGACGCTCGCCATCAGTTCGGCCCACCCGGTCCGGACTTAGTCTCAATCCCGCTCGACCGGACGGACCGGGAGGTTGGACCCGCGGCTGGTTTTGACTCACGGTCTCCGCGGTCGGAAGGGCTGGATCATCGCCCGGCGCAAGCGAGAGGTTGGTGACGTCGAGGCGGGCAGGCCAGTGCGGGGAACGGTAGAGCTCTTTTCCATCGCAATCGCGGAGCAGCAGGATAACGTCGTCTTGGCGACGTTGTCCGAAAGTGAACGCGAGCATGCTGGTCAGGCGATCGTAGCCGGAACGGTGGGCCAACCAGCCCGGATGTCGCGCCGCCAGCGTCCGGATCTCGCGATCTAAGGCGGCCAGTCTCTCGTGGCAAATACGATACCAGGCAGCGAGTCCGAATCCGGCCAGAATGGCTCCGGAAATCACGGCCGATAGAACGGAAATCTTGAGACGGACCGACATGGATTCTCATTCCGGCGCGATTCGATAGCCGACGCCCCGCACCGTCTCGATGAGTTTGCGGTCATTTCCAGCATCCACTTTTTTCCGAAGCCGCTGAATGTAGACGTCCACCAGGTTGGTCTCGGGATCAAAGTGATAATTCCAAACCTGCTCGCAGATCTGGGCTCGCGTCAGGACGCGCCCCGGACTTCTCATCAACTGCTCGAGGAGCGTGAATTCGCGCGAGGTGAGGTCGATCTTTTGGCCGGCGCGCGTGACGACACGCGTGAGCAAGTTGAGGGTGAGATCCACGGCCGACAAGATGCTTTGGGCCGATCCGGAAGCTCGCCGGACGACGGCGTGAATACGGGCGACCAGTTCCTGGATATAGAAGGGTTTGGTCAGGTAATCATCGGCTCCGAGGTTGAGGCCTTCCAAGCGTTCGTTCAGATCGCCCCGGGCGGTGAGGAGCACAACCGGCAAGGCCATCCGTTGCTCGCGTAGGTTTTTCAGGATGCTCAGCCCATCGCGCCCCGGAAGCATGATGTCCAACACCACCACGTCGTAGGGGCGAGACGTGGCCAGCGCCGAGCCGGTATTGCCGTCGAGGGCAGCATCGACCACGAAGCCCTCCGCTTCGAGTCCTTTGCGGACAAACGATGCGATCTTCCTTTCGTCCTCTACGACGAGAACTTTCACGATGGTCTTGGGGAAGGGCTTACGCCCCTGGATATCTCGGGAAGGCGCGCGGCTCCTCCCGTGACGGCTGCGTGATACACGCGCCAGGAACCACTCAGGTTTCGCACTTTGTGGCCGTGCTGGGTCAGAAGCCGGCAGGCCAAGGAGGAGTGATGGCCCGAAGCGAAGTGCACGATGATCGCGCGGTCACGGGGCAGCTCGTCCGCAGTTGGCGAAGGAGACGGGAGGCCTCTCTCGAAGACAATAATCCCGCACTGTTCACAAAGCCGTCGGGCTCGGGCGGCGGCCCCGGGCCGGCCGGCCCCACCACCCACAACGACCAGACCTCGAGCAGACATACTACTGGCACTGAGCCACTGGCCCTCAAAAAGGTTACAACCGGCAGGGTGGAGGTCCCTGACTCGTGGGGCTCCCTCCACCCGTCGCCGGCCCGGTGTCGTTATGCTTAAGGCTGTCCGCTTCGGGTCCGGCCCGCATGCCGACATGGCTGGCCGTGGGCCATCGGCTGGCAGGGGGTGTTTTGCTGGCAGCCATCTCCTCCGACAGCGGGGCTGCGACCACCCTGCCGGCCACAGCCTTTGTTCTGATCGCAGAATGTCGAGGTTAACTCTCCGCCATTTGCTTCCGCTGCCCGGAGCGCTTTGAGATGACGGTTGGCCGAAGCCGCCTGCAATCGGGTGAAGACCTGCACCAGCGGCGGATAGCCTTCGGCCGCCTTGAGCAGTTCGTCATACATTCTGACATTGGCTTCTTCGGCGAGCAGACCCGCTTTCGCGGCCTCGGCCAGGGTCGCGGGAGGTTGCACTTTTCCATAGTAGGTGTCGGCGGGAACGGGTATTCCGCAAGCGCGGCACTGCCGTTCGAGGGCAGCAATGTGCTGTTGCTCCGCTCGGATGATGTGGGCGTAAGGCAACACGTTCGAGCCGAATTTGTCCAGGATCGCTTCGTATTCGGCGCGAGCGGCATATTCGCCGTCCTTGCCGGACAATGCGGTTATGAGAGCGGCCTGGGCCGCTTTGCCGAGGGCTGGAAGGGTGGGGGGACGGTCCTGGGCGAGAGTAGGGGCGGCCGCGGCGCACAATAGGAGGGTGGAGGCAATCAAGATTCGATTTCGTTTCATGGTTTTACTTTGTTTACGGAGCGGCATTCACGATCGTCCGTTCCATAAAGAGCAGACCACTCAGAGATGAATCTTGCTGGCGGGATTGGATGACAATTTGTTCATCTGCAGCCTCGCCACCGCAACGACGGCTCGTGTTACGGGGACGCTTCTCGGGCGCCGTAGAAGCCAGCCGGATGGAGCGGGCTCAAATCTGTCCAGGTTTGCCCCGCTTGGACTTTGCCGACGACCTTCCAGGAATCGCTTCGAAACTCGGCCGATGTGGCGGAGCGAAGCACTTCGTAAGAGCGGCCTGGGACTCCACCGTCCAAGGCAACGCTGATCTGATCGCTGCCCATGACAATCTTAAGCACTCGAAGAGGAGATGCGACTTGAATCGATTTAGCGAAGAGCCCTGTGCTTCGTTTGTAGACGACATTTGGCCCGGTGTCGCCCTTCCCGATGACGGACAGTTCGCCCGACCCCAGTCCAACGCCGTTGCTCCCGTTGATTTTCCACTGCGCTCCACCGTTACGATCCAATTGCTGCCCGCGCAAGCTGGTTGCGGTCGTGAAGGAAAGATAAATTCCTCCTGTCCCGTCGCGAATCAAGGCCGCTTCTCGTTCACTGGTGGAACCGTCTGGCACGATTGTGCCTCCGGCGGCCCAGAGATGAGAACCGTCCGCGGCGATTTGCTGGACACGGACGTCATGGGGGTTGCTGGCGATCCAGGAAACAAAGGCGCCGCCGGTTCCATTCGGAGTCACGAAAGGAGCCTCGGTTAAAAGCGCGTTCGCTTGCACCAGCGTCACGCCCGTCTGGCCCCATGGTAACGTGCCGTCTCCAGCGACCCGGAAAGCCCTTACGTCCCGATTGTCCAAGAACGCTACGATGACTCCCCCGGCACCATCGGCGGCAAAATGGAATGGGGCTGTTTCGGGTAGGGTGGCGTTGAAGTCCACGGCCGCCGGCCACGCGGCCGAACCGTCCGACCGCACTCGCTGGAAGCGAAATCCCTTGTTGTCCCGGATCTTGCCGATGGCGATGATGCCGCCCGCTTCATCCGATACGCTGCGGCCGCGCGTGATTCCAGTGATCGCTTCGATGCCGGAACCCCACAGATCCCGGCCGTCCGGTTCGCCGGGGTCCCAGAGCTTGGTTCCAGTCGCGTCCAGCTTTTGCGCGAGCACGGGATAGGTCTCTGCGCCCACATACGGTGCGGAGTCCCACCAGGTGACCAGGAAACCTCCGTCCGATGAGCGATGGACAAAGGAATAGGGGCTTTCCAAATACACGGGCCCGACCGCAACGCCATTCATGGCCCAATGCGCTTCCCCCGCGGAGGTGATGCGCTGGGCAAAGATCGCCTTTGGACGGGCGCGTTCGTCCATCCAGGAGACCACCGCTCCGCCGGCGCCATCCGGGACGATCGCTGGCAGCGACTGGGTGTCCGCCGCGGTGCACACCGCCAAGCCATTCACCGTCCAGAGGGTCTCGCCGTCAGGGCCAAGCTTCTGCGCAAAAATGTCGCCGTGGGAGCTGCCTTCGTTGCGCGTGTCGCGCCAGGCAACGTAAGTCATCCCTGCCTCGAAAGCGGCCGTAGCCTCGAGGGCGGAGCCGGCCAGGGTCGTGTTGCGAATGGTTCTTTCTGGACTGGCGGTTTGGGCGAGTGGGACTGCCTGCCAGACGGACAGCGCAAGGAACGTTAACGATGAGGGCATGATCCAGCGGAGAGGCGTCGTTGTTCTTGGCTGACTTTGTTTGGACCAAAACTTGTGAATCAGCTTTCCAGTCTGATTCGCTACGGCCGGCGTATGTCGCATGAACCCTTCTAGCAGGCGAGGCAAAGGCGTCTCAATACTACCTTCGTATGAGGCTGCGCGGTGTAGCCGAGGCTGGCCACGGCGGTGGCCTCCGGCCGCTTTAACCGGCCCTCGAGCGCGCGCCAGCCCGGGCGAGCTTACTTCTGCGAGGCTATCTCTCTCGTTGGGCGGAAAGCGTGGATCGGTTGCGTCGGGCTTCGGCGGTTTACAGACACACCGACCGGCTTGGTCGCTCGGGCATCGTTTCGCTCATCGGCGGCGATTCGGAACCGCCCCATCCGCCCGCTGAGCTCTTGCGCTAGTTTCGAGAGCTCTTGGGCGCTGCCGAGAATATCCTGGCTACCCGAGGCCATCCTGGTCGCAGCCTGGTCAACGCCCCCGATATCCTTCGCGACGCTTTGGGAGACGGTAGCGATTTCCGCGACCCGTTGATTGGCATCTTTAACGCCGCTGGCCGCTTCATTGACGTTGCGCGCGATGTCTTTTGTGACGGTGGATTGCTCTTCAATAGCGGAAGCGATCGTATTAACGATCTGACTGACTTGCTGGATCACCTGCGAGATGTGGGTCAAGTCTTGGACGGATCCTTGGGTGGACGACTGGATTGCCGATACCTTCGCTTTGATGTCCTCGGTGGCTTCGGCAGTTTGGCGGGCCAGCTCCTTGATTTCATGGGCCACGACGGCAAATCCTTTTCCAGCCGCTCCCGCCCTGGCCGCTTCAATGGTCGCATTGAGCGCCAGCAGTTTGGTTTGTTCCGAAATGGCGGTGATCGTTTCGGTGACTTTGCCCACATCCTGGGCGGCGCGGCTGAGTCCCTCCATCAGTTCCGTGACATGTTGGGCTTGTTGGGTCGCCTCGGAAGTGATGGCGCGGGCCTTTTCGGAATTGCCGGCGATCTCGCCGATCGTGGACGTCATTTGCTCGGTGGCGCCGGCCACGTTCATCAAGTTGGTGGTTGCCTGTTCCATTCCCGCGGCGACTGAGACCGAGCTGGCGCTCATTTCCTCGGCAGCGCTCGCGACGGTGCTGGCGTTGCTCGACGTCTGTCGACCGCTCGCAGCCATTTGCTCGGAAACGGAGGAGAGTTGATTCGACGAGTTGGCGAGGGTGTCGACGCCGCGTGAGATATCGCGGATAAGTCCGCGCAGGTTGGTGCTCATTTCCTGCAGAGCCATCGCCAGGTCGCCGACCTCATCCCGGCTGGCCACCTGATGCGTTTGGGTTAAGTCGCCTTGGGCGGTCGCCGCGGCAAAGTCGACGAGGCAATGGAGCGGGCGTGACACCTTCCGACGCGCGATCCACGAGATGCAGATCAGAATCAGCAGGTTGACGCCAAAGAATCCGGCCTGAACCGCCTGGCTGAAACGCACCTTCCTCTTGGCAAAGGCTTCGCTAGCACTGACGGCTTGATTGGTGAGTTCGAAGAAAGCTTCGCTATCGCGGACGAGTTGCTCCTTCGCCGCAGGTTGGGAGCGCAGCGCTTGGATATCGGTCGCGAGCTTGCCCCAGAAGGTTTGCGCCGCGCGCATTTGCTCGAGGAAGGTAGGGTCGCTGGCTCTCGGCAACTGCAGAGTGGAGTCCCCGCCAATCAGGCCGTTGATGATCCGGTCCAGCCGCTCTTTGAGGGCATTGGCCGGTTCGCCGGCCAACTCCAGCTTGACCAGGCGCTGGGCTCCACCGCGCACCATGCCAGCGTAATTTACGACGCGGCCATCCTCCGACATGCGATGGAGCTGCCAGAGGACGAAACCAGCCCAGGTCAGCGAAAAAGCTGCCAGGACCCCTGCGATTCCATTTAAAGTGGTGCTGATCTTCATAGCGATGGATGCGAATCTTGCCGCTAGACCAGCCTCTTCGGGTGGTCATTGGCTCATCCATCGGACCAGGCGTTGCGATCTTGAGCCGCAGGAACGCGTAACTTCGGGAAATCTTGACCTGCATCAAGCTTGGGCCGGTCCGCCAGGAGGCGAGCCCTTCTGGAAAGCGTGCGGATACAGCCGCTGGCTTGTCGAATCGGATATGAAGCGGCAATTGCTTAATAGTCTAGGTTCGATCCAGCGCCCGGTGGCTTTGATGCTGACTTTCCTGCCGATAGGTTTTTTGCTCGTGGCCTACTGGCTCAGCCGCTGGACCGGCTTCGTGGCGACGCACGGCTCAATGGGAGATCCGAACATCGAGGAAATCTTACGGGGCTTCAGCACGCTCTTCCGAGAGTACGCCATCCCGCTGTTTATGCTGACTGCCTCGCTTGCCGTGCTCAATCTCCTGGCCGCGTTCGCGGCCCATGTGCGCCGCCGTTAGGTATAAGCTGCTCGTTCCGGGCTAGGAGGGATAGCCCCTGGCCTCTGGAGTTGCGGATGCCGGCACGGCCTTGCCGGCACCGCGAGAGGCGGCGGCTTCGCCGCGAATCGGTCAGGCTCCACCTTTGAGATGCTTCTCAACGGCTTCGGCGGAAGTGCCAACCTTCTTGACCGCTTCGCGCAATTGGTCGGTCGAAACGCCGAACTTGGTCGACCATGCTCGGAGTTCGTAGTCCTCATGGATGTTAATGCGACTGGCGTCTTGCGGGCGGGTCTTTGATTTGTCGTCTGGCATAATATGGTCCTCCTTCAGCGAGGAAGGCGGCTTCGGGTCGAGCCTTGCGGCTGACGGAAGTCGCCTTCTTCTATTGCTGCTTGAGGGTCTTTCGTTCTCTCACAGCACGATTAGCCTAACCCCGGGCTGGAGACGGTGCAACGAAGCCGTCACTGAAACCCAGCTCGGCTTTTCCCTGAAAGGTTGAATCCCGCCGAGGCAGTGCTGCGGGCCAGCGGCCAGCGACTGTCCTTTACAAACGCGGGCTCGCCGATAGCATCGGGCTGCGCAATCGGACGCTGTCAGCGGCGGCATTCGTTCAACCTAATGAAACTCCAACTTCTCGATTGGCTGATCGTCGCAGCTTCGCTCCTGGTTTGTTTTGTCCCAGCGCTATTCTTCGCACATCGCGCAGGCAAGAGCACCTCGGAGTTCTTCGTCTCAGGCCGGGCTGTGCCTTGGTGGTTGGCGGGATTATCCATGGTGGCGACGACCTTCAGCAGCGATACGCCCAACCTCGTCACGGATATCGTGCGCCGGCAAGGTGTGGCCGGCAACTGGGTTTGGTGGGCGTTTGTCCTGACCGGTGTGGCGACGGTTTTCTTTTACGCACGACTCTGGCGCCGGTCCGAAGTGATGACTGATCTCGAGTTCTACGAAGTGCGGTATTCGGGCAAGGCAGCGAGCGTCGTGCGCGGCTTTCGGTCTGTCTACCTAGGCCTCTTTTTCAACTGTGTGATCATGGCGTCGGTCAACCTCGCCGCTTGCAAAATTGCGAACGTGCTCTTCGGCCTGCCGCGGTGGCAGACGCTGGCTCTGTGCGGAGTACTCAATGTGGCCTTTGCGACCCACTCCGGACTGTGGGGAGTGCTGGTGATCGATATGATCCAGTTCTTCCTTAAAATGACGGCGGTGATCGCGGCCGCCTATTTTGCGGTTCAGCACGTCGGCGGGTTGCATGTGCTGGTGGAGAAGCTCTCAAGTCCGATGCTGGCCCCAGATGGACGATCGATGGTCCACTATCTCAACCTGCTGCCGGACTTCACCAATAATTGGGACCTGGCCCTGGCGGTATTTATCATGCCGGTCGCGGTGCAGTGGTGGGCGACGTGGTACCCGGGCGCCGAACCGGGCGGGGGCAGCTATATTGCACAGCGAATGCTGGCGTCCAAGTCGGAGAAGGACTCGCTCGGAGCCGTCCTTTTTTTCAACGTTGCGCATTACGTGCTTCGTCCTTGGCCATGGATTCTGGTGGGCCTCTGTTCCTTGCTGGTTTACCCGCAGCTTTCTGACATCCAGACGGCATTTCCGAATCTGGATCCGAGTTTGCTGGGGCATGATATCGCCTATCCGGCGATGCTGAAGTTCCTGCCGGTGGGCTTCATTGGTTTGATGGTGGGAGGGCTGATTGCCGCCAATTCATCGACCATCCTGACGCATTTGAACTGGGGGGCTTCTTATCTCGTGCACGACTTTTACCGTCGTTTCATTCGCCGGGATGCCTCCGAGCACCACTACGTTTGGGCGGGACGGATGACGACGGTTGGTTTGTTTTTGGTGTCGTCGGGGACGGTCTACTTGCTGGAATCCGCCAAGGACACTTTCGACATCATCCTGCAGGTTGGCGCCGGGACGGGCCTTCTATACCTGTTGCGCTGGTTTTGGTGGCGCATCAACGCCTGGTGTGAAGTGGTGGCGATGATCAGCTCGTTTGGGATCTCAGCGACGCTGCTCCTGCTCAAAAGAAGCGGTCAGCTGGAACTGAGCACGCATCACGCCTTGTTGCTAACGATTGTGATCACGACCGTTTGCTGGGTCGTGACCGCCTTTATCGCGCCCCCGACCGATCGGCAGACCCTGATTGATTTCTACCGCAAGGTGCGGCCGTTTGGCCCGGGTTGGCGCCGGATCCGAGAGGAGGCTGGCATATCTGAGGCGGAAGCGGCGGCGAGTCACGAGAGTATTCCTCTGGCCCTCCTGGGCTGGACGGCTGGCTGCGCCGTGATCTGGTCATCCCTCTTTGCCGTGGGCACGTTCCTTTATGGGCGTTTGCTCCAGGCCGGCCTGCTCTTGGTTGTTTTTATCATCAGCGGCCTCGTGCTGCTCCGGGTGATCAATACCCTCTGGAGCAGTCCCTCCAAGTAGGCTGTCTTGCCGGAGGACACGTTGTCCTCAAGTTGGTCCGGCCCCACACCGCCGGCCCCTCACTTTCCGCGGCTGAGGCCCTTTCTAGGGGAGGCACGCTTCCTGCAGAGGCCTCTTTCGAACAGATTATTTGAAACGAAGCCATGCGCACTCCCACTCTGCCTGCCAAATTGAAGGCCATTGACGCGTGGCGGAACCGAACGGTCTATCGCGCCCGCATCGTGAATACGGAGACCGCCGAGGTGGTGGTCAAATCGGCTCGAGTGTTGAAAGTGGGCAAACGAATCTCTTTTGCCAAAGTTTCTGATTTTGAGGGCCCCCGCCCGCAAAATTGGCGGTCGGCTGTCATCTGGCGAATCGAGAAGGATTGCCTGCATCTGACGCGCACCTAGCGCTTGGGCCGCGCCTCCCCCTTCGAGGCGGCCGAAGTTCTACGGTTCACGACGGCGTGTCGCGCTCTCCTGGTCGCGAATCCGTCCAAACTCCTCATAGAGCCCTCTCAGGCTCTTGACCCGCTCAAGTAACGCGCCCCCTTGCAGGGCGAGTTGTTGACGGTAACGGTCCGTGTCTGAGGCGTTGCTGGCAGTTCGTTGACGGGCTTCAGTCGCGATTTGTTCGATCTGCGCGAGACTGGCCAGCCTTTTGGCAATCAGCTGGTCCAGCATTTCGAATTTCCAAAACCGAAAGCCTTCCCGCACGAGGTAGACCGGAGATGTGTGGGCGGTCGTTCCGTCGGTGGCGCGCGCTCGAGCCGCGATCCAGCATCCAAACCCGCCCGGAGCCGTGGTTTCCAGGTTCACTTCTGAGCTTCCGGTGCTGGATTCAGCCGATCGAAGCACTTCGCCCTGGCGGATGATCTCCAACTTCACCTGGCCCATTCGTTTGGGATCGCCCCAGGCCTTGGCCTGGATACGGACGTCGCGATTCTCGGAGAGCCGGATCTCGTCTCCGGGGAGAGCGTCATCGACGCGGAACTCAATCATGGGTCCGCTGGTGGTGAAGGTGCGGCCACGGCCGAAGGCGTGGAACCAAGCATCGGCGGAAAAGGGTTCATCCTCGAGATACGCGTAGGCCCGGACCTCGCCGACCGTTCCACCCCAAGGCACGTCGGAGCCCGCCGAGGCGGTTAGTTTGCAGCCTAAGTTGAGAAAGTCGTAATAGAGATCGGTGCCCAATTGGTTGAATTGGAGGATTTCAGCGAAGTCAACCTTCTGGCGCGGGACATTGAGGCTCATGTCGCGTTCGACGTGGAACAAGCCAGCATTGACGTGGGCGTAGCCGGCCAGCCCGCCTTGGGCGTGGACGGCATCGAATACTTCGTCATAGAGAAAGTAACGGTCTGTATCGCGGACCATACTGGTAATGTTCATAGCGAGGGTATGCCCAAGTTGATCGTGGGTGCGCGGGCATTCCTGTCCGGGAACCAACGCGTAGTCGCCCTCCAGAACGCGGTAGTCGGGGCCGAAGCCCCGCTGTTCGAAATAGGTTCGGTAGATGTCCCCCATCTTCACCACGTTGGCCAGATGGATATCCTCCGCTTGAATCCAGGCCATCAAACGCCGCCCATCTTCGTCCGACAGGAGCCGCCCATGGACGTGGTCGTCCCCGGACCACCAGCCCGACGCTCGCATGTCCGCCCAGCGCCGCGGTCGAATCGTCTTCTCGACCACTTCGCCCGACCGAATGGTGACATCTTCAAACACCACTTCATGTTCCACGCCACGGCGAACACCGATCTGCCAGACCCCAGGGGCCAGCGCCATGTCAAACGGTTCTGGCACACACCAGAAATGCGCCGCCAGCGGCCCAGGTAAATTTGCGGCCCTCGCCCCGCTCGGAGTTCCTTGCTTGTCGAACTGGGAGGCGAATTCGATCCCGTTTGCCGGGGGCCGCTGCAACCCGTCTGTTCGCCACATCAAACGGACCATGGCGGGCGTTGGACTGCCGGTATCATCCGATATGACCGTCAGTTTCAACCGACCAGGAGACGGGACGTGCACCTCCAACGGCGTCCGCCAGGCCACCATTCCCGCGCGCCGAAACTCGAGCAGGAGCGTGGTCCGGCCAAAGGGAATATGTTCTAGGCCGGCCAAGGCGTAGGTCGCGCCGCCTTCGCCGATGTCGACCGCAACCAGGCTGGACTCTCCCGGCGGTTGGCTAAGGTCTCCCCAAGCGGTCGCATAGCGCAGGCCTTCGCCTGGGCTGAGCACCTCGAACAAGAGCGCTCCGGTGTCGCCGGGCAATTCCACCGGGTGGGTGAGAGCCAGAGAGGGCTGCGCGCCCGTGAGATCAATGCGGATCAGGTTCGCGTTGGTCAAGACGAGTTGGTGCAAGCGAATGGCCGCCGCCGCTGCCTGCTCCCCGGCGCTGCGCGGTGGAGCCACATCGGTCGACTCCGCCGGTAGCGGCAGGGCGGCCCGCAATATTCGATTCAGCGATTCAAGCTCGGCGCGCTGCGCAGGACCCCAGAGGTACCAATGGTTGTGAGCGAGGCGGGCGGCGAAGTCCACCGCGCCCGGCGGAAGAGCTGTTCCGGGTTCCTTCGCAGCGGCGAGAGCCAGGCCGGCACTGATGAAAAGACAAAAGCGTGCGAAGCGGGGCAGGGGGAAGGTTGCTCGATTCATCGTGAGCTGTTCGTGGTCAGGTTTTGGAAAGGCGGGCGAAGGCATTTGAACGTGGCGAAATGGATGGGAGAGGCGCGTTTCGTTTGAGGCACGAGAGGTTCCCGTCCGGCGTCCCCTTGCATCTGGCAGCCATCTTGCCCATCAACCTGGACGCTGACCAAAGCTTTCGCGTCGGCCCATAGGCCACTCTCCACCCGCAGCTCGTCGCCCGCTTGGAGCGATGGCGGCGTTGGGGCGAAGAAGGACAGCCTCAATTGATGGTGGGCCGGCGCGGCGCGGTTCGACCCGAGCAAGTCTATCTCAGGCTCGTAGAGAAGCGCCAATGGCACAGGCTTCCCGGCATGAGTGAGGCGGACTTGTTGAGACAGGCCTGAGGAAGCCAGTCGCTTCAGGTAGATATCTATTTCACTCCGGGTGATGCGGCCATCCCCGTCCGAATCCATCTTCTGCCGCTCACGCCCTGACCATTCTTCGAAAAAAGTAAGGTCGAGGGTCAGATCGAGGTTTCTGGCGCCGACTTGGAGATGGAGGCGATGTTGGACGAAAGCGGTGAAGAGATCGTGGCCCGGCGAATCGAGCGTGGCGGCGATCCAGAGCAGGGCCAGCAGCATTGATCTCCGCCAGGGATGGCGTGTGATGGCAGGAAAGCGTGGCGTCATTGCCTGTATGCGGCGTGGGTTGACGAGAACGTTCTACGCCGAGCGGCGCCCATCGGCAACAGGGAACAGCAGCCGGGCCCGCCTGGCGCGGAAGGAGATGGTTAGGGTTCATGGTCCGGTTTGTTTTCAGACTTACTTAGCGCGAACGGCAAGCGCGCCCATTTAAGGCCGAGGCATTTCGTCCCACGCCACGACGATCGTTCCCAGGCTCTGCACCTTGCTGGAGTCACCGGCCGTTACCGCAATTGGGCTCGAGAAGTGTCCAAGCGGGCGACGTTCGATCAGGTTGCCCAGCTCGTCATGCGCTTCTGAGTCGAACGGTTCGTGGACGGTTAGATGCAAGTCGTATTGGCCAGGGGGCACGTCCGCGACTCGGAATGACCCGTCGGGCTGCATTTCCAGAAAGAATTTGGGACGGCTGGCCAATGCGACGTTGAGCGCGTGCCACTGCCTCCGCCATTCGAGCGTGCCGGCTGGAGCGATGATTTCCGGATCGTTGGACGCGATCGGGACGAGCGCGGGCAGATCGTCGCGCCAGTCATGTCCTTTCAGCGGCTTGGACAAGACGAGCTTGCCCGTGAGCAAGGTGCCCTCCTCTTCAAAGATCACTTGAGCGACGCCGCTCTCCGGCACGATGACGTGGCGGGGGTGGCTCATTCCGATGGGGCCAGGGTGATTGCGGTTTTGATCGAAGAGGCGGGAGAGAACGACCTCGCCGGGCGCGACTTTCCCGAATCGGAAGTGCCCCTGATCGTCGGTCTTGGTGTTCTCCTGAACGCGCACACGATAGGGATCGCGCGGTCCGGACGGAGATTCAGAAGTAAGGAACATCTGCTGCCCTGCAACCGGGCGACCTTGCATGAGCAGAGTGCCTTCGATCGAGCCGTAAGGTCGAAGCACGAGCGGGCCCTTGGCGAGTTGCTCGAGAGAGGCGACTGCGCAGCCCAACTCGTGGGCGGCGAGGACACTGCGTGTCCCAAACCGTGGTCGGAAGTGGAATCGGCCTTGGGCATCAGTGGTGGTCTGGGCGGTGTTCGCGCCCGATTCGGGGGAACCATTGCGCCCGAGCCAGCACGTGAAGGCGATCGAGTCTCCGATCAGTCCGACATAGGCATCCGGGACCGATTGCCCTGCGGCATTAACCACTCGTCCGGTTATTTCCAGGCTTCGCTTCAAACGGATTTTGAAATTCTGCGTTGCGGATCTGACCGAGCGCATTTCCGTCACAGACGGGGCATAGCCGGTCGCATCGATCTGGAGCGAAAAGCTATCGAAGAAGGCCATGAAAACCGGCCAGTCAAATCGTCCCGTTTGACCTTGACCCAGGAATTCGGAGCAGCCGCGATCTTCATTCAAGCGGACCTGAAAGTCGGACACGGGCTCTCCGGAGGCGTCGTCCACCACGCTGCCGGTAACCCGAACGGTGCGGCCGGCGGCCATGGCTCGGTCCCAGCTGGATGGATCACTGCTGGCGACGGCCAGCTTCATCCAGATGTTGGTTGTCGCTTGATTCACCAACAGGCGAGCTGAAGCCTCCTGGTAGCCGGCGGCGTTCGCGCTCAGGCGGATCTCGCCGCCGGCAACGGGGCCGAGTTCAAAGCTGCCGTCCGATTCGGTCGCGGCGGTGCGGTCGTGCTCGACTTTCGCGCCCGCGATCGGATTGCCGTCCAGGTCTGTTACCTGGCCGCGGAGGCGATAGCCGGTTGTGAGGGTGATAAGGTGATTGGTGGCGAGTGAGGTTGCTTCCTCCAGAGGCACCAGTCGGCGCACATAATCCGGATGATCGACCACATAGCTCATCTGTTGATCGCCCATCGGCAGCGGAAGCTGGTCCGATTGAAAATCGCCTTGCTCGTCGCTGACCACTTCCGTCAGCCGACGATGAAAGCCGATGTCCTCTCGTTCCTCAAGGTGAGCGCCCGGGCTGTTGAACACGATGTGCGCGCCCGCAACCGGTTCGCTCCCCTGGTTCTGCACGTGTCCTTGAAGGCGGTGTCCTCTTTGAAGCCGCGCGGTGTAATGCAGGACCGGTTCGACGAATTCATGGCCGCGCCAGCCGACGGTGATGGGGACGTAGCCGTGCGCGGAGATCCAAACGCGGAGATGATCCACTACATCCCCTTGAACCGAGAACTCCGCCAGCCCGTTCGTGTCCGTGGCCAGAGCCTGACTCCACGCTTGCCCTCGGAAGGAGGAGCCATTGACGTTCAACTCCGCCCGGACCGGCTGATCATCCTCGGCCGCGCGGATCGCCAGCCTGATTTGGGTAGAGCCCCGCTGCGGAGCCGAATTCACGCTCCTTCGAACGGCTGGAGCTGCCTGGCCGGCGCCAAGCTGAATCGGATTGACTTCCGCGGTCGGCTCGGCTCGCTCCTTTTTGAGGGTCGTTTGGTGCCACCAGAACGCTGCCGCCGCCATGAGCACCAACGCGCTCAAGGCTAAGGGCGAGGCCTCCAGGCCGCGCGCACGGAAGGCGTCGCGGGTTGCCAACCGAACAAGTTCCGTTATGTCCGCGGGCACAGCCTGGGTCATGGCGGCGCGTGCCATGGTGGCAACGGCCGGGGCGGGCATGGCTTCCGCTGGCACCTGGCTCAGACAGGCTGCGAGCATCGCGGCGGAGAGACCAACCCCACGTTTCAACAGGATCTGGCGCAGCTTGTCCACAGCGCGGCTGACCCGTTTTTTAGCGGCGTCTTCGCTTATTCCGAAGCGTTCGCCCACCGCGCGCAAGGGCTGGCGCTCCAGATAATGCCAGACAATCGCATCGCGATCGATTGCCCTCAGGCCGGCAAGGGCGCCATCAAGTTGAGCGGCCAGTTCGGGCCATGAATCAGGAGTGGTCGGCGTTTGAATGGGGGTCATGGTAGAGGCAGCGACTTCGCGATAATGGCGGCGGGAGCGGGCGCGCAAAGCGCGCGCGGCGACAAAGTGCGTGGTGCGGAAGAGCCAGCCTGAGAGCACCGCTTCGTCCCGGATTTGGGCAGCTTTGTTGGCCAGGGTTACGAAGACGGCCTGGCACACGTCCTGGGCCAGGTCGGGATCGCGCATTTGGCGCAGGGCGGACCCGTAGACCAAACTGGCATGGCGATTCACCAGCTCCGTGAAGGCGATTTCGGAGCGCTGTTCAACCCAGGCGCGAAGGAGTTCCCGATCGTTCATAGTTGTCAGTTTCACCGAGGGAATCCCCGCCGGACACGAAAGGGGACAAACAAATGCCGGTCGGGGATTCCCGGGGCGCCTGATCGGCGTCGCCCTGATATTCAACCGACGGCTGCATCTGCTCTAATATTTGCAACGTATTGGTTGTTTTTGGAATGCAAAGCTTCGGACGGTTGGCGGCGCCACGACGGCGACTTCCTTTTGGCTATGTTCTCTTGTTGTTCTCTGCGGCTGGCGTGCTGGGGATGGCCGACCTCGTCCGTCAGCTCGAGACATCCTTAAAAATGCCGGGGCGCCCGGCGGCCGTGCCGACGAACCAGTACGTTCTGGTGGAGGCATTCAGCGGCTTGACCTTTGACAAGCCAGTCGCAGTGGCTTCTCCGCTGGGCGAGAGCAACCGGTTGTTTGTCGTCGAACGGGCCGGACGGATTGTTGTCCTGACCAACCTGGCCGCGCCGGCTCGCAGCATCTTCCTCGACATTTCCAGTTCGGTGGCTTCTAACTGGGAAACAGGAAAAGTGGAGGGTCTTTCAAGCCTGGCGTTTGCCCCTGGTTATCTCACCAACCGCTTTCCCTTTTTCTATGCTACTTACACCTTTCGGTCCAACGGGGTCGGGCGGTCGGATAATTACAACCGGTTGGCGCGATTTCAGTCGTCTCGGGCCACGCCCAACGAGGCTTCGCCGCAGTCGGAAGTGCCGTTGATCACCCAGATTGATCGGGGTGAGGGGCACAACTTGAACGATCTCGCCTTTGGCCCCGACGGGTATCTTTACGTGGCTGCTGGAGACGAGGGTGACGGCGGAAAGGGAGATGATTTCAACAACGCCCAGCACATCGACCGCAATTTCTTCTCCGGCATTCTCCGCCTCGATGTCGACAACCGGCCGGAGAACCTGCCGCCCAACCCGCATCCGGCGACTGTCGGGAACTATTCGATTCCTCATGATAATCCGTGGGTTGGCGCCACAAACTTCAATGGTTTGCCCCTCGAGCCGGCCACGGTTCGGACCGAATTCTACGCCGTCGGCCTGCGGAATCCCTGGCGCATATCTTTCGACCCGGAGACCGGGTTTCTTTACGAGGGCGATGTCGGCCAGCACGGCCGCGAGGAAATCAACGTCATTGTTCGCGGTGGCAACTATGGTTGGTCTTTTCGGGAAGGCACCTTGCCCGGGCCGAAAACGCTGCCGTCGTCCGATTTGCTCCTGATGGATCCCATTTATGAATACAGTCCTGGCTACGGTCCCAATCAGGGCTTCTCCATTACCGGCGGGCGGGTTTATCGCGGCAGTGCTTTGCCTGAACTGGTGGGCGCTTACCTTTTCGCGGACTACGTCACCGGGAACATTTGGTCGCTCCGTTACAACGGCGAGACCGTGACCGACGTGCAGCGGATTGCCGGGCGCGTTGGCATCGCCGGGTTCGGGATCGATCCTCGCGATGGCGAGGTTCTTTTGATCGACCACGACCGTGGCAAACTCTTTCGTCTGGCTCGCGCTGAACCGAGCGAAGGGACTCTTCCTCCGACGCTGGCCTTGACTGGGGCCTTTGCCGATTTGCAGACGTTGACGCCGAGCGCAGGCATCGTTCCCTATGCGGTCAATGTTCCCTTTTGGTCGGATGGAGCGGACAAGCGACGGTGGTTCAGCATGCCTGACACGAATCAAACCATTACTTTCAATCCTGAGGGCCGCTGGCTTTTCCCGACCGGGACCGTCTGGATCAAGCATTTCGAGCTAACCAATGCGGTCGGTGGTTCGCCCCGCCGGTTGGAGACACGGCTGCTCGTCAAAACGGAAGAAGGCATCTATGGCGTCACGTATCGCTGGGGTGGCTCCTTGGCGGATGCTGTGCTGGTCCCGGAAGAAGGGATGGACGAGGCCATTCCCGTGGTTGATCAGGGGATCATCCGAACCCAGATCTGGCACTATCCTGGGCGAAGCGAATGCCTCTTGTGCCATACGCCGGTGGCCGGTTACGCCCTCGGCTTCAATCCGCCTCAACTCAACCGCGATTACGCGTATGATCCCGCGCCTGCCAATCAATTAGCGGCTCTGAGCGCGGCTGGCTATTTCGCCAACGCTATCTCCAATGTGCATCTGCTCCCGGCTCTCGCCGACCTGGCCGATCCAACCGTCAGCCGGGCATACCGGGTCCGCTCTTATTTGGCGGCCAACTGTGTCGCCTGTCATCAACCGGGTGGTTCTGCCTATGGGAGCTGGGATGCGCGGATTTCCACGTCCTGGCGCAACGCCCAAATCATCAACGGCCCCTTGGCCAACGAACGTGGCGACACCAACAATCGGGTGGTTGTTCCTGGATCGCTCGAGCATTCGATGCTCTTCCAGCGCGTCTCACAGCTCGGGTCGGATCACATGCCCCCAGTCGCTACTCGGGAACTCAACCGGCAAGCGATCGATCTGCTTCGCGGCTGGATCCTGAACGACTTGCCCATGGCGCCCGATTTCTCCGTCTGGCAGCAGACTTTTTTTGGCGACGCCCATTCGCCTCTGGCCACGGCCGACGCTGATCCGGACCAGGATGGCGCCTCCAACTACCTGGAATATCTGACCGGCGGCGATCCCCGGGATGGCAATGACGCCTGGCAGCTGCGAATCCGCCGGGAGGGCAACGCCGTGGAGATCGGCTACGACCAAACCCCCAACCGCCTTTTCGAGGTCCAGTTCAGAAATGAGACGGATCCGCTTAGTTCCTGGGTGCCATTAGACGCGCCCGATAACCGGCCTTTCCTTTCCTCGTCCAACCGAGTTTCGGTCGTGCGCGATAGCACGACCAACCATGTTTCCCGCCTTTACCGGGTTCGGGTCAGCGAACCTTAATCGGCCACTGCCGATGGCCTAAGCCTGGGGGGCGGTTGCAGCGGTCCTCTTCCGGCGCTGGCAACGCGCGGAACGCCGATCAGCCCGGCACGAACCACCCGAGGAGCAGGCTCACCAGGACCCACCCGAGCAGGCCGATCAGGAAATACGGACGGGCTTGCCCCATCGCTTGTCCGCAGTTGCTTGCGCAGGAAATCCCCTTCCGCGAACATGCTTTCGAAAGGACCGGTAGCGGCGTAGCAGGTCAGCGGGGTGCCGCAATGGGGACAGAAGTGAAGGCCGGGCTCATTTGGCTGCAGACAGGAGATACAGATCTCTGTTTCCTGTTCCACGCCGGAGACGTCCGGGTTGATTGCATTCATGTCGCCCCTTTCGATCCTTCAGCCAATCCTGACTTTCTTATACTCCGTTGCGGGCACTTTGGCGAGCGCGAAAGCAATCACGTGTGCCACCGGCGCCGCGTGGAACGGGTGCGGCCCGCGCGCCCGAAGGAAGGAGTCGCCGCGGTTTCCGCGGTTGACTCGTCCCGGGACGCAGGACAACCTTGGTTCGGGAATTGCCTGTGTGCCGATCGACGCGGGGAGTTCATTTGCCGTGGGGAACGGCCAAGCAAAGGAAGCTATGACGATGAAGAGAATCATGTTGGTGGGTCTTTCCTATCTGGCTCTTGGGACCGGAGTTTCGGGGGCGGTCAACAGCCTCCCCGATGTGGTCGAGATTCCTTACCAGAGATTTGTGCTGACGAATGGGCTGACCGTGATCGTCCACGAAGACCACAAAGCGCCGATTGTGGCTGTCAACATCTGGTATCACGTCGGGTCGAAAAATGAACGTCCGGGACGAACCGGGTTTGCTCATCTGTTCGAGCACCTGATGTTCAATGGGAGCGAGAACTTCAACGACGATTTCTTCCAGGCGATGGAACGCATCGGCGCGACGGACATGAATGGCACCACGAGTGAAGATCGGACCAATTACTTTGAAGATGTGCCCAAATCCGCCCTCGACGTGGCCCTTTGGATGGAATCAGACCGGATGGGCCACTTCACCGGCGCCATTTCTCAGGGTCGCCTCGATGAGCAACGCGGCGTGGTTCAAAACGAGAAACGGCAGGGGGAAAATCAACCGTACGGACGGGCCCGCGAACTCATTCCCCGCGCGACTTACCCGTCCCATCATCCCTATTCCTGGACGGTGATCGGCTCGATGGAGGATCTGAATGCGGCTTCCCTCGATGATGTGAAGGAGTGGTTCCGCACCTATTACGGCACGGCCAACGCCGTCATTGCCATTGCCGGCGATATCGACGTCGCCACCGCGCGTGCAAAGGTCGAGAAATATTTCGGCGACATTCCCTCCGGGCCGCCGGTGTCGCGCTTCGAGGCCTGGCCGGCAAAGCGATCCGGTGCGCAACGCCAAGTGATGGAAGACCGTGTTCCCCAGTCCCGCATCTACAAGGTATGGAATGTCCCCGAATATCGGGCGGCCGATTCTGATTACTTGGATCTGGCTGCGGACATTCTTTCCTCCGGCAAGAACTCCCGCCTTTACGAACGCCTCGTTTACCGCGACCAAATCGCCAGCTCCGTTTCTGCTTTCAATGCCTCCCGCGAAATCGGCGGCCAATTCCAGATTGTGGCCACCGCTCGGCCGGGCGAGGACCTGGCTAAAGTCGAGAAGGCCCTCGATGAGGAACTTGACCCGGTTCGAAGGATGGGCCGACGGAGCAGGAATTGCAGCGTGAAGATCGAGGAGTTGGCGGGTTTTATTCGCGGCGTTGAACGGATCGGCGGTTTTGGCGGCAAGTCGGACGTGCTGGCGATGAACGAGGTTTTCGCCGGCAGCCCCGACTTTTACAAGACCAAGATGCAACGCGTCCGCGAAGCGACCGCCGTCGATGTGCACGAGCGTGACCCAGTGGCTCTCCGACGGAGTTTATCCTCGAGGTTCATCCGTTCCCCTCCTACCAGACGGCCAAGAGCACCGTCGATCGTTCCAAGCCGCCCGAGCTCGGCCAGCTTCCTGACGCCCAATTTCCCGCCCTGCAGCGCGCGACGCTTGCCAACGGTCTTCAGATCGTGCTGGCCGAGCGCCATTCCGTCCCCATCGTTCTGTTCAACCTGGTCATGAATGCTGGCTTCGCGGCGGACCAGTTCAGCATCCCGGCACCGCCCGTCTGGCGATGAGCATGTTGGAGGAGGGGACCAAAAAGCGCACTTCGCTGCAAATCAGCGAAGAACTGGCTATGCTTGGGGCCGACGTCAACGCAAGCTCGACCTGATACCTCCGGCGTCTTTCTCTGCATTGAAGAAAAATCTGATGCCTCCCTGATATCTACGACATCATTCTGAACCCATCCTTCCCCGCCGCGGACTTTAAGCGGCTGCAGAAACTTCTGCCCGATTCGATTCAGCGAGAGAAGTCCAGCCGATGCAGATGGCCTTGCGAGTCCTGCCGCGGCTTCTCTATGGCTCGAACATGCCTATGCCAATCCCTTTACCGGATCCGCACCAGTGATTCTGTGAGCAAGCTAACCCGCGAGGAGCGTTTCTATCGCACCTGGTTCAAGCCGAACAACGGCACCCTGATCATCGTCGGCGATACCGGGCGGATGGAGGAGATCAAGCCTGCCATCGAAAAGCTCCTTTGGCCAGTGGGAGCGAGGCCAGGTCCTGGAAAAGAACATTAAGCAAGTCCAGTTGACTGCCAAGCCGGTCGTCTATTTGATGGATCGGCCCAACTCGATTCAGTCGATGATCTGCCGGAGAGGTGCGCCGCCCAAATCCGACCCTGACGACATTGCCATCGAAACGATGAACCAGGTTTTGGGAGGCTCTTTCACCTCCCGCATTAACATGAACCTGCGCGAAGACAAGCATTGGTCCTACGGCGCTGGCACCGTCGTCTATAACGCCCTCGGTCAGCGGCCTTTCATTGCCTATGCCCCCGTTCAAACGGACAAAACCAAAGAGTCCGTCAGCGAGCTCGAAAAAGAGCTGAAGGAGGTCGCCTCGACCCGGGCCGTCACCGACCAAGAGCTCGACAAGGTCAAAAAGCAAATGACTCTCGAGCTGGCTGGACGTTGGCAGACCATGTCTTCGGTCGAATCGGACATCCGCGATATCGTCCGGTACCATCTGCCTGACGACTATTACCAAACCTACCCAGCTAAAGTTCGCGCGCTCGACTTGGAGAAAGTGGCCGCGGCAGCGCGCAAAGTCGTTCATCCGGATCGGCTTGTCTGGGTCGTGGTCGGCGACCGGTCCAAGGTTGAGGATGGTCTGCGCCAGCTCGGCTTTGGCGACTTCAAATTGATCGATACGGACGGGAAAGTGCTCGATTGAACGGCGCTTGCTTGCCGCGGTTGGAAACGTAGCATGGCGCCATGCGACCCACTTGGCACCTGCGCCGTTCCCGTCCGCTCTGGATTCTGGCTGTCCTCACTGTGGCTCTGGCTGCGCCGCGGTTACCAGCCGCCGACCGCGCTGTCGACCCGCAGCGTTTCCCCGCTCCCAAGCGCGTGGTCGTGCCGAAATTGCAGGGGACGGTTCAAATGGACGGCGACTTGAATGAACCTGTCTGGCAGCAAGCTGCTCTGCTCACTCCATTCTGGCGCAATGATGGGTCCGGACAGGAACGGGAAGCGACGACCGTGCGCCTTTGGTATGATGACCAGGCGCTCTATCTCGCCTGGACCTGCCGCGACACCGATGTCCAGGCGACTTTCACCGCCCGCGACAGCAAGTTCTGGGAAGAAGAAGTGGCGGAGTTCTTTGTCACGGCCAAAGACCTCGGGCGCTATTTCGAACTCCAATGGAACCCGCTGGGCGGCGTCTTCGACGCGATCATCAAAAACGATCTCAACGAGCAGGGCCTGTCTAAACGGTTTGACGGCGATTGGAGCTTCACGGCGAAAGGGATGACCAGCGCCGTGCGATTGAAGGGCACCGCGGCCAATTCCAACGATCGTGATGAGTTCTGGCAAGTCGAAGTCCGCGTGCCTTTTGCTGATCTCAGTCAGCCCACCCCTAAGGCCGGCGAAACCTGGCGCGCCAACTTCTACCGGTTCAATCGCGGCCACGGCCAGCCAGCGGAACAGCTTGCCTGGTCGCCGACGATGTTGCCTGGATTTCACGAGCCGGGCCGTTTCGGCTTTTTGGAATTCGGTCCTGCGCCCGCGAAGAAATAGCGGACTGAGGGAGCCTGGCGATTCCATTTGGAGCAAGGACTTTCCCAGCCCGTCCCGGTGGAGGTTGATCTCTTGGCGGCATCTTCCGCTCTGCGTCAGCTTGCTGGTGTTGCTGGCCGGATGCGCCTGAGGCTCGGAGCCTGGCCGGGGCCGTTCGAGGGACGTAAGCACGGGCGTCATACCCAACGCCGGATTCCGCGGGTTGATTCGGGCAAACTGGGCGACTGTGCTCCAAGCCGCATAGGGCTTTGCCGGCGCCGGCCGACCATCGGGCCAAAAATCCGCTTGCCTGGGAGCGGGGCAGGCCATATATTGCGCGCTCTTTTTTGAAGAAAGTGACTGATTATGCGTCGTCCAAAAGGCATTAAAACCCGCAAGGCTGTGGCCAAACGGTTTAAAATCACGGCCAAGGGTAAAGTGTTGCGTCCGCACGCGGGCAAGCGGCACCTGATGGCCACCAAGAATCCGAAGCGACGCCGGGCCTTGGGTGCGTCGGTGGTGGCGGATCCGACCGACGCCTATCGCATTACGCAGAATTTGCCGTTCAGTCACTGATTTTGTTAGGCTTGTTTTAGAGTTTATGCGTGTCACCAATGCTCCCGCCTCTCGCAAGCGCCGCATACGGACAATTAAGGCCGCCAAAGGCTTCCGGATGCGTCGTTCGAAACTTTACCGCTACGCCGCGGATGCCCTCGACCACGGCCGCCAATACGCCTACCGGGATCGCCGGGCGAAGAAGCGCACTTTCGGGGTCTTTGGCAAGTGCGCATCAACGCGGCCGCACGGGCTGCGGGCACTACCTACAGCCGTCTCATCGAAGGCCTCAAAGCGGCCCAGGTAGCCCTGGATCGCAAGATCATTGCCGATTTGGCCGCCACGGACAACGCTGCCTTTACCGAGTTGGTCCGGGTCGCCCAGGACGCCTTGAAAGCCAAAGCGGCCAAGGCCTAGATCATCCCTGGAACATTTCTCAACGGGCGACCCCATCTGGCAGGGCGCCCGTTTTTTATTTGTCACCTATGGAATCGTTCCTCGATCAAGTGGAGCCACTGCGGCAAGCGGCCCTCGGCGATTTCCGGGCCGCGCCTGATTTGAGCGCTCTCGAACAGGTTAAAGGCCGTTACCTTGGGACCAATGGTTCTTTCACCGCTTTGTTGAAACAGCTCGGCTCGCTCAGCAAGGAAGAGCGCCCCGCCGCCGGCAAACGCATCAACCAGATCAAAACCGAGTTGGATCTGGCCCTGACCGATCGCCGCGCGGAACTTCAGCTCAAAGCGGCTTTGCCCAAGGAGCCAACCGATTTCACCTCACCTGGTCGTCGCCGCGGTCTCGGCAAGCTGCACCCCCTCACTCAGGTCACGGAGGATATCGTCCGCATCTTCCGCAAGATTGGCTTCGTCGTGGCGGACGGGCCGGAGATCGAGGACGACTACCATTGCTTCGACGCTCTCAATACTCCCGCGGACCATCCCGCCCGCGATACCCACGATACCTTTTACCTGGATACGCCCAAGAGGTCGTTGCTGCGCACTCACACTTCCTCCGTGCAAATCCGCGTCATGGAAAAGCAGCCGCCCCCCGTTCGGATTGTCGTCCCGGGGCGCGTCTACCGGCGGGACAATGCCGATGCGACGCACAACCCAACCTTTCAGCAGATCGAGGGTTTGTATGTCGACAAGTGCGTTACGGTTGGCGATCTCAAGGGCACCATCGAGTTCGTCTTTCGCCAACTTCTCGGCAACGAGGTCAAGATCCGGCTGCGCCCCCATTACTTTTCGTATACGGAGCCTAGCTTCGAAGTGGATTTCTCAAGCGCTTTGGTGAAGAAGATGGGCAAGGAGTGGCTGGAAATAGCCGGGTGCGGCATGGTCCATCCCAAGGTCTTCGAAACGGTCGGTTATGATCCGGAGATCTGGACGGGCTGGGCATTTGGCTTTGGCATTGAGCGCATCGCGATGATCCGCTATGGCATCAATGACATCCGCCTCTTCTACGAGAACGATCTCCGTTTCCTCCGGCAGTTCTGAACCTCGTTATGCATCGATTGGTTTGTTGGCTCAGCCTCCTCGGTTTGTCCGCATCGACTCTCCTCGCCGCTCAGAAGGCGCCGATGCGCAAGACGGAAAATGTCTTTCTCATCATCAGCGATGGCCTGCGCTGGCAGGAGATCTTCCGCGGGGCGGAGGACGCCTTGATGACCAAAACCAATGGCGGCGTGAAGAACATCCCCGTCCTCCGAACCAATTTCTGGCGGAACACGCCGGAGTCGAGGCGAACAGCTTTGATGCCGTTTGTCTGGGGCGAAGTGGCCCGGTTGGGGCAGCTTTACGGCAATCAGAGCAAGGGCAGCGTCGCTTCTGTCACCAACGGCAAGAAGTTCTCCTATCCCGGCTATAACGAAATGCTGACCGGGTTGGCTGATCCGAAGGTGGATAGCAATGACAAGAAGCCGAACCCAAACGTGACGGTCTTCGAGTGGTTGCAGCGGCAACCCAAGTTTCGGGATCGGGTCGTTGCTTTCGCCACCTGGGATGCCTTCCCTTATATTTTCAACCAGCAGCGCAGCGGTGTGCCCGTCTGGCCGCCTTGGGAATCCAAGTTCGAGACTAAGTCCATCGCGGCGCCTGCCATTCTGCAGGACCTGCTCCGCGATACGACCCCGGTCTTCGAGGGCGTCATTCTCGATTCGTTTTTACTCCCGCCGCTCGTCGAACATCTGCAAAAACGCAGGCCGCGCGCCATCTTCGTCGGCTTTGGAGAAACAGACGAATGGGCTCATGCCGGCCGCTACGACTTGTATCTGGAAGCTATTCATCGGCTGGACGACAACGTCCGCCGACTCTGGGAAACCGTGCAGCGCCTTCCCCAGTATCGCGGCAAAACGACCTTCATCCTCAGCACAGACCATGGCCGCGGCTCCGGCCTGGAGGATTGGAAGGATCATGGCGAGAAAACAGCCGATTCCGAAGGCATTTGGCTCGGCGTGATTGGCCCGGATACGCCGCCGCTGGGCGAGCGCGCCCAAACCGCTGCCATCACCCAGGCCCAGATCGCTGCAACCGTCGCTGCCTTCCTGGGCGAGGATTTTCAGGCTGCTTTTCACAAAGCCGCGCCGGCGATCGCGGACCTGTTTAGCACGCCGTGGCGAGGAGAGGAAAAGTGAAAGCCAATCGACTCGACGACTTAGCCGGTGTTTCCGGGTGATCCCTTGGCCAATCTACCCGCCGCCGCTGCCACGAATCTAACCCCATGAAGATCACATTCAACTGGCTCAAACAATACGTCGACTTTGACTGGTCTCCGGAGGAGTTGGCTGAACGCTTGACCATGCTCGGCCTCGAAGTCGAAAGCGTTCAGAAGCTGGGCGGAGAATTCGATGGCGTGGTCGTTGCCCAAATTGTTGCCAGCGACAAACACCCCAATGCCGACAAGCTCTCCGTCTGTCGCGTCCAGGATGGCCAAGGCGAAAGGCAAATCGTTTGCGGTGCCAAAAACTTCGCCGTCGGCGACAAGGTTCCCCTCATTCTCCCAGGCCACACCCTACCGGCCAAACCGGGTGAACAGGCTACCGCCATTCGGGCCGGGAAAATTCGGGGCGTGGAATCGCATGGCATGCTCTGCTCTCCGAAGGAGTTGGGCCTGGCGGACGATGCTCAGGGCCTCCTGATTTTGCCGGCGGGTGCCAAGGTCGGCCAGTCGTTTGCCGAGCACCTGGGCCGATCTGCCGGCGATGTCGTCTACGACCTCGAGATCACCCCCAACCGCCCCGACCTCAACAGCGTCATCGGAATCGCCCGCGACGTCAGCACCTTGACCGGCAGCCCCCTCCGTCTCCCGGCCCTGCCCGATGCCCCACGCGCTGAACCCTCCGCCCCCGCGCTCGTGTCCGTCCGGATCGATGATCCGGACCTGTGCCCGCGCTATACCGCTCGCATCATTCGCGGCGTGAAAATCGGGCCAAGCCCCGACTGGATGCGCGCAACCCTCGAAAAGGTGGGCGTCCGCAGCATCAACAACGTCGTCGACGTCACCAACTACGTCATGCTTGAGGTGGGGCAACCGCTTCATGCCTTCGACTATCACCTCCTCAGCAAAGGCGCTGGCGCGGAGCGACCGACGATTATCGTTCGTCGCGCCGCGTCCGGCGAGGCCTTCACCACCTTGGATGGACAGACACGGACTCTGAGCGGACATATGCTCCTGATCGCTGATGAAACGAAAGCGGTGGCGCTGGCCGGGATCATGGGCGGCCAGAATACGGAGATAAACGACTCCACCGTCGATGTTCTCCTGGAAAGCGCCTCTTTCAGCCCGCAGAACACTCGCGCCACGTCCAAAAAGCTGGATTTGCGCAGCGAATCTTCCTATCGGTTCGAACGGGGGGTGGACATCAATATCGCCGATTGGGCCAGCCAGCGGGCGGCTGCTTTGATCGTTGAAACAGCCGGTGGCCAATTGCTTGCCGGCATGGCCGAAGCCTTTCCCAAACCTGCCACGCCGCTGGAAATCACGCTGCGCCACGAGAAGGTCCGCGATCTCCTGGGCGTGGAGATCCCGGTGCGTGATCAAATCGATTACCTCCACCGGCTCGAACTGAAAGTCGTCGGGGCTGAACACGGCGCCTACAACACCTTCCGAGTGCCCACCTTCCGACCCGACTTGAAAAGAGAAATAGATTTGGTCGAGGAAATAGCCCGCCTCTACGGCGTCGATCGCATTCCCGCGACCACGCCGCGGGGCGCCATCGGCGCTAACGCCTATGACCCTGTCCACGACGATCTCGGCGAGGCGCGGCGCATCTTCACCGCCTTGGGACTGACCGAAACTCAAGGCCAAACGCTCATTTCCGACAGTGCCGCCAAGGCGGCCGTTGAGCCCGGCGGCGGCCTCGTCGCTCTGGCGAATCCGCTCAGCAGCGACATGAACGTCTTGCGCCCCTCCTTGCTGCCCGGGCTTCTCGATGCTCTCCGCCACAACGTGCATCATCAGATTCTTGACGCTGCTCTGTTCGAAATAGGCCGTGTCTTTGCCTTGCGCGATGGCGCCCCGCGCGAGGAGCGCCGCGTCGCGGTTGCCTTGACCGGGCGACGCCTGGCTGCCTTCTGGTCCGGGGCCGACCGCCAGGCCAAGTTCGACACCTATGATTTGAAAGGACTCCTCGAGGACTTTTTCGACCATTTCGGCCTTCGAGGGCTGAGTTTCGTCCGGATCACGGAAAGCACTTCGTTGTTCCTTGAATCGGCCACCGTCCAAATTGGCCGCCAACCCATCGGGACCTTTGGACAACTCTTGCCATCTCTGGCAAAGGCTTATGATTTGCGCGACGCCGTTCTCCTTGGCGAACTGAATATGGATCAACTCCTCGCGCGCCGTCAGGCGGGTAAGTCCTTCAAACCCTTGCCTCAGTTCCCGACCATCGAACGGGATGTCGCGATGGTGCTTCCCGAAGCTACTTCCCACGAAGCGGTGCTGGCCGCGATCAAACAAGCCAAAATTCCCAATCTCGAGCAAGTGGAGCTGTTCGATGTCTATCGCTGCTCCAATGTCCCTTCCGGGCATAAAAGTGTGGCTTACGCATTCACCTACCGCAGCGCCGAGCGCACCCTGACCGACAACGAAGTCAACGCTGCCCACGAAAAGTTGGTCGGCGAACTCAAACAAAAGCTCGCTGCCGCTGTTCGGGAATAGGGTTCACAGCTGCCTCGGTCCGCTCCGTTCCCCGCTTCGGTATGGGCGACGCTCTCCAAACGCGCGGCCCCTTTTGGCAGAACGACTCTCCGAGCGCCCGTTGGAAATTGGCAGAACACCGAAATGGCTCGCGCCGGAGCGAGTGAGCGCTACCTGAGGCAGTCCCATCCTGCTGGCACAATCCTGATTAAGACCCTGTGACCGTCTGCAGTCTCCCTCAGCGGATACCATCTTTTGGTGATTCTCGATGCAAACATAGGTAACCTCCTTCGAGGTTCGTTCGAGGTTTGTTCGTCCCTCGTTCGTCCTTTCCTCGACATTCCATCGTCCGCCGACGTAAGAAAGGCGAACGAGGTGCGCACCAGACGGGTATCAGAATGACTCTGAGGATGGCAGACGGAGAGATCGGGCACGGTCCGAATACGAAGGAAGGGGAGCGTCGAATCTTGACATGAACCGTCGACTCTCCGATTTTGAGAAATCATTATCGGAATGGTTTCCCCTGTGGCCGTTCCAAAACATTCATTCGCTCACCTCATGCACACCAAACCGCCTTTGCTTGCTGGGTGTCTGTCGTTTCTGCTCAGCTTCGGTTCGCCAGCTGTGGCCCAGGAGCCCGGATTCACCAGCCTTTTCGATGGCAAAACCTTGCACGGCTGGACGCTCGTCGACAAAAAAGGGGAGGGTTACGGGGTGAAGGACGGGGTGATCTTCTGCGCGCGGGGAGGAGGCGGAAACCTCTTCACGGAAGCCGAATATGGCAATTTCGAGCTGCGGTTTGAGTTTAGACTCGAGGATGGGTCCAACAATGGAGTTGGGATTCGAGCCCCGTTGGAAGGGCGGGCCTCGGTCTTTGGCATGGAAATTCAGCTGCTGGATGAAGGAGCGGCTGTGTCGGGCAAATACGGGAAGCTCAAAGACTCGCAGTATCACGGCTCGATTTATGATGTTCTGCCCGCGCGAAAAGGGGCCTTACACAAGCCCGGAGAATGGAATGCGCAAACGATCACCGCTGTCGGCCGTCATATCTTGGTGGTGCTGAACGGTCAAACGATACTGGACGCCGATCTGAACAGCGTGACGAATCGACAGACGCTCGAAAAACACCCCGGAATCCTGCGGGACCGCGGGCACATCGGTTTTCTCGGGCACAACGATTACGTCGAGTTTCGCCATGTGCGGGTCAAGGAGTTGCCATCGGAGGAGCGGGACAATACGCCGCCGGCGGGGTTCGTCGCTCTGTTTAATGGACGCGACCTCTCTGGCTGGAAGGGTTTGCTGGCGCGGCCATTCGATAATCCCGTCCGGCGCTCGACTTTGTCGGCGGAGGACAGGGCTGCCCGCCAACAGGAGGCCGATCGGGACATGGCGGCGCACTGGAGCGTGCAGGATGGGCAGTTGGTATTCGATGGGAAAGGCCGGAGTCTTTGCACGAGCAGGGATTACGCCGACTTCGAACTTTTGGTCGATTGGAAGATTCCCGAGCACGCGGACAGCGGCATCTATCTTCGGGGGAGCCCTCAAGTGCAGATCTGGGATCCGTTTACCCAACCCACCCGCCATGGGAGCGAAGTGGGGTCCGGAGGTCTTTACAACAATAAGGCGAACACGTCGACCCCGAGCGTGGTGGCTGACAAGCCGGTGGGTCAATGGAACCGCTTCCGGATCCTGATGGTAGGCGAGAAGGTCCACGTTTTCCTCAATGGCCAACTGGTTGTCAACGCGGTGACGCTGGAGAATTATTGGGACCGGCAGCAGCCCATTTTCCCCATCGGCCAGATCGAACTGCAGAATCACGGCGACAATCTTTGGTTCAAGAATGTCTATCTGCGGGAGTTGAATTCCCTCTGACGATCGACGGAAAAGGGTCGGGCGCGCGGGGGGGGGTAACAGGGATGTCAGGGATGTTTGCTGGTTAATCCTTAGAACGCCAGTGGTTTATAAAACCTTGCCACGTGTCAAGGTTTCTCGTTGTCCTCTATCGGTTCGGCTTCCTGTTTTGGCGCGCGGGGCTTCCGCCGCGGCCGGTTCCGACGTTCAAGGATGTCGGCTTGGCCCGCGGGGCGCGCGCGCGATAGGGCGCGTTACGGCTCCGGGTCCGATAAGGTCTTGACGCGCAAGCGTGAGTCAGCCACGCGCTCGATGTCGCACAAAAGAAGCTGTTAGTTCAGCAAAATAGGTTGGGCGGGGGAGGTAAGGAGAGTGGCACTGTTGCGACATCAGTTCGGACGTTCCAAATGATGAATACTGACCCAGACGGCCAGCGTGAGGATGCCGCTCGAGACGATAGTGCGTTGCAGGCGCTTCAGTTGGCGGCGTTGAACGCAGCGGCGAATGCGGTGGTGATTACCGACCGTAAGGGGACGATTGTGTGGGTCAATCCGGCCTTTACCCGAGTGACAGGCTATGAGCAAAGCGAGGCTATTGGGCGAAACCCCCGGATGTTGCAGTCGGGCCTGCACGATCGGGAATTCTATCGGAGCTTGTGGCAGACGATTTTGAGCGGCGGCATTTGGAGGGGAGAGTTCATTAACCGCCGCAAGGACGGCAGCTTGTTTCACGATGAGCACACGATCACTCCGGTGCGGTCGGAGAGTGGTGGGGTGACGCACTTTATTGGCATTCTAAACGATGTGACCGAGCGGCGCCGGGCGTTGGACAAGCTACGCGAAAGCGAGGAGCAGTTTCGCCAGTTGGCTGAGAACGTGGATGAGGTGTTTTGGATTGCGACGAAGGACCACAGCAAGCTGCTCTATGTCAGTCCGGCTTTCGAGGTGGTCTGGCGTCGATCATGTGAAAGCGCTTACCAGCGGCCGTTGTCTTTCGTGGATGCGGTTCATCCCGCTGACCGGGAGCAGGTGGACCGTTGGCTGGAGAAGCAAAAGGATGGCGAGCCGACCGAATGTGAGTATCGCATTGTGCAGTCCGATGGGAGCACGCGCTGGATTCAGTCGCGGAGCTTTCCGGTGCACGACTCGGCTGGCCAGTTTTACCGGACAGCAGGTTTTGCGGACGACGTGACGGAGCGTCGGCAGTTGGAGGAGCAGGTGCGCCAGGCGCAGAAGATGGAAGCGGTGGGGCAATTGGCTGGAGGCATTGCCCACGACTTCAACAACATTCTGGCGGCGGTTTTGATGAATGTGGGTTTATTGCGAACGCGCACGGACTTGCCTGGTGATGTAATGGAGTATTTGGGTGAATTGGAGGCCGAGATGCATCGGGCCACGGGTTTGACCCGGCAATTGCTCCTGTTCAGCCGCCGCCATGCGGCGGACGCGAAGGCTCTCGAGATAAACGCGTTCATGCGTGAGCGTCTTCCCATCTTTCAGCGGATCCTCGGTGCGAAAGCGCAGATCGCCTTCGATCCTTCGGAAGACCCGCTCTGGCTGGTGGCCGACGCCGGCATGGTCGAGCAACTCTTCGTCAACCTCTGCATCAACGCCCGCGAAGCCATGCCGAAAGGTGGGATGCTGACACTGGCTTGTTCGTTGGTGATTCGGACCCAGGACTCGCCCAAGATCAATCCCGACGCGCGGCCAGGCGCGTTTGTGTGCCTTTCCGTGACGGACACGGGCTGCGGGATGGATGCTGGCACGCTCAAGCGGGCGTTTGAACCCTTTTTCACCACCAAGGACGTAGGGCAGGGCAGTGGCTTGGGCCTGTCGACCGTCTATGGGATCGTCAAGCAGCACAAAGGCTGGATCGAAGCCGAAAGCCAGCTGCAGAAAGGGACTTCCTTCCGCGCTTACTTTCCGACCGCTCCACAAGCTTCTGCCAGGGCTCGAGATCCAAGTCTTTCCCTGGAGATTCAAGGCGGTTCGGAAACCCTTCTGCTGGTTGAGGACGAAGTGGCGTTGCGGCGCACGGCGGCGCTTTGGCTGCGCAAGCTGGGTTACGCCGTCCTGGAAGCAGGCACCGCTGCCGAAGCGCTGGAGATCTGGGCTCGTGAGCAGGAACGAGTGGGACTTTTGGTTACAGATGTCGTCATGCCAGGTGGAATGAATGGGTTGGAGCTGGCCGAACGGTTGCGTCAGGACCGATCCAATCTGCCCGTGATTGCCGCCAGCGGCTATAGCGCCGATTTTCCCCAACTGAAAGCCGCGGGACGAGCCACGTTAGCTTATATGCCAAAGCCATATCGACCTTCGGCGCTCGCCCGCCTGGTTCGGGATTGTCTGGACGGCAAACCCGTCCCAAAGCAGGAAGAGGAGGAGATTTGATCGAGCTTATGAGCGTGGGCGTTTACATTGTCGATGACCATCAGCTATTGCGCAACGGACTACGCCAGGCCATCGAAGGGCGGTGGGACTGCCAGGTGGTTGGGGAGTCTTCGACCGGGAACCGAGCACTGGATGAAATTGCCGTGCTCAAGCCGGATCTGGTTATGATGGACGTGCACCTGCCCGACGTCAGCGGCATTGAGATTACGCGGCAGCTGCTGATTCAGAGCCCCGGCACCAAGGTCGTGATGCTCTCGGGTGACGCCAATCGGTCCCTGGTCGATGCGGCCTTGGAGGCAGGTGCCTCCGGCTACGTCCTCAAGGAAACAGCCGTCGACGAACTCGTTCACGCTCTGCAAACGGTCATCGCTGGCAAGCTTTACCTCAGCCCGAGCCTCAGCGCCGCTATCGTCGAGGAGTATCGTCGTGGCTTAGTGCGTGTGCCGGACGCGACGAAAATCTCGCTGACTGACCGCGAGAAGCAATTGCTTCGTCTGATTGCGGATGGATGCCGCAACAAGGAGATTGCCATTCAAGTAGGCTTGAGCCCGAAATCGGTCGAAACCTACCGCTCGCGGCTGATGAGACGGTTGGGGTGCAACAACTCAGCGGAGTTGATCCGCTACGCTATCCGGGAACGCATTACAGCTGCTTAGGACCTGGCCCAACGCGGACGACGGCCGGAATTCCGATGTATGGACCGTGCCGGTTCTCGGGCGCAGCAGCAGCCCGCCGGGGTCAAGACAATCACCATTCGGTCCGCACTTTAACGACGCCTTGCCGCGACCCGACTGGCGCTCAGTCGAGAAGGGGGCGCCGATGGCGGTTTTCGCGACTTCATCCGAAAGGGTGCGGTGCGGTTGACTTCTGAAATGGTTTTCCACGTTGACCGGGCTGAAGGAGGCGCGGTTTCGAGCGTTTCTTAGTGAACCACTTAGTTGGGATGATCTTGGAGTCTTCGACCCGCTGACGGAGGGTTTTCCTGACGGCTGATCAAGAACTCCCCATAGCCGGTGATCAAGTTTACGAGGGCGGCTAGTGGGGTTTTATGTCGGTTAAGCCTGCTTCGGCTGCGCCGATAGTTAATGCACAAGTGTGTCCGATCATGTCAACCCTCACCGATTTGCGGGAGGCCGAGCCGCTTGATCCAGTGCGGCGGGCTGATGGCGCGCCTTGTCGGCGGGCACCGTTGGTCTACGTCATCGATGATGACGTGGTTACCAATCAGATGCTGCACGGCATCCTGACCCGCGCGGGTTATCAGGTCGCCACGGCGGTAGATGTCGCGGGCGCGTTGCGCGGCATCTGGGCCCACCATCCGGACCTCGTTCTTCTCGATATCAATCTGCCGGACGGGAGTGGTCTGGACGTTTGCCGACAGCTGCAAACGGAACAAGCTACCCGGCAGACACCCGTCTTGTTCATTTCGGCGAATGAGGATGTTACTTCCAAAGTGAGAGGCTTCGAGGTTGGCGGAGTGGACTACATTCCCAAGCCGTTCGCCGGCGAGGAAGTAATCGCACGCGTCAGCACCCACCTGCGCTTGAAGCAGGCCTACGAAAAGCTGGCCGAGCTGCTCGCCGAGCGCATCCAGCGCCTGGGCTCGGTGCAGGAGGCCTTGATGCCGACGCCGCAGGAGCTGCCCGATGCGCGCTTTGAAGTATCCCTCAAGCAGATCTTAACTGCTGGAGGCGATTTTTATGATGTCATTCCCGTCGGCGACCGAGTGGTTGATTACGTAGTGGCGGATTCGAGCGGGCATGATCTGGCCAGTTCTTTCTGGACAGCGGCTTTGAAAACACTTCTGACCGAGTATTCCACCGCAGCCAATTCGCCCGCCAATATCGTCCGGGCGATCAATGGGGCGCTCTGCCGGATTCTGCCGAGCGGAGGGTTTCTGACTCTGGTCTATGCGCGGTTGAACCGGCTGACGGGCAGACTGCTGTTGATCAACGGTGGGCATCCTCCGGCCATTTTGATCCAACGGGGCACGCAACAAGCGAAGATCATCCCTCAGGAAGGCGATGTGATTGGGGCTTTCCCGGACGCCGCCTTTGGCGCGATTGAGTTGCGCTTGTGCGCTGGGGATCGCTTTTTTCTCTTTTCCGATGGCCTGATTGAAGTGGGCAACGATCGCGAGGCAGGATTGAAGCGCTTGGCCAGCGCTGTATGCCGGATGGGGCCGCTTCAGGCAGTCGTGGAAGCGGCGGTTGAAACAGCTGGCCAGGAAACGACTCCGGCGGACGACGTTCTGCTGATGGGGGTGGAGGTATGATCGCTTCCACAGAGCAGGCCCATTTCCGCTTGTCGAGGTTGATCGCCTCGCGCCTCGACGCGGTTGATACGGTCTGTGGGGAGATTCGCAAGTTGGTCGAGTTACACCGCCTGACCCCGGTGAGTTTCGCGCTGGAACTGGTGGCGCGGGAGTGCTTGAACAACGCGGTCATCCATGGCAACCGCCGCGAAGTCGGCAAATGGGTGCGGTTGCAGTTGCGCTGCCGGCGGGGGCGGATCTGCCTGCGGGTGACCGACGAAGGGTCGGGGTTCGACTGGCGGACCGCTCGGTGGGAAGAGCCGGCCGACAACATCCGGCCGAGGGGGCGAGGTTTGCCGATCCTGGCTTCGTATGCGGAGCGGATCCGGTTTAACCGCGAAGGAAATCAAATCACGCTTTGGCTGCGACCCAGCCAGTGAACTAGAAAAGGAACTATGTCAGAGTATTCGATCGATGTGCAGGAGAAGCAATGCCGCGTGGCGTTGGAAGGAGATTTGACGGCGTCGGTCGCGCCCAAGTTGCAGGCGTGCTTGAAGAGAGCGGTGGAGGATGGGGTGCTCGAGATTCAGTTTGATCTGAGCCGGACCACGATGCTGGATTCGAGCGGGATTGGGCTGCTGATAGCGACGCACAATACGGTGCGGCGGCGGGAGGGCAAGATTGTGGTCGGGAATGTATCCCCGGGGATTTACCAACTGCTGCATAGCATGCGGCTGGTGACGCGGCTAAACGTGAGTGACCCACGGCCAACCTAGGAAAACCATGGATGACAATCTTCTCCAAGAGTTTCTCAACGAATCTCGTGAACACCTCATCACCATCGAGGCCGACCTCCTGGCCATCGAGGAAGGCGGGAACAACCTCGATGATGCCCTGATCAACAAAGTTTTCCGCGCCGCCCATTCCATCAAAGGGGGCAGCGGCTTTCTTGGCCTCACCCAGGTCAAAGAGTTGTCGCACCGCGCCGAGACCGTCCTGCACCTCTTGCGGACTCGCAAACTCGCCCCCAACATCGAAGTGATCAACATCCTCCTGGCCGCATTCGACCGGCTTCGGGAGATGATCAACTGCCCCGGGGAGAGCGAAAGGACCAATATCGAAGACCTGGTGGCGAGTTTGACCAGCCTGGCAACTCCGCGGGACGAATCCAAAACCGCCGGCGCGATGGGGTCGGCCGCCAATGCGAAGCCGGATCCAGCCCTATCCGACCAAATCGATTTGGATCGGGAACGCGCGCGGCAGGCCGGCCAGTGCATTTATTCGGTCGAATACGACCTCATCCACGATATCGAGGGGCAAGGGCTCAACCTGCTGCAGATTTTTCGGGAACTGCGCGAATCGGGCGAAATTCTGGATAGCTCCATGGACTTTGAATCGGTCGGGACTTTGGAAGGACCGATCGCCCATCATTTACCATTCCGTCTGGTCTTTGCCACCACGCTGGCCCTGGAGATCGTCCCCCAACTCCTGATGGTGCCGCCGGAGAAAGTGAAACTGATTTTCGATCCGCATACGGCGCCCGACCTGGATGGTCCAGCGGATTCTCCTGAGCCGGCATCGGCCTCTCCGGAGGAGGCGGCGGCCGCGCCAGCCAACGTGCTGGCGGAGGTGGCACCAGTCCCGGCGCCCCCAGCGGCCCGCCCGATTCCCGTCACCCCGGCCGAACCGGTGGCTGAATCGGCGCCCGCGCCAAGCGTCGCCAGTCGCGGCGCAACGGCCGAAGCTCCCGACGAAACGCTCCGGGTGCACGTCGGCTTGCTCGAAAACCTGATGAACCTCGCCGGCGAACTGGTCTTGAGCCGCAACCAACTGCATGCGGCCATCGCTCAAAAGGACGAACAGTCGCTGACCATGGCGGACCAACGCCTCAATCAAGTCACTTCGGAATTGCAGGATACGATCATGCGCACCCGGCTTCAGCCGATTGGTTCCGTCTTCGGCAAGCTGCCGCGGATCGTGCGGGATCTGGCTCACCTGCTGAAAAAAGAAGTGGAGTTGGACATTCGCGGCAAAGAGGTCGCCCTCGACCGCAGCCTGATCGAGGGATTGTCCGATCCTCTCACCCACATGGTCCGCAATGCGGTCGACCACGGCCTGGAAATGCCCGCAGAACGAATCAAAGCGGGCAAAAAGGGACCCGGAACCATTCGGGTGGAAGCGCGGCACGAGGCTGGGCAGGTCATCGTGGAGATTGCCGACGATGGCCGCGGATCGACCCGGCTAAAGTTGCTGAGGCGGCGCTGAACAAGGGATTGATCACGCCGGAGAAGCTGCGCGGGATGTCGACCCAGGAGAAGATCGCCTCGTCCTGCTCCCGGGCCTTTCCACGGCCAAGAAGGTAACGGATGTGTCCGGACGCGGCGTTGGCATGGACGTGGTCAAAAGCAATCTGGAGCGGCTGGGTGGCAGCATCGAAATCAACCCAAATCGGCAAGGGCTCGCTCGGATCAAACTACCGCTGACGCTGGCGATCATTCCATCGCTGATCGTCTCGGTGGGGACGGAGCGTTTCGCCATTCCGCAGATCAACGTTCGCGAGCTGCTGCACGTGCGGACGGAGGACCTGGACAAACGCATCGGTCTGACCGGCGGTGTCGAGGTCTTGATGCTCCGGGACCAGATTTGCCGCTCGTCAACGTCGGCCATCTTCTCGGCGTGACCGCGAAGGAAGGATCGAACGGGTCGAACGGAACGCGCGTCTCGGCGCGGTCTGGTCCGGTCGAGATTGCCGTGGTCACGACTGGAACTCAGCAGTATGGGTTGGAGGTGGCGGCCTTTCACGAAACGGAAGAGATCGTGGTCAAACCGCTCGGGCGGCACTTGAAAGCCCTGCGCGAGTATGCCGGAGCGACCATCCTGGGAGACGGCAAAGTTGCGCTCATCCTCGATGTCGGGGGAGTGGCGGCCAAGGCGGACTTCAACAGCTCGTCGGACGCCAAGCGCCATTCGGAGATGGGCGACGGCGTTGAGCGGGAGCGTCTGGAAGACTCGCAGGCTTTCCTCGTCTTCCACAACGGTCCGGAAGAAGCCTGCGCAACGCCCTTGGAAACGGTGCTGCGGATTGAGCGGGTCCGGCCGGACGCAGTCGAGACGGTGGGTAACCGGCGCACGATGCAGTATCGCGGAAACTCGCTGCCGCTGGTGACGCTGGCGGATGGGGCGCAGGCGCGGTCGATCGGCGAAAGCAAGGATTTGGCCGTAATCGTCTCCAACATCCACGGTCGGGAGGTCGGTCTTCTCGGGACGATGCCGGTGGACGTGGTTGAGGAAAAACTCGTCATCGACAACAAGACCCACCGGCAACGGGGGGTGGCTGGTTCGGCGATCATTCGTGGGCGGACCACGCTCATCGCCAACCTGCTCGAATTGGTCGAGTGCGTATACCCTGAATGGGCTGGCGACGACCGGAAGAGCGACGCTCTGGCGTCGACGGCCGGCGGGTGCACCATCCTGTTGGCCGAGGACTCCGACTTCTTCCGCAGTCAGATCAAGCGCTTCCTGGAGCAGGAAGGCTATCGGGTGATTGAAGCCCCTGACGGCGAAGCGGCCTGGGAAGCATTGGCCGAACAGGGCGCCGAGGTGCGGGCCGTCGTCACTGATATCGAGATGCCCCGCTTGACCGGCCTGGAACTCGCGCAGCGCATCCGCCGGGAGCAGCGCTGGGCGACTCTGCCGATCATTGCGCTCAGTTCTCTGGCCGGGGAGGAAGATATTCTCAAAGGCCAGGCCGTCGGCATCGACCAATACTTAGTCAAGCTGGACCGCGACCGCCTGCTGGAAACAGTTCGGGCGATGACCGGAGCGCCAGCACAACCGGTCAGTTAATCGCGAAGTTACTTTTATGAACGGTCACGCTACTCAAAGCCAAGAGGGCCGCCTGGTCGCGACGTTTCTGCTCGGCGACGCGTCATTTGGCCTGGACGCGCACGAAGTGCAGGAAGTCACCCGGGTTGGCGACGTCACCGCCGTCCATCACGCGCCACCTTACGTCGTTGGCATCCGCAACCTGCGGGGCCGGATCGTCACCATCATCGACCTGGGCGCCCGCCTGGAACAGCGTCCGGTGGTGCCAGGTCCGGAAAACCGCATCATGATCGTCGAGTGGCAGGGAGAGCAGATTGGGCTCTTGGTCGACAATGTTACCGGCACGATGACGGCCAGCGCCGATTCGATCGTGCCGCCGCCACCGAATCTGCACGGGATTCAAGGCAAGAATCTGGTTGGAGTTTGTCGGGGAGGGGAACGTTTAGTGGGCCTGCTTGATCTGGCAGGAGTGTTGCATGCGAACGACCCGCTGGCAGGAACACGGGATGTGGCCTCCTCGACCGTATGAGCCTGCGAGTGCTCATCGTCGACGATTCCATCATGTTTAGGCGGGCCCTGGCAGAAGGGTTGGCCGGCTTGGAGGAGGTGGAGGTAGTCGGCAGTGTCTCGACGGGAAAGTTGGCCACCCGCAGCGGGTGCGCGAACTGCAGCCCGATCTGGTCACGCTCGATTTGGAAATGCCGGAGATGGATGGCCTGGCGGTGTTGGATGCGCTCCGGCAGAGCTGGGGAAACCGCGGCCGTGATTGTGATCAGCGCCCTCACTCATCATGGGGGGCAACTGACGCTGCGCGCCTTGGAAAAGGGCGCTTTCGATTTCATCACCAAACCCGACTTCGCCAGTGCCGAACAAAGCCGCGAGTATCTCCGCAGGGAACTGCGCCTGCGCACCCGCGCGCTCAGTCGGCGGTTGGAGATCCGTCACATCCTCGGTCGCAAGGCGGAGGGCGGAACACCCACCGCGGCTTTGAGTGCGAATGGCACCGAGAGCCCGCGAGTTGCGCCCCGGGCGGTGGCCCCCCTCCCGGTCGGCCGGCCGGAGATGGTCTTGATCGGAGTTTCGACGGGAGGCCCCAACGCGCTGGCGCGGATTTTGCCGGAAATACCGGCCACCCTGGGGGTTCCCTTCCTGATCGTGCAGCACATGCCCCCGATCTTTACCCAATCGCTCGCCGAAAGCCTCGCGGCTAAATGCAAAATCCAGGTGCGCGAGGCCGCGCATGGGGACGTGCCGACGGCCAATACTGCTTATATCGCCCCCGGCGGGCGGCACATGCGTCTGGCCCGCAACCCGGCGGGCGGTCTCGTTCTGCAGATCACGGATGACCCGCCCGAGAATAACTGCAAGCCCGCAGTCGATTACCTTTTCCGTTCGGTGGCGACGACATGTGCCGGCCGGGCCATGGCCGTCATCTTGACGGGCATGGGTAGTGACGGTGTCCTGGGGTTGCGTCTGCTGAAGCGTCAGGGTTGCTTCGTGATTGCCCAGGACGAGCCGACCTGCGTGGTCTACGGCATGCCTAAAGCGGCGGTGGAGGCTGGAGTGACGGATGCGGTGTTGCCCTTGCCAGCGATTGCCCCTCGCATCACCGCTGCCGTCCGAGGTGACCGCACATGAACATCGCCGCCATCACCCCGGATGAGTTGGCCGTTTGGTCTCGGTACGTCCAGGAGATTTGCGGCATTTACCTCGACAAAACCAAGGGATACCTGCTCGAAACCCGCTTGCGCGGCCTCCTCCAGGAAACGAGCGCGCGGAACTTCCTCGACTTGTACACCAAGGCCAAAGCGGACCTGACGAACGCCCTGCGGCGTAAAATCATCAACGCCATCACCACCAATGAAACCTCTTTCTTCCGGGACACAGCGCCTTTTGAACTTCTCCGTCACAAGCTGATTCCCGAATTGATCGATCGACGGCGCCGCGCGGGCACGCGTTCCGTCACCCTGCGAATCTGGAGCGCTGCCTGTTCCACCGGGCAAGAGGCCTACAGCACCGCCATCGTCCTGCGCGAACTGACCGGAGGACAGGAGGGCTACGACTTTCGAATTATCGGAACCGACATCTCGGACAAGGCGGTCGCCCAAGCCAGTTACGGTCAGTTCAGCCGCTTGGAACTGAGCCGCGGGCTGCCGACCGACAAAATGAGCAAGTACTTCACGGAGCAGGGCGAATTCTGGAAGATCCGCGATGAGATTCGAGCCCTGGCCAGCTTCCGCACGATGAACCTGCTCCAGCCGTTTTCCTTTCCGGCCCCGTTCGACGTGATCTTCTGCCGCAACGTGGCGATCTATTTCACCGAGCCCGACAAAGTCCGGCTTTTCAAGAACATCGCCAAATGCCTGGCGCCGGATGGCGCTTTGATCATCGGCTCGACCGAATCGCTCACCGGGTTGTGTCCCGAGTTCGAGCCCCAACGCTATTTACACGGAGTGTTCTACCGGCTGCGTTCATGAGCCATCAGCGCAACGTCAGGTGAACTGGAATCTCCCAGGACATTCGTCCGACCTCGCTCCGCGCGGGTCACGGCTGCTCTCGGGGATAATCGCGGCCCTTCTCTTGGGCGGTTGCGTAGCTGGATTCCTCCGCGGACGCGCCTTTGACCACTACCTCCGCCAGATGTTGCTGTCGCAGGCGGTGGCTTTGGCTGAGACGATCGATCCGGACCGGGTCCAGGGGCTGACCTTTTCTCCGGGCGACGTCACTAATGTCTGCTACCAGGAGATCCGGCAGCAGATGGTCACCTACGGCCGGGCCGTCGGTCTTCCGAGCATTTACAGCCAGGCTCTGCGCGGAGGTCAGATTGTCTTCGGTCCCGAGAATCTGGACCCGACCAGCCCGCTCGCTTCGCCTCCCGGCACGGTTTATCGGCAACCGAGCCCGGCCAACCGCGAGCTCTTTCGGACTGGCAAGGCCTTTACCGAAGGGCCGGTGTTCGATGAATACGGTGGCTTCATCAGCGCCTACGCCCCGGTGATTCATGCTCGCTCCAGGGAGGTCATGATGGTCGTCGGGGTGGACGTTCAAGCCAGCGAATGGCAAAGCCGCCTGTGGCAAAGCCGCTTGGTGCCTCTGTTGGTCACCGCAGCTCTGGTGCTCGCCTTCGCAGTGGGGATACCCGTGCTCGGCCGCCAGCTGCGCCGCCGCTTTGAACCCCACGATTCGGGCCGCTATCTCGAGATCGCGACGATCATTTGGGGCGGCCTCGTTCTCAGCTTGGGCGGAGCCTTGCTCGCGCACGATCGGGAAGAGCGCCAGCGTCAGGAGGTCTTCGCGCAGATGGCTGACCGACAGGTGGCGTTGCTGCGAAAGGCGGAGCAACAAGTGCGTGATTCACTGCGAATCGGGCTCGCGCCCCTGGTGGAGGCGGATGGCCAATTGCACAGATCACAGTTTCAACTCTATGCGAGTTCGCTTCTTTCGAGCCCGAGTGTGCAGGCGTTCGTCTGGGTTGACCGCGTCCGGGGGAGCGATCGCCTTCGAAAGGAAGCGGAGTTCCGCGCCGAGGGAAGGGGCGAGTTTCAAATTGTGGAACTCAATGACGCTCGGGAGAAGGTCCGCGCGAGGGAACGTGAAGTGTACTATCCGGTTGTGTATTCGCAGCCGCTGCCGAGCCAGGGGTCGCCGATTGGATTCGATCTTGGCTCCGACCCGCGAAGACGGGCTGCTTTGCGCCGCGCCGAAAGCACCGGGCTTTCGAGCGGCACTGAGCCGATCGCCTTGATGCATGAGACCGAGCGGCGGAATGGGTTTGTGGCTTACCACCCGATCTATGAGCCAGGGAAAGGTCCGACCGAAGCGCCTCGCGGGTTTTGTGCCGCCATCATCGCGTTTGACGTCTTGTTGGAAAAGGCGCTGGGTGGCTCGTCCTGGTCGGATGATGTGACCTGTGTCAATTGGTATCAAGTCCGGGAGCATGAGCCGCCCGTTTGGCTGGCTTCCCGTCCGCGCGTGGCCAACCCTCCGGCGGTCTTTCCATCGATGGTGGTTAGTGCACACCCCGCGTCCCTGGCGCTGCTGCACCCGGTGTTTTCATTTGGAAAGACGTATGTGATCGCGGTTACGCCTGGGCCCGCCTTTATCGAGGCGCAAAGGGCCACGGCGGGTTGGATTGCGATGCTGGTTGGCACAGCTCTGACCGGCTTGACGGCCGCGTTGGTCGGCTTCATGCGCTGCCATCACAGCCGCTTGGAACGCCAGGTGGCGGAGCGAACGACCGCACTGCGCGAAACGGAGCAGTTCACCAGGCAAATCATCGCCAACGCCGGCCAAGGCATTGTGGTTTACGATCTCGCCCTGCGGCACCGTTTCTGGAATCCCTTCATGGAAGTTCTGACCGGGGTGTCGGCGGGCCGTATCCTCGGAGAAGATCTGGCGGCGCTGGCTTTGCATTTTGAGCATGCCTGCGTCCGTGATCTCCTGGAGCGGGCGCTTACGAGCGAGACGGTCCAGTCGCCGGATCTTTACTACCGCGTGCGCGCCACGGGCAAGACAGGTTGGATTTCCGCCATCTATGCGCCCAACCTGGACGCGGATGGCCAGATCATTGGGGTCATCGGGACGGTGCGGGACATCACCGCTCGGAAGGAGACAGAACAGGCCTTGACGCAGAGTGAGATCTGGCATCGTGGGCTGTTCGAGAATGCCGCCGATGCCATCTTCGTGGTGGATGGATCGTCGCGCAAGTTTACCGGCATCAATCCGGCCGCCCTTCGCATGTTCGGGCTGCCCACCAACGCCCTCTCGGAGGGCCTTGGACCTGTCCAGTTGTCACCCGAATTTCAGCCCGACGGTCGCCGTTCCGAGGCCAAGGTCGACGAGATGATCGATCTGGCTTTGGAACACGGCTCGCACTTTTTCCAATGGACCCATTGCCGCCGGTCCGGCGAGGAGTTTGCCAGCACTGTCCTGATCACGAGGATGGAGCTTCCCGGGCAAGTGTTCTGCCACGCGACCGTTCGCGACGTCACCCAGGAGAACCTTGCCGCCACTCTCCTCGCCCAGCGAACGGCCTTGCTCGCCGGCTTGCTCGATTCCATTCCCGACTTGGTCTGCTTTAAAAGCCGGTCTGGGGTTTATCTGGGATGCAATCCGGAGTTTGGCCGTTATGCGGGCAAGTCACCGGAGGAGATCACCGGTTTGACGGATCTCGACTTGTTTCCGAAGCCAGTGGCCGAGTCCATGCGGCAGCACGAAGCGATCGTCCTTGAACAAGGCTGTCGCCGTTACAGCGAAGCCTGGCTGACGTATCCCGACGGCCGTCGCATGCTCGTCGAGACGTTGCGGGCCCCCTTCTACTCGCCAGAGCGCGAAGTCATTGGAGTCATCGATGTCAGCCGAGACATCACCGAGCGAAATCAAACCGCGGAGGTGCTGCAGGCGAGGCAGGCGAAGCTGGACAGTATCTTTCGCGCCGCGCCGGTTGCGATCGGGGTGGCGGTCGAGCGCATATTGACGGAGTTGAACGATACCTTTTGCCAGATCACCGGTTATGCCCGCGGCGATTTGATCGGCAAATCAGCGCGCTTGCTCTATCCGACCCAGGCGGAATTCGATCGAGTGGCTGAGGAGGGATATGATCGGTTGGCGGAGCAAGGCATGTTCATGATTGAGTGCCGATGGCGCTGCAAAGATGGACATGACATCGAGGTCTTGCTCCGGGCGTCGCACGTCGTCCCGAACGATGTCGCCAAAGGCGTCACATTCGTCGGCTTGGACATCACCGAGCGAAAGGCTGCGGAAGCAGCTCTGCGTCATAGCGAAGAGCGCTTTCGGCAAATGGCCGAGACGATCCAGTGCGTCTTTTGGATGAGCAGCTCGCAGCTGAGTGAGATCACCTATGTCAGTCCCGGCTACGAGCGGCTCTGGGGACGCACCGTCGCGAGTCTTTACAACGATCCAAAGTCATTCCTGCACGCAGCGCATCCGGAAGATCGCCCGCGTCTCTTCGAAAGCCTGCGCCGATCCGCCGGGAAAAACTTCGACCACGAATTCCGCATCATCCGTCCTGACGGACAGGTCCGGTGGATTCGTGACCGCGGCTTTCCTATTCGGGCGGCTTCCGGCCAGGTGCTGCAGATGGTGGGAATCGCCGAGGATGTAACGGAGCGGAAGGAGGCCGAAGCCATGCTCCGCACGGCCGCCGGCCGTCTGCGGATGCTGTGGCAGGCGGTTGAGGAGAGCCTGACTTCCGTCGTTATCACCGACACGACCGGCCGCATCGAATACGTCAATCCGAAGTTCATCGAGGTGACGGGCTATGCGTTGGAAGAGGTGCTCGGCCAGAACCCACGCCTGCTGAAGAGCGGGCAGACTTCACCCGCGTTTTACACGGACATGTGGCGCACCATTGCCAGCGGCCGCAATTGGCGGGGAGAGTTCTGGAACCGAAAGAAATCCGGCGAGCTCTTCTGGGAATCAGCGGTGATTTCCCCGGTCAAGGATGAGAACGGCACGATCACCCACTTCCTCGGGATCAAGGAGGACATCACCGAACGCAAGCGCGCCGAAGCGGAACTGCACCAGACGAATCACCAGCTCCAGGAGGCGACCGCTCGGGCCAGTCAAATGGCATCCAAAGCAGAGGCGGCCAATGGAGCCAAAAGCCAGTTCCTGGCGAATGTCAGTCATGAGATCCGGACACCCTTGAACGGCATCATCGGGCCGACCGGCTTGCTTCTCGAAACGAGTCTGACCCCGGACCAGCGCAAATACGCGGAAATCGCCAAGTCGAGCGGCGAGACCCTCCTCGCCCTCATCAACGACATTCTCGATCTCTCCAAGATTGAAGCCCACAAGCTCGACCTGGAGATGATTCCTTTTGACCTGCGGCAGCTTCTCGAGGACACGGCAGAGTTTCTTGCCCTTAAGGCCCATGAGAAAAGCCTCGAACTGATCTGTGACGTCGGGCCGGATGTGCCCGCTCGTCTCCGGGGCGATCCGGGAAGGCTCCGTCAGATCCTGGTCAACCTGGGCGGCAATGCGGTTAAATTTACCCGCAAAGGCGAGGTCCGGATCCGGGCTCGTCGTCAAGCTGAAGACGAGCAACGCGTGACCATCCTGGTTGAGGTGAGCGACACCGGGATCGGCATTCCGCGTGAGAAGCTGGCGACGCTTTTCGCTCCATTTACGCAAGTGGACGGATCGATCACGCGCCAGTTCGGGGGAACTGGTCTGGGCCTGTCGATTTCCAAACAGTTGGCCGAACTGATGGGTGGCCGCATCGGGGTCGAGAGCGATCAAGGCCAAGGAGCCCGGTTTTGGTTTACGGCGGTGTGTGAGAAGGAACGGGCCAACCCGACTGCGACCAACACCGCCGACGGGCGACTGGCCGATTTGAAGGTCTTGGTGGTGGACGACAACGAGACGAACCGTCTGATGGTGACGACCTGGCTGGGCGAGTGGGGCTGCAATTGTGTTGCCGTGGGCGATCCGGTTGAGGGCCTGAATGTGCTGCGGCAGGCCGCCTTGGGGGCGCGACCTTTCCGCGTCGCCCTGTTGGACTTCGTCATGCCGGACATGGACGGCGTGGCGCTCGGCCGTCAGATCAAGGCCGATCCCACCCTGGAGCAGACACGCCTGATTCTCTTGGGTTCTGCCAGACCGGCCCTACTCCAGCAGGCCGCCCTCAGCGACCTTTTTTCCGAGGTGCTCACGAAGCCAATCCGCCCCATCCAGCTTGAGAAGGCTTTGGAGTTGGCCCTGGGCGACCTGCCGGCTCGTAAAGGGACCACGGCCGTTGCCAAAACCGAGGCCTCCGCGACTGGAGCATCCAGCGTTCACCTCCGAATTCTGCTGGCTGAGGATCAACCAGCCAATCAACTTGTGGTCATGGAGATCCTCCGCAAGCTCGCCTGCCAGGTCTCCGTTGTCAGCACAGGCTTGGCCGCCATTCACGCCCTGCAGCGCGACGAGTACGATTTGGTTTTGATGGATTGCCAGATGCCGGAGATGGATGGGTTGGAAGCCACTCGACGCATCCGCAAGGGCGAAGCCGGCCCGGCCAAGGTGAGCATCCCGATTGTCGCGCTGACCGCCCATGCCATGGAAGACCAGCGGGAGCGGTCTTTGCTGGCGGGAATGGACGAACACGTGTCGAAGCCGGTGACGGTGGCGGGCCTGCGCGACCTCTTAGCGCGATGGCGCATCCGCCTGTCGCGGCCCAGCGAGCCGGTCGTGGCGCTAAAGCCCGTCGCCGTCACCCCTTCGTCGCCGGCGCCCGCCCCGCCTTCATCAGGAACGCCTCTTTCCCTCGTGTTCAATCGAAGCGATTTTCTCAATCGCACCATGGACGATGAAGCGCTGGCCAAGAGGGTTGCCTCGGCGTTCCTTCAAGATCTGCCCAGACAGATCGCCCTCTTCAAGGCTGCCGTCATGGGGGCCAACATGGATCAGACTGCCCTGATCGCTCATCGCTTGAAAGGTTCGTCTGGTTCCGTCGGCGGCGAAGTATTCCATCGACTGATCGCCCAGGTCGAAAAGACCGCCCAGAAGGCAGACAGCACGGAAGTAACGAGGCTGCTTGGATCGGTCGAGATCGAGGCCGCGGGCTTGGCTGCAGCTTTGACGGCGTTTATCCACGAGGAAGTGACTGCGGCCCAGCTGGGCCTGCAGGCCTAATGTGGGCGAACGGGGACGTTGGATCGGCTTGCCGAAAGCCGCTGTGGGGTTCTTACGAGAAGAGAGCAGCCAGGCTGGCGCCAACGATCGCTAGCACCGCAACAACACCGATCACCACGGCCGAATAGATCACCTGCTCCGGTCGCCGCCCTTGATGGGACCATTCACATTCCTGCTCAGGTCCATCACTGCTGACTGGCTGGGCCGCGGCCTCGGTGGCTTCTGCAACCGTTTCGAGACCGCCGTTTGCCTTAAAGAAAAGCGTAAAGGCAGCGGTTCGCTCCAAAACTTCGCCGTTGCCGGCAATCGCTGGGCGGGTCGCACCACAGCCTTCAATCTGATAGGTCAGGGCCATCCATTCACCTCATCGGCTGGAACGTTCACTCTCTTTAGTTAAATAAACTCCATATTGAGCCGAATAAAACCTGAAACCGCAGGTTAGGATGATCCTGACAAGTCAGTCGGGATATTGCTTGGTCCCGGCGCCCAGGCCAGCTGGCGGCGGCGCTAGTCCTATCCCGGCAAGGACTGCCTCCAAGACCGGGCGATGAACTTCTGTAGGTAAATTCTGCCGAGATTCTGCGTGAGATGCGCCTTTCTTGCCGCCGCAGCGCCAGCCTTAGATCTCGCTCTCTTTGTAGGTGCCTGAGCTGCAACCTGCTGAGTGATTGGCATGGCTGCGGCTTCTCGGCTGCCGGATTTCCCTGGCGGATGGACCCGCTGGGGTAGGTAACGCGTCTGCACTGCTGGCATGAAGATCCGGGTCATCGAAACGATCAACGAGTTTAAGCGCCATTTTGGCCTCAATCGCGACGGCATTCTGCTGGAACCCGATCTCGACGAGATCGAGACAGAGTGCGATCTCGACTCACGTAAGCGGAGGGATGCCGAGGTCCTCTGCACTCTGGCCGCAAACATTTCGGGTCCTTGCCTGGATTTGGGCACCTCTCACGGCCGCAGCGCTTACAAGCTGGCGACCAATCTTGGAGACCGGGGACGTGTCTTCACGGTGAATGTGCTCCCGGAACAAATGGACTCCACCTGCGGCAAGATGATCACGCATGCATTGGAGAAAGAGCAGATTGGCGCCTATTTCCGCAACCTGGGCATCGCCAATATCGAACAGCACTACGCCAATACCGCCCGCTGGGACGTCCCGCCGCAAATCGCAGACCTCGCTCTCGTCTTTGTCGACGCCGCCCATGATACCGAAATGGTCTGGAGTGACTCGCACCTCATCCTCCCACGCGTGGCTGAGGGCGGCTTTATTGTCTGGCACGACTTTTCACCTCCGCTCCGGCAGAAGTGGGATTGGATCGATGCATCGATGCGCGGAGTCGAAAAGTTCCTGGCCGAACTCGGGGCCGAACTTGAAGTCGTGCATTTGCGCGGTTCCTGGACCGCGGTCTGGCGCAAAACCACCTCGAAGTCGGGTCGGGCAACTCCCCGGCCACCGCGAGTGAACCTCGCTGGACGTCGGGCTGCCCGGATGACTGCACCAATCTCTCGTCGGTTCGGCACCCTCCGGGGCCAGGCAAGGTTGATGATCCCTTTCGCCAGCTCCGTGTTCTTTGGGTCTATCCTCGATACTCCGAGGAGCGGGCGCTGGAAGAAGAAGGCTGGGCCAACCGGATTCGGGCCTTGGGTTACAACATTGAGCTTTTCGGCGTTCCTTGTCCGGACGGTTGGTGGCCATTTCCGAAACTGGATGCCGCCTGGAAGCGACGGGTCCCGGAGTTGATGCAAAGCTATGAACGGATCGCCAGTTCGGCCCGCCGTGGTGACATTTTGGCCACTTCCGGCGGCGCGATGGTCCATCCGGAATTCGTCCAGCAACTGCCCACGTTCAATGTTTTCATTTGCGGTGACGATCCAGAGAGTTCGGAGATTCTCTCCAAACCAGCCGCCCCGGCTTTCGATGTTTCCCTGATCGGCAATGTGGCCTGTATAGACCTCTACCGCTCGTGGGGCTGCCGCCACGTCGACTGGCTTTACCAGGCCATTCGACCGGAGTTGTCCGACCCAACCTTGACCGAGGACCGCATCCTTTCCGAGCCGCGCGATCTCGACCTGGTGATGCTCTGCGAACGCATCTACAACGCCAGCGATCGCGCCAGCCGGGTCGAACAGTTGCATCGCACCTTTCCGAACGCGTTCATCCGTGGCCGTGGCTGGCCGGGCGGGCATGTGGAACCGGCGCCGGTTTACCGTCGAGCCAAGATCGGATGGAACCTGCACAATTCCGTTGGGCCATGCAACACGCGCCTGGTCACCCTGCCGGCTTTCGGAGTGATGCAAATCTGCGACAACAAGGCGAACCTCGGACAACTCTTTAAACTCGACGACGAAGTCGTGGGCTTCGACAGCATCGAAGAGTGCGTCGAAAAGACCCGCTACTACCTGGCTCATGATCTCGAGCGCCGTCAGATTGCCGTCCGGGGCTGGAAGCGGGCAATGGCGGAGTTCACCGAGGAGAAACAGTGGTCCCGCCTTTTGGAGAAGATCAGCGTCCCATATCGGGAGAAGTTCTCCAAGCTGAACCCCGCGCGAGTCTCCGCTGGTCCGGTGTCGGCCTCGCGAGCGCGCCGGTCCTTCGACGACCGTCGGGTGGGCGTGGCCGTGGCCCCGCGAGGACGCGTCTCCTACGAACCCGCGCTGGTTCGTGAGCTCATCGGGCAGGCGATCAGCTTGTACACGGGCGGACAGAGCGATTTGGGGACGTTGCTGTCCGGCGGTGAGAGTGTTTTGATCAAACCGAATTGGGTTCTCCATCTGAACAAGTCAGGCGAGACCATGGATTGCATGGTGACCCATTCGGAATTCCTCCTCGCGGCCGTCGAGTTGGTTGCAGCCCGCCGCCCAGCTCGCATTGTGATCGCCGACGCCCCCTGCAACGCTGCCAATGGGATTTACTGGTCACCCTGCCGCTGGTCGCGGAGATCCATCGCCGCGCTCCCGGTGTGCCGATCCAGTTCGTTGATTTTCGAAGGACGGTGATGCATGCGGCAACGCTCGGTGCCGATGTCGAACGGGAGCTGCGGCATCGCGACCGTTACACCCTCTTCGATCTCGCTGCGGATAGCTTGCTGGAACCGATTACCGGCGACGCGAACTTTCGCGTGACCATGTACGATCCGGAAGAACTGGCCAAGACGCATCGGGCCGGGCGGCATCAATACTTGTTGGCGCGGGATGTCTTCGAAGCCGACGTGGTCCTCAACTTGCCTAAGCTGAAGACTCATCGGAAGTCCGGTCTGACCGCGGCTCTCAAAAACCTGGTCGGAATCAACGGCAACAAGGATTACCTGCCGCACCACCGCATGGGTGGCTCGGATGTCGGCGGCGACTGCTATCCGGGTTTTGCGTGGTGGAAACACGCGGCCGAAATCTATTACGATCAGGCGAATGGCTTTATCGGCACGCCGTTGCACGACGTCTGGGTCGCACGAGCCGAACGGCTGCTCGCTCTCTACGGCCGATTCTATGATCCGGACATCGAAGGGGGCTGGCACGGCAACGATACGTGCTGGCGAATGGTGCTGGATCTCAATCGTTGCCTTCTCTATGGCGACGCTTCCGGCCGACTGCACGATACGCCGCAGCGCCGGGTGTTCAGTTTGACCGACGCGATCACCGCCGGCCACGGGGAGGGACCGCTCGCGCCACGACCGCTTCCACTCGGCGCCGTCACCTTTGCCGAATCTTCTGCCGCCGCCGACCTGGCGCACGGCGCTCTTTTCCGCTTCGATCACCGTCAGCTCGCTTTGCTCAAAGGTTGCTTTGCTGAGATGCGCTTCCCCATCCTGCCGAGCCAATCCATGCCGCAGTTTGTCACGCCCAAGGGACTTCTCGATTACGAATCCCTTGCATTGACCTACGGACACCCGGCCGAACCGCCGCGCGGCTGGAAAAGCCATTGTGAACTGAGTCAACCCGCCCGGCAAACTCGCCAACCCGTCTCCGCATGAGCACTCTCGAAAACAACGCCGCCCAAGTCTGGGTCAAAAGCGACCTGCATCAGTGGTTGCCGGAAGGAGAGCTGCGGCAGTTGCAGCTTGGCCATGTCAACGCACTGCTCCGCTGGGCGGTCGAGCGCGTCCCATTTCATCGCCGCCGTCTCGCGACTCATACGGGGCGCCCTCCCCACCTGAAGTCCCTGTCCGAATTGGCCGATCTGCCTGTTCTGACCAAGGCCGAGATCCAGGCCAACTTCCAGGACATGCAAGCGCAGGGAATCTCCCGGGAGGGATGGGTTCGCAATGCGACCGGCGGCTCGACCGGTGAGCCCCTCGTCTTCTTTCGCGACGCCCGCGCGCAACTTTGGGTCGATGCCGCCAAGGAGCGCTTCCGCCGTTGGATGGGATATCTGAACGAAGACAAACTCGCTCTCATCTGGGGCGCGGACCGTGATTTTCCATCGCAAGTGCCTTCGAACGAGAAATGGCTGAACGTTTTCAATTGCCACGAAAAGGACATCGAACGATTCGTGCGGGAACTGCTGGCTTGGAAGCCGCGCGCGATCCGGGGATATGCTGGGTCGCTCCATCTCGTTGCGCAGTTCATCAAAATGCGGGGCCTGCCCGCGGTGGCCCCTCACGCCATCGAGTCTTCTGCCGAGACTTTGACGGCGGAAATGCGCCGCGATATCGAAGAAGCCTTCGGTGCCCCGGTCTTCAATCTTTACGGCTCCCGGGAAATATCCTGCATCGCTTGTGAGGACGCGGAACGTTCCGGCCTGAGGGTTGCGGATGATATCCGTCTCCTTGAGGTGGTCCGCGCCGGCCGGCCCGCGGCCGCCGGCCAGGACGGTTCGATCGTCGTGACTGATCTGGTGAACTACGCGATGCCTCTGCTGCGCTACGAAATCGGGGATGTGGCCACCGCGGCGGCGCCAGGGCAGAGCGCAGCAGGTTGCGCCTTCTCCAGAATCGAGCGACTGCTCGGCCGCACCGCCAATACGATCACCGCTCCGGATGGCCGATTGATCCACGGCGAGTTCTTTACGCACCTGTTTTACCAGAAGCCCGGCATTCGCATGTTTCAGGTCCGGCAGTTTGCCGCCGGCAACATCGAGGTCAACGTCGTTCCCGATCGGGAATTCCGCCGCGACACAGTGGAAAGCATCGTCGGCATCATGCGCCAGCACCTCGGCGCCGATTCGAAGATCGCCTGGAAAACGGTCAACGACATCGCGGCCACGGCGACGGGCAAGCGCCTTTTTACCCTCTCGGACATTCCAGTCCGTTTTGCTGCGGCCCGGCCGCATGCCTCCGACCCAGGCAGGCGGTTGGAAGATGTCCAGTCACAGCCAGCCCGCCCTCTTGCGTCTGATGTTCCTGGGCAACGGAGCAAACGAAATCGCAAGCCGCGGATCCTCTTCTTAGCCGATCGCCCGGGGTGGGCCTTCGACAACAATGCCCGCGGCATCGCCGATGCGCTTCCAGATGACTTCGAATTCCGGATCGAATACGTCGTGCAGCAACCGGACCTTGCTGCAATTGAGTACGACCTGCTTGTGGTCATGTTTTGGGGTGAAACCTATCATGAGCGCTTCTCCCCGGATCCCAGCAAGGTGATCAAGCAAATCAGCAGCCACCGCTGGGCGCTGGAAGCCCAATTCGGGAGGCTGACGCCTGCGCAAATGGCCGAGCGTTATCTCCGGGACGCCGCGGCGGTGATTGTCCCATCTCAACGGCTCTATAGGGAATTCGCTGCGCTGAAGCCGACTTTCCTGACCCCCAAGGGCTTCGCCCCAGAGCGCCTTGGCTTCCGTCATCGCGGAGGAGGTCCACTTCAAATTGGCTGGGTCGGCAACCGAAACGATGCCTGCAAAGGCCTCAACGACATTCTCCTGCCCGCCCTGGGCCGTGATTTTGAATTGAAAGTCGCTGGCGGCGAGCTCCGCGGCGAGCAGATGCAAGCGTTCTATCAATCGATTGACGTCTTGTGTGTTGCCTCCACTGCCGAAGGAGACCCCCGGCCCCTCATTGAAGGAATGGCGTGCGGTTGTTTTCCCGTCGCCGTGGATGTTGGCATTGTGCCGGAGCTCGTCGAACACGGCCGTAACGGCTTTATTGTCGAACGTAAGGTCGAGGCATTTCAAGCGGCGCTGCAGTGGTGCCGGTGCAATTCGGATTACGTGCGTCAGGCTGGTTCCGGCAACGCCGCCCGTCTGCCCGAATCGCGGTCCTGGTCCAAGGTGGCCCCGAAGTGGAGCGCCGCTTTTCGAGCCGTGCTCCAGGGGAATCCGCCGAAGGCCGCCTCCGAGGTGGCTTCCGCATCGTCTCCGGCCGCGCGGCCACCGGCCCGTGAGTTGGTTTTGGCGCGTGCGTTCGACGCCGGTTATGCGGCCGCTGATTTGGAGGCGGGCCAGGCAGGGCTGGAGGCGACGTTTCGCGCCGCGACCGGAAGCCCCCATGCTCCCGCCGGCTACAAGGATGCGGTCACGTATGCTCTCGCCGCCCTTCACGAACGGCACCAAATCATCGTCGACGTGGGCGCCTGGCTCGGCAACTTTGCTTTAAACGCGGCCGTCCTGAACCCTCGCGCCAGTGTGTTTGCTCTTGAGCCCGAGCCGGCCAACTTCACTTTCCTCACCCGGCGAGCTCCGCCTAACGTGGTTCCATTGCGTCTGGCCGTGGCCGATCAGTGCGGCGTTCGGGAGATTTTCATTTCTGACAACAGCCAAGGGCACACTGTCTATCGGTCTTTGCTCAACCCGACCCACAGCCGCTCGATCCCCATTCGAGCGGTCACGTTCGCCCAACTGATCGAGTTGGTCGGTGGCCGGGTGGATTTCATGAAGATCAATGCGGAGGGCGCCGAGTATGACATCTTGCCGTCCCCCGAATTCCGCGATGTTGGCGAAGCCATTGTCGAAATTCATCTTGAAGGCGGCCAGGATGGCTTGGGGTTGCTGGCCCGGGTCAAGGCAACTCATACCGTCGAGATTCTTGAAGATCGTTCGCCTCGTTTCCTGTTTGTTCACCTCCGCCGCAACCCTCCGCGCTGAAACCTTGCCATGAGACCCCGTCTTATCGTCACGATTGACACCGAGTGCGACAAAACGTCGAATTGGTATGTCCGCCGGCCTCTGAGCTTTGAGAGCGTCGAAGAAGGAATTGGCCGGCGCTTGCAACCGCTGTTCGATAGTTTTGGGGTGCGGCCCACCTACTTCCTCAGCCCGGAGGTCATGTGTCATCGGCAGTCCGTTGCCTTGCTCGCCGGCCTGGCCAATGTGGAGTTGGCCACGCATATGCACGGCGATTTTATTGTCCCCCAGATCGAGACGTGGGATTTCGCCGGCTCGGTCACGGATGACATGCAGTTCGAGTATGGCCTCGACCTGGAACGGCGCAAAATGGCCGTTCTGACAGAAATGTTCGCCCAACAGTTCGGACGCCGGCCGGTCAGCTTCCGCGCCGGACGCTTCGGCATCGGGCGCCACACCGGCCGGATTCTGCAGGAGTTGGGTTACCTGGCTGACTCCTCCGTAACTCCGCACATCGCTTGGACGGACAAACAAGGCCGATTGCAGCCCGATTTTCGCGGTCTTCCAGAGTTTCCTTACGCGGTCGGCGCCGAGGGCGACCTCGGGCGTCCCGGGGTCTCGTCGCTCCTCGAAGTCCCGTTGACGGTCCTTCCGGCGCGCGCTGTCCCGGCCAACAATCCGGTCGAACCGATTTGGCTGCGGCCGTGGTATTCTGACGCCGAAACGCTGGAGCGCGTCGTCGATTACGTCCTGGCGCAGCCGGCGCGGAACGGCATCGCGCGGCCGCTGGTCATGATGTTCCACAACGTCGAGGTGATGGCTGGAGCCTCTCCTTATCCGCAGACCGCCGCCGAGGTCGAGCGCTTCCTCGATCAGCTGCGCCGGACCTTGCCTATGCCCTCGAACGCGGCGTGCAGGCTTCCACTTTGGCCGAATATCGCCGCGATTATGCACAGTCTCAGGCAGCTCCGCTCGCGGCGCCTCAGCCCAGCCAGGCTGAGGCCAATTCCCCAGCGGTGGCCCCAAGCCGATCCGCGCCGCCGCTGAGTCCCAGCCTCGATCTGCCGCCCAGTTTGATCGAGCCGATCCTCGATCGACACCAGGTCCAGTCCTGGTTCAAATACGTGTATCGGGAACGGGCTTCACGCTGGGATGTCTGGCAGCCTTGCTTCTGGTTGGCTCAACATACCCCGCGGGAGGCGAAGATTCTGTCCGTCGGCACCGGCGTCGGTTTCAACCTGCTTTGGCTCGGGCGGCAAGGCTTCACCAAACTGGAAGGGTTCGATTTGGATGCGAAAGCTGTCGGAGCGGCGGTCGACCTGGCGGCAGCGGCAGGCGTCCAAGCGCGCTATTGGGTGGACGACGGGCTGAATCCCACCGGGCTGCGAGGCCGGAAGTATGACGTGGTTGAATGCCTGAACTGGACCCACCTGTTGCCCAATTTCTCCTTGTCCAGTCTGATCGAGTCTTATTTGCCATACCTTGTCGACGAAGGCGTCTTCATCATCGATGTGATCGATCGCGCCTATGACCAGGTCCCAGGCAACCAGTGGCATACCGCCGATGCGAACAAGCCCGAGCACGAACGGCGCCCCACTGAGTACTTAACGCGAATGAACCAAGCCGAAGTGAGCGCGGCGTTTCGAGCTAAAGGATTTAAGGTCGTCGCCCGGCTTGCTGAACCCCAAAAGATTCCAAAGGCAGTCTACGTAGCTCGCCGCCTGTCCGCCACGATCTCCGGAGCCGACGGAGCGAGTGCCCAGACCAGCCCGGACAAGCAAGCCCAAGCTTCGGCCGCCAAAGCGCGCGTGCTGCTCATTGCCGATGTCCCAAACTGGATTTTCGAGCGCCACGCTCGCACCCTCCATGCGCTTTTGGCCCATCAGTTTGATTTCACTCTGGGATTTCAAGGCCAGAAGTTCAACGAAGACGACTTCGATTTGATTTACCCCCTGGAATGGAATCTGGTCCCTGCCGAGCAGATTCGCACTCCGCGGAAGTGGGTCACGGGCATTCGCTCCCATTGTGCCTGGCAGCCGATTGGATTGGAGCCGGTGGCGGCTCTGTTGGTTCAAAAGTTCCAACGGGTCCACGCGGTTTCCCGCCGGTTGCAGCACCTGTTCGCTCCCCGCGTCTCCGGGGTGGAGTTGCTCTCTCATGGGGTCGATACCGAATTCTTCAGCTCTCGGACCCCGGCGGACCTGTCCGGGGCGGGCAAGCTCCGTCTCGGCTGGGCGGGCAATCGCCGCTCTGGATCGCGCAAAGGTTTTGAAGAGATCATTGAGCCGCTCGGCCGCATCCCGGGAGTGGAGTTGGTCTTCTGTGGCTATAGCGATCGGCTCCTCACGGCCAACGAGATGGTGGATTTCTACAACTCCATCGATGCCTATGTTTGCGCCTCGGATTTTGAAGGCAACAACAACTCCCTCCTGGAGGCGGCTTCAATGGCGCGGGCGATTATCACCACGGATAGCGGCACCGTCTCTGAGTATCTTCGCCACGGGGAAAGCGCCCTGATCGTCGACCGACGGCCGGAAGCCTTTGCCCGCGCGGTCAGACAACTGCGTGACAATCCAAGTTTGCGCCTCCAGCTCGGTTCGGCCGCTTCCCAAGCAGTGCAGGCTTTCGCTTGGCGGACGCAGGCGACGCGGCATGCGGACTTTTTTCGGCGCGCTCTCACGGTGGCCACGCAGGCTCCTGTCCAAAGGCACGACAATGCCGCCTGGCTCGGTGCGGAACAGGCGGCACGCTCTGCCCTCCAGAATCATCCCGAGGATGTCGAAGCCCTTCGCTCTTTGGCCGGCGCCCTTTTTCAACAAGCAAAGTGGGTGGAATGCGCCCAGACCTGCCATCGCCTCTTGACGCTGCAAACGGACGACATCGACGTCCTCGTCGTGCTGGCGGAAGCCCTCAACCAGGGCGGAGACTCGCCACCGCCGCGGCGGCTTTGCGGCGAGTCGTGGAACTGCAGCCGGACAACCCGACGCCGCCGCAGCGCTTGCCGCCTGTCAGCCAAGGGCTGCGGAAGCGCAGGGACCGGCCCTGACCCCGGCTCAGGAGGAAGAGATCTCCGCTGGCATGAAGGCGCTGGAAGGAGACGATTTGGTGAGCGCGCTGGCGCATTATGAAGCGGCCGGTCGGCTCGGCCCGAGCCATCCGGACTTGGAGAACATCATCGTGCAACTGCGGGCGTCACTGTCCGGCCCACGCAGCGCCACTCCGGAGTCCGCTGCTCCCGGTCGCACGGATCAGCAGCCGCCCGCGGATGCGCCCAGTCGGCCGCGCGAGGTGGGCTGGTCGTTTTGCATCATCACCAATGGCAAGCGGCCGGCGAAACTCTTGCGTGAGATCGAGAGTATCCGCGCCCTTCAAATCCCGGTTTACGAGATCCTGGTTGGCGGCGCGCCGCCGGAGGGACTCCCGGCGGACGTTGGACAAGTGCCGGCGGCGGATGCTGCCAGGAATGGCCGCCTCGGCGAGATGCGCAACAAGCTGACAGCGGCGGCGCGCTACGACCGCTTGGTCGTCGTGGACGACGATTTCATCTTTCACTCCGACTTCATCATCGGCATTCAAAGCTTGGGGGATGACTGGGAGATTGCCTGCCCGCGAATCCTCAATCCGAACGGAACTCGCTACTGGGATTGGGCCACGCACGGCGGCGCCAACGGGCATGCGCTCCTTGACTATGGCCAACCCGATGACCACATCTATGTCACAGGTGGCTTGTGCGTCATGAAGGCGACGGTGGCCGATCGGGTCAAGTGGGATGATCAGCGCGGCTTCTACATGGGCGAAGACCTGGATTTTTCGGCCCGCCTTCGCGCCGCGGGCATTCGCATTTGCAGCAATCCTCGGAGCACAGCGACCCACGACGACGGCCGTTACACCCAAATGGGCAAGGCGATCGAGCGCCGGTCGATTGAGGTTGGGCTTCCCGTCCGCTGGCTGGCGCCCTTTTTTAATCCCAGTGGCTACGCCAGTGAGGCGATTAATTTTGTTCTCCCGGTGGCCAACCGGATGACCCTGGGCATCTATCATGACAACGGCCTGACCTCGGAGAAGTTCATCGCCGGTTTGCCTGACCAGGAGCGCCAAACCCTCTTGGTCGCTCGCGATGTTTTCCCCCAGATTCGCAACGGCATCGTGGTCGCCCACAATCCCGCCAATGGCCTGCGTCGCTTGCCGGACGCCGATTACCACGTCGGCCGGACAATGTTTGAAACGGACCGAATCCCGCCAGGTTGGGCGGAAGCGTGCAATGCGATGGATGAGGTTTGGGTGCCGAGCCGATTCAATCTCGAGACGTTCGCGCAGGCGGGGGTCCATCGGGATAAACTGGTCGTCATGCCGGGGGCGGTCGACGCTGCTTTCTTCGATCCGCGACGACACTCCCCTTTGGAGCTGCCCAACCGAGCGCGGTTCAATTTTCTATCCATTTTCGAATGGTCTAGCCGCAAAGGCTGGGATGTCCTCTTGGCGGCCTATCTGCAGGAATTCAGCGCCGAGGACGATGTCTGCTTGTTCCTCCGGACGTATCTCTTCTCTAAACCGGAAGGAGATCCGCGGGCGGCGCTTGAGAAGCGCATCCGGGCATATGCCCGGACTTTGAATCTTGGGAACAAGCCGTTGCCGCGTCTCGAGTTGCTCGCGGATCAGGTTCCCCATAGCCAACTTCCCTCGCTTTACCTCGCTTGCGATTGTTATGTGGCGCCCAGCCGCGGGGAAGGGTGGGGGCGCCCTCAACATGAAGCCATGCTAATGGAACGGCCGGTGATCGCGACTAACTGGAGCGCGAACACCGAGTTTATGGCCAGGGAGAACGCGTATCTCCTGGACTACGAAGTCGTCGAAGCCAAGGGGCTCGAACCCGAATTGTGGCACTACAAAGGACATCGTTGGGCCAATCCCTCACTGACCCACCTGCGCGAATTGATGCGGCGGGTGGAGCAGAATCCGGCCGAGGCGCGTCAGAAAGGAATGGCTGCGCGCAGGCAGATGGCTGCCCAGTACAGCCGTGAGGCCGTGGCTGAACGGGTCGTGCATCGCTTGCAGGAGATCGAGCGCCAGTTCTTCTCCCCGGTTCTGCCGGCTGCCTTGGCGCGGCAGTTGCACGCGCCGGCGGCCCCTGCTCCAGCCAAACCGCGATCGATCGCTTTCGAAGGGGCCTTTCTGGACTATGGCAGCCTTTCGCATGTTAATCGCGAACTGGTCAAGAGCTTGTCACATGGCCACGGGCTTCGCATCAGCCCGGTCGGTCCGAGTCGGACGGTGAGCGGGCCTGCAACCGATCCCGAGCTCCAGCGAATAGGGAAGCTGTTGGTGGGAAAGGCTCCCAAGGATTCGCAGATCACGGTCCGACATTCCTGGCCACCGGTCTGGGAAAAGCCTCAGCGCGGCCAATGGGTGCTGATGCAACCGTGGGAATATGGCGCTTTGCCGCGGGATTGGGCCCAGCGCCTTTCCGAGGTCGATCAGATTTGGGTTTATTCAACCTACCTGGAACGCATCTACCTGGAGGCCGGTGTTCCGCCCGCCAAAGTGAAGCTGGTGCCGTTGGGCATCGATCCAAAGCGAATGGGCCCGGGCGCGGAGCCTCTGGAACTGGAGACAACCAAAACATTCAAGTTCCTTTTCGTCGGTGGCACCATTCAACGGAAAGGGCCCGACGTGCTGCTGAAAGCGTATCTTCAAAGTTTCCGCCGCTCCGATGACGTTTGCCTGGTGATCAAGGATTTTGGCGGCAGTTCCTTCTATGCCGGCCAGACGCTCGAAAAGGAAATCCGGGCTGCCCAGGCCGACCCGGACGCGCCCGAGATCCTCTATTTAGACAAGGAACTCAAACCCGAACAGATGGTTTCGCTCTATGCCTCCTGCGATTGCCTCGTCCACCCTTATCGCAGCGAAGGCTTCGGCTTGCCCGTTCTCGAGGCAATGGCTTGTGGGCTGCCCGTTATTGTCACCGGTGGCGGCGCCACCGATGATTTTGCCACCGACGAATATGCCGTCCGCATCCCCGCGGAGCGCCACTTCATTGGCGATACGGTCGGTGGACTGAAGCTGATCAGCCGCGGCTGGTGGCTGGAGCCCTCGTTGCTGCATCTCAAGCTGGCTTTGCGGCAGATGATCGCCAGCCCGGAAGCGGGGCGCGCTCTTGGGCAAAAGGCAAGCGAGTATGTCCGGCGCGAGTGGACTTGGGACAACACCGCCACCAATGCGGCCCGCTGGCTGCATGAACTCGCCCTGCAGGCTGAGAAGGCCGAGGAACTCCATCGTCAGAAGGTAAAAGGAGAGGTTCCCAATTTCCGCTTGCCGAACGTGGCCCTCATCGGTGATTTGCGGCCCGCGCGAGAGTATTTGGCGGCCGGAGATTTGACTGCGGCCTGGAGTGCGACCGATGATGCTATTTCCTGCCGTCCTTTTCATCCCGAGGGCTACTTACTCCTCGCGGAGATTGCGGTCAGAGCCCGCGACCACGCCCTTGCCCGCCAGTGCCTGCAGAAGGCCAAAGGGCTGGCCCCTCGCTGGAAACAGATCAACAAAGTGTCGGCGCGCATCCCCAGTCAGGCCTGCACGCCGACGACTTCGCTGCCGGCGCCTCGGGCGTTGGCCCAGCGCGCTCCCAAACTCTCTCTCTGCCTGATCGCCAAAAACGAAGAGAAGATGCTGCCGCGTTGTCTCGCTTCCGTGCAAGGACTGGCCGACGAGATCATCCTCGTCGATACCGGTTCGACGGATGACACCGTGGCCATCGCCCGGAGTTTCGGCGCACAGGTATATCACCTTCCCTGGACGGACGATTTCAGTGCGCCCCGCAACGAAGCGCTCAAGCACGCCACCGGCGATTGGGTCCTCTCGTTGGATGCGGACGAAGAGTTGCCGCCGGATCAGCACGCCTTGCTGCGCGAGTCGATGCAGGAGGCCGGCGTGATTGCGGCGCGGCTGCCGATTATCGATGTGGGCCTTCGGGAAGGCAACGGCTACGAAGCGCCGCGGTTTTACCGCAACGCCCCGGCTCTCTGTTACGTGGGCCGAATCCACGAGCAGGTCTTTGCGACCGTGGAGGCGCGGCGGGAACAGTGGAATCTCGAAAACAAGTTCGGCCGCGCTGTTATCCGTCACTATGGCTACGATCCGGTCCTGGTCAAAGACCGTGACAAGATTGCCCGCAACTTGCGGCTGCTGGAGAGAGCGGTCGAAGAGTTTCTCATCGATGTCAATCTGCTAATGAATCTGGGGCTGGAGTTGATGCGGAGCAGGCCAACAGCAGCCAGGGATGACGCCTACAGCGAGGCCCTCGACGTGATGAGCTGCCGCCTGGTCCATCAAACGCCGCCGGAGTTAAAGGAGGCCCTCTACACCTCAGCTCGTCACCACCTCATCGGCCTCAAGCTTTCGGCCAGGCGATCGACAATCTTGACGCTGGCGGAAGCAGGAAAGAGGGGACGCTGACGGCTTCGATGCACTCCTTGAAGGACCCGCTCTGCTCGAGACCAAGCAATATCAACCAGCCGCCATCCAGATGCGCTCCTGCCTCGCCAAACGCCACCAGCCTGCCTTGCCCCCGTCCATCCGGAAATCCGCAAAGCTGGCCCGTCCCACTGTCTCGCCATTTGCCTGCGCAATTTGAATCAGCCCGAAGAAGCCCTCGAGTGCTACCGCCAAGCTCTCCAGGATGCTCCCGAAGCCATTTACGTCCGGTTGGAGTTTGCCGAGTTCCTCGCCCAACGCGGCGATTTTGTCGCCGGCTTGACCACGCTCCACCAGGCCATTGGGGACGAGCCCAAGAATACCCGCCTTTGGAAACTCGGAGGTGAAATTGCGTTGCGCCAACCGGCGACCAGGGACTTTGCCCTCGACTGGACGGAAGAATCTCTCAAGCAGGCGCCGGCGGTGCCTGAGTTGGAGCGCTTACGCGCTGAGGCTTTGATGCTCAGCGGACAGACCGCCGCCGCCGCGCCGCTCTGGCAGCACCTGGCGGCCCAGGGTAACCCCTCCGACGTGGCGGCCGCCGTCTTGTGCGCGGTCGTTTCTGATGCGCCCGCCCGCTTTTCTCTTTCCGGCGATGACGCGAACGTGAGCCGGGAGTTTGTTCAGTGGTATCGCAAGCTGGTCCAGTTCGAGGCCGAAGAGGTCGTCGGCCGATTGCACGAGCGACTCCCGAAGCTGTCGCTGCTCTTGCCAAAGGCGGCCGATCTGATCGACCGCGTGACCGCCGCCGCCTTGGCGGGATGACCTGCTTCGGACGGACAACAGCGACCAAGAGAAGCTCTGAACTCCGCCGTCTTGAGGCTCCGGCCGGGCCTGGCCTCACGATCGTTCGGCCGACCGCAGACGGCTCCCAGGCCGCCCCGAGACGAACTCTACTCGGGGCGCGTGGCTTTCTTGACGCGCGTTACCCAGTCGATATAGTCGTAAGCCGATGCTCAGCGTTCAGAACCGCCTCCGAATCGTGCCTGGTCTCGCCGTTTTCTGGGCCGGAAGTGAATCGTTTCTCGTTCTGTCAGGACTCAATTATGCCGCACAGGAGTGAGGAATCCTTCCGGGAATTGGAACTGGGGCTGGAGCAGGCTGAACGAACCGGCCAGGTGGGCAGTTGGAGCTGGAACCTCGATGGCACGACGCTCAGCTGGTCGGAAGGCACCTACCGCGTTTTTGGCTTGCGCCGGGAAGAGTTCGTCCCGACCCCCGACAGCTTCTTCGCCGCGATTCATCCCCTCGACCGGGAGCGAACCAAGCGGGTCATCATGGATGCTCTCCAGCTTCAAAGCGCGTGCGAGGTGGAGTTTCGGATCAGCCGGCCGGCGGGAATGATCCGTTGGGTGCGCGCCACGACTCGGCTCCTCACCGGGGAAGGGGGGAGGGCGCTCTGCATCAGTGGCACGTTGCAGGATGTGACGGAAGAGCATCGCTTGCGCGATCAGGTGCGCCTAAGCCAGCGCCGGGAATTGCTCGGCTTGCTCGCCAGCGGGATTGCGCATGACTTTAACAATCTGCTGACGGCAGGATTTGGGCCGGTCCGAGATACCCCGGACGAGCCGGCCCTCTCCCCGAATGGTCAGATTCCTCCGCCAGGTGCTTGAAGGTGACCGCGCCGCGGACGACGCGCGGAATCGACTGTTTCGGTCGCAGCCAGGTCGCGCAAATCCAGTCCTGTGATGTCATCGGGCCATATTATTAATCATCTGGCCAAGATGCTCCGCCGCATTATCGGCGAACACATCAATGTCCAGCTCAACCTCGCCGCGGAGCTGCTGAACGCCGAAGTGGATCCGGGGCCTGGTCGAGCATCTCCTCATGCACCTGGCCGTTGTCGCGCGCGACGCACGCCGCCCGCGGGGATTTCTTTAATGCGGACCACCAGCGGTGTCGCAGGTTCAGCTCGACAACGCCCGCCTGTTCGTTCGGCTGATCGTCGCCCACACGGGCGGCGGATTCAGCCCTGACGATCTGGCCGCGGCGGCCGATCCAGCTGTCGAACGGGAAGAACGGGCTGACCATGGGCTCGGCCTGGCCGCTGTCGCCGCCACATCGTCGAACAGTTGCGCAGCCGCACGAATGCGCCGGCGGTGCCTCCGGGCGGCTCTGGTCTGCGAGTGGATCGCCCGGCAGCGGCGCCGGGCGAGCCGATACGCCGTAGGCACCAGACCAAGACTCCGTTCCAAGGCGGTTCTTGAACGGATCCTGCTGGTAGAGGATGACCAGGGCATGCGCACCTTCGTCAGCTTGTTCCTCAGCCGCCTGGGTTACAAAGTCCGGGAAGCCCCCCACCGGCACCGAAGCGATTCGGGTGTGGGAAGAATCACCGCGGCGAATTTGATCTCCTGGTTGACGATGCGGGTCGCCAGGCGGAATGAACGGGCTGAACTTGCCAAACAGCTCCGCCAGGAGAAGCCCAGTCTGCGCATCATTGCCATGAGTGGCTATGGGGAGGCGGGAGCTGCGGAGCCTGGGATTGAACGTGGTCGCCAAGCCTTTACGCCGGAGTCGCTGGGCCTATGATCCGCCTGTCCCTGAACGCGGCCAAGTCGTCCAGTTAGTTATGGGTTCGATCGAGGTTGAAGTTAGCCTCGAGTTTCGGGAGGCCCGTTCCCTCCGCTTCTGCGTTTCTTCCCTGCTCAAAAATCTCGGGCGGTGGGTTTAGCACCGCCTGAGGATCAGGGAACCCGAGTTGTCCGTTACTGCAACAAGCGCAGTGCGGACTGTGAACTCGCGTTCGCTTGCGCCAACATCGCCGTGCCTGCCTGAACGAGGATGTTGTATCGCGCACACTGTGTGCTCTCCTCGGCCACGTCCACATCTTTGATGCGGCTGTTGGCGGCGGAGAGGTTATCCTTCAGCACTCCAAGCTGTTCGCCGTACGACTTGAGGACCGAGATGTTCGCTCCGACTTCGGCGCGATCGGTGGCCAACTGGGTGATCGCAGCCTTGACGTTGGTCAGGGCCGTCGCTGCGGCCGAACTCGTCGCCACGTTGCCGCTGGTCGCGGTCGTGTACGAGCTGGCCGAGAGGTTCACGCCAGTGGTGGACAATTTCGTGCCATCGCTGTCGGTCGTGACGCTCAGGCCGGTCGAGGAGAACAAGCTCACGCCGTTGAAGTCCTTCTTCGCCAGATCATCGATGTAATCGCCGAGTTTCTGAAACTCTTTGTCATAGAGGTTCACGTCGGCCGACGATTTGGTGGTGTCTTGAGCCAGCATCGCCAGCTCGCTCATACGATCGAGCGCCTTGCCAACCTTTTGCAGGAAACCATCTTGAGTTTGGTTGAACGAGATGGCGTTGCCCACGTTGTTGTTGGCAGCCGAAACTCGGTTGATCTGCGCATCAAAACGCAGGGACACAGCCAAGCCGGCGGCATCGTCTTCCGGACTCGCAATTTTCGAACCGGAGGACAAACGGGCGAGGGACTTGCTCAGAAGGGCGGACGATTCAGACAGGAGACGTGCACTGCTGGACGCGGAAGTATTTGTATTGATTACCATAACGACTCTTTCCTTGAGTCAACCCATTGCTGGGTTTGTTTCTACTTGATCACGGCATCCTTGCCGTGTGGCGAACTTGCTTGAGGCATCGCCTTTTCCCCTGCTGGCTATCCTGGCTGCCAGCCGCCGAGGCATTCATCGGCAGGCAGTCGAAAAACTTAAGGCGCCCTCCGTTTGCCTCCCGGCAACGCCGCTTTCAGCCCTCCCAATTTCCATCTTGAGAACCATCGAACGGGTGGTCCTTCACTGGATCACCGTGGTCCACCGGGTGCTTGCTCCGGACCCCGGACGCCGGACGGGCTACGTTCGACCCACCTTCGTCTTGGCTTCGACCGGCGGCGAAGGAGGGATGAACGAGAGGGACGAACGAAGGTCGAACCAGAACCGGGTGATCACCAGCGCGGCAATGGCCAAAAATTCGTCCCCTGGAAGCACGGAAATGGCCGGGGATCAATTCGTTCACAAGGCGAGGTTGCCTATCGGGGAGGAGGAGGCGGAACATTTGCCGATTCAATTCGCATTGGTGAGCGTGAATTCGGGGGGATATTGCCGTGGCATAATGGCTGCTCGACAGGGTCGCATTGAAGTTGACCCGACCATCATCGTGGCTACTTGCCTGAGCGAGAGCCAGTTCCCGGAGGCGCAGGCGCCGGAAAGGCTCCGGTAGAAGGGCAGGGCACCTATGATCGATTCTCTTTTTCGCCCAACCGAACTATGTGGCAGCTAAAAGATGCTCGACGCCACGGTTTTGCGACATGAGGCGATCGCCAGCAACCTCGCCAACATTGAGACTTACCGCCGGGGTCGATCTTAACCCCTCCTTTGTGACCGAATTGCGCCAAGCCATGGCCGGTCAGGAGGCCAACCAGATTTCCGCTCTTAAACCCACCTTGACTCCGGACACGGCGGCCGTTTCGTCGCGGCGCGACGGTAACACGGTCGAACTCGAAACGGAGTTGCTGAATCTGAACCAAAACATGCTGGCCAACGCAGTGGAGAGTCACCTGGTGACGAGTTCACTGCTGAAACTGCGGCTGGCGATCACAGGGCGATCTGCCTAAGGCTTATGATTGACTTCTTGCCCGGAATTCAAAGCACCAGTTCCGCTCTGCAAGCCGAGCGGATGCGGATGGAGATCATTTCGCAGAACGTCGCCCAGATGAACACGACCCGTGGGCTCGACGGGAAGCCATATCAAAGGCAGCAGCTGGTTTTTGAGAGTGTGCTCAACCAGGAGCAGCGGGGCAACGCGATCGAAGGCGGGAGCCAAAGCGTGCGGGTGGTGCGGATCGAGAAGGATCATCGCCCGGCGAAGATGCTTTACATTCCGGGCCATCCGGACGCGGACGCGAACGGGATGGTGGCGATGCCGAACATCAATTTGCACGAAGAGATGGCCGATCTGATCGCCTCGTCGCGCGCTTACGAAGCCAACCTGGCTGTGGCCAAGAACGCGCGCGCGATGGCGATGCAGGCGCTGAGCATTGGCAAACGGTAATCGAGGCGCGCGCGCATGGACCCCCTTTCTTCCCTCCGCTTCGCCGTCAGCCCCGAGATGCGCGCCGCCCGGATGGCGCGCCCCGGAGACGCGGCCGGCCCGAAAGCCATTCCAACCGCCGAACTGCAGAAGCTATCCGGGCCCCAGGAACTGCAAGGCGGCCAGTCGGTTCAGAAGCCCGCCGGCTCGTTTGAGAGCACGCTCGGCCGGATGGTCAGTGATGTCAGTGCCAAACAAGGGGCGGCCAGCGACGCCGTCGCCGGCATGATGGAAGGCCAGGACGTTTCCCTCCACCAGGCCATGATCGCGATGGAAGAGGCGAGCGTCTCTTTCCAACTCATGGTCGAAGTCCGCAACAAGCTGCTGGATTCCTATCAGGAGCTGATGCGCATGCAAGTCTGAGCTCGTAAAGCGAGATGAATCCCAGCCCAGCACAAATCGCCCAGCAGCTGCAGTCCATTTGGAAGCAGCTCGGCCTGAATCAACGCGTCAGCCTGATCTTGGCCGCTTTGGTCGTGATGGCCGGACTCGGCAGCTTGATCTTCTGGTCGAGCAAAGCCGATTACGCGCTCCTTTACGGCAAGCTCGATGACGCCGAAGCCGCCAAGGTCATTGCAGCTCTGGATGAGGCGAAGATTGCCTACAAAGTCAACCGCAGCGGCGGCTCCATCTCCGTGCCCGCGGACAAAGTCCACGTTGTCCGCATGCAATTGGCCGCCAAAGGCATACCCGCGGGGAAGGCGTCGGCTTCGAGATCTTCGACAAACCCAATTTCGGCCTGTCCGACTTCGTCCAGCGGGCTGAATTACCTCCGGGCGGTCCAAGGCGAATTGGGCCGCACTATCGGCCAGGTGGACAGCATCGAAAGCGCCCGGGGTATGATCGTCATCCCGGAGAACTGCCTGCTCGTGGACAATCAAAGAAGCCGACCGCCTCGGTCTTCGTGCGTGTCCGCGGAAACGCGACTTTGGCGCCACAGACGGTGGAGGCGATACGGTTTTTGGTTGCCAACGCGGTGGAAGGTTTGACGGCCAGCAGCGTGAGCGTGGTCGATAACCAGGGCAATGTCCTTTCCGACAATAATGACAATGACTCGATCGCGGGCCTGAGTTCCACCCAATTGACCGCCCGCAAGAACTTCGAGCAGTACCTGGCCAAGAAGGCGGAAGGCATGCTCGACAAAGTGCTTGGGCCAGGCCAGGCGGTGGTGCGCGTCGCGGCCGACATCAATTTCGACACGCTTTCCCGGACGGAGGAAAAGTACGATCCCGAAGGGCAGGTGGTTCGGATGGCGACGGTCAACGATGAGAATGTCGAGTCAACCAGCCCGGGCTCGGGCGGTGGTGTTCCAGGGGTGGGGACCGATGCCAACACGGAGACGAATGCTCCGGCCATGAGCTCGACCGGCGCCGTCAACAATCGGACGCGCAAGAAGGTCACCAACAACCAATACGAAATCAACCGGATCGTGAGCAACATGATGCAGAATCCGGGGGGGATCAAACGGTTGTCGGCGGCGGTCTTTGTGGCGGCCCACGTTTCGACCACCGGCACCAATCGCGTTGTCACGCCGCGCACACCGGACGAAGTGCAGAAGCTGCGGCGGATCGTGCAGAGCGCGCTTGGCATCCAGGAGAACGACGCGACCCGCAAGGATGAAATCACCGTCGAAGAAATGCCTTTCAATGATCAACCGGCGCTGGAGCTGACTCGGCAGCTCGACACCGAAAAGAAGCAGTTGTTCTGGTGGGATCTCGCCCGGAATCTACTCTACCCCGGGCTTTCGCTGGCCTTGTTGTTTTTCTTCTGGCGCACCTTCCGCAAGACGTCCGCGGCCGACATTCCCATTGGCATTCCCTTGGAGGAAATGGCCGGCAGTAACAACGGGCATGGCAATGGCGTTGGCCAGCCTGGACCCAACCGCAACAAACCGGTCCCGGGCGTGGTCACGGTCGAAGTGTTGAACCAACTCATTCGTGAGAACCCGACCAATATGACCCAGGCGATCCGGTCCTGGATGGTCAAAAGTAAGAACTGAGTATGTCGTCGTCCGCTCCGGCCCCTCAACCCACGCCGGCCCTTGATTTTGGCAAGATGACCAAAATCCAGAAGCTGGCTGCTCTTCTGGTCCTTTTGGGCGCAGAGAGCGCGGCGCAGGTGCTGAAGAGCCTGGACGAGCCCGAAATCGAGGCGATTACGGGCGAAATGACGAAGCTGTTGATGCTGAACCAGGACCTGCAAGCTGAAGTCCTCAAGGAATTTACCGAGGTCGCGGTCGAAGCGGGCACCTCCGTGCGCGGCGGCCCGGATTTCACTCAAAGTGCACTCGAAAAGGCCCTCGGTCTGTTCAAGGCGACCAACATCATTAGCCGGGTTGCTCCCAGCCGGGCGCCGGTCGCGGCGATGCAGCAGATCGCTGACCTGGAGCCGAGGCAGGTATTCAACCTGGTCAAGCAGGAGCAACCGCAAACCATCGCGCTGATCGTCAGTTACCTGACCGCGGAGAAAGCCTCGCAGGTGGTCACCATGCTGCGTCCCGAAATGCGCGAAGAGGTCATTGAACGCGTCGCTAACCTGGCGCCGACTCCGATCGAGGTGGTCGAAAAGGTCGTCGAAGTGTTGGTGCAGAAGTTGGGTGGGAAGCATACCCGGGCGATGCGTCAGACTGGTGGGGTCAAGAACGCTGCTGACCTGCTGAATGCCCTGGACAAGAACGTGAGCAAGTCGCTCCTGATCGCGATTGAGGAGCGCCATCCCGAACTGGGCCAGGCAATCCGCCAGAAGATGTTCACCTTCGAAGACGTGGCTGCTCTCGAACCCGCCGCGCTCCAGAAGATCCTTCGCGAAGTCGATATGCGCGATCTGGCAGTGGCGCTCAAGACCGCCAGCGAGACGCTCAAAACGGCTTTGCTCGGGTGTATCTCCAAGCGGGCTGCCGAGACCGTCAACGAAGAAATCAGCTTTATGGGACCGCTCAAGCTCCGCGACATCGAGGCCGCCCAAAACCGCATTATCGAAGTCGTCCGCCGGCTCGAATCCGAAGGCGAGATCGACCTCGGACAGGGGGGAGGGAAGAAAGATGAAGTCCTCGCCTGATAAAATTCACTTCCAACGCCCGCCGAAAGACGTTCGCATCGCCATCCCGGGTGCGCCGGCAGATCTCGGGCGCCAGCTCCAAGAGCGCGAGGAGGCGGCTTTTGAGCGCGGCCGCCGGGCTGGAGAAAAGGCGCTGAGCGAGCAATTGTTGCGTCAACGGGCGGAACTGCTCGAACTGCAAAATGGCGTCCTTCAATCGCTCCGCCAGTTGTTGCCGCAGCTGGCCAAGGAGTACGAGAGCACTTTGGTCACGATAGCATTGGAAGCGGCCCAGAAGGTCATGGCTGGTCTGCCAGTGACGGCCGAGTTGGTCGAAGCGACGGTGCGCGAGGCGCTGGAACGCGTCGACGCGACCAGCGAGCTGACGGTTCTGTTACACGCCGAGGATCTGGAACTCCTGCAACGAGCTAACTCACCTCTGCTCGTCAGCGAGATTGGCGGGGAAAAGCTCCGCTTGCAGGGGGGCCGCGAAGTGACCCGAGGAGGCTGCATTGTGCAAACGCGCTTCGGGACGATTGATGGCCGACGTGAAACCAAGCTGCAATTGCTGCGAGAGTCGCTTGGCTCGTGAGCTTGATCCGAGCGGTTCTGATTGATGCGGTTGCCGAGCTATGCAGAAGGAAACAACCAACCGAATCGAAGCGGCTGCTGCCGGTGCGGCTTCGCCCGCGGCCGGCGCGCCTGCCCGTCACGCGGCTCCTTCTCATCGGCTGGCGCATGTGCTTCAACGTGTGCAGCGCGCGTCGATTCTGGAGAATCGCGGACGCGTCGTGCAGTTGATCGGGCTGGTGATCGAATCCGAAGGCCCACTCGCCGCGGTGGGCGAAGTCTGCCGCATCGAATCCGCGCGGCATGACGGCACCACGCTTGCCGAGGTGGTTGGTTTTCGAAACAATCATGTGCTGTTGATGCCCCTGGGGGAAGTCCACGGCATCCATCCGGGCAGCGAAGTGATTGCGCTGGGGGCGCCTTTACAGGTCCCGGTGGGCGAGAGCCTGTGCGGTCGCGTGCTGGACGGATTGGGCAATCCCATCGACGGCGGCGGCCCGATCGCGGCGGACCGGAAGGCAAGTGTCAACCTCCTGCCACCACACCCTCTCAAACGGCAGCGGATTGGCCGCGTGTTCGAAACGGGGATCAAGGCTATCGACGCTTTCACGCCCTGTGGTCGTGGGCAGCGCCTGGGCATTTTTGCGGGCAGCGGCGTCGGCAAATCGACTCTCTTGGGGATGATCGCCAGCCGGGCGGAGGCGGATGTCAACGTGATTGCTCTCATCGGCGAGCGAGGTCGTGAGGTGCGGGAGTTCCTCGAAAAGGACCTGGACGAAACCGGCCGGCGCAAATCGGTGGTGGTGGTCGCCACTTCCAATCAGCCCGCTTTGGCGCGTTTGAAAGGAGCGTTTGTTGCCATGGCCATCGCCGAGCATTTTCGCGCCGCCGGCAAGAACGTGCTCCTGATGATGGATTCGGTCACGCGCTTTGCCACAGCTCAACGTGAGATCGGGCTGGCGGTGGGCGAGCCGCCGGCAACCCGCGGCTATACGCCGTCGGTTTTTTCTCTGCTCCCGCAATTGCTTGAGCGGGCCGGGACCGGCGAAGCTGGTTCCATTACCGGTTTGTTCACCGTCCTGGTGGAGGCCGATGATATGAACGACCCGATCGCGGATGCCGTCCGCTCGATCCTGGATGGACATATCGTCTTGACCCGCGAACTGGCCACGCAGAATCACTATCCGGCGATTGACGTTCTCGAAAGCGTCAGCCGTTTGACGCGTGATCTGAGCAGCCCGGAGCAACTGCAATTGGCGGGCAGGGCGCGGGAAGCGATGGCGGTTTATCGAAAAAGCCAGGACTTGATTAATATCGGCGCTTATCCGGCCGGGAGCAATGCGGCCATCGACCATGCGATCAGGTTGCATGAGCCGATGAAGAAATTTCTCCGCCAGTCGGTCAACGAAGGGCAACCGCTGGCGCAAACATGGACGATGCTGGCCCGAACGATGGCGGCGGCAGATGTCGACGGCCCGAAAGCCCCTAATCGATCAGCCTCATGAAGCGTTTTCGCTACTCTCTCCAAGCTGTCTTCACCTTGCGCCAACGTGAAGAGCAGCAAGCCCTCGAGCTCTATGCGCGCGCCCTCGCTGAGCGGCAGCAGGCCATCACTCAGCTCGAAGAGGTGCATCAGGCTCAGGCGGAATGGTGGTCGCGATGGAATCGCGAAGTCAGCCAGGGCTGCAGCGCGGGCTCTCTCCAACAGTGGCAGAGGTGCAACTATCGATTGACCGAGCAGGAGCGCCAAGCAGTGGCGGCTCTCAACAAATGTGAACTCGCCGTCAACAAGAGCCTGCAGTCAGTTCTCCTTGCCCGGCAGGCGCGCGAAGCGGTCGAGCAGCATCTTCACCGGCAAAAACTCGCCTACGCGCGCGATTTGAACCGCGCAGAGCAAAGCGCGCTTGATGACCTTGCCCAGAGACGCCTTTTGATGCCTCTGCAATTTGGGAAGCATTTGTCCGCCGCCCGACTATGAAACTGCTTCAGTCCAAATGGATCGCCAGCAGCCTGGGGTTGATCCTGTATCTGCTCACCACCGTGCTTTGCTGGCACCCACAGCGAGCGGCCGAAACCGACTCCGCCGAACGGCCTGCCAAGATCGACGGACCGTCCTGGACATTTCAGAATCCGGAAATTGACCAGTTGATCGGTGAGCTGAAGCATGAACGTGAAGCGTTGACGGAGAAAGAAAAGCAGCTCAACGAATTGAGTGCCCGCCTCCTGACCGAACGTCAGGAACTGAACCAGCTGACCCAGAACGTCCACGCTCTCCAGGTGGAGTTCGATAAGAACGTAACTCGAATCCAGGAGCAGGAAGCGGGCAACCTGAAGAAACTGGCCAAGCTCTATGCCGGCATGGCGCCCGAGAATGCCGTGCCCATCCTGCGCCAAATGGATGAGGGGACCCTGGTTAAAATCTTCGGCTCAATGCGAGATGCGGAAAGAGGTCCGCTCCTCGAGATGATGGGGAGCCGGGGCGAATCTGATGCCAAGTTAGCCGCCAACCTCTCCGAGCGCCTGCGGCTCGTTGTCCCCAATACCACGACTTCTATCTCGCGATGAACATCGCCGCCTTCCCCGTCGCTGATGGTTCTTTTCCCACTGCCGACGGCGCCTTCGTTCCCACTGCTCTGACGACACCGGCTGCACCCGAAAGCGACTCCTCGGGGGAGGCGCTTCCGAATGGTCTGTTCCAGGCCCTGGTCGGAGCCGCGCTCGGCGTCGCCCCGGCCGAAGCCGAAGTCCCGAGTCCACCGGTGGCTGAACTCAACGCTGGCGCTTTGGTGCCGGAAGCGAGCCTGGGGCCGGCCATCGAGGTTGGGCAATTGGCTAAGGCCGATGATGTCTTAGCCGGTCCAGGCGTCGCGGAGGCGCCCGGCCTGGCCGTTGTTCCGACCGCTCCATATTCCAGTTGGCGGGCTACCAGCCCTCTGCCCCCGGCGGTTGGCCAGGATAAGGCCAGCACCATAGGCCATAGTCATCGCAGTGAAAACGGGCAGCCTGGCCGGGTCCGAAAAGACAACACGGATCGTTTGACCCGCACGCCTGGTCTCGTCGCCCCTTCATGGCCCGAGCCTCCCAGCCCGCGGACTGCCGCGGCCAGCGAGAGTCCAATTGATCCCGATCTCGAAGCTGCGACGGAAGCCGAGGATCTCCCCGCTGCGCAGACGACCGTTGCGCTCTATCTTCCGGGAAGCTCGGCCGCGGGTGTCGAGGCGCTGATTGCTCCGCTCCCCTTGCTTGCCGCTGCGACGGTCGAATCAACCGGCCCCCAGCCAGCCAACCATACAGAAAGTGACGCCTCCACGAGCGCCCCGGGCGATGCACCATCCGCCTTCTCGGATTCGCCGCCGCCGCCGGCCGCGAGCGGCTCTGGCCCTGCTGACCATCCACATATCGAGCCGCGCCGACCGGGTTCCAGGGTGCCGATGTCTCAGACTCCTGCCGCCGATCCGGCGAAGAGCGAGGAAGAGAGGCGGGCGAAGCATGAGCAAGAAATCGTGACTGATATGGCTGGCTCGACCCGCCGGCCAATGGAGACAACCTCGTCTGGTCCTGCAACCTCGGAAGGACGCCGGCTAAGCCCCCGGCCGATATTGGTCCCAACCGAGGTTGAGACTGGCGGCGCTCCAGTGCAGTTCCGACATCAACCGTCGACCCCGACTGGCAAAGTCGTTCAAACCGACGCCGCCTCTGCCGTTCCCGTTCCCGTGCCCGACCTGTCGCTCGAGACCGGCGGGTCCGCGCAGTCGGCTCCCAGGGTGGAGCGTGAGCCTCCATCTCGTCCGCCGGGGCGGTCCGACCGAACTCCGGTGCGATCTGATTCCCGGTCCCGGGAGGTGCTGATGCAACTGGTCTCCACAGATCCTCGAGTCGAGCTACTCCGCGCAAGGATCGGGGAGGAGGCGCCTGCTCTTACGCCTGCTCTTACGCCTGCGGTAATCGACGAGGCAGTTCAAGAGCCTGCCGGGGCAGAAGTCACTCCGGTTGAGACCGACACCCGGCCGCCGAAGCAAAGTGACCCGCCGACCGGCGACGAACTGACCGCACCGGCACCCGAGGCGCCGGCCCGAGCTGAGTTCGCGAGCTCTGCGACCACAGAAGTTCGCGGCCATCAGGTCCCTGCTTCGATCGAACGTGAAGACGTTGGTCCAGTGTTTGTGCCCATTGAGGGCCAAAGTTCCGAGTCCTCCTCGGGCAAAGAAGACACGGTTCGGTCAGAGCCCCGACATCCGAAGGGCACGGCTGAGGTTCCCGCGGAGCGCGCGGGGTCGCACCCTCTCATCCGCCCTGTGGAGGATCCAGCTGGGTCGGCCAGGGGCCGCCAACTCAACCCGCTTCCGCTTGGCAACGCCCGTTCGCTGCAGGCAATTCCCGCCCGTATTAGCATCGATCGCTCCCCCGGCGATCGACCATGTGACCGTCAACGGAACCGTGCCGACGACATTGCCCAAGCTGAGCAGGGACCTGCCTGCCCCGACCGTCTCGCGAGAACGCGCCACCACCGAATTGCGCGAAAGAGAGATCGCTGGTGCGGACGTTTCGACCGATCACTCCCGGCCTCCTTCTGACACAGGCTCCGCGCCAACCCGCGTGACACCAACCCAGGCAGGGCGTTTTGTGCCCCCACTGGCAAGCATCCCCGGACCCATCACGGCTGGGGCTTCTACGGGAGATGTTGTGCCGATCAGTCGCGGCGCGACTCAGGCGTCGCCAACGCTGGCAGTGTCGCCGGAAGCCCCAACTCCCAATCCGATCTCAGCGCCGGCTGGGACCGACTTGGAAATGAAGACCTCCGCGAATGGAACGGCTCAGTCCCAGCCAAGCACTCGGCACGAAGGGGTGACCCTTTCGCCCTCGATCGAAACGGCCCCGGCCCCTGCGCAGCCGACAATCGAATCAGGCAGCGCTCCCGTCTCGCGGACGCCGGAACCGCAAGACCCAGCGCGAGTGGACCATCTGGTCCGAGCGGATCTGACCCAGGCGGATGATCGGACCGCGCGATTGTCAATCGGTGAAGCCGAGGCCTTGGTTGCACCGCGTCCGGGTCAAGCGAAGCGGATGTCAGCTCTCGTGACGGAGCCATCGAAAGAGCCGGAGAGGCCCGCTTCAGTCCAAGCCGCCGTTGGTCGCTCGGTGACCGTTCCAGCCGAGTCCGAAAGTCATTTCGTCAAGGACAGCCTGGTGGATCGGCAACCCGTTCGCCCGCTGAAAGAGAGCCAGGAGGTTCTACCTCAGGCAAAACACCGAGATGGCCCAAGTTCGAGCGAGCGCTCTCTGGCTTCGGGAACAGCTTCCAACCTCGAGCGCCGAGTGCCGGTCGGGCCCGCACTGGGGATCGCTCGTTCCTCCGCACTGATCCTGACGGCGGCGCCAGCTTCCGGGGTTGAGTTGGCTGAGGTCGACAAGAGCAGCTCCGAATCGCCGATTTTTTTGGTGACACCGCGGGCTGGGATTGGCCTCGCCCGGGCTGATCGTCCTGCGACCGAAGCTGCCGAGGAGATGGCGGGGCAGCCGCCGGCGGCTTTGGGCGCTCTGGCCGCGAGAGAGGGGGGCGTTGCTGGAGGGGCGAACGACCATGCCATCCTTGGCCAAGTCCAGAAGGAGCCGGAGCCGCCTTCCGTTGCGTCCACTTCGACCGGCGATTCACTCAAGCCCGATCCCCAACAAACCGTCGCGTCCGAGCAGTTGGCCGCAAGCGATGTTGTTCCGGCTTCAACCGCCAGCCGCGATGGCGAAACTCAGGCAGCGCCTGATGCTTTGGCAACCGACGAACCGTTGCGCCGACAAGCGTCCAACCATGGATCGGATTCCAGCGAGAAAGGAACGACCGATCGCCAGTCCGATTCGCCGCCTCGCGAGGAGGTCCGAAGGGCCTCCAGCAGGGTAACCGGTGACGCCGTAACTGGTCCAAAGGCGACCGATTCCCCTGGCCTGGCGGCCAACGCTGGAAGCCGCAGCACCGTTGGTCTCAACAAGGATGCGGCCAGAACCGTGCCCGCCAAGGGCCAAGACGAAGCCCGGCAAGATCGTGCCGAGCCAAGCCGCGGATCTCGACCGGACCCGGCGACGTATCCGGTAAGAATTACCGAGTGGCGGACGGTGCGTCCGAGCGGAGAACTGATGGAACGGCCTGGGCCGCAGGAGAGGGTCTGGGGCGAAGGGGTTGAAAATGAGGAAAGAGGCCGTGGCACGTCTGCTGCTCAGAGTCAGCATCAAATGAAATATGCTGCTAACAGGTACGAGTTTGCCCCCTCGCACGAGCAGGATTTGCCGGGCGGCTCCACGATGGTAGCAGAACCGCCTGGCCAGAAGACCGTGGCTCGCTCTCTGGAGGTCGGGGAGAAGTTGGCACGAAAGGAAAGTGACGCTGCCGGCGTCGTGGGTCGGGTGGACAGTCCGCAGATCAAGTTGGCCGGCCTGGAATCGACAAGCGAAGAGCCGATCAAATTCAATTCGCCGAACCACGAGCGACTATTTCAGCAGATCGAGACTGAGGTGAAACTTGTCAGCGCAAAGGCGGAACGCCTTTCTGTGGTGCTCAAGCCCGATAACCAGACGGAGATTCTCCTCCAGTTGCGCTGGCACGATGGCCAAGTCGAAGCACACGCCCGCTGCGAGCGAGGCAACTTTGACGCGCTCAACGCGGAATGGGGTCAGCTTCAACAGGCGTTGTCATCCTCAGGCGTGAGGCTGGCGCCGTTGGCTGCCTCGCTCGGGACGGGATACGAATGGCTGCACCATTCGCCCGGACAGTTTGATGCAAACAGCGCCTTTCATCATCAGAAGAACCCTTCCGAGACGCCGCCCCGCTTTGAACCGACGGAAGTCCCCGCACCACGAGCCAATCGGACCCCGGCCGGGCGCATACGACCCCGGGCGCGGGCGCCTCATCGACTGCTCGAATCGTGGGCTTAAAGAATATGGATATTTCACCAGCTAGCGGCATATCGAACGACTATACGGCGGGCTCGACCCGAGTTCCGCTCCAAGTCCTCGGGCAAGAAGATTTCCTCCAGCTCCTCGTGGCGCAGATGACAACGCAGGATCCGCTCAATCCGCAGAAGGACACCGAGTTTATCGCGCAGATGGCGCAGTTTAGTGCGCTGGAACAGTCCAAGTCCATGCAGGCCGACATGGCCATGTTGCAGGCGAATGGATTGTTGGGAAAGACCGTGGAACTGCAAGCTACGCCCGACGTGGTTTTGCAGGGTGCCGTCACGGCCGTGCAGATCGAGGCAGGGACGCCGAAACTCATCGTAGATGGACAGAAGTTCGACTTGAGTCAGGTCATCACAATTACGCCTGCTCTCGATGGCAGTTTAACACCAACACCGTAATACTATGCTAGGATCGCTTAACTCGGGGGTCAGTGGCCTTCGCCAGTTTCAAACTAAGATGGACGTCATTGGCAACAACATTGCCAATTCCAACACGATCGCGTTTAAGGCCGCCCGCGCCGATTTCGCGGACGCACTCAGCCAGACACTGCAAGCGCCCAGCTCAGGGCAGGGGACACCGGCCATGCAGGTGGGCACAGGCGTGTCCACCACCGCCATCAAGAACATTTACGATCCCGGTTCGACTGCCCGGACAGGCGTCCAAACGGATCTCGCCATTTCCGGCGACGGCTTCTTTGTGGTGAAGGACACGATTGACGATCACGAGTATGCGACTCGGGCCGGCGATTTTCGGGTCGACGATACCGGTTACCTGGTGACCAACAGCGGATTGCGCGTGCAAGGTTATAGCGACGGGACCTTGGCCACTCGTGGCGATATCCAGATTGATGGCACAGGCCGCCCCGCCACCTCCAGTCCCACCGCCACCGTCCAGGGCTTTAGCATCGATCAAGCCGGGAAGATCACCGTCCGGCTCTCCGACAATACCCAGTTCGTTCGCGGTCAGATTCTCCTCCAGAATTTTCAGAACCCGCAAGCGTTGGTCAAGCAGGGCAACAGTATCTATTCCGGGATTAATGATGCCGGCCCGTTGGGCGGCGCGACTCCTCAAACCGAAGCGCCTGGCACGTCGGGATTGGGCCAAATCCAAACCGGAACGCTGGAGCTTTCCAACGTCGACTTGACCGAAGAGTTCGCCAATTTGATCACGACTCAGCGCGGCTTCCAGGCGAGTGCTCGCGTCATCACGACCAGTGATGAATTGCTCCAGGAACTCGTCAACCTGAAACGCTGATTCTGTCTATGGCCACTTCTCGCCCTGAGGCTAGCAAAGAGGCTGAGGCTCCCAAAGCTCCCGCGGAAGGAGCGTCGGCCGGAGCGGCGCCGGCGGCGTCGGGCGGCCTGATGAACTGGCTGCCGCTGGGCCTCAATGTCATCCTCATGCCCGTGTTGGCCTACGTGACCACCGTTTTCTTCCTGCTACCGAAGCTCAAAACGGAGCCCAAAGAGACGCCAGCGGCCAAGGCGCCTGCCAAAGGCGAAGGCCACTCTGCCCACGGGGAAGGCGCGCCGGAAATTGGCAAGTCGAAGTTCGTAGTGCCGCTCGGCGGCAAGGTCCTGGTGAACATCGCTGGAACGATGGGAACTCGTTATCTGCTGGCCAACCTTACCCTCGTCAGCACCCACTCGAACTTGAAGGACTTGATTGACAAGAACGACCCCGAATTGAGGGACGTAGCCGCGGGCGTGCTCGCCACCAAAACGATCGCTGATCTGGAAAAACCGGGAGCGCGCAATTTAATCCGGACGGAACTGATTTCTGTTTTCAACAACGTCATCGGCGATGGCATCGTCTCCGAGTTGTATCTGACCGAGTTCGCAATTCAGTGAGAGGACATGGACTTGCCGACTTCCCAAGCTGCGGAGAAAGAGGTTCTGTCACAGGCCGAAGTCGAACGCCTCTTGGCGCAAGTCGCCGAGCAGGAGAGTAGCGCGGTCGTTCATCAGGCGGATGGGCCGAAGAAGAGTCAGCCGCGGGACAGCATTCAGCCGTATGATTTCCGTTGCCCGGTGTTTCTCTCGGCCAACGAGCTCCGCAAGCTGCGGCTGCAGCACGAGGCCTTCATTCAAGCCCTGGCCGCTCGCCTCTCGATTTATCTGCGGGTCGAATTCGGGTTGCAGATGTCCCAGCTGCAAACCATGACGTATCAGAAATTCATCGATGGCTTGCCCAATCCTTGTCATCTGACTTTGTTCAAAGTCGATCCGTTAAGGGGCATTTGCATTCTCGACGTCAATCCTCGCTTGGGTTTGACCATCATTGACCGCCTGATGGGCGGCCCCGGTCATTCCATCTCAGTCAATCGCGACTTGAGTGAGATTGAAATGGCTTTGCTCGAGCAGGCTGTCCGGCTTGTTATCGGCGAATGGTGCAATCACTGGGGAAAGATCCAGGAGTTAAGGCCGGTGCTGCTCGGGCACGAGAACAGCGGTCGATTCCTGCAGACCTCCCAGCCGGACGCGGTCATGCTTGCCCTTTCCATGGAGGCGCGGATGGGGGATTGCGTCGAGCCGATCCAGATCGGCTTTCCCTACACCACCCTCGAACCTCTCATCCGCGGACTGAGCCAGAAGCTCAATCAGCATAATGAAGAGGCGATCCCGGCCAACGGCGGCAAACCAAAGTGGAGCCGTGATTTTGATGATATCAAGGTGCCAGTGGTTGCCGACTTTCCCGGCATCACCGTCTCGGCCCGCAAGCTGACTCAACTCAAAGTCGGCGACGTCATCCCGTTGCCGGCAGACTTTGCGACAGGCGTTCAATTGCGGTTGGCCAAAATCCCGCGCTTCGTCGGACGGCTCGGTTCCGCCGACGGCCACTCTGCAGTGGAACTGTCCCGAACGTTACCCACCTAAGTGTATTGTGAACTCGCTTCAAGACTCCCCCCAAAACCTGGACATTTTATTGGACGTCCCAGTGCAACTGACCGTCCGTTTGGGTTCGTGTCAGCTGCCCATGCGCGAAGTGCTCCAGCTGAACGCCGGGTCAGTAGTCCAGCTCGACAACCTGGCGGATGCCCCGGTCGAACTGCAGGTGAACGAGAAGCTCATCGCTCGCGGGGAAGTCGTCGTGGTGGAGAACCGCTTTGGTCTCAAGATCACCGAACTGCTCGTCTCCCGCGAATGAGAACCTGCAGTATCGCCATTTGGCTGTGCTGGGCCGGCCCTACCTTTGCCGGTGAAACCAACGCCCCGGCGCAGTTGGCTCTGGCTGATTCCGGCTCCTCCGCCGCGCTGTCGTTCCTGCGGGTTCTCGGCGGCCTTGGCCTGGTGCTGGCTCTGTTCTTTGGCGGATTGTGGCTCTACCGGAACTGGGAAAGAGTCGCTGCCCGCCGCGGACGGGTAACCAAGTTAGCCATTTGCGAAGCTCGATCCCTTGGCCAACGGCACACGCTCTTTGTGGTTGGTTACGAAGAACAGCGCATGCTGGTGGCCGCGTCTCCGACCGGGGTCTCCCTCCTGACCGCTTTGCCACCGGCCGAGCCGGAGTCGACGCCTGCCGCTGTCGCATCCCCGGTGAGCAACGAGCTTGGTTTCGCCGGGCTGCTGACTCAATTGCTGGCCCGCAAGCCATGAGCTGGACCCCATTGAATCGCTCCGCCTCAGTCGGATATTGCGCCGGGGGACGCTGGCCAATTTGGGCTGGACTGTTTCTGTTGACACTGATGGTGACAGCCGTCCCGCTGGCGGCTCAGGTCCTTCCGCCGGCCAAAGCCACGACAAATGCCGTCGGCGTCGGCCTGGCTCCCTTTCGTTTGAGCGTGGGGATGGAAGCGGCCCAGCAACCGCAGGATGTCGACGTCGGGATTAAGATCCTCTTCGCGATTACCCTCCTGAGCGTGGCCCCTTCGATTGTGCTGCTGACGACTTGTTTTACGCGGATTGTGATTGTCCTGTCGTTTGTCCGGTCGGCATTGTCGCTGCAAGGCACTCCCGCGAATCAGATTATCATCGGTTTAGCGCTCTTCATTACTTACTTTATCATGGCCCCGGTCTGGTCTCAGATCGATGAGCATGCTCTGCAGCCTTACATGGCTAAGCAGATTACCAGTGAGGTTGCCTTGGAGGAAGCGAGCAAGCCGATTCGGTCATTCATGCTCAAGCAAGCGCGCTCGAAAGATGTGGAGCTGTTTGTGGCTCTTGGCAAGCTGCCGCCAACCAGTCCGGATAAACTCCCGCTCAAGGTTGTCGTGCCCGGATTCATTTTGAGTGAATTGCGCACGGCGTTCCAGATGGGCTTTCTCCTGTTTGTGCCCTTTATTTTGATCGATTTGGTCGTAGCGACGGTGCTGATGAGCATGGGGATGATGATGATGCCGCCGGCCAGTATTGCTTTGCCCTTGAAAATCCTGCTCTTCGTCTTGGTCGATGGTTGGGATCTGGTGATTCGCTCCCTCGTCCTCAGCTTTGGTTGATTTATGACCCCCGAATTCGCAGTCGAACTGATCAAAAGCCTGATGTTTCAGGCGGTCGCTCTGGCGGCGCCCATCCTTCTGACCGGCCTGGTGATCGGGTTGGCCATCAGCCTCTTCCAGGCAGTGACCTCGATTCACGAACAGACGCTCAGCTTCGTCCCGAAGGCCCTCGGGTTAGTCGCCCTGCTGATTCTCTTGCTTCCCTGGATGCTGCGTTCTCAAATCGAGTTTACTCGGGCCATGATCGAGAAGATCCCGCAGATGGTTCGTTGAACGGCAGCGATGCCCCTGGGCACCACCGACCATGGACATGCACGTCGTCTCGACCTGGCTCCTGGTGTTCGCCCGCGTCGGGGCCTTGCTCTCGTCGCTGCCGGTCGTCTCCATGAAGGAGTTTCCGGTGAAGCTGAGGGTTCTGTTTGGGGTAATGATTGCCATCCTGCTGGCGCCCTTTCTCCCGGTCGCTTCCCTCGAAACGCTTTCCCTGTGGTCGGTGGTCCGACTGTTAGTCACTGAGGTCGCGGTGGGCTTGCTGCTCGGGTTTGTCTGCCGGTTCATCTTCTTCGCGTTGGATACCGCCGGCAACATCGTTGGCACCGAAATGGGCTTGAGCATGACGGGCCAATTCAACCCCTTAACCAATTCCCAATCCCCGGTGCCGGGGATGATCCTCTATTGGATGGCGGTGATGCTCTGGTTCAGCCTCGATCTGCACCACTGGATGATCGCTGCGCTCCAGCGCAGTTATCTGCTGGTGCCGGTCGGAGGAGCGCACCTGAGCGCCGCCCTCTTCAATGACATCCTGCGCCGAACCGGAGCGATTTTCACGGTGGCGGTGCAAATCTCGGCGCCGATCATAGGGGTTTCATTCGTGATTTCATTGGTGTTCTCCATGCTGGGCCGGGCGGTGCCTCAGATGAATGTCTTTGCGGAGAGTTTTCCCGTGCGCACGTTGATTGGCTTGATGGTTTTTGGATCCACTTCAATGTTCATGGGCCAACACATCTTGAATTATCTTCGCCGCTTGCCGGAGGACACCCTGCGGGTCATGCAGCTGATTGGCGCGGCTGGGGGAGCCTGACGATCCGGGTCGCTTATGTCCGAACACGCCGGCGAAAAGACAGAACAAGCCACACCGCGGCGGCTCGAAGAGGCAGTCAAGCGGGGGCAGATCGCCCGCAGCGCGGAGGTCCAAACTGTCTTTGTTTTGCTTGCCGGGCTCCTGGCCCTCAAGATGGCTGGCCCTGACCTGTGGCGGCAGTTGGTCCTCTGCCAAACCTCCATTCTCGGGCATCTCCATGAAATCCCAATTACCATGGAGGCCTTGCCGCATTATTCGGTGCGGGCAGCGCTGGTCGTGGCGGCTTGTGTTGCGCCCATCCTGGTTGGTTCGGCCGTCGGCGGTCTGCTGGCCGGCGGCATTCAAAACCGGTTTCAAACGTCTTCTGAAGCCTTGACCCCGAATTGGGCACGGCTCGATCCGGTTGAGGGCCTTAAACGCATCTTCTCGGCGCGAGCGCTGGTTCCGACCGGGATTTCCGCTTTAAAGCTGCTGGTCGTGATTGGTCTCTCCTATTCCAAGGTGATGAGCATCCTGACCGACGCCACGCTCTATTCTGCGACTAGCGTGGCCGGAACTGCCAGCTTCGTCGCGGATGCTGCCTTGAGCATCACGTGGCGGGTCGTCATGAGTCTGATGCTGCTGGCCGTCCTCGACTACGCCTACAACTTCTGGCGGACCAATCGGGATCTGATGATGACGCGGGAGGAAGTTCGCGACGAGGCGAAGAACAGCGAAGGCAATCCGCAAGTCAAAGCCCGACAACGGCGGCGGCGGACGAAGACCGTCCGCCAAATGCTGTTGGAGATCCCGAAAGCGGACGTGGTCGTGACCAACCCGACTCACCTGGCGGTGGCGTTGCGGTATGACCGGAAGACAATGCGGGCACCTAAGATCATCGCGAAGGGTAGTCGGCTCAACGCCCTGCGCATCCGTGAGATTGCCGCCCGCCATCAGGTGCCCATCATCGAGAACAAACCTCTGGCGCGGATGATGTTCAAGTATGGCCGAGTGGGTGGAGAGATTCCTGCTCAGCTCTATGTCGCGGTCGCAGAAGTGCTCGCGTATGTCTACCGAATGAACCGGTATCGATATTACGCTCAGGAGAATCAAACAGTTGAGACTCAGGCACCTGCGACTAGAGCGAACGGATGATCAACCTGTCGGATCGGTGGTTTAGACCTTGCGCCTGGGACCTGCTTGCCGGGCGCGCGGCAGCTTCTGCCGGTCACTTCAGGCCGCTCGCGGAGGCGAGTCTTGATTCATGAGCCGGGCGCCCTTCAATCTGAGCAAACTCTTTCGGCAGGGCGATCTCTGGTTGATCCTCGGAGTATTCGGCACCGTCCTTCTGCTCATCTTGCCCGTCCCGCCGGTGCTGTTGGATCTGCTGTTGACGCTCAGCATTGCGATCTCGCTGCTCGTCCTGCTGATCATCCTGTATCTGGACGAGGCGGCGGACTTTACCGCTTTCCCGACCCTCCTTTTGTTTATCACGTTGTTCCGACTGGCTCTGAACGTGGCGTCGACGCGCCTGATCCTGCTGGACGGCTATGCCGGGCACATCATCGAGGCATTCGGTAATTTCGTTGTCCGAAGCAACTATGTGGTTGGTTTGGTGGTTTTCCTCATCCTGGTGTTGATCAACTTCGTCGTGATCACCAAGGGGGCGGGCCGAATTGCGGAAGTGGCGGCGCGATTCACCTTGGATGGCATGCCCGGCAAACAAATGGCCATCGACGCCGAATTGAGCGCCGGTGTCATCAACGAGAGCGAAGCTCGAACCAAACGCCAGCGCATCGAGCAAGAAGCGGACTTCTATGGAGCCATGGATGGTGCCAGCAAATTCGTCCGCGGCGATGCGGTGGCGGCATTGCTCATTACTCTGATCAATGTTATCGGCGGTTTTGCCATCGGCATTATCCAACGCGGCATGACCGTGACCGAGTCATTACAGCGCTTCACTTTGCTCTCGATCGGCGATGGCTTGGTCTCGCAGGTGCCGGCCTTGATTACCTCCATGGCCGCCGGTCTGTTGGTGACTCGGGCCGCTTCCCGCAACAGCCTCGGCCACGAGATCAGCAATCAGCTCTTTTACTATCCGCGCGCTCTGAAGATTCTGAGCGTGATGCTGGCGGTCCTTGCGACCGTCCCCGGCCTGCCTACTCTGCCCTTTTTCGTCCTGGCCGCCGTTACCGGCGTCATCGCTTATCAGTTGAGATCGCACAGTCCCAAGGCGGCGGCGACCGCGGAAGCTGCAGCCAAAGCCGGGGCTAAGGACGCCCCAGGCGCCACCGCCAGCCCAACAGCCGCCCACGGGCCAGGCGAGAAGCTCGAAAGCCTGCTGAATGTGGACGCCTTGCAGATCGAATTAGGATACGGACTGGTTTCGTTGGCCGATACCCGTCGGGGCGGCGACTTGCTGGAGCGAGTGACAGGTGTGCGCCGGAACTTTGCCCAGGAAATGGGGTTGATCGTCCCTCCGATTCGTTTGCGCGATAACTTGCAGATCGGGGCGAATGAATATCGATTTCAGTTGAAGGGCGAGCCAGTGGCCAACGGGACGGTCATGCCCAATCATTGGCTGGCGATGAACGCGACTAACACCAAGGTGGCCCTGAAAGGAGTTCCCACGGTCGAGCCGGTCTTCCAGTTGCCCGCTACATGGGTCACGGAGGTGGAACGGAAAAAGGCTGAGGCGAATGGCTACACGGTGGTGGATGCCCCATCTGTGCTGGCCACCCATCTCCTCGAAACGATCAAGAGGCATTGCCACGAAATCCTGAGCCGTCAGGATGTCCAATTGCTGCTCGACAATCTCAAGCAGACCCACCCAACGGTCGTCAATGAGCTGATCCCAGCCCAGCTCACGGTCGGCCATATCCAGCGCATCCTCCAGAATCTGCTCGCGGAGGGAATCTCGATCCGCAATCTCGCGGGCATCCTGGAGAAGGTGAGCGATTACGCCTCTGTCTCCAAGAATCCGGATGAACTCTCTGAGCACGCTCGAAAGGCCCTTGGGCCGCAGTTGGTGAAGCCATTTCAAACCGAGGGTGGCCCCCTCCGTGCCGTCACGTTGGATCCGCGCTTGGAGCAGCAGATCGCCCAAGGCGTCCGCCAGTCCCCGACCGAAATTTCGCTGCTCCTCGATCCTCGGTTGGCGCGGCACATTGTCGATTCTCTTTCCAAACACTTTCAACAGCTGCTTTCGGCGGGGCATCCGCCTTTGGTGCTCTGTGCGCCGCAGATTCGTTTGGCTTTCCGTCGGTTCTTTGAAAGCACCTTCTCGGATCTAGCCGTCCTCTCCTACGCGGAACTGCCCGCGCGGGTCGAAATCCAAAGCACAGCCGTGGTCCCCAGTCTGGAGTGAGTTGGGAGAACATTAACCGATGCAGGTCCATACATTCATCGCAGAGTCGGCCGCCGACGCGGTCAGTCAAATCCGAACCCAGCTCGGGCCTCAGGCCTTGGTGCTGAACGTGCGGCCCTTGCCTCCTGAGGGCATCTCGCGACTCTGGCAGAAGCGCCGCATTGAGGTGCTGGCGTGCATCCCCGAGACGCCTCCAGCCGAGCCTGCGCCAGAAAATGATCCTCTGGCAGTGCTCCGCCAGGAGATGTTGGCTATCCGGCAGAAAATGGAATGCGCCGGGGCTCCGACCGAGCCCATAGAGGCATCCCTGCCGCTTGCTTCCCTGATGCCAGAAGCGCCGCCGGCGACGGAGCCGCTTCCGACCAATCGCGTGCCGCTCTCGAGCGGCGACTGGCGCGTGGGCGGTTTCCTGGAGACGAGTGGGTTATTGCCGGTTCACGCGGCGAGAGTGATCGAGGAACTGCGGGGCGTCCATGGCGAGATTCCGCCGGAGTCATTTGCGCGCGAGCTGGAGCTGGCAGCGGCAGTGTTGCGGCGAGTCTGGCACCGGACGGCTCCGGGCCGGCATGATACGGTCGGGACGCACGTGTTGGTTGGTCCTCCGGGGGTCGGCAAGACTGTCTGCTTGTGTAAATGGCTGGCGCAAAGCGTATTGCTTGAGGGGCGGAAGGCCTCGGTTTGGCGCTTGGACGGACGAACGGCTAATACCGCGGAGAGTCTGAGTGTTTACGGCGAGATCCTCGGCGTCCCGGTCATCCGATCGATTCCTACCAAGGAGGAGTTGGAGGCAGAAGAAGGAGATCTTCTTTTTGTCGACCTGCCCGGCGTCAGCGCTCACGACACTGCAGCCATCGGGCAGTTGGCTGGGCAAATCGGACAACTGCCTCATGCCCAGGTGCATCTGGTCCTAAATGCGGCCTACGAATTGCCGCTCCTGCTCACGCAGTTGCGCGCGTTTTCCGCCCTTCCGTTGACCGACTTGATCTTCAGCCATCTGGATGAAGAGCCGCGTTGGGGTAAACTCTGGAACTTCGTTCTCGGCACAAATTTCTCCGTCCGATTTCTAAGCGCAGGGCAGAATATTCCCGGAGATTGGACAGAGGCGACTCCGGAACAGATCCTCGGGCGTCAATTCCCTCGGAAATAGGCCTGTTTTCTTCAACTTTTTCGCAAACGTGTGCTGGCAGACCGCTTGCTAGGCCTTCATGACGCAGACCATATGAAGAAGTTCATGATTGCGGGCGGTCTCCTTGGATTCGCGATTGGATTGGTATTTGGCTACGTGCAGAACAGCAGCTGGCCGCTGATGATTTGGCGGGCCAGTGTCGCCTCCGTTTGCGGTGGGCTGTTGCTCCGGTGGTGGGCCCGCGTCTGGGTGAACAGCCTCCACGAAATTTATCAGCAGAAACTGGCCGCTGAGGCCAAGTTGGCTGAGGCCGCCTCGGCCGGTCTTCCCTCTAAATCTTAACCTTAAAGTATGGCAACCCTTGTCCGAGCTCCCAGAACGCGCGCGGATGTTCCCATGAGCGCGCCACGGATGTCGCGCCTTCGTTATCGCGTTCCTGCCGGCAGCGCCGCGGAAGAAGATCTGGTCCGCCAGCATTTGCCGTTGGTTCGCACGGTCGTTGGCCGCCTGGCGATGACGCTGCCAGCCCACGTGGACGTGGATGATCTCTATAGCTCCGGCTTGGTTGGCCTGCTTAACGCCATTCGCAATTTCAATCCAAACGGCGGCAGTTCCTTTGAAGCTTACGCCCGCATCCGCGTGCGCGGGGCGGTTTTCGACGAGTTGCGCCGGCTGGACTGGGTTCCTCGATCAGTCCACGACAAGGCGCGCAAAGTGCAAACGGTGATGCAGGAACTCGAGCAGCAGAAAGGGGAAGTGCCCACGGCGCCGGAAGTAGCTCGCGCGCTTAAGTTGAGCCTTTCGGAGTACGAGAGTCTGCTCGAGGAGATTCGGCCGGCCACGTTTGTCTGTCTCGATTCGGCCGCGGGCCGGGACGAAGCAGGCGAAACCAGCCGTTACGAGAGTATCGCGGACGACAGCCAACAGGACCCGGTGGACTGTGCAGCCCGGCGTGAATTGGCGGGACTGATCGCCGAGCGTCTGCAACGGCTCCCGGATGCGCAGCGCAAGGTGCTGGCGCTTTACTATTTTGAAGATATGCGGCTGCGCGAGATTGCGGAGGCGTTTGGCGTCACCGAATCCCGCATTTGTCAGATTCACGCCCAGGCTATCCTGGCGATTCGATCCTTCCTGGATAAGCAAGGCTCGCTCGGATCTTGAGGAGCAGCCGGACCTGGAAATGCCATGATCGTCATTGTTGGTTCACTGATCGTCCTGGCGTCCGTCATCGGCGGGTTCATGATGGCGGGCGGCCATGTGGGCGCCCTGGTGCAGGTTGCCGAATTCGTGGTTATCTGCGGAGCGGCCGGGGGGGCCATGGTGATCATGTCGCCGAAGAAGGTGTTAATCGATCTGATGAAGCAGTTGACCGGCTCGCTCAAAGGCGCTCGTTATGGCCGGGCCGCTTACGAGGAGTTGCTCAAAGCCCTCTACGAACTGTTCATGCTCGGTCGGCGCAACGGCATGATCGCCCTGGAGGAGCACGTCATGAATCCGACCACGAGCAGCATTTTCGTCAAGTATCCGAGCTTCATTAAGAACCCCCATGCGGTGGAGTTGCTCTGCGGCGGTTTGCGCCCGATCATCGATGGCAAGGTCAAGCCTGACCAGCTCAAGCTGTTATTGGAAACGGAATTGAGCAGCATGGAGGACGAGCACCATCGTCCCATCGACGTCTTGACGAAGACGGCCGACGCCATGCCTGGGTTCGGGATTGTCGCGGCGGTTTTGGGCATCGTGATCACGATGGGCTCCATCGCCGGCCCCATCGAAGAAATCGGCCATCACGTCGCTGCCGCCCTCGTCGGAACGTTTCTTGGCATCTTGATCTCCTACGGTTTTCTCAACCCTCTGGCCGTCAATATGGCATTCCTGAGTGCCGCGGAAATGGCCTACTCCCGCTGCATCGCGACCGCGGTGGTCGGCTTTGCCGGCGGGATGGCGCCAATCATGGCTGTCGAAATGGCCCGGCGCGGCTTGAGCAGCGAAGTGAAACCGGAAGCGGATGAACTTGAAAACATGCTGAAAGGCGTCTCGTCGCCCGGCAAGTAGTCTCGCATGGCCAAGAAACATGGACATCACGGTGGCGCCTGGAAGGTGGCTTATGCCGACTTCGTCACAGCGATGATGGCGTTGTTCCTGGTCTTGTGGCTCAGCTCGCAAGATCAACGCATTAAAGAGGCGGTCGAACGAGCTTTTCGCAACCCGTTTTCGTCCGTGACCAAGGAATCCACCGGGATCATTCCGGCCAAAGACGTGTCGGCGGTCAAATCCAGTTCCGGCAATTTCGATTCCGCCTCGGCCGTTGAATTGAACATGCTTCGTCGCATTGCCGAGGACGTCGCCAAGACTCTGATGCAAAGCAATCCGGACGCTCCCGATGACACTCCCATCAAGATGGAAATGATGCCCGATGGCATGCGCGTCAGCATCTTCGATCGCAATCGCAAGCCGATCTTTGAACCGGATACCGCCCAGTTCACCGAATATGGCTCGTGGGTCATTTCCACGGTGGCTTGGGAGGTGGCGCGGTTCAGCTCTTCGTTCAATGTGGAAATCGAAGGCCACACCGAGAATGGCCGACAAGCCAAGTCGCCCGACTACGGTGATTGGGAACTGTCCGCCGATCGAGCCAATGCAGCTCGCCGCAAGTTGCTGGAGCACCATGTCGGAGAAACCCAGATCCGCCGTGTCGCCGCTTATGCCGCCACCGTGCCCATCCCTGACCTCCAACCGGATGATGAGAGCAACCGGCGCGTAACAGTGTTGTTGAAGATCAAACCCGGCTCCCGTGCTGCCGCGCAGTAAGTGTTATGCCTGCCACCTTCACTCCTCTAACTGTCGCCAGGTGCTCGCGTCCCGTGAGCGAGACTGCCTCGACCACTGCCTTCCAACCGCTCCCGGACAGCATCGGCCTGACCCCGATTCTGCCGACTAAGCCTGCCGCTTCCGCGCCCGCCGCGCATGCCTGCGCTGGGACCGCGCCGAGTGTCGCCCTTGAACGCAATGGAGATCAGATCAGCCGCATTCGCATTCAATGCGCGTGTGGTCATGTGATCGAGTTGGACTGCGTTTATTAACGGTTTGGCGGTTGTCCGCTCTCCGTTGCCCACGGGCTAACGTTCGAGGGCCTTTTCATCGACCTGCCTTCGATCTAAGGCAGGGCTTCTGTCTTCGACGGTTTCCGCTGATCTCTTGCCTCTCGGCCACATGGCGGCGGCGCGGTCGAGCGCGCGGCCGTCACGGTTCGGAGGACCGAGAAAAATGTGTCGGTTCCGGGGCGGGGAGGGGGCAGGTTCTTCCCTCTACCGGGCAAGGGATGCCCGTATATCTCACTGGAAGCGGGGTTTGCGAGGGTGGCACAACCGCTGCTCGGCAAAAAGGTCGTGAATGTCAGTCTTTATCAAGCCGCGTCGGCATTAAATGCCAACACCCGCTGGCAAGAGGTCATCTCCGATAACTTGGCCGCGAGCGGGCTTCCAGGCTACAAGAAGCAGGATCTGTCTTTTGCCGCCGTGCAAGCGGGTTTGAGTTCGCGCATGGCCACCATGGCTCCGCAACCGTTTTCCCTTACGCGCGCCGAGTCATCGACCAATTTCCTTCCGGGCGAACTCCAGTTGACTTCGTCCAAAACGGACCTCGCCCTGGAAGGGACGGGTTTCTTTGCCGTGCAGTTGGCGAATGGTTCCACCGCCTACACCCGGGATGGTTCCTTTAAGATCGATGCGCAGGGCGGGTTAACGACGAAGGACGGTCACCCGGTCTTGGGCGACGGCGGCCCGATCCACATCGATTTGAACGATTCGACACCCATCAGCGTCTCCGAAGCCGGCGAGATCAGCCAGGGGAGCGAGGTGCGCGGCAAGTTGCGCGTGGTGGACTTTCAACATCCCGAGCTGCTGACGCCGACGAGCGCCGGTTATTTTATTGCCCAGAATCCGAAACTGACCCCGATCGAAGTCCGACAGCCTTCGGTGCGGCAGGGATTCCTCGAGGGATCAAATGCAACCGCGGTTGTGGAAATGGCCAATCTCATTTCCGTGATGCGGGGTTACGAGGCCAATCAGCGCATCATCCAGCTCCAGGATGAGCGCATGGGCCGAGCGATTTCTGAACTGGGCCATCCACAGTAATCTGACCTATGCTACGCGCGCTCTACTCTTCCGCGGCGGGAATGCAGTCTCAGCAGACCAATCTCGACATCATTGCCAATAATCTCGCCAACGTTAACACCACCGGTTTCAAAAAGGACAAAGCGGAGTTCCAGGATCTTCTTTATCAGACCTCTCGCACGCCCGGGGCCGACCAAGGCGGCGGCAACCAGCTGCCCACCGGCGTCCAGATCGGACACGGCTCACGCCTGGTCGCCACTTCCAAGGTGTTTACCACCGGCGAATTGACCCAGACGGGCGAGCGGCTCGATGTGGCCATTCAAGGCGATGGCTTTTTTGAAGTGCAACTGCCCGATGGCAGCCGCGCTTACACCCGCGACGGCGCTCTCAAGACCGCATCCGATGGTCGCATCACGACGAGTGATGGTTTGGCCTTACAGGGCGGATTTCAGCCCATTCCTGCCGGGACCACCTCCATCTCCATCTCTCCCACCGGTGAAGTCACGACCACCGGCCCGAGTGGCAATCAGAGTTTCCGCGTCCAGACGGTGCGCTTCGCCAACCCGGCTGGACTGCAGAGTCTGGGCCGAAACCTCTTTCGGGAGACGAGCGCTTCGGGAGCGGCTGAACTGGGCAATCCCGGTGAGAACGGCTTTGGGGAGCTGCAGCAAGGCTATTTGGAAATGTCGAACGTGAAGGTGGTCGAGGAAATGGTCAACATGATCGTCGCGCAGCGTGCCTATGAAGTGAATTCCAGGGCCGTCCAGGCCTCTGATGAAATGATGGGATTGAGCAATAATCTCCGCCGCGGCTAACCCGTCTCTCGCCCTTGAAGACTAACCCGCGGCCCTCCAGTTCGCCGGCTTTACTTGCCATCAAATGAAATTCGGCCTATTTGGATTCATCCTGCTCTCGATCCGCCTGCTCCAGTCTTTTGCCGAGCCAGTGCCGGCGAGCGATCTCCCAGCCTGGCGGCTTTTGCCGCAAAGCTTGAGCCAATCCGGCGGCGTTTATCTCAACGAAGTCGCCGAGGTCGCGGCCACGATTCTGCCCCATATTCGCTTGACCAACGCGCCGGCTGTCGGCCAGGCCTTGATTCTAACTCGGTCGCAAGTGACCACTCTCATTCGCCAGGCCGTCCCCGATCTCACCCCGACCAACTGGACAGGGGCGGCTCAGATTCGTATCGCCCGCCGAATGCGTCTGCTCGAAGAGACCGAGATCAAGGAACTGTTGACAGCCACGTTGCAGCAGGAATTCGTCAAAGATCGGGGGGATCTGGAACTTCGCTTTACCAGGCCGTGGGTCAGCGCGCCGATCGCGGACGAACCTTTTAGCCTCAACTTGCTGGACCTGCCTACTGCTGGCATTACCCCCAACTTTGTGGTCCGGTTCGAACTGCGGGCCGGTCAGGCTTTGCTTGGCAACTGGCAGGTCCCGGTCCAAGCGCGCATCTGGCGCGATATCTGGGTGGCTGGTTCCGCATTGCAGCGCGGGCAATCGCTCGACCGCGCGGATGTGGCCAAGGAACGGCGGGATATTCTGACGCTGCGAGATGCGATTGCGACGTTGAATCGCGGCGATGCGTCGATCGAGTTGGCTGAAAACCTTCCGGCGGGAGCGCCTCTGAGCGTGCGATCGCTCCGGTTGCGTCCGGTGGTGCAGCGAGGCCGAGTCGTCGAAGCGCTCATTCAGCAGGGAGGCATGACCATTTCAGTGAAAGCAGAAGTTCTGGAAGACGGAGTGCCCGGGCAGATGGTTCGGGCCCGCAATCTTAAATCGAAGCGTGAATTTAGAGGAAAGGTTCAAAATGAGGAAACGATCCTGGTCGCCCTCTAGGCGCGTCCTATTGGCTTTGTTGTGCTCCAGCCTGGCGGGCGCCGCTTCGGCGCAGTCGCTTTGGAAGGAATCAACCTCCACTTCGATGGTGAGCGACAAGCGCGCCCACGCGGTGGGCGATATCCTCACCATTGTCGTGCAGGAAAGCAACACCGCCAGCAAGGATAACAGCACCAAAACCGCCAAGAGCAGCGGCGTGGATGCGAGTATCAGCAGCTTTTTCTACGCCCCCACCGCCAGCGGCTTGTTGACGAAGAACGGCCAGTTGCCCGCCCTCAAGTTGAGCGGTAAACAGGACTTCAGCGGCGGTGGCCAGATCAACAATTCGGAACGGATCACCGCCCGGATCGCGGTCAAGGTCGTCGATATTCTGCCTAATGGCAATTTGGTCATCGAAGGCACGCGCCAAACTTCGTTTGCCGGTGAGACGCAGGACGCTGTCCTGCGCGGAGTCGTCCGAAGCGAGGATGTCCAATCGAACAATACGGTCTTCAGCTACAATGTGGCTGACGCCACCATCCGCTATGTTTCCAAGGGCAGCGTCTCCGATTCGCAACGCAAGGGATGGTTCACTCGAATCTTGGACAAACTGACACCATTTTGATTTTTCTCTGCCCGATGATCCCTTCGTTCCTCCTGCATCTCGCACTCCGGCTTCGCCCGGCTGGCGGTCGCCCCTCGCGTTGGCGCCAACGGCGGGTGATTGGATTCCAGATCCTCACGGCTTTTCTGGCGCTCGGTGCTCCCACCGCCCTGGCCGGCTCGCGGATCAAAGATCTGGCCATGATCGCCGGCGCGCGTGACAACCAATTGGTCGGCTACGGCCTGGTCACGGGCTTGGCCGGCGACGGCGACAAAAACCTGGCCTTCACCGTCCAAAGCGTCGCCAATATGCTGCAGCGATTTGGCATCAATGTGCCTGCGGCCACGCTGCAATCGAAGAATGTGGCGGCGGTGATGGTCACGGCCGACATCCCAGCTTTTGTCAAAAACGGCACTCGCCTGGACGTCACCGTCTCGGCGATGGGCGATGCCAAGAGCCTCCAAGGCGGCGTGCTTCTGCAAGCGCCCCTCTTGGGCGCGGATGGCAAAGTATATGCCGTGGCGCAGGGCGCCCTGGCGGTTGGTGGCTTCATCGGCGGAGCGGGTGGCGCGGGCGGCGCGACGGTCCAAAAGAATCATCCGACGGTGGCGCAGATCTCGGCCGGTGCGTTGGTGGAAAAGGAGATCCCGACCGCCATTGTCCACAACGGCAATCTCGAATTGCTCCTGCGCAGCCCGGACTTTACTTCGGCTTCCCGCATGGCCGCCGCGATTAACGAAGCGTTTCCGGCCAGCGCCGAAGCGATCGATTCGACTTCCGTGCGAGTGCGCGTCCCGGAAGGACACGCCCAGGCGCCCATTGACTTCCTGGCGCGGATTGAAGCGATCGAGGTCACGCCGGATGTGCCGGCGCGGGTGATCATCAATGAACGCACCGGGACGATCGTGGCCACCTCAAAAATCAGGATATCCAACTGCGCGGTCTCTCACGGCGAGTTGACTATCAGCATCGCTTCCACGCTGGATGTGTCCCAGCCCAACAGCCTCAGTCAGACTGGAACCACCGCGGTCACGCCGCGGACGGATACGACGGTGAACGAGCCCAAAGGCGCCCTCATCCCTTTAGCGGACATGCCCACGATTGAGAAAGTGGCGGCCGGGTTGAATGCCATTGGGGTCACCCCGCGCGACATGATGGCCATCTTTCAAGCCATGAAGCAGGCCGGTGCTTTGCAGGCCGAATTGATCATGCGATGAGCCTCGAAGTCCATTCCCGCATCGGTGCCAACCAGGTTCCCTTGGAAAAGTTGGCTCATTCGACCTGTCCCCCCGGTGAGAAGCTGGCCGAAGTGAGCCGCCAATTTGAGGCGGTTCTCTTGCGGCAAATTTTCTCCGAAGCGCAGAAGCCGGTGTTTCAATCCAAGTTCAACACCTCGTCGGTCGCTGGGGATATTTACAAGGATCTCATCACGAACCAGCTCGCGGATCAGGTCAGTCGCTCCGGATCGTTTGGCCTGGCCCGCAGCCTCGAACAACAATTACAGCACCAAATCAAAACCGGCGAGGAGCCCAAGGCCTCCCAGCCAGCCCCGGCAGGTCCAACCGCCCTGGGCCACGCTCAGACTCACAAGAGGTATGATTGAGAAGCTTCAAGATTTAATTAGCGCCCTCCGCGAGGAACTCCAGCAATACGGCGAGATGCTTGCGCGCCTCGATTGCCACCAGGACCTGGTCATGCGGCGGCAGACCGACAACTTGCTCCAGTCCATTGCCGAAATCGAAACCCAGGGCGGCATCATTCAAACCGGCCGTCAGCAGCGCGAGAAGTGCCAGCGTGCGCTCGCCCAGTTCCTTGGGCTAAGTGAGCACGCCACCTTTGCCGTGATGATTCCCAAGCTGCCGGAAGAGTATCGTCCGCTGCTCCAAGCCCTCGTCCAGGAGAACAACGAACTGTTGGTGCGCATCCAGCAGCGTTCGCGGCAGAACCATCTCTTGCTCGCGCGCATGGTCCAGATGATGGAGCGCTTCATGGGCACATTGTTCCCGGCGACTTCCAGCCCGATTTACACCCAGGCCGGAACGGTCTTTGGGCCGGCGGCTGCTCCGCGGTCACTCTATGAAGCCGTAGGATAAGTTATGCCAGGCCTTTTTGGATTGCTCAACACAGGCACCCGGGCGCTGATCACCGGCCGGCAAGGCGTGGAAGTGGCCGGGCAGAACCTGGCCAATATCAATAATCCGGCCTATGCCCGGCAGCGGCTTAGTATTGTCACCTCTCCGACCGTCCACGGCGTCCTCGGCCCACAAGGGACCGGCGCGGAGGCCGTCGCCATCGTCCGTTTGCGAAGCGATGTCCTCGATCTGCAAATCCAGGACGAGATCAGTGTCACAGGCTCACTCGAGGCCCAGCAATCAGCCCTTCAACTGGCTGAATCCGGCTTGGGGCAGGAATTGGATCGGGTCGGCACAGGCACGGAAGCGGGCGCGGCCGCCAGCTCGGTCGGCAGTTCGCATAGCCTGGCGGACGACCTTTCTGACCTGTTCGGCGGTTTCCAAAGCTGGTCGACCGATCCGGCATCATTGGCGGAGCGGCAAAGCGTCCTGATGAAAGCCGCGGATCTGACGACTCATTTCAACCAGATCGACCGGCGCCTGGATCAGCTCAACGATTCCTTGAACGCAACCGTCAGCGAGGACGTGGCCAGCGCCAATACGCTCCTTTCACAAATCGCTCAACTCAACGACCAGATCAGCCGCACTGAGTTGGGCGCTCCTGGATCGGCCAATGATCTGCGCGATATGCGGCAGAGCCAGATCGAGCAACTGTCCAAGCTAGCCAAAGTGGACCTGTCCGATGGCGGCAATGGAACCGTCAACGTCTCTATCGCCGGCACGTTAATGGTTTCGGGCGTGCAGGTGAGCGATACGCTCGAGACTTATGATGCCGGCGGCGGGCAATTGATGGTCCAAGCCTCGTCGAGCGCTACACCGCTCTCCCTCACCGCCGGCAGGATTCAGGGCACGATGGAAGCCCGGGATGGGGCGGTGGCGGATCTCCGCAACCAGGTGAATTCGCTGGCTAACCTGCTCATCACCGAAGTCAACGCGATCCATAGCGGGGGATATGGGCTGTCCGGAAGCACCGGCGCCAATTTTTTCACCGGCACCGATGCCGGCGATATCGCGGTCAATACCGCCCTGGTGAACGACCCATCGCTCCTCCAGGGCGCTTCTGCTCCCGGAGCGTCCGGCAACAACCGCGTGGCCCTCGCTTTGGCCCAGCTGAGCCAGAAGAGCCACGCCAGTTTGAATAACCAGACTTTCACGCAGGGATACAGCGGGGTCGCGACTGCCTTTGGCCAGGCGATGTCAGCCGTCGACAGCCAAATCGCCGATCAGGGCGTTGTGCAGAGCATGCTCTTGCGGCAGCGCGACTCGATCAGTGGCGTTTCCCTCGATGAGGAAATGACCGACCTGACTCGATTCCAGCGCGCCTTTCAAGCCTCCGCGCGCTTGCTGACAGTCGTCGACGATATGCTCCAAACGGTGGTCGATCTCAAACGGTGAGGTGAATGAGTATGCGCGTGACTTCCAACTCTTTCAGCAGTGACCTGATCAATCAGCTCGGTTCGCTTTCTTCCCGCCAAACGCGGCTCCAAAATCAAGCCGCCAGCGGCCAGAGCATGCGCACCCTGGAAGAAAATCCGGTCGCGATGGGCCGTGTCGTCAATTGGCAGAGCGAGGCGAACGCTGTCGCCCAATACCAGCGCAACATCGATTCGCAAAAGCGGGTGGCCGAAGCGACCTATGGCGCCATTCAGTCCCTCAAACGCATTTCCGATCGCGCCGGGGAGATCGCGGTCCTGGCGGACGGCTTGAAATCGCCGGAAGAAATGGCCAGCTACGCCGCCGAAGTGACCCAATTGCTCAAACAAGCCGTGCAATTGGGCAATACCAAGAACAACGGCAATTATCTCTTCGCTGGGACCCAGTCAGATCAACCGCCTTTTACCGCAACCGAGAATGCAGACGGCACGGTCGCCAGCGTCAGTTATGGCGGCAACACCGAGGTCTCTGAGGTCGAAATGGCCGAAGGTGTCACCCTCGCCGCCCAAACGGTCGGATCAAATTCGTCCGGCAGTGGGCCGCGCGGGTTGATTGCCGACAGTCGGGCGGGCGCCGATCTTTTCAATCACCTGATCTCACTGCAAAATCACCTGGTCGCGAATGACTCGGCTGCCGTCGCGGCCTCAGACCGGCCTCAACTGGAACAAGACGAAGAGAACCTCCTCTTTCACGTCGCATCCAATGCCAGCATTCAGGGCCGTCTCGAAGCCTCTGCGGCCATGGCCGAGGTCCGTTCCTCCTCGCTGGAGAAGAGTGTTTCAAGTGAAGCCGATGCCGATCTCGCGGAAACGCTTGTCCGGCTGGGACAAACCCAGACGGCTTACCAGGCAGCGCTGCAAACCGGCGCCAAGATCCTCAACCTGTCGCTGCTCGATTATCTGCGGTAGCGATCGTTGGATCGTCCCGACTTAGGTCGTCGCGTGAGCGCTGGCGTAGCGCTCGATCTCCTGCGCCATGTCTTCCAGCCCGAGCACCCGTTCGGCTGCTCCAAGCTTGATCGCTTCGCGCGGCATGCCAAAAACCACTGACGTCCGCTCGTCCTGCGCCGCCGTCGTCGCTCCCCCCTCGCGCAGATGAAGCAATCCTGCAGCCCCATCCGCTCCCATTCCCGTCAGGAGCAGTCCGAGCGTGGACGGGGCGGCCCCACTCTTGACGGCGGAGTCAAACAGGACGTCGACCGCCGGACGCTGATAATGAATCAGGGGCCCGTCGCTGAGCCGAACGCAATAATGGGAACCGGTCCATCGCAGGAGCAGATGGCGTCCGCCTGGGGCCACCAACGCCAGCCCAGGCTCGATCGTGTCTCCGTCGGCTGCTTCTCGCACTTCCAGGCGTGACAGTTCGTTCAACCGCCGGGCGAAAGCCAGTGAGAAATGGGCCGGGATGTGTTGGACAATGCAGATGCCGGGCAAGTCAGGCGACAAGTGCGTCAGGATCTGGGTCAAGGCTTCCGTCCCGCCCGTCGAGGCGCCCATCAAGATCAATTGCCGCGCCGGGTAGCGTCGTGGAGCAGGGGAGTTGCCGGAATGGACCGCGGCCGGGCGGCTGGTCGTAGCGATTGGAGAAATGATGCGCGCTTGCGCCGCCGCCTTGATCTTCTCCGCGAGGCGGGCCCCATCCTCATGAACGGAAAATGAGCCGGTTGGCTTCGAGATGACTTCGACTGCGCCGGCTTGTATCGCTTCCAGGGCTTTGGCCGATCCCGCCTCGGTCAGTGAACTCATGATCACCACGGGCATCGGCCGGTGTTTCATCATGATCTTGAGAAAGGTCAGGCCGTCCATTCGGGGCATCTCGATATCGAGGGTCATCACGTCCGGACACAGCGCCAAAATCTGGTCTCGCGCTACGTACGGGTCCGGAGCGGTGCCGACCACTTCAATCTCCGGATCCCGGGCCAGGCTTTCCGCGACAGCCCGGCGCACCAGGGCGGAGTCGTCCACCACCAAGGTGCGGATGCGTTTGCCGGCCATATCAGTGAGCGATCCGGTAAAGGACCTGCAAGGCGTTGATCTCGTCGTGAGTTTGGATCATGTAGCGCGGCAGCTGGTCTCCCGAAATCCGCAGGATCTCGAGCGCCTCGGCCCGCCCGCGCAAGGCGAAGGCCGGATGGCCGTAACCTGAACCCATGAAATAGGCGATCATATTGCCCAGATAGATCATCGAAGCCAGCCGGCTATGATCGTTGGCGTTGGCCGGATCATGGTGATGGCAAACCGCGGTCGTCAGATTGCTCGGGAAGTTCCACCGTTCCAGCAAACGCCCCCCGATCTCGGCATGCTGCACGCCCAGGAGGATCCTCTCCGTTTCGAGCAGCGACTGCTGGTTCTGTTCCACCTCTTCGATGAGCTGGACGTATCTGTTTTCGAGCGCTTCCGAAAGAACGATTTTGCCAATGTCATGCAGCAGACCGGTGGTGAAGACGAGGTTGGCGTCTTCGCCCAGATCGCGCGCGATTAATTGAGAGGCTACCGCGGCCGTAACCGAGTGTTCCCAGAGTTCGCCGTCCCGTATCCCATATCCCTTCTGGCGGGAGCTGAGCTGACGCGAGCCGCAGACGGCCGCGACCAACCGATAAATCTGTTCAAAACCAAGCCGGACCACCGCTTCCTGCAGGTCGCTGACAGGATGCTGCGCGGCCAGGAGCGCGCTGTTGCATAATCGGAGCACATGGGCCGTCAACGCGGGGTCGTAGCTGATCAGTGCGACCACCCGGCTGCTGTCGACATCCGGATCGCCCAGCAAACTGAGCAGTTCCGGCAGCAGCCGCGGGGCAGGGGGTAGGTCTTTGACCCGGTCAATATAGTCGTCCAAGCCTAACATAGCGGCACTTCTTTCGTTTGGCCGGAGATCCGCAAGGAAACGTCTCCTGACCGTAGATTGAGACAGAGCGTCCGATTCTTGAAACCGCCGACTTGTTCCGCGCAAATCCTCAGCCCGTGCCGGTTGAGAAGAGCTGTTAAAGCTTCGTAGTTGCGCTTGCCAATGCTGAAGTAGCCTGAATCGTCCATGACCTGTGCGCCCCCGGCCACATAAATGAGGAGCCGCCGCTTGTCCGCCCCGAGGTTGTAGGCGCCCCGAAACAGAGCTGGAATTCCCGTGTCCACGAACATGCCCGGGCGGGCTGCTCCTTTGACCGGGTCGATTTTCGAATCGGGCAGCATCAAGTGGAGCAACCCGCCGACCCGCACCGCCGGGTCGTAGATCGCCACCCCCAAGCACGAGCCCAGGGAATACGTCATCAGGGTCACTTGCGGATTGCTCGAAACGGCTAGTTCGGCGATGCCGACGATCACTCTGTCTTCGCTGCGATGTAAGCCACACAGGTGCATTCGCTCAGTTCTTTTGATAGATGCTCGGGCGACGACATCGCAGGGGCAGATCCAGTCCATTCAGGCTTTCCGAATGCCCCACCAGCAAAAAGCCTTGCCCGGCCAGCATCGGACATAGCTTGCGGCCAAGCTGCTGTTGTGTCGCGCGGTCAAAGTAGATCATGACGTTACGGCAGAATATCAGTGGGAACCGAGTCCCGAACTCATAGTCCCCGAGCAAGTTTAGATGCTTGAATTCAATGCGGGCTTGGAGGAAATCCTTGACCCGGTAATACCCGCTCCACCGGTTCTGCCCTCGCTGAAAGTACCGCCGCAGCCATTCCTGCGGCACGCTTTGGAGTCGCTCGGCAGGATAAACCGCCTGCATCGCCTGGCTCAGGGCTCGGGTTGATATGTCAGTCGCCAAAATCCGCCAATCCCATCCCGCTTCCAGCGGGTAATTCTCGGCCAGATAAATAGCGAGACTGTAAGGCTCTTCCCCAGTAGCACAGGCCGAACTCCAAATCTGAAATTGCTTCTGGTGGGGCATCAGAATAGTCGGGAGCGCCTCTTCGATCATGAAATCGAAATGCTCCCGTTCACGCAGAAACATCGTGTAATTAGTCGTCAGCGAGTCGATCACCTGCGTCATCTCCGCCTCATCTCCGCTTTGCCGCAAGTAGCGGCAATACTCGCTCAGCGTCTCAAAACCATGATGCCGCAGCCGCTTGCCCAAACGGGCGCGAATCAGCGGGTGCTTCCCTTCGTGCAACCGAATGCGAGATCGTTCGTAAATCAGAGCGATCAGGAAATCGACTGCCTCGGCGTCGCTCGCTGAAACGGACATAGCTCAATGAGATCGGATGCCTGGACCATCCAGGGCTCTTGGTAAACTCTCTAGTTATCGGCGGATTACTCCCCCAGCTTAATCGGCGATCCTGACTGGTGGTTTGGTTCCTCCTTTCCATTCGGCACTCCCCCAAACGAAGCGTTTCTGGGCGCCCTCCCAGAGACACCTTGCCAAATGGTCATGTCCATGAAGTTGCTGATCTTGAAGAATTTGCAGGGCGTGTAACCCGTTTGGCGAGCTTCGGTATGACGCTTGTGCTGAGGTTGAAAGAGCGCGCGCCTGGGTTCTGACAAGGCAAGTGGCAATTCTAGCCGCGTGCCCGGCGCAATTTGCCTACACGCCGCTCCATCCGGGGGCAACTCTGCGCCGTCACAGCTAAGGCTACTTGATGGGCAACAACATACAGGGCTTTATCGCTCTGGCATGTCCGGTGCTAAGCCCACAGAAGATCGTGACATGTGATGAAAACCGCTGATACAACCGATGTGGACGTGCTAGGGCCCAAGATCCAGGGCTATATTCACCTGCCACTCGGCCTGCTAGGCTTCGAGCGGATTAAGGAATACCTTTGGATTGAAACCGCGGAGGAATTACCGTTTCGCTGGCTGCAAGCGCGCACGGACCCTACCCTGACCTTTTTGATCGTCCCCGCCTTCGAGGTCTTACGGGAGTACGCGCCCGAAATCAGCGACGAGGATGCGGCGTTTCTCGGCCTGGAGAGTTCGGAAGATGCCCTCATCTTCGGCATCGTCACTTTACGCCCGCACGGACGGGCCACGGTTAACCTCAAGGGACCCATCATTCTGCATCGCGACACTCAACGCGGCAAACAAGTGGTCTTAACGAATGCTGCTCAATACCCTCTGCAGTATCCGCTTCCCACCGCCGAGTAACTTTCATTGTGCCATGCTCGTGCTTTCCCGTAAGACCAACGAAAGCGTCGTTATTGACGGCCGAATCGTCGTCAAAATCATCCGCGTGGATGGTGAGGTTGTCAAAATCGGCATCGAAGCCCCCACGGACATCCCCATCTTCCGCCAGGAGATCTACGACGAAATCCAGAAGAGCAATCAGGAAGCCTCGAGCCCTGGCCGGAGAGCCGTGCCTAAATTGCCGCGCCAGGCTGACCTTGCGCGTGCGGCCAGTGCGCCGCCAGCCGTGACTGTACCTGCGTAGACCGCACCCCCCAACGAACAACTCGCCAGCGATAACAGAAGCATCCTATGGTCATTAATACCAACATCTCCGCGCAGGTCGCCTCGGGCCATCTGCAAGCAAGCCAGAGCGCCCTCAGCAAATCTCTCGCTCGCCTCAGTTCCGGCTCCAGAATCGTCAGCCCCGCTGATGATGCGGCTGGTTTGGCTGTCGCCTCCCGCTTGGACGCTAAAGTCCAGCGCCTGGGCGCCGCCAAGTCCAACGTCAGCAACGCCATTTCCTTTACCCAGACGCAGGATGGTTACCTCCAGAAGATCGCCAAAGGGCTCAACCGCATGAGCGAACTGGCCATCCTCGCACAGGACGGCACCAAGAGCAACGAGGACCGCGACCTCTACAATGACGAGTTCTACCAGTTGACGCGCTATATCGAAAGCGCCGCCACCAAGGAATTCAACGGCGTCAGCCTCTTTTCCGCAACCCCGCTCGACGTCACGATCGATTCCGAAGGCGACTCTTTCTCTATGCCTGGCATCCAGTTGCAGAGTGGCTTCTACTCCGCCGCGACCGGCTCGGCTGTCAACACCACCACCGCCGCAGTCAGTGCCTTGACTAACGTTAAAGCTGCCATTACCCAACTCGCGACCGATCGCGCCAAAATCGGCGCCTACCAAACTCGCCTGAACTACACCGCCGAACAGCTTTCCGTCAGCAAAGAGAACCTCTCCGCCGCAAGCTCCCGCATCCAGGACGTCGACATGGCTGACGAAAGCACCGAATTCGCCCGCTCCAACATCCTCGTGCAATCCGGCACTGCGATGCTCGCCCAGGCCAACTCGATGCCGCAATCGGTGCTGCGACTCCTCCAGTGATCCATCCATCGCTAGGCCTCCAGTAGAAGTTTAATCGGCCGCAGAAACCACCTCGCTCGCGCCGCTCGAACCTCCGCCGCCTGTTCGCGGTCGCTTCGTGCCTGGGCGTTCTCCGGTCCGTTGCTCACCCTGCTTCGAATTTCGTCTATACCAGCGCCTTCCCGCCGCGCCCCGGGACCACCCGCAGCCGCAGGCAGCCACGTCCGAACCTCGTTCGTCCTTCCACCGCCCCCAGTCGAACAATCGTCGAACAAAGGTCGAACAAGGGTCGAACAAGGGTCGAACAAGGGTCGAACAAGGGTCGAACCACCTCCCCATTACTTGCGCTCGAGTTGATGACGGACGGCTTGAAGGCTGCCGGCTTTAAGTACGGATAGCCCGGGTGCCCACGCACACCGGCAATGGTCGCCTAAGAATCCACATCACTTCCCTGTCAGCATGCAACCTGTGCGCGGGCCGTTCGCGGTCTAAGCACGGCCTAGAAGTCTTTGAAGTCGTCCGGCATTGGGATCTCGTTGGCCGGACGTCGAGTGGCCGGCGTGACGGGTTGATGCACTCCCCGCGACGGATCGAGCTTCTTTGGTTCGTTCTTTGCCACGGGCGCCGCTCGCGAAGGGAGGGAAACGGCTTTTGAGACCGTGCCCGGGACCGGCTGTGATGGGGTGAGAGTGGTCCTTGCCCGTCGAGAGGCGCCGACGAGGCCGAGGAGTTCGGTGACGGTTTCCTTGAGCGCGAGGGCCTGGGCATTGAGTTCCTCAGAAGCGCTGGCGCTTTCCTCAGCGCTCGCTGCGGTGCTCTGCGTCACTTTGTCCATTTCGGTCACGGCGCTATTAACTTGTTGAATACCTTGGTCTTGTTCGCGGGAAGCGGTGGCGATTTCGGCCACGAGCTCATCGACTTGCCTGGCCTTTTCCACGATCTCCCCCAAGCTGGTGGCGACTTTGGTGCTAATCTGGACACCGCGATCGCTTTTGCGGATGCAATCCTCAATCTGAGCAGCGGTCTCTTTGGCGGACTGGGCGCTACGCTGGGCGAGGTTTCGAACCTCGTCCGCCACGACGGCGAAGCCCATGCCAGCTTCCCCCGCGCGAGCGGCTTCGACAGCGGCATTCAGCGCGAGAATGTTCGTTTGGAAAGCGATTTCGTCGATGGTCTTGATAATATTGGCGATGTTATCACTGGCCGACTTGATTTCGCCCATGGCAGCGTGCATCTCTTGCATGTCCCGGGCGCCACTGTCCGCGGCCGAACGGGTTTGATTGGCCAGTTGTTTAGCGTTCTCAGCATTTTGCGCATTGCGCTTGGTCATGCTGGAGATTTCTTCCAAGGATGCGCTGGTTTCCTCCAAGCTGGCCGCTTGCTCACTGGCGCCCTCAGCCAAGGATTGGCTGGCGGCGGAAACCTGCCCAGCGGCTGAAGCGACTTGATCCGATCCATCCTGGAGGCTGCCAGCCATGCGCTGAAAAACGCGGTTGGTTCCCCGAATGATGGATATGGCAGTGCCTGTGCCAATGAGGAGGGCGACCAGCAAGCCGACGGTCAGTGCTGTGGAGAGCTGGCCCAGGGTCTTTTCTGCCGCCTTCGCTGAAAGACGGGTGCGGTTCATGCCCGAAGCCTGGAGGGCTTCGCCTTTGGCGGTCAATCGATCCGCGACCTGGGCGCGGTTCTGCGATAGTTCAGCTGCGGCCTTCCAGCTTTGCGTCAGTTGGGTGAGCGCTTCCCGGGCGGAGGCGGTGGCTTGGGTGATCGGCGTCACGTGGTTGGCGGCGGCCGGCGACTGATCGGGGGCGCCGAAGAGGGCGACCAGCTTCTTTTCAAGAGTGCCGACATCAGAGCGCAATCCTTCCAACTCCTTGGCATCACGAGACTCCAAACTCTTCGTCAGGATTAGCCGCATGTTGTTCAGCGAGGTTTGCACCTCCACCTGACGGCTGATAGTCGACGAGCGCGCGGCCCAAGTCGTCAGGTCAACCGGAGCTTTCAGGTCCTGCGCCAAGATATCGGATTGGGCCGCTTGCAGGTGGGTGCCGCCGGCGGCGAGCGCTTGGTCAGATGCCCGCAAAGCTTCCTGGGCATCGCGGATCTCACGCATGACAGCTTCGGTTTGGGTCAAAATGGTTTCGTATTCGGTGACAAGGCCTTCGATATCAACTAACTCGGTTTGAAAAGAGTGGCTGCTGCGATCGGCTTTAGCCTTTTCCCGAGTCAACTGGCAGTGGCCATGCACTTCAGCGAGCGCCGTCCGGCTTGCCTGCAGGTACCCTACGTCCCCGGTCAACCCGTAGCTCCTTGCTTCCTTTTGGGCGCGGCCGACCGCCACGGCAATGCGAATCGAAACCTCGCTTTCCGGGACGATGTCGTGGGCGACGGTCGCGGCGGCATGCTGGACATTTCTCATGTCCAGAACGGCAACGATTCCAAGGGCAGCGGTCAGCAGAAGCAACGTGCCGAAACCGAGAGAGATGCGCTTTCCAAAGGTGAACTTATTCATGGGGGACTGGGCGCCAGTTAACCGATTGCAACGTTGGAACTTGGGTGAGGCGCCGGAGCAGGGGGTGGGTCAGTGGGAAGTTGCGTATCGCAGCCAACGACGCGCTCGATATCGAGCAGGATCTTCACCAAGCCTTTCAGTTTAGCCATGCCGAGGATGTATTCAGTTTCGACGGCCTTTCCAAAGTCCGGGGATTCCTCGATGTCAGCAGCGGAGATCAGACAGACTTCCTCCACTGCATCGACGATGAGTCCCATCTGGACTTGGCTGTCGGAGGAGCGCTTGACTTGCACAACGACGATGCACGTGCTCTCGGTATCTCCGGTAGAACTCAGACCGAAGCGCAAGCGAAGGTCGAGAACCGGGATGATTTTGCCGCGCAGGTTGATGACGCCTTTGATGAAGCACAAGGTTTGCGGGACCGCTGTAATCGGCACGAGCCGAATGATTTCGCGGACCTTGAGAACCGGGATGCCATACGATTCGCGCCCGAGTTGGAAGGTCAGGTATTTGCCGGCGAGCTTTTGCAGGGCCAAATGGGCATGGGTTGCAGGTGTATCGGTTTTCATGAGCAACGTCGAGATCGCTGCCTGCCAGGCCACCGGTGGACCGGAGCGGCAGCAGCACCTTATCTATCGGCAGATCGGGCGGCGGTCTGATCAGGCAATTCCTGAATGGTTCCTTCGCTTTTCCTGAACGGCGGCGGAAGCTTGGCAGGCGACAGGGTCCATGACATCTTGGAGGACGCTGATGGCGCCAATCCGCTCATCTGAACCCATCCGTCTCTTGCTGGTGGATGACCACAGGATTCTCCGCGAAGGTTTACGGCTGCGTCTGAGCCAGGAGCCAGACTTTCAAGTGGTTGGAGAAACGGCTGACGGCCGGGAGACGCTCGACCTGTTGCCACGGCTCGCGCCGGACGTGGTTATCTTGGACATGGGCTTGCCGGACACCGATGGTCTCGACCTGGCCCGGAAGGTCCTCGAGTTGTGTCCCTCAACCCGGGTCCTGGTGTTGTCCGGAACCGGCGACGGTGAGCTTTTGGAGCGGACGCTGCAAGCCGGGATCAGCGGCTATGTTCTCAAGGCAAATGCAACTGAGGAACTGACCAAAGCGATTCGCAGTGTGGCCGCAGGGCGAATGTACGTCTGCCCCGAACTCTCCTCGGTTATGCTCACCCGATTCAAACGCTTGCTGGAAGGCGACAACCGTGAAGAGTGTGCGCTGTCCGAACGGGAGGTCGAAGTGGTCCGGCTTTTCGCCGAAGGGCGCAACACCAAGGAAATCGCCGCTCAGCTCGGTTTAAGCGTCAAAACGATCGAGACGCATCGGGTCCGGATCATGGAGAAGCTGAATCTTCGCAGCATTGCGGAACTCACCAAATACGCGATTCGGCGTGGACTAACGCCGTTGTAAGGGCTGGAGACCGGAAGGACGACGACCCTCAGCTGCTGACTCCAGGCACCGCCCAGGGCGACGTTTTCCGCAGCTAATTCTCACGCTGCCTTCGCCAAAGCGCTGCCCGTTTTGACGAGCGCGCCGGCATCGAGGATGAGGCCAACTCTGCCGTCGCCGAGGATCGTGGCCCCGGCGACCGCCGCGCTATGGTGCATGCCCTCAGCGAGGCTTTTGATAACCACTTCCTGTTTGCCGAGCAATTGGTCGACCATCAAACAACGCTGGACGTTGTGGGACTCGATGACGACCACGATCGATTGAGTCGGATCGACCGATTGGGGTTGAACTCCGAAGTGTTCATGAAGTCGAAGCAGCGGGACTAACTGGCCTCGCACCCGGACTAGCTCTCCCCGTTCGTAGACGGTCGAGAGCAAGTCGGCCGTCGGACGAAATGACGCACGGACTGACAGCGTCGGAAGGACGTAGCGCTGTGAACCAACGCCGACCAGGAACCCATCAATAATAGCGAGCGTCAGCGGCAGGAAAATCGTGAACTTGCATCCCCGTCCCGCTTCAGACTGGATTTCGATTTTGCCACGGAGCTTCTCGATGTTCCGCCGGACCACATCCATACCAACCCCGCGCCCCGAAATGTCGGTAACGGTTTGAGCGGTGGAGAAACCGGCCATGAAGATGAGCTTGAACGCGTCGGCATCAGAGAGTGCCTGATCTCGGCCGACGATGCCTTTTTCGATTGCTTTGGCCAAGATGCGATCTTTGTTCAGGCCGGCGCCATCATCGGTGACTTCGATGACAATGTTGCCTCCCTGATGAAAAGCGCGCAACCCGATGTGGCCTTGGGCCGGTTTGCCAGCGGCGATGCGGGCGGCGGATCTTTCGAGCCCATGATCGATCGCATTGCGAATCATGTGAACGAGCGGATCGGAAATCTCCTCGGCAATCGTGCGGTCGACTTCGGTGTCTTCGCCGCTCATATTGAGCTCGACCTGTTTGCCTGATTTAGCGGCCAGATCGCGCACCAGGCGAATCATGCGTTGGAAAGTGGAGCGAATGGGAACCATGCGCAGCGACATCGCCACGCGCTGCAATTCCTTTGTAATGCGTCCCAATTGCGCCAGGTTGCGGGCAAGCTGCTGGTTCGGCACCGCGCGCGTATCCGCCGCTTGCGAGACCATCGATTGAGCAATGACCATCTCGCCCACCAGATCGACCAGGCTGTCGAGCTTCTGTGTGTCCACTTTGACGGTTGCGGCGCCCATCGATCGCGCTTCGGCGCTCGGGCGATCAGACTGCTCCACTGGGTTGGTGCTGGGACGCGCGGCATCCGCCCCTGCGACGCGAGGGTCCGGCGTGTCGCCAGGGATTGGCCGGTCGAAATGGGCAGCTGGAATGTCGTTGGCGGCGCCGGCGCCATCCGTTAGCTGCTTGATTTGGGCCATCACCGCACGCAGCGGCACGGCAATTGGGGCAGCTGGGTCTTGCCCATTCAGCTGCCGCTCGAGAGCATCCAGGAATTGATGGAGCGTGTCGCGTCCGACCAGGATGAGGTTGGTCACGGCCGAATCGATGCGCAGTTTATGTTGCCGCGCCAGGTCCAGGAGCGACTCCAGTTCGTGGGCCAGCTTGCTGATCGGGCCGAGATTGAGGAAACCTGACCCGCCCTTGAATGTGTGAAAAGCCCGAAAGAGCGCGTTTAGCGTATTAGCATCGGTCGGATTGTCTTCCAATGCGAGCACCCGAAGTTCGATATCCTGCAGATGCTCGCGGGATTCCTGGACGAATTCGCGCAGCAACTCACCGTCACTCTCCAAGTTGAGGAGTGGGGAGGCTTCTGAGGCTGGGGCGGCGGGCTCCTGCGGAACGATCCGAGCCGGTTGCCGAGACGGGGTTGGCGTTGTGGCAGCGGGAGGGGGAGCAATCGGCTCGCCAGCACGGGCCGCGACGACACTCGACTGAACCCAGCGAGTCCAAGCTTCGAACCATCGGAGGGCTTCGTCATTGAAATGGCCGGTGCGATCGAACACCTCGTCAATCACCTGGCGGGCGGTTCCGATGCCGTGAGACAGGTCGGAGGGCAGGGGATCAAGCCCAGCCATCTGACCGAGCAAATCGTTGATGGGCAACAAACCGTGGTCCTTCCCGGCTTCGGCAAAGACCAGTTCCATGGCGACCTTGTCCGCCAACTCAGCCAGTCGCAACAGGGAGTCTGCGCGTTGTTCCGTCATGAATGAATCGTTTACCCTGTATCGGAGGAACCGAGGGGTGACTTGAACGATGCGAAGCGAGGCTGCTGCTTGGCCGAAGCGGCACGCGTCCAGGAAGCCATCGGCGCGGGCACACTAGCAATAGACGACCAACGATTGCAGGATGGGTTGGATGCGATTGTGGTTGAGGACTTTGTCTATGGCAGGGCCGCTCAATTGTTTGCCTTCGGGGATGAGCAGCAGCCCATTTGCCGTATAAATGCCTTTGGCCAGAATCATGCCGGGGCGCAGCTCGGAGAGCAGGACCTCGCGTTCTTTGCGGGGGACGATGGTTTTGGGCAGAACGCGGAGGAAGGCGCGAACGGCTTCCGGATCGAAATCCGAGCCGCTCCCGAGCTGGATGGCTTGGATCGCACTGGCGTCGTCGCCTTTGCTTTCGCTGTAACTGACTGCGACAGCAAGGAGGCGGCTGAGCCAGGGGATGTCTTCACCCGCCAGGCGATCCGGGTAGCCCGAACCATCGTAGCGCTCGTGATGGGCTCGAATGACCGGGCCAACCGTATTGAGTTGGTGGACAAACTGGACGAGCTCCTGGCCGAGGATGGGGTGCTGTTCAACGAGAGCCCGTTCCGCCTCACTTAGACTAGCCGGGGCCTGTTCCCATTTCCGGATGACTTCCCTTGGGACCCCAACCAGACCAATATCGTAAAGCCACGAACTGATTTCGAGCGTCTGACGTTCCTCGGGTGAAAGCGTGAGGCTGTCGGCCATCTTGGAGCAAATCTCGAAGACGCGGTGGGCTTGAGTTCCCAACGTCGGATAAAAGGTCTGCATGACGTGCAAGCAAAGTTGCACGGAATGCTGCAGATTGGTTTGAGGGCCTCGTTGAGATGGACGAGCTGTTGGTTCTGTTCGGCCACCCGGGCCATCTGTTCTCCGAGGGAACGATTCAGCTCGGTGAGCTTCTCGTTCATGGCGAGCGTCGCTTTCTGCAGCTCGGAATGGCGACAGATCAGTTCGTATCGCTGCAAGGCGTTGCTGATCGTGGCCAACAGCTCCTCGCGCAACCACGGCTTGATGATAAACCGGTAGATCTCCCCTTTGTTGATCGCTTCGACAACGGTTTCCAGACTAAGCACGGCCGTGATCAGGATCCGGGTCGCGTCCGGTTGGATCTGTTTGGCTTGGGCAAGAAACTCCAGCCCTGTCATCCAGGGCATTTGCTGGTCGGTGATGATGACCGCGAACGGCCCGCTTTTGAGGGCTTCGAGGCCTGCCAAGGCGCTGCTTGCCGTGACCACCTCGTAACCTTCGCGGCGGAGTGTATCGCGAAGGCCAACGAGAACAATCTCCTCGTCATCGAGAATTAGGATGCGTTTCATGCGCCTTCGGCAAGGACTGAGTTGAGTCTGGATAGGATCTCGGCACGAGACAAGTCGGTTGGGAGAACCAAATCACAGTTGGCCAGCAACTCGGGATCGAGCTCGTCCTGGTTGCAGCCCGTGATTTGAGTGATGACCTTGACTGGCAAGCGGCTTCGCTTAACGACGCCCACCGCCTGCAAATGAGAAGGATCAGCACCCTGAGCGAGCAAGAGAACTGCGGCGATGGAATAATCCGGCCGCTGCAAGAACTCGCCGGCATCTTCCGGGCTCGAAACGACGGCCACGGAAAAGCCGTTCTCGCGGAGAAACTTGGCCGTGCTGTCGAGCGTCGCCCCAGCGTCGCCAAAGACCAGGATGGCGCGTCGGGGTTGAAATGGCTGCACTCCGCCGCGGTCTGTTTCGGTGAAATCCGCTTCGGGCAGCCAAACTCGCACGGTGGTCCCTTTCTTTTCGACCGAATCGATCGAGATGGCCCCATGGTGCTTTTCGGCAAACAACCGGGCGTTGTAAAGGCCGAGACCGGAACCTTTTTCCAGCGACTTGGTCGTGAAGAACGGGTCAAAGACGCTCGCCAGGTGCCGCGCTGGTATGCCGCAACCTTCGTCTTCGATAGCGACACAGACGCTCGGAAGACGCGGCAACGCCCCTTGGATGTGCATGAGGGGAGGATAGGTTTCATGGCGCGATACCCGGAATTGGAGGCGTCCACCGTGAGCCATCGCATCAACCGCGTTCAACGCCAAATTCACCAACACCTGACGAAATTCCACCCCATCTGCGTAAATCGGCAAGGATTCAGGGCTCGGGGTAGATTCGATGCGGATGTGACGCGGGACAATCTTCCGGACCAATTCGAGGATTTCACCCGTCAGTTCATTCAGATTATGGTAGCTGCGTTCGCCGATCTTCCCGTGGTGCAAATGCAGAATGCGGTGAATCAGCTGGCTGGCCTGCAACGAATTGCGCTTGATCAAACCGAGCCCCTCGTGAAAAGGATGGTCCGGGCCGACCTGCGCTTGGAAGTCCTCGCTCAAGGAGTGAATGCCGGCCATGATATTGCTGAAATCGTGGGCCAGGCCCATCGTCAGCACCGCCAGGGTTTCTTTCCAGGCCGCTGAAGAGAGACGCTTCTCCGCGATCGTTTGACGTGTCACGTCCAGCCATACGCCTTCGTAACCCAATAGAAATCCTTGCTGGGTTCGGACGGCTTCGCGGTGCTCCAGCACGTAGGCGACGCGTCCAGTCCTTAAGTTGCGAATTCGGTAAACGCCTGTGACCCCTTCCGGGCTCTGTGCCGCCAACTTCAATTGCTGCTGCAAGTCATCGCTGTCGCCTTCGTGCACCACTTGCCAAAACCGTTGAGAGAGACGTTTCCACTCATCCGCCGGCACGCCCGTGAGTTCCTCGATTTTCGGACTAACGAACTGAAATGTGAGGTCCAACCGCTGGCTGAAGATGACACCGGGCCAGCGACGGACCAAATTGTTGAGCTGCCCCTCCGCCCGCAACAAACGGACAAACATCTGCCGGCGCGTGGACGGATCTTGCAGGAATTCCTCCGCCGCGCCTTCTTCCAGTTCGGCCAAAGCCGGCAGAACGGAATGCACCTGGGCAAAGGAGACGCCGTTGTGGCTGGCTAGTTCGACACAAAACCACTGTTTGGAACCAGGTCCCTCCTTGGCCAGGTCCCATTGAGCGAAGCCTTCCGTCGGGGCCGGGTTTGAAGCGATCAACTCGCGCCAAGCGGGGTTCTTCGCGCAGAGCAGCGCCCAAAAGTCTTGCCCGTTGGCCTTCGGCGGATCGGCTGGGCACAGCCAGTCGCGAAGAGCTTCATTGATGTGAAGGATTCTGCCGGACGGATCGAGGATGGCTGTGCCACCGCTAATCCATTCGTTTCCCAGGCTCTGGGTGGTGGCGTCGGGGGCGCCAGTCGGTTCCATCGCGCCGGGTTGGCCAGGATCAGAATCGTGCTTCCGCATGCTCAGTAACGAGGCTGAGCCTCAGACAAATGGCAACTCTCGAATGTTTCGTCGAACGGGATCACGTCGGGTGAGCCTAACAAATGCCTTGCGCCGCGCTCAATCGCGAAATGCGCCCAGAGATGCCGGGTATCATTTGAACCCAGCCAGCGACGACGTCACCGACATGCTGGCCAGTGGCCGGCCTCGTGTGAACACCACATCATGAGTAGGACTGCCACGTCGGGAGAAAACGCGTCACGTAGGATCGTTGGACCCGTCCCAGGTTTCTCCGGGTTGAGCTGAGCTCAGCCTGTTTGCGCAAGTGCTGTTCGCGTTGGCCAGCGAGAAAGGACTGGTTGTCCTGCTCCAAGGCGATCAACTGCTGGAGACAACGCTGAATCTCGCTGCGAGCGGCTGCTTCCTCAGTGACAGACCATTGGCTTTTCGCCAACTCAGTGGCGCGTTCGATGGAGTGTTGGAGGACCGCCTTCTGTTCCTGACATTCGGCTACAGCCCGCCAGTCGCCGGCCTGCAGCGCGATGCCCTCTTTCTCCGTCCAGCGCTTCCAGGCGTCGTACTGTTGAAACAGTTCGCGGTTCGAGCTCACAGGGAATGGCTGGAGGTCAGTTCGAAGGGACCTTGCGCTGAGGAGGCGCTGACCAAAGAGTCATTCTCGCCTTTAAGCATTGCCGCCCAGGCGTTGCGCAGCGTGGAGACGCGGTTCATCACATCGCGGATCCCCTCGGGTTCCTTCTTCATGTTGCTCTCCATCAGGCGACGGTCAAAATAATCGTAAAGGCGTTCCAGCTGCCGGGCCAATTCGCCACCGCTCCCCAGGTCGAGGCAACGGGACAATTCGCGAATGATCTCCTGGGCGCGGAGGACATTGTTGCTGATGGTCTGGTTGAACTCCGCTGGATCGTCCAGCCCGAAGCCGGCCAGGGCATGTTCCAGAAACCGGATCGCGCCCTCATACAGCATCAGGACCAATTGGCCGGGAGGGGCGGTTTGAGCCGCAACGCGCTTGTAAGCGTGGGATGGATTCGCAAAGGGCATAGCCTGGTGGCGGCGACTGGACTAGTTCGGGTCCTTGTCCAGGTGCATGGCCAGCAAAGTGGCCAGCCGACGGATCGTCTCCGGTGGCGGATAAGTCACGTCACCGATGAGTTGTTGCGCGCGCGCGACCACGTCCGGGCGTGACTCTGGCGTGGTTTGCAGCGATTGATTCAGCTGTTCGGCCCCATCAAACCGGGTGCTATCCGTTGCCGGAGGCGCGGGATTAGCCGGCTTGGTGATGGGCCTATGGCTGACTGCATTGATGTTTGTATCTAGTTTGACTTCCATACTGCTCACCATGTGTCTGTGGCAGGCAGGTTCCTTACATCAGTTCCGGCACATCGTCCTTATTATCGGCCAATTTCAACAATACTTTAGCCCAACTAACGCGTTGGCAGGGTGCTTAACGCCGCCCAGGCGGTATATTGGCCGAACCTCGAGGGGGAGGTTAAAATCAATGGCGTATCCGTCGTCGGGGTGCCCTTTTGATGCTGGTTCTCGTAACGCCGGGCAGCGTTGACAACCAACGGCTCCCCACCGTCAAACAGCTCGTCAATGGCCCACAACGTCTCCAGATGCGCGGTCTCGACCAGGCGCAAATTCCACCCGATCGCCAGGGGCGGATACGGGCGATACCGGTTCAGCCGGCAAAAAAGAACGCCATCACACCCCAATTGATCCCGCAACTTGGCAAAAAAGTCTGGCGGCAGCTTTGCGTCGGCGTCCCATTGCTTTTGGCCGGTCCAACGCCCGAGATCATCCGGGGAAACCCAGTTCACTTCGAATCGACTGGTCTTCAACAGTTCAGTGCGAAACACCGGTTCGAGCGTCTGGCTCCCCGCGAGGGTGTCCGCATGGGTTGAATCGCAAGTGATCGGCAAAACCGCGACGCGTCGAAAATCGACCGGGAGGTGGTCGCTGCGGCGATGATAGTTCGAGGGCTGGTAATCCGGCCCGAGGACGACCTTTTGCAGGGGAGCGCTGTGACACCCGCCCAAAAGGAGGAGGGGAGACAGAGTGGCGGCGAATCGAATCGTGCGGAACAGGAGCCAGGACCGTTGCTCCTGGCTTCCGGAGCCGAGATTGTTGACGGGCAAGAAGCTCATCCGCCGAATTGCTTGGTGAGGTACTGCAGCTGCTGGTTAATATTGGCCTGCGCCTTCTCCATGGCTACGAAGCTGTTGATCAACCTGGTTCTCTCGACTTGGACCTGCCGTTCGTAGTCGGCGATTTGCACGTCAATGCGGGCCGACTCGTTCGTCATGTTGGTCTGCTTGACTTGCAGGGTGCCATCATCACCAGCGGTCGCCTCCAGATAGTCGCTCAGTTTGACCGCCAAGCCTGAGGTGCTATCAGCGAACAGCGCTTTGACTGCATCTAAATTGTCCGACAGTGCGGCGTCAAGCTTGTCCTCATCATCCAGACTGAGGGTGTCATCGTTGCCGTTCGAATTGATGCCGATGCTCTCCAGAGTCTTGAGGGCGGTGCTCAAGGCGGAAATGGGGGAATTGGTCAACGAACGCAGCTTGGAACTGATGCCGAAGGCGTCGCCATCGCCGGTCAGCAGCCCGGCTGTGACCTTGCCGCTGGCATCGGTTGAGCTGGCCGTCTGCGCGTCGATCATGCTCTGCACTTTATTATACTCGGTCAAAAAGTCCTTGATGGCCGTTTTGATTTTGTCCGAGTCACTGGCGACTGTGATCGTCACATCCTGTTCTTTCAGAGCTGTGACGGAGAGACCTGGAATTCGAGAACTCGCTTCGGTTACCGTGTTGGAACGGCTGATCAATTGCTCTCCACCATCAATAGAATAGAGCAGGTTTTTGCCCCGGTCGAGCGTGCCGGCAGCCAACCCGGTCGAGGCGAGGAAGTTGCCGGTCACGTCTTGCAGAGCCACGCCCACGTCGCCGGTGGCTTTGTTGGTCAGAGTAATACGGTCGTTGAAAGCGTCGTAACTGGCCACGGCACCTGCCGTCGAGCTATTGATCCGAGCCAGGACGGTCTGCAGCGAATCGGTCGAGGAATTGAAGGCGATGGAGACACCGTTGATCTTGAACTCGCCCGCCCCGCTTCCCCCATCGGAGATCGGCGTGCTGAGGTTGGCGCTGGCCAGGTTCCCGGTCAGTCTGAGCCCGCCCAAGCCAGCGGTGCTGATCACCTCACCCGACCCGTTGTTGTAGAGATTGGCAACCTGGAAGAAATTGCTCGTGTCATTGCTGCTCCCTAAGACGATAGGGCTGGCGCTCACCAGGGAAATTTTGTCTGTGCCAGCGTCATAGCTGGCCGCAATCGCGCCGCCGCTCGCAGCCTGGATCTTGTCGAAGACTGACTGCAATGTTTCGGTGGCGGTAATCGATATCTGGTTTCCGTTGACGGTGAGGGTCCCGGCAGTGACGGCGGTGCTGAACGCGGCGTCGCTCAAAGCCAGGGCCGAGACATCGTTAGTCGCATTCAGCGCCTTGCCGACATTGCCGGCGCCATTCCAGCGCGCGGCCGTTGCGAGCTGAGTGAAGCTGAACTGATAGCTTCCCGCGGGCGCTCCCGGAGAAGCTGTGACGGTTGCGATGCTGGCGTCGCCGCTTTGGGCGCTGCGGCTGTCAAACAGTTCCGGGTCGCTTAGCGCCTTGGCCTTGTTTTGAAGGACAAGAAGCTGGGTCTTGATGCTGCCGTAAGCCTGGTTGCGCGCCTGCAAGGCCGATTGTTCGGTCCGCATGCGGTTTTCGGGTGCCCGCTCCACCTCGGTGAGCTGATCAACAAGGGAACGCCAATCAAATCCAGACGCAAGGCCGGATAGTCCTAAATCCATACAGCGACGTCATCGGCAGAATTGTGCGGGACTTGAGTCCTTTTGTGCCGAACGGAAGGGCATCCGAACTGTCCCGTTGAATCGCTTGAGGCTGGGCGACGGGCTGGCGAGCGTTTAGACCAGTCCTTCAAGGATGGTCGGGAGTCGCTCCAGGCTCCTTTTCAAAGCGGCGTGGGCAATGGCCCGCTCGGATTCATGGGTGGCCGGGAAGAGAAGTCCCCAACCCGTCGACTCCAGCCAGCTTTCGGATGGGACTTCTTCGAGGTTGCCGCTGTTGCCAAGTTTGGCATGGCGCACGAGCAGATCAGCTACCTGGACCGCGGCGACGATCGGGTTGCCAGCGGCTAATTCCGGCCGATGATGGAACTCTGCCGTATCAACGATCGCTTTGGGGAGGTGATGATTACGCAGGTAGAGCGCCCCCAGTTCGGCATGAGTCATCCCGAAGACCTCCCTTTCGATCTGCATGAGCGAAGCGCCTTCCTCCGCCGCCCGGTTTTGGACGGCATAGAAATGGGCTGGAAAGGAGGAGGCCATGACGATTTTACCCACATCGTGAACCAGGCCGGCCACATAGTCGGACTCATCCGTCGGCACCTGCACGCAGCTTATCACTTCCCGCGTCATGATCGCGACGCCAATGCAATGGCGCCAGAACTCTCGCCAGGCAAAGAGCGACTTCCCGACCATGCGTTGAAAGTCTTCGATGACCGGAGTGACCGTAGCGAGTTGGCGAATTTGCCGCACGCCCAGGTAAAAGACTGCTTCCTCGATGCTGCTGATGGGGGTGGTGAGACCGTAGTAGACGGAGTTAACGAGTCGGAGGAGGCGAGCGGTCAAGCTGGGATCGCGGCGAATGACTTCGGAGATTTGGCTGGTATAGCGTTGATCGGCATTGAGCAATTCGCGCAGGGCGCTATCGATCGTTCGCAGCGACGGCAATCGCGGGCATGCCTTGACCCGGGACTCGATTTCGGAGAGGTCCAACGGCAGAGCCGTCTCCGTCAGCGTGGCAGCGTCGCTTGTCGTACTCATCGCTTCTGTATCGTCAGATGGCAGAAAAAGTTGATGTGTTAAATGGCGTAAAAAAGGGGTGGCGCACAGCTCAAGTGTCGGAGGAATCTGCCGATGGAGGATGTAATGATCGCAGATCTAGAGCAATTAATCGGACTGTCTGTCCGGGAAGTCTTTGGCACGATGCTGGATCTGCCCGTCCAGCCGGAGTCGCTCGGCACCATTGTTACCAACGGCGAGCCGCATATCGCCAGTTCGGTCGGGTTCATCGGCAGATTAACCGGCGTGGTTTACCTCTACTGCACGCATTCGTTTGCGCGCCGTGTCACTTCGGGCCTGCTCGGTCTGACCGAGAACGAGATCGAAGGAGAGGAAATGGTCAACGACGCCATGGGCGAACTCGGCAATATGGTGGTGGGCCATCTCAAATCGCGGCTTTCCGATCGTGGCATTCCCTGCGTTCTCACCATCCCCTCGATCGTCCGGGGCAAGCACTTCAGTATCGAACCGGTCAGCAGCACAGAGCGACATATCTTCTGCTTCCGGTGCGGCAACACCCAGTTGATCGTCGAAGTTCTGATCAAGCCGACCAGTACTCCCAGCTAGCCTGCTATGAAGCCTAAGATCCTGACCGTTGATGATAGCAAAACCATCCGCCTCATTGTCACCAAAGCCTTCAAACCGTTCGATTGCGAGGTGTTTGAAGCTAGCAATGGCGTCGAAGGGCTCGCCGTGGCCTCCCGCGAGCGCCCTGACCTCGTTATTCTCGACCTGACCATGCCGATCATGGATGGCGTTGAAATGCTTTCCCGACTCAAATCGGATCCAGAGCTGAAAACCATTCCCGTCGTCATGCTCACGGCCGAAGCCGGCCGCGAGAACGTCTTGCGCATCGCGCGCATGGGCGTGCGCGATTATCTGGTCAAACCGTTCCGGGAAGAGGCCTTGATCGAGCGCGTCGGCCGCATCATTGATCTCAAGCCAAAGGGCGACAATCCGAATCGAGTCAAACGATTCGATGATCCCTTGAGCTTGCTTCTGGTCGACGACAAACCCGCCATCCTCGAATTGCTCCGAACAGGCATGGCCGACACCAATTGGAAAGTCGCCGGCCGCGTGCAGACCGGTGAAGCCGTCGATTACTGCACTCAGAACTCGCCCGACGTCATCCTGATCAGTCTTTCCCTGCCCGATAACGCCGGCTTTAACCTTTTCCAGATGTTTCGGGCGAGTGCCAAGATGAAGAATGTGCCGGTCTTTGCGCTATGCGTGAAGACGGCGGTCGACGAGCAGAGTCGGGCGCAGCAGGCCGGCTTCACCGCCATTGTGACGAAACCGATTGACCTGGAAGACTTGAAAGGCAAGATCGCGCGCGCCCTGCACTTGGATACTTCTTACAAGTATTTCCAGCAGAGAGAAGGTGTCCTGGTGTTGACGTTCCCTTCCAGCTTCAACTCAAGCAGTGCCAACGAAATCTCGACTCACCTCCGGTCCAAAGTCGCCGAAGCGGTCGATTCCGGCTTGGGACGAATGGTCATCGACTTGAGCATGCTGAAGAGCGGTGACTTGAACGTGATCAAATTGTGCCTGTCCGTTATTCAACTTTGCGAAGAGCTTTCACTCAAGCAGCGGATCATCGGTTCGGAAGCGGTCTGTCGTGAATTCAAGAACTATGAAGAAACGAAGGATTGGCGAATCGTCAGTTCGTTTGAGCAAGCGCTGAGTGGGTTCAGCGAGCCTTCGCTCACACCGGCGTAATCATCCACCGATGAAGGCGCCGGACGGTGCGACCACTCAAACATCGACTCTGGCATATGCGATCCCTCGGGTTAGTCGCGGTCGGCCTGGCGGCGTATACCAGCCACGCCAAACCGCCTTTGGGATACCTCGCCACGCTCGGGCCCTCCCCCTTGCGCTTCGAACTCCCTTCCACCCTCGGACCCTTCCCTTTGCCCGGATTCAAGAGCGATTCGGGCCAAGCCTCCGCCCCCGTGGTCGAGCCGTCGTCCACCGCTCTTAATCCGCCGCCAGCACCGAATCAGGCCGATCCTCCGGGACCTCTCCGCGCTGACGGCGTTATCGGGCCGATATTCGGTCAAGCTCCTTTCCTGACCAATGCGCCGCATGCTGGCGTGGCCGACGCGAAAGCGTCTCCGCTGGTTTCGCCGCAAATGTTGCTGCATTTCTTTACTGACCCGAGTTTCACCAATCGGACTGCGGTCACGCTGCCGATGAATTTCAGCCCGGCCTCGCCACCACCCACCCAATCGAGTAGCGCCACCTATATCTCTGCGCCGAAGCCATAATGCACCAATCATCGTCACGGGCCTGGCAGGCGACGTGGGCCCTCCGCGACCAGAAGCCTTTCCGGGTTTATTGGCCCTGTTTGTTCATGGTTCTGTTGCTGGGAGTCTTGCCTGATCTGGCGGCGGCCGAACATGGGGCAGATCACACGACGGAGCCACCGATCAATCCGGCGCTGGTCGGTTCGCAGTCGTTGATTCCGAATTCGAATCTGGTAGCGGTCGTCAAGACCAACACTGTCTCCGAGGTTGCCCGGTTGCCGTTGCTCATGGAGGAGGCTGCGCGGGCAAAAGCCAACGGTGATTTGAAGAAGGCGGAAAAGCTCTTCATCCAGGTGATGCAGACTGCCGGAGCTCCTGTTGACACCCAGAAGACCGCCCTCCTCGAATTGGCGGTGATGGCGCATGCCAACAAGGAGTTTGCCAAGGCCCAACAGATCTACGCCCAGTTCCTGAAAACGTTTCCAGAAGACCCGAGTGCGCCGGAAATCCTGCTTCGACAGGGGCTGATTTACCGGGAGATGGGCGTGTCAGCGATGGCGCTCTCCAAGTTCTATGCCGTCATGAGCACGGCATTGCATCTGAAGTCGGATCGGTTGGATTATTACCGCCGACTGGTCCTGCATGCGCAATCAGAAATCGCTGACACCTATTACTTACAGGGCAAATACGAGGAGGCGTCGGACTTCTTCCAGCGCCTGTTGAAGCTGGATAGCCAGGAACTGGACAAAGCCAAGATCCACTATAAACTCATTCGTTCGTTCTCGCTCCGCGCCCGGTATGATGATGTCGTCGCGCAGACGGCGCTCTACCTCGACCGCTACGGCGAAGCTGACGGCACTGCCGAAGTGCGGTTTCTCTGTGCCGATGCGTTGCGGAAGTTGGGGCGAAGTCGCGATGCCATGGAACAAGTGTTCGCCCTGCTCAAATTGAACCGGACCGGTGCGCCGGCGAGCGAACTGGCTTATTGGCAGCAGCGGACCGGGAATGAATTGGCGAATCAACTTTACCACGAAGGTGATTATGTCAGCGCGATGGCCATCTACCGGGCTTTGGCCGCGTTGAATTCATCGCCCGAATGGCAAGCCCCAGCGCTTTATCAGGTCGGGTTGGTCTACGAGCGGCTGCGGCAAACGCCGAAGGCAGTCGAGACTTACAATCAGATCCTGCAAGAGCAGTCCAACCTTGGCACCAATGCTCCCAGCCCTGCCTTGGTCGCGGTGCTCAACATGGCCAAGTGGCGCAAGGACTTCCTCAGCTGGGAACAAGGGGCTGATGATGCCACCCGTCGCATCAACGCCCAGCCGCCCCCGCTCGCGCCTCCGCATGAATGATCCAGCCCCCAGCCCGATGATGGTCGATTTGCGCCAGCATCTCGAGATCTGCCGCGGGCTGCTCGCCGTGGTCGAGCGGGAGAGCCTCGCTCTTCGCCAGGGCGCCGGCGACCTGCAGCATCCTTTCCTCCAGAAAAAGAACTTGCTTCCCTCTCTCAACCAGTCGCTTAATAGAATACGTCAGCATCGGGTCGAGTGGGGCAGGCGAACGCCGCAGGAAAGGGCTAAAGAAGCCGGCGCGGTCCCTCTCATGCGCGAGATCCAGGATCTGATCATGAAAATCATCGTTATCGACCGCGAGAATGAACAGGCTCTTTTGCGCAAAGGCTTGATTCCGGCGCGGCATCTTCCCCATGCCAATCGTCAGCGCCCGCATTACGTCGCGGGTTTGTACCGGCAACAAAGCGATCTGGGCAACCCTGGGAGCCGCTCTCCCGGCTCGCCGGGTTGATCGCTCTGATCGTCTCTTCGTCTTGTGCTCGTTGATTTGCGGAGGAAACGCGAGCCGAACTCTTTGCCCATAGGCTGCAATGCCCATTGAGAAGATCATCGTTCTGGAAGACGATCTGATCGTCCGGAAGAATCTCGAGCAACAGCTGCGGCAGCGACGTTACGATGTCGCCGCCGTCGCCAACATCGCTGCAGCCCAAGAACTTCTCGCCAAGGATACCTTCGACCTCATGTTCGTTGACGTGAGTCTACCTGACGGTGAAGGTACCGATCTGCTGCGCAAACTCCAATCCCGTCCGGAGAAACCGCTCGTCGTGATCGTCACCGGTTTCGGCTCTGTCGAATCGGCGGTTAACTGCATGCGGGATGGCGCTTTCGATTATATCATCAAACCCTTTTCTTCCGATCAGATTGAATTCACCCTCCGCAAAGCGGAGGAATTCACCCAGTTGGTCAAAGTCACGCGTTACTTCAGTCACGACGAAGATCAGGAAGCTGGCTATGAACTGCTCGGTCGCAGCCCGGTCATGGAGCAGTTGCGGCAAATGATCCGTAAGGTCGCGCGCACCCAGGCGACCGTTCTGATCCACGGAGAAAGCGGGACCGGAAAGGAGCTGGTCGCCCGGGCCTTGTATCGTGAAAGCCCTCGTGCCAGCGCCCCCTTCATCAAAGTCAACTGTGCGGCCGTGCCCGAGAATCTGATCGAGAGCGAGTTTTTCGGGCACGAAAAGGGTGCGTTCACCGGTGCGATGAATAAAAGGGAGGGGCGGTTCGAACTGGCGCATGGCGGAACCATTCTTCTGGACGAAATCAGCGAGATTTCGCCCCAGGTGCAAGCCAAGCTGCTGCGTGTTCTGCAGGAGCGGGAATTGGAACGCGTCGGTGGCACCCGCACGATCAAGGTCGACGTGCGCGTCATTGCCACGACGAACCGCGATTTGCAGCAGAGTGTCGACCGCAAGGAATTCCGCCAGGACCTGTTCTTTCGGTTGAATGTGGTGCCGATTCAAGTCCCGCCGCTCCGGGAACGGCGCGAAGATGTCCCTTATCTCGCCGAACAGTTTATGCTCCGGTTCGCCCGCAAACATGGGATGAACATCGCCGGCATTTCGGCCGACTGCTTGGCCGCGCTGCAGGCGCATCACTGGCCGGGCAATGTCCGCGAACTCCAGAATGTCATCGAACGGGCGGTGATCTTGTGCGCTGACGGCGAGGATTTGCAGACTAAGCACCTCGGCTTTTCCTCCACGGCACCGGCCAGCTCGCTGCCGATAGCCCAGACCTCGGCTGCGACGCCGCCCCCAATGCCAACCGCTTCCGCCCCTTCGGCCAGCGAAGGTGAAATCCTCACCTTGGCGGAACTGGAGCGGCGCCAAATCATGATGGCAGTCGAATTGTGCAAAGGAAACCGGACGCACGCAGCCAAACGCTTGGGGATCAGTATCCGGACGTTGCGCAACAAACTCCACGAGTACGGGGTTAGCACCAAAGCGGATGGGGAGGGAGAAGGGTAATCGCTCCGCGAGGGAGAGAGGGCGGCAGCGGTCGTCACCTCATCCGTATAGGGCACGCAACCACGGCGATCCCAGTCTAGTCGGGCAGCAGCACGGATCGGTAGAGGCGGTTACCAAAACCGAGAGGCCGCGGATCAATAAAGAAGTAAGGACTTCCTGGCAGCACCATGTTCGTCAATGCTTGCCATGTGTTGGTCGGATTAATCGCGTCGAGATATTCCACGCGATACTTCCGGCCGACTCGTCCAACCATCGTCAGCCCCGGATATAGCGACAGATCCAGGAAATTGGGGGTGAGCAGGAAGCCGTGGACCTTGCCATTGATCTGACCCACGCCGACGATTTGACCCGAGTCGTTAATGCCGTAGGCGGCTTGGAGGATCCAGCCAGAGGTCCCGGGCAACAATGTATTCAGGTCGGTCATGCGACCGCGCTGGTAGACGAACGCTCGTTCATTTCCGCTGGCGTCCAGAGCCTGGCCGACAATATGGCCGGGATTGTTGACTCCGTAAGCGGCGCTGGAGGAACCTCCGAGTGTTCCGAGGTCGTGCAGCACGCCATCCTGGTAGGCGCACGCATGGTAAACGCCGTTCGTCGTCAGGGATCGTCCCACGGCCAGCCCATTGGTGTTCAACCGGACGATTTCGGTGTCATTGCTCCCCAGGCTGCCCACATGCTGGCGTTGCGCGCCGGAGATGATGAACCCTAGCTTGCCATTGTTGATCTCAAATCCTCCGATTTGCCCGAGATCATTGATGCATCTGGCAGATCCCTCGAAGCCGAGTGGCAGGATGCCATTGGCATAGACGAACGGGTGCAGTCGCCCATCGGCTGTTTGATAGTCGCCCACCACCGTTCCCAAGCTGTTGACCCCATGGCCGATGCTATTGGTGCTGTCGGAGAGCAGACGTCCAATATCGATCATCGTGCCGGCTGTATAGAGAAAAGCCCGCTGGGCCCCAGTCTCCGCGAAGTTCGACCAGCCAGTCACGTGACTGGCTTCACTGATATCGGTGGCTGCGCTGTTGGTGCCACCGAGCGTGCCGAGGTCGACCAGGACGTTAGTGGAAAGCAACACGGCATGGGTTTGGCCGCCCGGGGTAGTTGCGCGGCCAACGACCAACCCTGCGTTATTGATGGAAAGAGCCCGGCTGGCCTCGCCCCCAAGTGTTCCCAAGTCGGTCACGAGGTAAGTTTGGGCGCGAAGGTCGCCTCCGAGGCAAGCCCTGACGATCACTACGACCGTTAGAGCGGCCCGCCAGGTGCACAGGAGATGGCTGGGTTTCATCAATTGACTTGCGGCCTTCGTAGCAAGGGCGGGCGCGGGGCGCCAGCGGATTCAAGCGAGCAGGGCGGAGTTCTGTTGCGAGACAGACAAGACAGTGCTCCATTTTTGTGCAAAGAGGCGGCTCGGTCCTGGTAACGTGCTGCTGGCACGGCCGCTGCTACACCGGTTCCGCGCGGCTACTTTCAGGATTTTGATGTGAATAGCTCACCAGCCATGATGGAACTCGATGCGTACATCGATCGGGTGAAGAAACTGCCGCCGGCTCCCCAGTTGTTGCCGGAATTACTCCACCTGCTCAACCAGCCCGACATCGATAGTGATCGGATCGTCCGGCTCATCACTTACGATCCCTCCCTCACCGCCAGCGTTTTGCAGCTCTGCAACAGCGCTTCGCTCGGCTCCGCCAGCCCTGTGGTTCACCTCGACGAGGCTGTCGTCCGCCTGGGCTTTGACCAGGTTTACCGTTTGGTCGCCGCGACCGTCGGCGCCCGCACTTTGAAACGACACAACGACGAAGCCAATCTGCTCTGGCGTCACTCCGTGACCGCTGCTGTCGCAGCCCAAATCATGGCCCGGGAACTAGGTGATGATCCCAATCTGGTCTTTACGGCTGCCCTGCTTCATGACATCGGCAAGATCATCCTCTCCGACGGCATGGAGGAGACCTACTCCAAGCTGGTTCAGGAGGTGGAAGTGAACCACTACTCGCTGATCGAAGCGGAGAAGCGCGTGCTGGGGGTCGAGCACTCCGAAATCGGCGGGAGGTTGATGGCACGCTGGAAGTTCCCCTTGAACTTGGTGACCGCTGTCTGGTTCCACCATTACCCGGCTGCGGCCAAACCGTATGAACGATCTGCGGCCTATATTTACCTCGGCAACCTCATTGCCCACCTCGTCGGCTTTGGGTCGGGTTATCAGGCCATCGGCGTCCAAGCTCGAGCCGAGGCGTTGTCCATCCTCAAACTCAACGGCGATTCCTTACCGAAGTACATGAAGGCGACCTACGAGGAGTTTGAGGTCATCCATAGCTTTTTCAAGGCCGGCGGCGGTTCCTAGCCGCCTCCGGAGTCACTCTTCCAAATCGCTTACGCCAGTATCTCCTTCAAAGACCTGACGAAGCCCGTCACTTCCTCCTGGATCACGGCATCGTACTTCCAAATCTGTTCAGGCGACGGGATCTTGAGCTGCACATCCTCCAGCCGCGCCACTCGAATCAGGAGGATAAGCCCAGCGTCGGCACAAGCGTTGCCGCTTGGTCCCGGGATGCCCTTTTCGGTCAATTCCGCCAGCTCCGCGTCTGTGATCCTCATGCCTTCGAAATCCGCGTTCCAATAGCCGTAAAACCAGTGATCGAACCCGGATTTCTTGTAAGTGATCAGGCGGTTTACCGTGAGCTGATGGTCCAGGAGCGTCGGATCTGGCTCGGCCGCTTCGCAGGTGGCTTTAACGACCTGTTGATAGACGCCTTTCAGTTCTTCTTCCGATTGCCGCCCACTGTTCATCGCCATTTCGTTGACGACGATGACACTGAAGAACGCCAGAAACTCCTTTAGTGACTTGTGACACTGCACATCAGTGTTACTCCCCGTTTTCGAAGAACGGATAGCTGCTCGCAACGCCGCGTGCCTGATCAGCACGCCCGCCTTCTCATAGACCTTACCGTCGAGATGAAAAAGACGTTTCGCCCTAGACATCACGTTTTGCGCGAGCTTGAGCTTCATTGTCGAATGCGATTCTTACCGGTACCTTCAACGGAAAAGCAACCCTTTTGCCGTCCGGCGTCCGCTCGGGGTTTTGCTGGGGGATAGCGTCTTTCGGTCGGTTTGGTCGCAGCTCCTGCCGGTTTGCGCCTTGCAATCGACAGATGAGTCGATTTAATCCCGCGAATGCATCAAAGTTTATTGGGACCTGCTTTCTTCGTGGCGGCGTTTTGCAGCCTTCACCTCCAGGCAGACTTGCCCCACATCCAATTGCAGCCGTCCTTTGGCGGCTTAAAGCTCGATCGCCCGCTTTGGATGGAGTCGGCGCCGGATAACTCGGGGCGGGTCTTTTTTGTAGAGCAACAGGGACGAATCATCCAAAGCCGCATCGGGGCGGACGGCAGTGACGCATCGGAGTTCTTCAACATCGTTTCGCGTAAACCTTTCGTCGAAAACGAGGAAGGCCTGCTCGGCTTCGCGTGTCACCCGGATTTTGAACGGAACGGCCGTGTTTTTGTTTATTACAGCCAGCAAAACCCCAAACGCAGCGTCATCAGCGAATTCAAGGTATCGGGCAGCAATCCGAACCGGGTAGACCTTGGCACCGAACGGATTCTGCTCGAGATACCGCAGCCCTACTGGAACCACAATGGCGGGCAGATCAGCTTCGGGCCCGACCGTTTCCTTTATATTGCGTCGGGGGACGGGGGCAGCGCCAACGACCCGCATGGCAACGGGCAGAATACAGCGTCGTTGCTAGGCAAGATTCTGCGTGTGGATGTGGACCAAACCTCGACCAACCGGGCTTATGGCATTCCCAAGGACAATCCGTTCGCGGGAGAGGCATATGGAGTCTGTCCTGAGATTTGGGCTTACGGTTTGCGCAACGTGTGGCGAATGAGCTGGGATCGCGAAACGCGCGAGCTATGGGCCGCGGACGTCGGACAGGATATGGAGGAAATCGATCGGATTATCCTGGCGGCAATTATGATGGGTCGGTTCGTGAAAGCTTCCATCATTTCAAGCCCGGGCCTGCCGGCGCCGTTTACGTCGATCCAGTCATTGAGTATCCTCACACCGCGGAGTTGGCCCGGATGGGCGATTTCCCAAACATAGCCCAGGCACAAGTGTGACCGGCGGGTATGTCTATCGTGGCAGCCAATCTCCAGCCCTGCGCGGCATCTATATCTATGCAGACTTCACTTTGGGCACGATTTGGGGCCTTCGCCAGGAGCAGGGCAAGGTGACGGAGTACGGCACGCTCCTCGAACAACCGAAAAACGTTGCCAGCTTTGCTGAAGACCGCGCGGGAGAACTTTATGTGCTCATGCTGGATGGCTCCGTGTTTCAGATCTCGACTGCCGGGGCGCGTTGAGCGCCTGGCCAGCCATGCGCGGCGTGCGCCGGCGTCATTTACTCCGGATCATCAGGCATGGGCCCGGTAACAGGATCTCGATGCCGTGGTGCTCGGTATCGGAAAGCAGCTCGATCCGGTTGAGGCCTTTGACCAGGATCTCCGGCTTCACATCCAGCCGGCTATAGACCAATTCATGCCGCGATCCTTCCGCGACTGGGAATGCAACCCCGTTGATTCGGAAGTAATCCTTGATCCCTCCAGGCCCGCCGGTCCATGCATTCACGTGTAGTTCGGCGTGCTCAATAGAGGCTGGGTCGACATCCAGGTTGATCGAGCAGGCCCGCTTCTGGCCGGCCCGCGACCAGAACGGCTGCGGCAAATCGTGCGATGCATAAAGCGTCACGTGCCGGTTGGCGCGCGGTTTGATTTCGATCCCGCCGCGCGCGGGAGTGACGTAGATCAGATTAGTTTGACTGCGGAACCGAACCACCGCACAGACTGCTGCTTGATTTTGCGCGGGCAGCATGGACGTATCCCAAGTCACGCGGAAGGGCATTTGTTCGGCTCGGCCAAGAATGGCCACCGGCTCGCGCGCTTTGGTGAAGCCGTGCCAATCGGTCGATTGGCCGTCACCATTCTCGTCGTAACCAAAATAGAACCCCTGATACTGCACTTCCGCTGGCACCTGACCGTCTTCCAGGCCTTCCAGCTGCAATTCCCAAAGATCGGGCCCGGCCAGCTCGGCTCGAACCGCCGCGCGGAACGGTCCGAGGCCAGCGGCAACCAGATCCGGGTGGCCATTGGTGAGCGCAACTCGGATGCAAGCGTTATCGACCAGCATGTGACCCCAAAAGGTCCTGCCCTGATCGACGGCGAACTGGCAGGCATCATAGCCGTTGACCAGGTCAGTGATCTTGAGGCTGATGGCCGGATAATGGTAGGTGCAATTCATTTCCTCCGTCCCGACCCGGGGTAACTGATACATGCTCCGGCCGTTCACAGTGACCCGTTTGTTGGCTGTGCCAGGGTGCCCGACCCCACATTTCAAGATAGAGTTCTGCCGCCGTCACCAGACGCAGATCTTCCTCCGCCTGAATCAGCATCAGTCCGTTCTCGCGCGCCTCGACGCGAGGCCCAAACGATGGATGGAGCACGACTTCGGGCGAGTTGACACGAAAACGCCCTTCGTATGCCGGGTTGGCGTAGGCAAGGCCGCGTTGATACCAATGCAAACGCCAAAACTGTCCGGTGGCTGTGGGAGGAGGGATGGATTGGGCGAGGGCTTGGGAGCCGAGGAGAACGATGGCGAGCAAGCGTTTCATCGTGCTTCAGGAGGGCAGGGCGTTAGGCACGGGCCAGCCAGGCGCCGGCGGCAACGCCGCTAATGCCCCCCAGTTCGAGCAGCCAATTGAGACGGAAGCCGCCCAAGTCCATGCCGAGCATTTGATCGACATGGTGAAACGAGACGGCCCGGACAATCACAAAAGTTGCCAAAAAGATCCCGCCGGCGAGGGCAATGCCGACTGGCTTGGTCAATCGCCCGGCCAACAATTTGAGACCAACCAGACCTACTGCTCCCCCCAGGGAGATCAGTCCAATGAAGGCCGCTTGCAGGCCGCGGCGATCTTCATAGATATTCTCGCGAATAGCGATTCCCTTAAAAAACAGGGTCAACCAAGTCTGCAAGTCCAGTTGCTTGTTGATTCCCAGCGCGACGAGGCCGAGGGTAAACACGTACCAAAACTGGGTGGGTTGACCCGCCCGACTTGCTCGCCGGGCTGCCTGCCAACAGAGAATCGCCGCGAGAAAGTAGGCGACGACCGTCACCCAACCCATAATGGTGGGATCGCCAATGCCTGGCTCCCATCTGCCCTCCGCGTTATAAGCCAACATACGTATGCTTCATCCTGTCCTATCGGGACGCGACTTTCCCGCCGTTGGGCCGGCCCACTCTTGCCTGCCACTACATCCAACCGCCGCGGCCCCCTTGCCGAGCCGACTTTTTGTCCGACCGATGAGCCTTGTCTGCGAGCATCCGTTCTTTGGCCCTTCTGGTCCGTTTCAACTGCTGGCGCCGCGCCTTCTCCACCTGGGCGCGTTTGGCGCTGACTTTCGCTTGGCGCTGCGCTGCGATCTTCTCGAGCAGGAGCTGTCGCGCTATGAGCCGATTTCGGCCCTGGTTCCTGGTCGTCTGACACTTGACCTGCAGTCCAGTAGGTCGATGCAGGAGAACGACGCAGGTTGAGGTTTTATTCACGTTTTGGCCACCATGCCCGCCTGACCGAACGAAGCTCTCCTCTAGATCTGATTCGCGTAAGCCGAGGGCGGCCATTCGCGCGGTGAGGTGCTCTTCGCTGCTGGCATCTGTCGGAAAGGCGGTCATCGTTTGGCCTGGGCCTGGTAAACGCGCACCTCCGCGTCCCGCTGCCCGGCGCGCGGCACCGCCAGGGCGAGTAAACCGATGTCGGCACTGAAAAACGAAGTGCGCGCGCCCGGAGCTGTCGGGATCCTCTCCACGACCTGGTAAGCGCTTTCGCCGGACGGTTCCAAGACGTCGATCACGCCGGTGCCGCACGAGATATAAAGCCGTTGGCGAGCCCGATCGAGAAAGAGATCATCCGCGTCTCCGGAGATTTCCACGTCCGCGATTGGTTTGCCTGATGTCCAATCAAGGGCGAGCAGGCGGGCGGGACGTCGGCAAGCGACGAACAATCGTTGACCGGCTGGATCGACTGCCATCGGGAAGTTGGCTTGGAAGCGGTCCATCGGCCAGGTTTTGGATACCTGGCGGCTGGTCAGGTCCACGACCGCAATCTGCTTGGCATCCGGCACGTTAACAAAGGAAGTGAAATTGGTCCCCCGCACTTCAAAAGCCTCAGGATGCCCCGCTAACTTGATCATGCCAGCGACCTGCGCTTGGGTGGCGTCGACAATCGCGAGCGCGCCGCGGCCAAATCCAACGTAAACGCGGTCGGTTTCGCTGTCATAGCGCACGTTATCGGCCAGTTCGAGGCCGGGGATAATCTGTTTCGGCTGATAGTTGGCGGCGTCATAAAGCCGAAGAGTGCCGTCTTCGTTATTGGCTACGCAGATCCAATTCAGCCGCGGCAGGTAAGCGACTCCGCTGGGTCGCTTCATTCCGGAGATGCTCTGCAGACGCCTGCCTTCCCGCAGTCCAATGATCTCCACGGTATTATTCTCCCGAGCAGCCAGGAAGAGACGCTGGCTTCGAGGATCGATGGTGAAGTGGTCCAGGGCGCCTTCCACTCCCGGGAGCGGGATGGTGGCGCATTGCTCCAGCCGGCTCGCGCCGGCCGCCGCCAGCGTTGGAGCGGCCAAAAGACAAATCAACAGACGTCGCAGCATAGTTGTTCCGCCTGAACCCATTTGGCCCGGGTCAGGCGTCCGGGCATTTCAACCTAGCGCGCCCGCACCCGCCTGCCAAGGGTGCTCCCAAAGGGCGGATCCTCCGCGCTCGGCAGTCTTCATTCCGTCCAGAGCAAGTGGCGGCTTCGAGTCGCGTAGCGTTCGAGCCACGCATCCCAGGCGGCGGCGACGCATGCGGCCGCTGTCATCCCGATCAATCCCTTCCACCAATACCCCAACCCGAGGAGCACGATCCACGAGACCAGACCGAGCAACACCCAGCCGACTGGATGTTTGACTCGGCAAAGAGACCCGCACTCGGGACAGGTATGCTGTTTCAGGTTTGGAGTCAGCCAACGGAGTCTGAATGAGAAGGTGGCTCGGTGGCAGGCCGGGCACAGAATCCTGGTGCGGCCGTAAAGAGCGGCGACCAGCGCGATCGCTCCAAGAAACCATGGGACGGCAAAGAGTTGGTTTAGATCCAGGCTGAACTGGCCATCGCCTGCCGTCTGACAATAGCCGATTCTCGGCCACCACTTGAACGGCGCTAAATACCCGAGGCACCCTATCCCGAGCGCTGCCGCCGCCAAGCCTAGCGATGCTTGTCGGCTCCAGGATCGTTTCGAGCCACTGAGAACGGGGGCGTAAACCGCGCCGACGACCGCCATCAACCAGAGTGCCGCCTGCGCGGCCAACGGTGGATAGCTGATGCCGTCCAGCACCGGCGTCCCGTCGCTGACCAGCCAACGGGTCGTCACCGCCAACATTCCGAATGGAGCGAACGGCTGCATCGGCCTTATCGATAGCACGATGCAGCTTCGCCTGGCATTTTAAATCCCACGGGGTCAGCGCGGAACGCGCACGCTCCAGCCTCGGGCCGACCTGGGCGCCGGTCATCCCTCCCCCGGTTCCCTTTTGCGGCCAACCGCGAGGTCTTCGCTGACCGGTATCCGTTGGCGGCAACGCCTTGGCAACCCGCTATTTCCGAACCCGGAAGTAGCGCTGCACCGCATCCGGAGCAGCCCGGTAAGGCGACGTGGTGGCGCCGGTGACGGGTGACCAGGCCCCGGCAATGTCCGCGGCTGACTCGAGCGTTCCGCCAGCCCACTGGATCTCAATCTGGTTGCCCGCGCGAGCGATCGATAGGGTAATTTCGCCTCCGCCGCCGCCAGCCGGGGTCGTAAATCCAAGCGGCCGCGGCACGGTCGAATTGTAGCCTGACTTGCTGATATAAATATCGTCGAAGAAGACGGAGTTAACGTCGTCATTGCCGATAAACACTTTATTCAGGTCCGGCAGCGTCGGGATCCGCCGGAGGCGGCCGGATCGCCATTCGGATCGCGATCGCTAATATAATCGGCGAATAATTGAGTGCGTTGTGCGTCTCCTTCCTTGGCCAGCCAAACCGAGTAGACATCTCCGCTGGCGACCGGATCGTTCTTCACGTCGAGCCAGACATTGTAGACTTGGTTCGACTCCAGCACTGGCGGCAGGAAGTCGATGGCCGCCCCGACTCCGTTCTTCGCTCCGAGCATTAAATCGCCGCCTTCGTTCGATGGGAACACACTGGGGCCGGCGCCGCCGGCGTCGACCACGTCCCCGGGGAAACGCAGACCGCGGTCGGTCAAACCAAACCGGGAACGGACGGCGGCGCTGGGATCTCCTTGCACATAGATGCGAGCAAAAAGGGTGCGCTGTTGGCCTTCCTTTACCGTCAGGTCGCTCAAGCCGAGCAACGCGAGCCGACCCGCCCCGCGGATGTCGAGCATGCGATTGCCGTTGACGTCAATCACCTGCGAATTGCCCCCAGGTCCCCCCAATACGTGCTGTGAAATGCCCACCGCATAGCGATCAAAGTTGTCCAGCAAGGCCCAGTTGTTGGCAATCCCTTCGATCGCTGCGACTGACGTGTTGGTCGTAACGGTTTCGGTTCCCCTCCGAACCGTGAGCGTGAACTGGGCAGATTGACTGATGACGACGTTAGTGCTGCCGAGCCCGACGACGGTTCGGCCGGTGACGTCGCCGATCCCGCCATCGATTTCAATCTGAGTAGCGTCTTTACTGACGTCCCAAGTGAGCGTGACGGCGTCACTTTTGGCCACAGCCGGCAAGTTCGCTTTGAAGCTGCGAATGGCCAGCGGTTGGGCAATGCTGCCGGGTTTGGGCGTGCCTTGGGCGAACAATGTTCGAATCTCCTCCTCCGACAACGCGCGTCGCCACAACGCGACGTCATCGATCAGCCCGTCGAAGACGAATTGGCGGTTTGGGCTGCCGGAACTCCCGCGCCTCACCCCTCCAATGGAAGTGACGGTAGCTGGGACCGGCCTCACCGGCCCCGGTTGCGTTTCGCTTTCATCCCGGACGCCGTCGACGTAAAGGACGCCAACCGGCGAACCCGCAACAGGTTCGCGCTGGACGTAGACGATGTGATGCCAGGTGCCATCGTAAGGCTGGAGAAGGGAATGGCGGTGATCGCCGGAAGTGGCTCCCGTGTCGGTGCGAATGTAGGTATCGACCGTTCCGTCGACCGCAGTGTTGTGCGTCCCGATATTAAACAGAGGGTTGTTGGCCGTGGAGGAGGATTCTGAAAAAACCCTTTTGTCCTGTTGATTGGGCGCGCCGTTGACCCAGAGCGAGACGGTCAGGTTGGTGCTCTTCGGATAAAGGGAAAGGAGATCATTGGGCGAGTTTTCTCTTTCCAGGATCGTGATGCGCGAGGGCGTAAACTTGAGAGCCTTGCCCCATTTCCCCGGCACCAGATCGGCCTCCGTCAGGTTGATCATGTTCATGTCGTAGCCGCGGATAACATCGGGCGTTTTCGTGCCCTGCACCTCGTCGAGTGGCCAGTACGCCACCATGTCATTGGTCAGGTTCGGCGGCGGTGGGGCGCCAACGAGGATCTTGGCGACCTGGCTGGTGAGGGAGAGACCTCCGCCTGAGACTATGAAAGTGTAGTCGCCAGAATCAGTTGCAGCGAGATTGGTCAGGAGCAAGCTGGTGCCCACTGCGCCGCTGATAGCGGTATTGTCCTTCCGCCATTGATAGGTCAGCGGATGTCGTCCGGTGGCTTGCGCGCGAAGGGAATAGCTGTCGCCAAGGATCAGATTGGTCGACCCGACCGGTTGAAGCGAAATGCCGGGCGGGAAGATGGGCACTGGCGTTTGGATGCCGTTGTTCATCACGTCCTGGATCTCAGCCGGGCTTAGGGCCCGTTCCCAGACGGCGACTTCATCGATCAGGCCGGTGAAAAAGTATTGGATGGGCGTGCCCGATGAGAGGCGCACGACCGCCCCAATGGAGGTGGTATCAAATGGAGTCGCCCCGAGGACAAAGTTGTTGGTGTAATCGAGGTTGCCGTCGATATAGAGCCGGGCCGGGCCGTTGTCGTACGTCCAGGCGATATGATGCCATTCGTCATTCAGCGCCATCGTCGGCGAATGCGCATGGTTGATTGGATTCCCGGCGTTGCGCACGAAGATATCTACTGAATCGTCGGTGCCGGCATTATGGGTTCCTAAGTCGACCAATGGATCGGTATCAAGGCTGGAGCTTTCGGCAAACAACCGCCGGTCGCTCTGTCCCGTTCCTTTCCCTTTCACCCAAAACAAGATCGAATACGTCGGCCCTCGCGAAATGGGCAAGCCCCGGTCCTCGCCTTCCGGCTTTAGGTAATAGAGATGGCGCTGGCTGACGTCGCCATCGAACTCGACCGCTTTGCCCTTCTTCCCAGTCACCAGGGCGCTCGCATCCATGTTGTTGAGCAGCAGGTTATTGCCAGTTACCACGTCGGGAGTGGTCAGTTGGTCGGCGGACAGTGTCTCGAATGGCCAATAAGAGACCAGGCCCTCCCGAACATCCGCGGCTCGAATCATGAGTGGAGTCAGGCAGAGACAGAGGAGCAGAACGCGCGTGTTTTTCATGTCATCCTTGGATGGTTGTCTTGAATCGGGAAGTTGGGGCGATTGGAGCTCCTCTTTCCCGATCCTGCGTAACGCTCCGTGACTGAATCACGGCTCCCCGCGCCGAATATAAAGGCTGTTGGGGAGACGGAAAAAGTCGCCTCGAGCGTTCGGCTGTTTGGTTATTTACTCCCTTAGCAAAGTCACGTGCTCGCTGGCAAGAGTTTTGCGAAGTTCGGTTGGTTCGAGGCTGGTTCGAGGCAAACCCGATCCAAACCTGATCATGAGCCGATCGACACCCGATGGCGATCGGGTTTTGACCAGGCTTCGATCGGGGGCGGATCGGGTTTCGCTCGAATGAAGGCAGCTACGGTTGGAGGAGGCCGCTGAATTTCAGCCATTTGGCGCAAAGGCCGGTCCAACTGGCATAGGGGAAGTCGCCACCACGGACGCCGAAGTCGTGGGTGGTGCCGGCGTAAACGTGGAGTTCGGCCGAAACACCCGCTTTTTTCAAAGCCAAGTACATGAGGACGCTGTTTTCAGGCGGACTGATGATGTCGTCGCTCCCGTGGACCAGGAAAACGGGCGGCGTGTTCGGAGGAATCTGCAAGCTGGGAGCAAGTTCATCCTTTCCTTTCGCCCGGAGGTAGCCGGAATAGATGGCTGCGGCAAAATCCGGACGGCAGCTGACCTGGTCGACCGCGTCGAGGGCGGGATAACTTCGCTTCTCAAATTGCGTGGCGGTGGCGATAGCTAAATGGCCTCCGGCCGAGAAGCCGATGATCCCGATACGGTTGGAGAGCAGTCCCCATTCGGGTGCCCGGCTTCGCACCAAGCTGAGGGCTCGCTGCGCGTCCTGGAGCGGTCGCCGGGCTGGCTCCGCCTCGACCTCGCCAGCTCTTCGGGGAACGCGGTATTTGAGAATGACGCTGTTGATGCCGATCGAGTTCAACCACGCGGCCACTTCCTCGCCTTCCAACTGCCAATAGAGGTCCCAGTAACCGCCGCCGGGGCAAATCACCATCGCCGCGCCGGTGTCTTTCTCCTTTGTCGGCCGCAGGAGGGTGATGGTGGGTTTGGTGACGCCGGTGATCAACCGGGTCGACTCAGTCACCTCCACTTTTTTGCGCTCCAGGACAGGCGACATGCGGACGCGTTCGACCCCGATACCGCCGGTTTCATCCGGGGCATCATCCGGCCAGAGCGGGAAGACCTCGGGACTTTTGGGTTCGGAGCGAGGGGTTGGCTGTGAGTGGGCCGCGATGGTGGAGATCGCCGTCAGGAGGACGGTGGCCAAGAGTGGGTAAGTGGGTCCTGTCAGAGTCATAGGAGCGGCGTGTTCCTTCCGTTTACGCCAAAACCTGGCGCCTCGCAAGGACCGGCCGGTAGACGAGAGCGAGCGCGAGGTGCGGGTGGGTGTCCGTCAGTTCACGTTCGCCGGAACCGCCCGGGCTGATTTCATCCGTTCGAAAGCGATGCTGACGTGTTCGACCATGGCGTCGCTCCAGGCTTCTTCCTGCCGGGTGAAGGGCAACGCCACTTCTCGGGCGATGAGGTAGAGGCCGATGGCACGGCCGAAGGCGACAATGGGGACAAGCCAGAGGTAGTCCACGTTCAGACCCTTGAGAAAGGGCAGAGGCAGATCGCGGGAAGCTGAAGCAGCCAGGGACTTTTTCTGGCTGAGGCAGCGAACGACGGGCGAAAGGTCATTATCAAGCGGGGCTTGGAATTCCGAGACTGGCGGGCCGCGGCGGGCCGAACCGAGGCAAAGGCGTCCGTCGAGGCGGCGCTTCGGCTGGTTGGCGAAGGCAACCAGGACGCAGCTGGGCCGCAGACAACGATAAATCCCTTCCATCGACGTCAACAGGATCTCGTTGATGTCGGTCACGCAGCGGGCCGCCATGGTCAGATCGGTCAGGATCTGGCCGACGATCAGCGCCGGGTCTTCCGCCGAGGCGTGATTCAACTCCTGGTTGGCTGTCCCGAAACTCAGGCTATTGGCGACTTCCGCTGGATTCACTCGTCCCCACTCCGCAATTCGCACCATCATCTCCACATCCTGCCGGGTCAGCTTGAAGAAGCGGGTGATGTTGTGATCCTCGGTGCAGGTCTGGGGGATGAATTCCGCCAGGCGGAAGGTTTCGTCTCGCATCAGGGTTTGCAGCTTCTTCTCTTCCGCCTTGATGGCGGCGGTGCCGCCGCGGGCATTGCCGAAGACCATGTCGGAGATGCGGCTGGCCTGGCGGACCAGGGCGAGGTCGGGATCGATCCGATCCTGCCCCTGCAAAACGCGAATGACGCTGGATGGCAATTTCCAGAACGTGGCGATTTCGACGGCTACCTCGGAATAGGTCACCCCGAAGGCGTTCAGGCAGGCGCTGTTCAGGTCGCGTTCGCCTCCGAGCACTTCCTTTTCCATCGAGGCATACTTGTCCGGGAAAGCGTAGGCAAGGAGGAGACGTGGCAATCCCGCGAGCAAACCTGACACGAACAGCTCTTCGGGAGCTTCCTTGTTGAGTCGCTGACCGAGGGACGTCGCCAGCACGCCCGAAAAGTAAGCCGCGGCGAAGAGCCGGTAGAGGTTCCGGTTTTGGGCGCACCCGCTCATTTCTTTGACGATGCCGAGGCCGATTGCCAAAGAGCGGATCGTTTCGAACCCCATTGTGTTGATGGCGGCGGAGACCGTCTTGATCGGTTCGGCCGCGCCGTAGAGAGCCGAGTTGGCCGTGGCGATCAAGTTAGAGGTCAGGGAACAGTCGCGCAGGATCACGGCCGTCAGATCCGCGATGCACGTCAGGGGATCGTTCGTCAAGGTGCAGACGGCGCCCACGTTCCCGTCGAGGGCGGGTAGATGGCCCTTGGACCGTAGCTCCTGCACGAGTCTCTGCGCGTTTGTCATTGCGGCCGTTAACGATCCCAGCGCCGGCGCGCGTCTCGGTTTCCCTGTGGGCCCGGCCCGCGGGAGCGACCAAGCGTCCGCCATCTCTGGATGGGTTTTCAGTACAGTTAATCGGGTTCTGACAGCAAAACTTGAGTAGGCAGAATGCTGAAACCTTTGGCCGGTTGGGTGGTCTTCAACAGAGAACAGTTCCCACAGGATTATGAGACCGACTATCTACAGCCTTTTCGCTGCGGCCCTGACCCTCGGCACCACCAACATCCACGCGGTGAACTGGATGGACGGTTTTCGGGAGGGTAATCCGACTCTTAAATCGATCAGCCATATCGCGTTTGGCCCCGATGGCATCCTCTTTCTCGCGGACACGAAATCCGCTGCCATCGTGGCGGTGGCGACCGGCGATAATCAACCGACCGAGGCTAAGGCGATTAAGATCGAAGCCATTAATCAGAAACTCGCCGGTTTGCTCGGGACCGCGGCGGATCAAATCTTGATCAATGACCTGGCCGTGAATCCCGTCTCTCACCGGCCGTACCTGGCGATCTCGCGTGGGCGCGGCCCGGAAGCAGTTCCCGCGCTGGTTAGTGTCGATGATAGAGGCCAGCTGAACCTCTTTGACCTCGAGAAAGCCACCTTCTCGCGGGCCGAATTGCCCGACGCACCGGTGGACGGGGTAGTTGGTTCGGGCAATCGGCAGAGCAATCCGCGGCTCGAATCGATCACGGACCTGGCGTTTCTCGAAGACCGGGTGCTGGTGGCGGGGTTGTCCAACGAAGAATTTGCCTCGACCTTTCGGGCGATTCCCTTCCCGTTCCGGACGGTGGCTCATGGAACCACAGCCGAGATCTACCACGGGTCGCACGGACGTTTTGAGACGCGCGCGCCGGTGCGCACCTTCGTTCCATTCAATGTGGGCAATCAGCCTCAGCTGCTGGCGGCTTATACCTGCACGCCGCTGGTGCAATTCCCTCTCACCGACTTGCGTCCCGGCGCCAAGATCAAGGGCAAGACCATTGCCGAATTGGGCAATCGCAACCGTCCACTCGACATGATCGTATACGAAAAGGACCACAAGGAATATCTCCTGCTGGCGAACAACAGCCGCGGCGTCATGAAGGTGGAGGCGGACAACATCGAGAGGGCCGAGGACATCGTCCGCCCGGTCAAGGATGGCGAGACGCGTGGACTTGCCTTCGAAACCATCCCAGGGTGGACAGGCGTTGATCAGCTGGAACGCCTCGATTTTCAAACCGCTCTCGTGGTCCGACGAACGGCGTCGGGCGCCCAAAACCTGGAATCGTTGCCGCTCCCATAAGTTCGTTCATGAAGGGGAAGCGGCCCTGGTGGCTCCTTTGCTGCTGGCAAGCGGTTCATCTTCTCTCTGTCCCGTGGACCCATGGGGCTGGGCCACTGGCTCTGAGCTGGGATGCGACCACCGCTGATCTCACCCGGCCTTGCCTGCGACTCACTGGCCTTTCCTCCGCTTGCCTGGCGACGCTGGCCGGAACCAACTGGACGATGATTCAATGGCAGCGATTCCTGCGGGTGGTTGCGGAAGCGGGGCCGGCCTCGCTGGAGAGTGACGTCCCGCCAATGGCCGGTCGATACGCGGTTACTTCCGACGCTGTGACGTTCGTTCCGTCTTTTCCTCTGGTGGCCGGAATCAGCTATCGGGCCGCCTACCGCGCGGAGGCAGGGCTTGGCGGCCTGGCCGAAGTGAGCGAAGGGCTCGTGGCCAATTACGTCTTGCCAGCGCCAGCCGATCGGCCCCCCACCAGGGTGACGGCGGTATTTCCGAGCAGTGCCGTTCTGCCCGAGAACCTGCTGAAGTTTTACGTGTGCTTCTCCGGGCCGATGAGCCGCGGGCGCATTTACGAGCACATCGATCTGCGGGAGGAGAGCGGGCGGTTGGTCGACTTGCCATTTTTGGAGCTCGACGAAGAGCTCTGGGATCCAACCATGACGCGGCTCACCCTTTTCCTGGATCCGGGCCGCATCAAGCGCGGCGTGCGGCCGCTTGAAGAACTGGGCCCGGCCCTGGAGGCGGGGCGGCGTTACACGCTGGCGATCGGCCGGCAGTGCCAGGACGCCGCTGGCAGACCGCTTCAAGCTGACTTTGCCAAGTCCTTTCAAGTCGGCCCTCCAGATCGTCAGCCTCCCGACCTCAGGGAGTGGAAGATTCTCCCGCCAAAAGCGGCTGGGCGCATCCCGCTGACGGTGACATTTTCGGAGCCATTGGACTACGCCTTGGCGCAGCGAGTGATTCAGGTTCGGGATCAGCTGGGCCGCGCATGTGAAGGCAACGCCGGTTTGAGCGAGGGCGAACGCCAATGGACGTTTGTTCCTTTCCAGGCGTGGCAGGCAGGGGCGTATGAGATCTGGGTCTGGACGGGAATCGAAGACCTCGCCGGGAACAATATCGGCAAGCCTTTCGAGGTTGATCTTTTCGAGACGGTGACCCGGAGTCCGAGCGAGGCCATTGTCAAACGACCTTTTATTATCGCGCCATGAATGCACTCCCCTTCGTCCGGAATCAGCTGACGCTCGGACTTTGTATTGTTGCTTTTACCGTGGCCGGCGAGGAAGTCGCCGCGCCCAAATCCAGGCCCGCGCTGCCGGCTTTGCCTGCGGCCCAGAGTGTGCCCGCGCCCGGGCCGCTGACGGATCTTCCTTATGCGGCGACGCCGATCCTTCCCGGGGGCGTCGTCATGCCGCTTTATCCGACCAACTCAGCCTTTTTGAAGCAGGAGCGGCTGCGGGAACCGGAGCAGTACAACCTGAGCCGGGCTGTTCCCGGTCGGATTGCGAGCATTGTGAACATTCATAATCCTTCGATTGAGTTTCACCCGGTCGATGGAAGCCTTAACACCGGGGCCGCGGTCATCCTGGTCGCCGGTGGTGGACACAACACCTTGAACGTCGGCACTGAGGCGGCCGATTTTGTGCCATACTTTTTTAATTACGGCGTCAACACCATCATCCTGCGCAATCGGTTGCGCCGGGACGGCTACAGTCCGCAGGTGGACGCGGTCCGCGATGCGCTCCAAGCCATCCGCCTCGTGCGGGCTTATTCGACCAATTGGTCCATTGATCCGAATAAAATCGGCATGATGGGCTTCTCCGCCGGAGCTGAATTGACCGCCCCGGCGGCGCTCGCGTTCCAGGACTTTGATCAGACCAATCATGACGCGAGTGATCCGTTGGCTGGAGTTTCCTGCCGTCCAGATTTCGTGGCGTTGGTCTATCCAGGTCCGACGCCATTTGCGCGGGAGCCAAACACGCCTGTTCCAACAAATGCGCCGCCCTCTTTTGTCATTTCGGCCGGATCGGGTGATCGGATTCACGCCATTTGGGCGGATCAGTACTTCGCGGCGCTGCTCAAAGCCGGCATCCCGAACCTCGAGATGCACATATACGGGAACGGTTATCACCCAGGCAGCGGCTCAACCGGCGGCTTGACGGATCGCAATGGCACGCCTTTCGGCAAATGGCAAGACCGGTTTATTGATTGGTTCCGGGATTTGGGTTTTCTGCAGAAACCAGGGGTGGAAACCAAGGCCGCCAGGGACATCATTGCTTTCGTCAGTCAGCCGCCGCGGAATCGAGGTCCTCGTGCCAATCCGTAATCGAAGGCGGGACACGAGGGGCAGGGGTTAGTGCCGCCACGGCGAGGCGCTTCGGCGGAGCTATTTAAGGGACATCAGCCTTGTCCTTCGCTAGCATGGCTTCATGAGCAGTTTCAGTCCGTCCTGGCTAAGGTGGTGCAGCCGTCTGGCGGCGATTGCGCAAAATGGGCTTACCTACGCGCAGAATCCTTACGACATTGAACGGTATACCTCCCTGCGGGAGATCGCCGCCGAAATGCTCGCGGAGGGTTCCGGCACATCCATTTCCACGGTGCTGGATCTCCTGTCGCGGGAGTCCGGCTATGCCACACCGAAAGTGGACGTTCGGGGCGTTGTTTTTCGAGAAGACAAGTTGCTGCTGGTGCAAGAGCGAGCGGATGGACTTTGGACGGTGCCGGGCGGTTGGGCGGACGTAGGTGAATCGCCGATGGAGAATGTCGTTCGCGAAGTGCGAGAGGAAGCCGGTCTGGAGGTCAGGCCGGTGAAGTTGTTGGCCGTTTTTGATCGGAGCAAACACCCCCACGACCCGCCGTTGCCCTACCATGTCTACAAGCTCTTTATTCGATGCGATTTGGTAGGCGGGGATCTCCAAGCGAAGACGGAAACGCTGGCGGCAGCATTCTTTGCCCAGTCCGAACTGCCCCCCCTCTCGGTCGACCGAATCACGGCCGGGCAGGTCCAGCGCCTGTTTGAACACCACGCAAACCCGGCGTTGCCGACGGACTTGGACTAAGTCGGTTGGTAACCTCGTGGCGCGGTTTAGAGTCATCAACCGTTGCGGACGGGCTGCGGCGCGAATCGCATGAGACCGTGCCCAAGCCGGCTAACTTACTCGAGTATCAACCACGAAAGGATTCATGACTCGCAAGAGCTTGTGCAGTGCACTGATCGTGTTGGCCGCGTCGTATTCGGTGCTGGCTTCCCCAAAGGAGGAGGTCACGGCAGCCGCCAAGAAGCTGGGAGAACAGCCGAATTACACCTGGAAACAAACCGTGGTCGTGCCGGAAGGCGCGCAATTCCGGCCGGGCCCGACCGAAGGCAAGATCGAGAAAGACGGCTATACCGTGGTCAGTTCTTCCTTTGGCGACAATACCACCCAAACCGTATTGAAAGGGACAAAAGGGGCCATGACCAACCGCGATGGCGTCTGGGAGTCTCTCGACGAGGTGGAGAAGGAAGAGGGCTTCGGGCGGTTTCGAGCCGCCATGGCCCGCAATCTCAAGCCTCCAGCCATCCAGGCTGCTGACCTGGCGACGGGCACAAAAGACCTCAAAAAAGATGGCGATACCTATTCGGGTGATCTGACTGAAGAAACCGCCAAAACCCTCCTCACGTTCCGCCGCGGCGGAGGCGCGGATGCGAGCAATGCGAAGGGTTCAGTAAAGTTCTGGGTGAAAGACGGCGCATTGGTGAAATATGAGTATAAGGTCAAGGGCACGGTCTCGTTTAACGGCAATGACCGCGATGTCGATCGCACTACCACGGTTGAAATCACTGATGTGGGCTCGACCAAGGTGACGGTCCCGGAACAAGCCAAGAAGAAAGTATCGTGACGAGCGGGATCCCCGCGATCTCTGGTCTGGCTTGGCGTTGGTGATCTTCCGAAGGAAAGAGACCTTCCACGAGCGCCGGGGCTTTTGCTGGGTTCCGTGGCTTGTGCCGACACTCGGGGCGCGCTCACTGCGACGAGCGCGCCGCTTCTATGTCCGGCGGTTTGGCCGCAAAGACAGACTTGCCAGAACAAGCGGGAGACGGCTTCATCGGCGGTATCCATGTTTAGCCGAAGTGCATTCCTCCTCAGTTTGGCAGCCTCACTGATCGCCGCTTCCACTTTTGGGGCCGCCCTCAAAACCGAAAACGTCTTCCTCATTACGCTCGATGGCGTGCGTTGGCAGGAAGTATTCTCTGGGGTCGACGCAGGGCTTATCTCGCGCTCCGGCGGGGTTACGGATACAAATCACTTTCACCGGGACTTCTGGCGCGACTCACGGGAAGAGCGACGGGCTGCTTTGATGCCGTTTTTTTGGAGCACGGTGGCATCGAAGGGGCAGCTTTTGGGCAACCAGACCGAGGGAAGCGTGGCGCGGGTGACGAACGGCAAGAACTTCACTTATCCTGGGTTCAATGAAATCCTGACCGGGTTCGCGGATCCGTCCATCACGAATAACGGCAAGATTTTCAATCGCAACACGACCGTTTTGGAATGGTTGCACGCCAAACCGGCGTTCACCAATCGGGTCGCGGTGTTCGCGAACTGGGATGTTTTTCCATTCATCATGAACGCCCGTCGGGCTGGTATTCCTATTTGGACCGGCTATGCGGAAGGGACCTTGCCGGAAACAGGGGCCGCCATGTCCTCGACTCGCTCCCTCGCCGACGGCATCACTCCGCTCTGGCCGGACATGAACTTCGACGTCTTTTTCTTTCACGCCGCCTTGGAGCACGTTCGCCTGCATCAGCCGCGCCTCGTCTGGATCGCATTCAGTGAGCCGGACGAGTGGGCCCATGAAGGGCGCTACGACTTATACGCACGCGCCCTTAACCGCATCGACAGCTATGTGAAGCAGCTGTGGGAAGCGGTGCAAGCCATGCCTGAGTATGGTGGCAAGACAACATTTATCCTGACAACCGACCATGGCCGCGGCACCGGCCTGACGGACTGGCGCGATCATGGCGAGAAGGTCGCGGGCGCGGAGAACATTTGGATGGCTGCTTTGGGTCCTGACACGGCTGGATTGGGCGAGCACCGCCGCAGTTCCACGGTGTACCAGAATCAAATCGCCGCGACCGTGGCCGCGTGGTTGGGTGAGTCCTACAACGGCGTTGAACGGCCCGCCGGACGATTCATTCCGGACCTTCTTCCGCCTTAGTCTGGGGGCTGGGGCAAAACGCGCTGGCCGCTGCCGACGGCCGGAGCAGGACACGGATTGTGTCGACCGACATGATGATAACCGTCTCACCTGACCGCTTTTCCGCTCCCATTCTGCTGGACAGGGCGGCCAGCGGGAGTAGTCTAAGCTGTCGTTCAGACAATTTCACCAGGCGTTCGCATGAAAACTGTTCGAGGCTGTCGTTCACGGCGCGGGGCTTTCACCTTGATCGAGCTTTTGGTCGTTATCGCGATCATCGCTATTCTGGCGTCGATGTTGTTGCCGGCGCTGTCCAAATCAAAACAGCTCGCCACTGGCTCGCGCTGTATCGCGAATCAGAAGCAGTTGACGCTTGCTTGGACGATGTACGCCGATGACAACGACGGGACCATGGTTGGCCAGCAATATGTGGTGGGGACAAGAACGGAAGATCTGGCCGGCGGTGGCTTTTGGCCGGACCAGGCGCCCGTCACCGTCCCTGCCAATGATCCCCAGCGGCAACTCACCACGGTAAAGGAGCGGATCAAGCGAGGCCCTCTCTTTCAATACAGCCCAAGCGTGGACGCCTATCACTGTCCCGGGGACAATCGCCTTGGGCGGAAGATGGGGACGGCTGGTTGGGGCTTCGACAGTTATTCCAAGGCGAATGGGATGAACGGTCTGACTTGGGAATCGGGCAACGACTACGCTCCCGTGAAGAAAATTGCCGCGTTGCCGAAGCCCAGCCAGATGTATGTCTTCCTCGAAGAATCGGATCCCCGAGGCTATAACCTCGGCACGTGGGTGCTGAACATCGCCTCGGACAACTGGGTCGACGGCATCGCGATTTTCCACAACATCGCCAGCTCCCTGGGCATGGCGGATGGCCACGCCGAACTGCACAAGTGGAAAGAGGCGCAGACGATCAAAGCCGGCCGCCAGTTTGCCACCGGCACCCAGGCCTTCTATTGGGCGCGCAAACAGCCGACCGATATCGACTGGATCTACATGAAGCGTGGCTATGTCTGGGCCGCTTACCCGAAGAATTTGAAGTGGGACTGAAGGCCGCCCGCCGAGTCGCCCAAACCCGCGGCCAGCATCCAAAAATGAGAGGCAGAGCCCAATCGCTACTCACCTTTTGCCGCCGTGATCGCGCCTCGCGACCGAAGGCGGCTTAGCTGATTTCCCATCCGGCTCGATTTTTGCGGTAGCGCAGATCGTTCGCTTCGCCCGAATTGGTGAATTCCATCTTTTCCGAATTCCAGAGAAGCTTTTTCTCGACGCGCAGCGCGATGGTTCCCAAAAGGATGGCTTCGGCGAAGGGATAAGCCTTTTCGAAACTGGCGTTGGGCGCCGGTCCACCCTGGCATGCGCGGATGAACTGATCCAATTCGTCAATCGGCCGAGGGAGTGTTTGCGGCGGTGGAGTGAACGCAGCCATTCTCGCTTTGGGCAACAACCGGGGAGACCCGCCATTGAAGTCGCCCAAAATCTGTCCCCTGTCTCCGACGTAAAGCACGCCTTCCTCCGGCATGGTTTCGCCGTCCTGCTCGAGTTCCTTGATCATCGGTGGGCGCAGACCGCCATCGGACCAATGCAGAGTGACAGGAGGATGATCACCGCGGGCGGGGAATTCCCAATGAATCAGAGAAGCCTGCGGATAAGAGATGGTGTTGCTTTGCTTGTGCCAACCGAAGTTCTCGATCTTCCAATACTGGCTGCGGCTGGCGTCCACGCTGACGGCGTTGCCTAGTTTCAGGATTTCGAAGATCTGGTGGAAACTGTAGTGGCCCATGTCGCCGAGCGCCCCGGTGCCGAAATCACACCACCCGCGAAAGACGGCGTGAGTGTAAGCGGGATGATACGGGCGGTCAGCCGCCGGCCCGAGCCAGAGGTTCCAATCAAAGCCATCTGGCACAGCTGGTGTTTCCGCGGGTCGATGGGTCATGCCCTGGGGCCAAAAGGGACGCGACGACCAATTATAGACTTCGCGGACCGGGCCGATGGCACCGCTGCCGATCCACTCGGTCAGCGTCGGCGTCGAGGGCATCATGGCGGCGCAAAAGAGCTGCGCGACCTGGCCGGTATCACGGGCGGTGTCGCGTGCAATCTGGACCTCACCCAGGACGTTCGAGATCGGCTTATGGGTGATGACGTGCTTGCCCTGGCGCATGGCCTTCACGGCGATGACGCCGTGCAAATGCTCCGGCGTCATGATATAGACCGCGTCCAACTCCTTTTCCTTCTCCAGCAGTTCGCGGAAATCCAGATAGGCGGTGCAACGGTCGGCGGTTCCTGAGCGGGTTTGACGGCCATAGTAGGTATCAACGATGTGCTGCCCGACTTCGCGGCCACAGAGTCCGCCGCGGGCTTGTTTGGCCCACTCAGGATCGTTCAGGAATTTGCGGACCTTATCGTTGACCTCGTGATGTCCCCACTCGGGGTAGTCGTCGCTCTTACGATTCGGATCGCAAACCGCCGTGACCCGAAGTTGTGGCTTTTCGAGGGCTGGCATCAGTTGCCTCAACCCCTGCGTGCCGCAGCCAATGTAGGCGATGTTCAGCCGATCGTTAAGGCCACGAAGCGAGGGCCGTTGAGGACATGCCGTGGCGCTATCGTCACCGCGGCGGCGGCAGCCACTTCCCGCGTCCGCCCGTGAAAGCGGCGGCGTGGGAGAGGAAGTAGGAAGAGTTGGAAGGTGTTTTCATAAACGTTGGACGCTGGGAGCGATCCTGGTCCTTTGTCGAAGACAGTCAAGCATGCGGATACGGCTGTTGACTGGGCGATCTGACTTCCGCTGTCGAGGCCACCGGCCGGGCGTGCCGCTGCGCTGAAAAGCCGATCACGCGGCGCGGCCTTGACAGGATTATGGGAGAAATCATTAGATCGCTCTTACTTCAGTGGTCACCGCTGCGTGATAGTTTCATCGCAGTATTATTCAGTTATAGGATGTTATATTCATGAAAGCCCCTCCAAGACGTGTTCGGTTCTTTGCCTTGGCTGTTAACGCGTTCTTCGCCTCTGGCTGGGCAGGCCCAGGTTACGTGTTCGCTGAATTCGACGGCACAGCTGATGGGCCGCGCGATTCCGGCAGCCTGGCTGGATTGCCTGATGGGCTCAATGCGAGCTGGGTCGGGTTCCTTCTGCATAGCACGGCTGGCGATACTCCCATGAGTGTTTTCCCGTCGGGCGACCAGGCGGTGCTTTCCTTCTCACCGCCGGCCGTTGTCTCTTCCATCAACACACTCGACACCACGGACGGAGGGCCGGTCACTATTGTCGGCCGGCTGCGGGGTCTCGAGGTATGGAAATATACCTCTCCGGGCGACCACGATTGGCAGAAGGTCACCGCTGGCTCGGGCAAAGCAGTCGACTCGGTCACGTTTGTCGGCAAGAACAATTATTATGACGATCTAGTGGTGGAGGCGGCCCCGGACACGGACGGCGACGGCTATGTGGACGCGGATGAAGCGGCGGTTGGGCACGATCCGAACGACCCGAACGACAACCCGACCGCATCGGCCATCGCCGACTCGGCGCTTCAGTTTGGCGGGAACCAGGGGGAGAATGATCTCTTCTACGGTTATCGCAACTATACTAAGGACGGCGGCGGGCCTAACTATGATCCGGCGACCGGGTTCATCGAATTCCCGGCGGAAGCGTGGACGGGCGGCCAATGGGATCTCAACACAGCCGCGGCGGCGCCTTGGACGGAATTGGGTCAGCGCAATATTCATCCGAACGCCGGCACCGGGGACATTCAGTGGCCGATCCGGCGTTGGGCGGCCACCCAGTTGACGGCGGTCACGCCCCTCGCGATCCGCTGGCATGCGCACCATGTCAATGTGAGCTGCGGCGGCAACGGCGTCACCAGCGCGCTCTACCGCAACGGCCAACTCCTCGACAGCGCCATTATCCCAGGGCCGGACGGCGTCGGCGTGACCCACACTGTCTATGTCAACGCCAGCCCGGGCGACCGCTTCGATCTCGCCCTCAGCGCCAAAGGCACGGACGGGATTGAAACCGACGGCTGCGATGGCTCAGAAAACTTCTTCCTGGTGGATCGCACCTTGCCCGCCAAAGCCATCCAACCGGATGGCTCCACCTTCGTCCCGGCCGGCGGGGACGACAGCGACGGAGACAACCTTCCGGATGTGTGGGAAAAGATCTACTTCCCGACCGACCTCACTAAGCTCAGCGGCACGGGCGACTATGACAAAGACGGCCTCAATGACCGCGGTGAGTATGATCGCGGCAGCGATCCAACCAAGCCCGACACCGATGGGGACGGTTTGGGCGACGCCGTTGAAACGGGCACCGGGACCTATGTGAGTAAGACAGACACGGGCAGCAGCCCGGTGAAGGCGGATACGGACGGCGACGGCCTGAGAGATGATGCCGAAGTCAATCGCACGCCTCCGACCAATCCGAACAAATCCGACTCCGACGTGGATGGCTACTCCGACAGTGTGGAACTGGCATGGGGCACGGACCCGACCAACGGCCAGGATAACCCGACCACTTACGTCATTGCGAACTCGGAAGCGCAGTTCTCCGGCGTCCAGGGGAAGGACGATTGGTATGATGGCTACCGCGTTTTGATCCGACCGGCGGGGCGGTTGACTACAATCCCACATCAGATTTCGTTCCTTTTCGGGCGGGGATAGCCCAGGGCGACTGGGACGGTGTGGCCCAGACCTGGACGGGTTCTTCGTGGGACCTGAATACGGCCGGGGCTGCGCCGTGGACCTACCTGGCGGCCACGCAAGTGCATCCCAACGGGGCGAACAGCGCGGCGGTGATCGACGGCGCAGCGGATCCGACGATCGAGCAATGGCCGATCCGTCGCTGGATCGCGCGGAAACTGACCAACGACACGCCGGTCACGATCATCTGGCTGACCAAGAAGGAGAACTTGAACAACGACGGGGTCACGGGCTTGTTGTTCATCAATGGAAAGTTGGCCGATTCGAAGTCGATCGCGGGCAATGATGGCGCCGGCGAGGTCCGCCGATATCGCGTTACCCTCAAGCGGAACGACATCGTCGACCTGGCCCTTTCACCGGAAGCGCCGGGAGGGCAACGCGAGGACTATTCGGATGGTTCCATCAATTGGTTCTGGGTCGATCAGCGTCCCACTACGGCCGTCGAGACGCGCCTCTCCGGCGTTCAATTCGACCGGGCTCAGGGACGCTTCGTCTTTAGTTTCAATTCCGAGGCGGGCGGCAAATATACCGTCCAGGTTTCGACTGACCTGCTCACTTGGACGACGGTCCAGACCGTGGATGCAACCGGAACCCAGACCAGCTTCTCGCACGACTTGAATGCGTCGCCGGCGGGGGCTCGATTCTACCGGGTTTCCAAGTAACGCCTGAGCGCCGACAACCGGTTGACGTTGACGCGCCTGCCAGCCATTCTTCGCTCACTGGCAGGCGCTCTTTTTTTGTGCACAGATCGGGCTGTCGACTTGGTGACTATGGTGCCATGAACTTCGCGAGGAGTGCGGGCTGGTCGCGTCTGCGACCAGGCCTCGTCTCGGCTTCTGAGCCCTTTCAATTGCCCTGGCGTCCGTGGGCTGCTTGGGCCTTTTGCCTCTTTTCTGTTTTAGTCAGTTGCTCCCGGGCGGCAGGGAAAGCGCGCCAGCAGTAAGCCCCAGCCAGGACCGCCGCTTTTCGTGGAGGCCAGCAAGGCGCTGGGGATTGAGTTTGTCCACGATTCCGGGTCGCACGGCCAGTACAATATGCCCGAGCACATCGGTTCTGGCGCAGCGCTGTTTGACTATAACAACGACGGGTTGCTCGACCTTTACCTGATCCAATGCGGCGGGGTGGATTCCAAATCCCGCAACCAGCTTTACCGTCAAGAAGCGGACGGGCGCTTCCGCAATGTTAGTGAGGGGTCAGGGCTGGACGTGACGGGACTAGGCATGGGAGCGACGGTCGGTGATGTGAACAACGACGGTTGGCCCGATCTGTTCCTGACCGAATACGGCCGATGTCGGCTTTTTTTGAATTTGGGGGGCGAGCGCTTTCAAGATGTGACCCAAGGTTCGGGCCTCGATAACGGCCGGTGGAGTACGGCCGCTTCCTTCATCGACTTCGATCGGGATGGCTGGCTTGACCTCGTCGTTGGCAATTACGTCGACTACCATCCGGACAGGCAGTGCTTGGATCCGGCCGGAGCAAAGGAGTTTTGCGGGCCGCAGGATTTTCAGACGACTGTCAGTCGTTTGTTTCGCAACCTCGGAGCCGGCCGCGGCGCGGATCTGGTTCGTTTTGAAGATGTGACCGTTCGCTCGGGAATCGCGCGGGCGCAGGGGAAGGTTCTGGGAATTTTGTGTGCCGATTTTGATGGCGACCGCTGGCCCGACATTTTTATGGCGGACGACGGAGTTCCCAACCGGCTTTACATCAATCAGCGGAATGGTTGCTTTATCGATGAGGCGGTGGTGCGTGGAATCGCCTATAGCGGGATGGGCTCCGTCGCCGGGAACATGGGGATTGGCGTGAGCGATGTGAACGGCGATGGTCTCTTCGACCTGTTCGTTACTCACCTGACGCATGAGCAGCATGCCCTCTGGACACAGTCGCCCCGCGGCTTCTTTCAAGATCAAACGGCCGTCGCCGGCCTGGCTCAATTGCCCTTGCGCGGCACCGGATTCGGCACGGCTCTGGTCGACTTTGACCTTGACGGCTGGGCGGATCTCGCGGTGGTCAACGGGTCCATTCGACGAGGGAGCGCCCATCCGGGCGCCTGCGTGCCTGGTCTGCTTTCGTTTTGGCAACCTTACGCCCAGCAATGGCAAGTCTTCCTCAACGACGGCCGAGGCCATTTTAGTGACGTCTCGCTGTCCAATCCCTCTTTTTGCGGCTTTGCTGGCATCGGCCGTGGCCTGGCCTATGGGGACATCGATAACGACGGCGACGTGGATCTGGTTGCCATCTGCGCCGGTGGACCGGTGCAGCTGTTTCGCAACGTCGCGGCCCGCCGGGGACATTGGCTGAGTGTGCGGGCGTTGCTGGAACCAGCCTTTGGGGGCCGCGATGCCGTTGGGGCCGAGGTATGGGTCCAGGCCAGCGGACGTCAATGGTCGAAGTTGGTCCAACCGAGCAGCAGTTATCTGGTCAGCAATGATCCGCGCGCTTTTTTTGGGCTCGGGGCCAACGCGCCGATCGAGAACATTCGCGTCCTCTGGCCGGACGGAACGGAAGAGAGCTTCTCCGAATCGGGAGTGGACCAGCATGTGATCCTGCGCAAGGGGGCGGGACGACAGCGATGAGCGCGCGCAACCCGACGGCGAGAACAACGGGGCATTTTCCCGCGCGGAGGCGGCTGCAGGTGGGCTTTGGGCTTGGCGCCGTCCTCGTGATTCTGGCTGCCTTCGTTTGGTGGCGGTCTGTCCGCAAACCGCTCCTCCCGGCGATCGACTTACAGGGAGTCGATCCGAAGGTGGCGGCGGCATTACATCGCCGGTTGGACGACGTGGCGCTCCACCCCAAATCGGCCCCGGCCTGGGGCTGGCTGGGCGCCCTGCTGTGGGCCTATGATTTCCGCGTGTCGGCGAGCGCCTGCTTAACGGAGGCGGAACGGCTCGAGCCGGGCAATCCACGCTGGCCTTACTACCACGCCCTGGCTTTGATCATCGTGACGCCGAACCGCGCTCTGCCATTCTTGGAGAAGGCGGTCAGCCTCTGCGGCAGCTCGCCGGCCGCCCCGCGCTTTCGATTGGCCCATTTGCTCGCGGAACAAGGCCGCTGGGAAGACGCCCAACCGCATCTGGAGGCGTTGCTCGCCGCGCAGCCGGACTTTGCCCCGGCGCGGTTGTTAGGGGGGCGCGCCGCGCAGCATCGCGGTGACTTGGAGACGGCAGTTCTCCTGACCCGCGGCTGCGCCAACGATCCGCGGACCGCCCGATCCGCCTCGATCCTCCTTGCGGCGATTTACCGCCAGAAGGGAGATCCGGCAGCGTCTGACCAGGCCTTGCGACGATCTGCTACCCTTGGGCCGGATCAGCTCTTCGAAGACCCTTTCCAAGCGGAAGTGACCTTGCTGCGGGGAGATCCGCGCGCCTTGAGCGAACAGGCTCATCCATTGCTGGCGGCCGGCCAGCTGAACGAGGCGGCGGCATTGATCTCTCGTCTGCAACAGGATCACGCCGATGATCCCGAGACCTGGTTGCTGGTGGGCCGACTCCAGCTGCTCCGAAAAGATGTTCCCGGGGCGGAGAGCGCTCTGCGAAGGCACCTGCAGATGAATCCCCGCTCGGTCCAGGGACTATTCCAACTGGGCTTGGTCCAGCTGGCCCAGGAGCGATGGACGAACGCAGCCGCCACCTTTGGCCAAACTATCGAGATCAAACCCGACTTCGGGCCGGGACATTACAATCGCGGCGTCGCCCTGAGCCGAGCAGGTCAGCCGCAGGCGGCCATCGCTGCTTTCCGCGAGTCGCTCCGGTACAATCCTGAGCGCGTCGAGACTTACCTGTTCCTGGCCGACCTGCAGCTTGTTTAGGTGACCGGAATCAGGCGCTGCCGATGCTCGATAAGGAGGCGGAGCTTTCTCAGCCCAATGACCCGCGTCTCAAAAGTCTCCGCGAGCGGGCGGCGCGATAATCCATCACCTGTTGGCTTGTCACCTCGCGCCTCCGCGCTAGCGGCTAAACACGGGGCAAACGAAGTCCGGCGGATCGTTTCCGGTTTGGGTAGCGGCTTCTAGGCCGCGATTGTTCCTGGAATGGCGCCATTCCCTGTTGGCCGGCGGATCATCACGCCCCCGGCCGGCACCCGACCGGTCGGCCCGAGCTGTAGGCATGAGCGAACTGACGCAAATTCTGACCGCAATCCAGCAGGCCGGCCGGGAGGCTTGACTTCAAGGAACTGTTTCCTCTGGTGTGCAACGAACTGCGCGAGTTGGCCGCACGAAAGATGGCCCAGGAGCGGCCGGGACATACTCTGCAGCCCACCGCCCTCGTCAATGAGGTCTGGCTGCGGTTGGTGGGTGACTGTGCCTTTCAGTTCGAGGAATCGGGCGCATTTCTTTGCGGCGGCGGCCAGGGCCATGAGGCGCATCCTGGTCGAATCAGCGCGGCGCAAGCCGTCTGAAACGCGGCGGCCAATGGGAACGAGTCGACTTCGAGGGACTGGAGTTGGCTTTACCGATGCCCGACGAGGACATGGTCGCCTTGGACGAGGCGATGGACCAATTGGCTCGGGTGGACGCTTGCGCGACCGAGGTGGTGAAGCTCTGTTTCTTCGCTGGACTGACCCACGAGCAGGCGGCCCATGAGCTCGGCGTCTCGCTCAGCACGGTCGAGAGGCGCTGGACCTTCGCGCGTGCATGGCTATTCCGGCAACTCCGAAAGCCGAGGAACGAAGCCCCGTAAGTCGACGGGAACTGCAATCCAAGAGCCGCTCGGCGCGAAAGGATGAGGGGATACTTCTCCGCATGGCGCATGAAGGATTGGACACGATCCGTTGGCACTCGGAAGGACAATAGACGTCCGAATGACGCTTTTGGGCGACAGTCAACGCCATGAAACCCAGCGCCGACCCTCTCATCGAATTGTTTCATGAGGCTCGGGCCCGGAACCCGGGGCCCGAGCGAGACGGCTTTCTGATCGAACGGTGCCGAGACCAGGATGGACTCAGAGAGCAAGTCGTCTCTCTTTTGGAGGCGGACCAAGATGCGGGCGGATTTCTAGCGCCGCCGCTGCCACCGGCAGCGGGGGGCGCGACGGAAAGGGTAAGTGAGCGCATTGGGGCGTATCGCCTCCTCCAACCGCTTGGGGAAGGTGGGTGTGGGGTCGTTTACCTGGCGGAGCAAGAGGACCCGGTCCGTCGGCAGGTGGCGCTCAAAGTGATCAAGCTGGGGATGGATACGAAGCAGGTTGTGGCCCGCTTCGAAGCGGAGCGCCAGGCTTTGGCGCTAATGGACCATCCCCACATCGCCAAGGTCTTCGATGCCGGAGCGACCCGTTCCGGGCGCCCCTACTTCGTCATGGAACTGGTCCGCGGAACTCGCATCACCGATTATTGTACCCAGCGCCGCCTGGCCACCCGCGACCGGCTGGAACTGTTCGTCGAGGTCTGTCAGGCGGTGCAGCATGCCCACCAAAAAGGAGTGATTCACCGGGACCTTAAACCGTCCAATATCCTCGTGACGGCGCGGGATGGCACCGCCGCGCCGAAGATCATCGACTTCGGCATCGCCAAAGCCACCACCGATCAGCAGCTGACCGACAAGACCCTCTTCACCGCCGTCGAGCACTTCATGGGCACACCCGCTTACATGAGCCCTGAACAAGCTCAATTCAGTGGTTTGGATGTCGATACCCGGACAGACATCTATTCGCTGGGCGTGTTGCTCTATGAGTTGCTCACCGGTCGGACGCCTTTTGATCAAAACGAATTGCTTGGGGCGGGCCTGGACGAAATGCGCCGAACCATCCGCGAGAAGGAGCCCGCCCGGCCGAGCGCCCGTCTGACGCAGGAACTCACTCGGCGCCGCGGGGGAAGCGAAAGCGGATCGCCTGATGGGATCACGCCAACCACAGAGCTGATTCGACTGATCCGTGGCGATCTTGATTGGATCGTGATGAAGTGTCTCGAGAAGGATCGGACCCGCCGCTACGAAACAGCCAACGGACTGGCTCTCGACATTCAACGTCATTTGCAGAACGAGCCCGTGGTGGCCCGGCCCCCGAGTAACCTCTATCGCTTCGAGCGACTCGTTCGCCGGAATCGGCTTGCCTTCGCGGCGATCAGTGTCGTCGCGGCTGTCGTGGGCGTAGGCCTGGCGGGCGTCCTCTGGCAATGGCGCCGGGCGGAACAGCACGCGCGCGGGGAGTCGAGGCATCGCCGGGCAGCGGAAGAGAGCGCTGCTCGGACCCGGCTGCATCGCTATGCGGCCGATATCGGCGTTGCCGCCCAAGCGGTGGAACGGGGCGATTACGGATTGGCCCGTCGGACGCTCGCTGCTTTGGCTCCCCTCGAGGGTGAGGAGGACTTGCGCGGTTTCGAATGGCGCTATCTTTGGGGCCGCTGCCAGGGAGACCAGCTGGCGACGTTGCAGGGACACGAATGGATCGTGACTTGTGCGGCCTTTTCCCCGGACGGAAACCTCTTGGCCACGGGCAGCCAGGATGCGACCACCCGAGTCTGGGATCGAGCGCGTCGGCAAGCGGTCACCGTTTTGCGGGGAACGAACGAAGCGATTTGGTCGGTCGCTTTCTCCCCGGACGGCACTCTCTTGATGACAGCTGGTTCCCAAGGCTCGGTCACGTTTCGCCGCACGACCAACTGGCAAGTCATGCTTCAGTTACCGGGCCACATGGCGACGTTATCGAGGACAGGGTCGCTCGCCGCTGTGTCGAGCGCGAGTCCGTTTTGGTGGGAACCCGCCGGCCGGATTAGTTTATGGGACTACCGCGCCGGCAACGAGCTCAAGACCTTCGGCCGACCGGGGCGATCGATCGCACTTTCCGCGGATGGCAAGCTCCTGGCCGTCGCCGGCGAAACGACCGGCCTCGACCTCTGGGATACAGCTTCGGGCCAACTGCTTCGAAGCATCACAACGCAGAAGCCGATTTGGTCCATCAACTTTTCTCCGGAAGGGAATCACCTGGCGACGACCGGATGGTCCAGCGAGGTCTGGATCTACCCGGTGACCGGCTTGTCGCCTGCCCAAACCGTGTCGGGACACAAGCTGACCGTCTGGTCGGCTACCTACTCGCCCGATGGTCTTATTCTCGCAACCACTGGGGCCGACCAGACGATCCGTCTTTGGGATGCCCACACACTCCAGTGGAAGAGCACCTTGCGCGGACAAGGCGGTGAGGTCTGGTGTGCCGCATTTAGCCCAGACGCGGAATGGCTCGTTTCCGGGGGCAAGGATCAAAACGTCATGCTCTGGTCGGCAAAGCCGCGCTCGATGCCGCCACTTGTCCCGAATGAGAAGGACTGGCGGCCGGTGTTTTCTCCGGATGGCGATCAGATGATCGTGGCCGCTTCCCTCTTGCCGGCGAGGCGCTTCGCGCTCTGGGATGTGCCGCGGCGCGCGCAGATCGGCGAGATTCCCGGGACCTTGCCGTGCGGCTTTTCGGAGGATGGAAAGCGCGTCGCCTTGCTGTCGTTGAATCAGGACGCTCTTGAATTCTGGACGCCTGGCGATGAGACAGTTGATCGAATACCACTTGCGAATGTCCACGCTGCCCGCCGTCCCTTCCATCTCTTTGGACTTTCCCCGGAGCGCGGGGTCTTCTTCGGGATCGATCAGAACGGACTCATCAGCCTGTGGCAGGCAGCCACCGGCGCCTTTTTGGCATCCTTCCACGGGCCGGCTCCTCCGGTGCGGAATGTGATTCTGGGACCGGCGGGACAGCTGATCGCACTGAGTGTCGAACGTGATAGCCTGGTCCGACTCTACGAGCGCGCTTCGTCCCGTGAACGGGCGTTGACCGGGCACCGCGATTTCATCAGCGGTCTGGCATTCTCCCCCGATGGCGCCCTGTTGGCGAGCGGCAGCGTCGATGGGACAATCCGCCTCTGGGACACAGCCACCGGTCAGTCGTGCGCAACGCTCTTTGGCCATATGCAGGAAGCGACTGATGTCGCCTTCTCAAACGACGGTCGAACGCTCGCTTCGGTCGGTTTCGGTGAAGCCGCCCGCCTCTGGCATTTGGCAACATCCCGCGAA
>JAXMHN010000019.1:0-94267 GCA_046346765.1 Verrucomicrobiota bacterium | reverse complement strand
ATAATACCTACACGTATCATTTGTCAAATCGCAAAATGACCTCGAACCGCCGTGCGCCAGAGCTGGCCGCTTTGCCCATCGATGCTCCGGAACGCCGCCGCCTTCCTCCGCTCATGCGACGGGCTTGGTACGGTCTGAACCAGGCCTTCCGCCGGCGCATCGCGCATACGGAGATGACGCCCGACCAATTCACCGTCTTGCGGACCTTGCTTGAGGGAGATCGCCGCGGTCTGACCCAGAGTCAGGTCACGACCATCATGACCAGCGATCCGAATACAGTGGCTTCCCTGCTCGAACGAATGGAAAAAGCTGGTTGGCTCGAACGCAAATCCCACGAGCGCGACCGGCGCGCTCACCGCATCCGCGTCTTGCCCGCTGGGCGCAAAAAGTACACGCAAGTGCGTCAAATTGCGATTGCTCTCCAAACCGAGGTGCTGTCTGTCCTGCCGGGGAATGAACGAGAACGTTTCCTGGAGCAGTTGGCCCTGGTCGCGGATGCTTGCCGTTCCGCCGCCAGCGCCGAGTTCACTTCAGTTTAGTTCCTGGATGCGGGCGTTGCGGATTTCGACGTGCCCGCCTCCCCGGCTCAGTTCCTGGAACCCAATATGGCCGCGTTTCGGCCGGTCTTTTAAAGGTGGGGCGTCGCTGCCGTCGTGCCGTTTAGTGGGCTGGGTTTGTTCGTCGAGGTTGACCTTCAGGATTTGGACGTCATTGAGGACGACTTGGATCTGGCGGCCTCGGCACGTGATTCGATACCGGTTCCAATCCATTGGCTTGAAAACCTGGACCGACGGTGCGACCGCCAAATAAAGGCTCCCGGTCAACTCCGCCGGCGTCACTTTCATCTCCGCGGGATAGTAGCGCGGATCGACCATCTGCAGTTCCAGGCCATCAAAGGCAGGATCTCCCTGCAGGGGAGTGCGCAATGCGCATCCGCTGTTCCCGCGCTCTCCCAGCTTCCACTCGAATTCGAGGACGAAGTCGCTGTATTCCTTCTGACTGACTAACCAGGTCCCTCGAGGCGTGCTGCCATGCAAGGTGCCGTTAGTCACTCCCCAAACCGCTCCTTCCGGTGGCGGGTTGCGAAGGTCAGCCCAGGCGCGGACCAGCCAGCCTTCCGGATTACCCTCTTTTGGAAAGAGGGGGACGAAGTCGCCGGCTGCGGTCAATGCCGAGGGGAGAAGCGTTGCCAGCGCAATGCAGGTTGATCCCAAAAGACATCGGACCAGCTCAACCGATGAACGCTGACACGCGCGGCTCTTCATGGCGACTCAGTGATTGGGGGAAGGCGGCGTGGGGTCGTCAGGATGAAACTCGCTCAGATGTTTCGAAGCCAAGGCGCACCAGGTTTCTTGGTAGGGATCAGGAGTCGGCTCCCGTTGCACGGTGGCGACGGCATCCTCCACTTCGCGAATGGCATCACTGCGCCAGACATCCAGTTCGTCGGGCTCGGCCCACCCGCGCCGGAGAAGAAAGTCCTCAGCCAGTTTGAGACAATCGCGGCCGAGCGGGGATTGCTTGAGCTTGGGATCAATATAACCGGCGTCGTCGTGTTCGCCATGGCCGCAAAGGCGAAGGAGGTTAGCGACGATCAGTTGAGGCCCTTCTCCTTCCCGGGCGCTCTGAATCGCCTGGCCGCAGACTTTCAGACAAGCGGCCAGGTCGGTCCCATCGACCGAGTGGCCTTTGACCCCGTAGCCGGCGGCCTTATCCAGCAGATTCCGGCAGGCAAACTGTCGGGAGGTGGGCGTGGAATAGGCGTATTGATTGTTGGCGATAACCAGGACGAGCGGCAACTGCTCCACGGCCGCCTGGTTGAGCGCCTCATGAAACGCACCTGTCGAAGTGCCGCCATCGCCGATACAAGTGACCCCGACAAAGCCCGTCTTGCCCTGTAGACGCCGGGCAAGCAGGGCGCCATTGACTACCGCGATCATGGCCCCCAAGTGGCTGACCATGTGCATCACCCCCTGTCGGGGGCGCCCGTGATGCACGTTGCCATCCCGGCCGCGCGTGGGGCCTAACCGCGAACCGAAGTAGTTCCGGGCCGCATCCAGCATAGGCTGGCCGTAGGCCAGCCGCCCGGCCAGATCGCGAATCAACGGGGCGAAAACGTCGCCAGGTTGCAGCTGCTGGCCTAGCGAAACGCTCAACGCTTCCTGGCCGCGGCCGACAAAGACGCCGCCATGGATTTTGCCAGCCCGGTATAACCCGGCGAACTTGTCATCCAACAGGCGCGCCAAGGTCATCCAACGAAACGCCTTGAGATAAGCCTCCCGCAAGGATGACCGCGGATCACCTGGCGTTGACTCAGCCTTGCCTATGGAAGTGGCGGACCTAACCGCGTGGCTCATTCACAGATACTTATGCGCTTTTGCGCGGCCCGGTGCAAACGTTTCTTTCCTGGCTCAAATTGAGACACAGCACTGTCCAGTGAATCGACGCGGCCCAGGGCAGGGAGAGCTTGGCGCGGGGCGGGAGTGAGAAACGCCCGTGAACTACTATTGAAAAACCAGGGCTGGCGTTGTCTTTGAGAAAACAACCGGCTGTGAGATTGCCGGCGAGGGGTGGCAAATAAGCTGCTGAGCTGGCTCTGGCTGTGCCAGACCAAAACCCGAAGGTAGCGAGATCAAGCGCGCGCTAAGAGTATGTCCCCCGAGGCGATCCAGTCGACGGACTTCTTAACGGCCGCCTTGATGGGGTCGATTTCGAGCGTTGCAGTGCTGGTCGGGCTCTTCTTCTATCTCAACTACCATACCCGCCGGGACTATTTTACCATCTGGGGAGTTGCCTGGCTGTTTTATGGGGTTTGGCTGGTGTTGCGGTTGGGCATCGCGGCGGACCCGCTCACCGGTTGGGTGTTGACGATCGGTCAGTGGTGCATCGGCACTTCCGCGGTCTTCCTTCTTTGGGGGGTGTGCCGGTTCATGGGCTTGCCAAGTCCGCAACGATCCATGGCTTTGTTCCTGACTTTCATTTACAGTTGGGCTTACGCCAGCGGCGAAATGCTCGGCGACCAGCTTTGGGTGCAATGCCCTGTCTTCCTCCTGGTCGGCCTGGCAAGTGTTCTGGCGGCCATCGGATTTTACCGTATCCGCCTCGACCACAAATCGGTCGGAGCAACCTTGCTGACTGCTGGCTTTTTCTTATGGGGCGTGTACCTGGCCAGTTTTCCATTCGTCCAGGAGCCGGAAGCCTGGCGGAGCGCAGGCGTTTTTCTGTCGCTCGGCCTCCAACTATTCATCGCGGTCAGCATGATTGTGCTGATGTTGGAAGAGGCCCGCGCGAGCGCGGAACGGATGTGCGATGAGATCGAGGCGGTCAAATCAGAGAAAGAGACGCTGCAAGTGCGGATGTTGTCGGCGGAGGCGACCTTCCGGAACCTGTTTGGGCAGGATGAATTGGAGGCTAACCTGCAGATGGCCTATGAGCAGTTGCGAGAGACCCAGCAGACGGTTGTGCAGCAGGAGCGGTTGCGCGCTTTAGGGCAGATGGCGAGCGGCGTTGCCCACGACATCAATAACTCGCTCACGCCGATTATCGGTTACTCGGATTTTCTCCTGGAGAATCTCGCCTCTCTTCCAGATGAATCGCGCAATCATCTCCAATGTATCCGGACCGCCGCTGGTGATATCGCTCATATGGTGGAACAGGTCCGCCAGTTTTACCGGCGCCGCGATCACCACGAGCCATTGCAGGCCGTCGAGTTGAATCGCATCGCCACTGAAGTCATCGCCATGACCCGGCCGCGCTGGCGCGATATTCCACAAAAGGAAGGGGTTGTCTTGAAGATCGAGACTGCCCTCACCAAAAACCTGCCGACGGTCCGCGAGAATGAAGGCGAGTTGCGTGAAGCCATCACCAACCTGGTGCTGAATGCGATCGATGCCATGCCCCAAGGCGGCACTCTCACCATTGGCACCCGCGTGATGACTCCAGCTCCTCAAGGCACTTCCGAGGAACGCGCCGCTCTCGTTGCTTTGGAAGTCAAAGACACTGGCGTGGGCATGGACGAACTCACCCGGCAACGTTGCCTGGAGCCGTTCTTTTCGACCAAGGGACCGCGGGGAAGCGGCCTTGGGCTTTCGATGGTCTATGGCTTGATGCGGCGCCACCAAGGGACGATTGAAATCGACAGCCAACCCGGCGCCGGCACAACGGTCCGCCTCGTCTTTAATGCGAGCCAGCGGGAGCACGCGGTCGGAGAGCGCACTCCGAGTAATGTTGGGCTGCCTCCTCTGCGTATCCTCTGCATTGACGACGATCGCCGGATTGCCAACATGCTCCAAGATCTCCTCGGCTCTCAACGGCACCTGGTCGAAGTCGCGGACGGAGGTGAAAAGGGCCTCCAAGCTTTCCGGGACGCCCGCGAACGAGGCCAACCTTTCCAAGTGGTCATTACAGACCTCGGCATGCCCAAAGTCGACGGACGGCAGATCGTCCGCATCGTCAAAGCCGAGTCTCCCGAAACCCCTGTGATCATGCTGACGGGTTGGGGCTCGATGATTGACCAGGAGGGCCAATTGCCCGCCGAAGTGGATGCCGTGGTGAGCAAACCGCCCAGCCTCAGCCGGCTCTACGAGGTGTTGGCCGAAGTCACGAAAGCTTGCCCGGCCTAGACTCGGTTGGGCAGTCGAGAAGCCAGGAAGCCGCGCCCGATGGCCGAGGCGAAATGAGGCCAAGAAGAGGGGCAGCCAGCCAACACCTCCGCTTCTCAAAACAACCATATCCGGCGCTTGTTCGACGAGAGAAAGCCGCTTCCGGGAGCCTGCCTGCCTGGGTTGATCCCCGGCGTGACGGTGAGCCGAAGTGGCTCGGCCTTTTGTGGCCCACTCGGAGGAGAAGGGCCTGATTTGTCCGGTCGACCGGTCGACGAAGCGTTGAAGGCGGCGGGCGTCTGGCGGTCAGTGGCTTTCAGCCTCGCGGGGAAGCTTTCGGGGTCGCGGCCAGTTGGCCGCGAAGCTCGTCGATCTGCCTCTGCACGCCGTTCGGATTCGGCGACAGCGTCAGCAGTCGCTCCAAATAAAGGATTGCCTGTTCGACGTGTCCATCGCGCTGCTCGACTCGGGCGAGATGCCCGAGGATTTGCATGAGCGTAAATTCATCGGGAAACTTCTTGGCCGGTTCGGATGCCTGCCATTTGCCCAGGGCGGCCGTCATCAGGTTGCGGGCGCGGGCGAGATCATTTCGATTCTCCTCTTTGAGGCGTCCGAGTTCGAAGAGGATTTCGTAACTTTGCGGATTGGCGCGCCAGCCTTCCCGCAGGAATCCTTCCGCTTCATCGACTTTGCCCATGCGATTGCGAAGCCAATACGCTCCCAAGGTGTAGGTCTGGACGTCGTGAGGATCCAGATCGGCCGCGAGGCGCAGCCATGGCAGGACTTCGCGTTGCTTTCCTTTCGCGTCGAGGTGGCTGTGCTTGCTGGGGTAGAAGTTGCGTCCGAACGCGTCGATCCAATCGCGCGGCTCCTTCATGAAGCCATCAGCCGCATCGTGTTCATGCGCCTCGCCGTCGTCAGCCAAAGTCTCACGATGCTCGCCTTCGTCGTGATGCTCCGCTTCATCGTGGTGGGGCGCGGCTGTTGGTGAGTCTGTGTGGGGATCAGCGCTTGCGATCGCTTCGGAGGCTAAGTGGTTTTCCTTGGCGCGCCGCGCCTGATCGAAAATGCTGGGGTAAACGCCGCTGTGAAGGTAAACGTCGGCTTTGGTGACGAAATGGCTGGCGAAAAGCTTCTGCGATTCACCAAGGAGAGCTTGCAGGGTGCTGCTGGATTGGGTGCTCTGGCGGGCGGATTGCTCCCGCCAAACCGCCAGTTGCGTTGCCAGCGTGAAGCAAAGCGCGGCGAGCAAGATGGAGGTGCCTTTCATGGAGGTCAGGTCAGGGGTTTGCGGCGAAAGATGAACCAGGCGGCGGTGAGAAACAGTCCCATATAAGAGAGGGCGTAAACGACCGCGAGGGTGCAAGCGGCCCAGGACGTTGCACCCCAATCATGGATGATGAAGTCGCGCAGATCGAAAAACTCGAGATGGGGAATGCAGAAATAGAGAAAGTAGACGATGGAGCTGGCCGGTTCAGGCAACCCGACGGCCACTTTGTTGAGATGGCGTCCGATTCCGAGGATGGCGAGCGCCACGATGAGGACGATGGTGGTATTTGACGATGGGGCAGAGAAGGTGACTGAGCCAACCATGGTGAGGGCGATCACCATGCCGAGCATGGCCCAGTGCAGCCAGATCGCTTGCAGATAGCTGCTCAATGGCCACGCATGCTCGCGCGTCCCGGCCACCACCATGAAAAACCCGTAGAATACAACCAAGGCCACCCCCGTCGACAACCAGCACCCCAGGAACTTCCCCACGATCACTTGGCCACGGGTCACCGGCTTGGCCAGCAGCGGGCAGATCGTTCGCTGTTCCCGCTCCGCGGGTAGCTGGCGCGCGGCGGTCATGATGCCCACAACGAGGGTCGAGAGCCAAATCAGGGCCAGGCAAAGTTCCTTGATGTAACGCGCTGCGCTCGCGTCGTTGAAAAAGGACATGGAGGCCAGCAGGAGCGTGAGGACGGCGGTGAGGACAAACAGCACATAGACGTCCTTGCGCCGGTAGAGTTCCTTGCTAACCAGATGGGCGATGGCCAGGATTTTGTTCATTGCTCTTCCTGACTTAACGGCCTTCCTCGGGCGTATACCCAATGACTTTCAAAAACACTTGTTCCAGGTTGCATTGATACTTCCCCACTAGATCGCTAACCCGGCCCGCGACTTGCAACTGACCTTGCTGCATGATCCCGACTCGGTCGCAAACCGTCTCCACTTCGCCCAACTCGTGCGACGAAAAGAAGACGGTTTTGCCTTCGCTTTTCAGACGCTGAATAATCTCGCGCACTTTCATCCGCCCGATTGGATCCAGCCCGCTGGTGGGCTCATCCAGGATCAGTAGGTCCGGGTCGTTGATCAGCGCCTGGGCCAGCCCGATTCGTTGCTGCATTCCTTTCGAATAACTCTTGATGAGCCGCTTGCGCGCTGTTTCCAGATCCACGAGCTTTAACACGGCATCGATCCGTTCCTCCAACGCTGGACCGCGCATGCCGAATATCTTGCCGTAGAAGCGCAGCAGTTCTTCCGCGGACAGAAACTTGTAGTAGTAGGTGAGTTCGGGCAGATAGCCGATGCGCTGTCGAGCGATCGGATCCTTCACATTGACGCCGAAGATGTAGGCAGCGCCACGGGTCGCATTCACAAAACCAAGCAGCACATTCATAGTGGTGGTTTTGCCAGCGCCGTTCGGTCCCAAAAAGCCGAAGACCTCCCCCGGTTGCACCTCCAGATTGAGGTCGCTGACCGCCTGTTTTCGTGTCGAACTCGCATACTCCACTGTCAGATTCTCAATCCTGATAATGGAGCAGTTGCCCCCATGGTCCGATCGCGGCTGATCGTTGACTTGGTCCGGCGCAGTCTCGAAAAGCAATTCAGCAGAGCCCATTCGTCTCACTCGTTCGGCCACCACGATGCATTTGGCTTGCCAGCCTTCGCTGCCAACCATCGAGGTCGTTTCTTCATTGCCGTTTGGCCATCATCCGCCCCCCGGCTGGCTCTGCCGATCGAGGGGCGAAAGCATTGAAAGGCCGAGCCATAGCTCAGATTTAGCCCTCAGTCGGGCTGGAAACCAGGCTTGGGCTCCTTTGCCGACCGTTCAGGGGCGAGGATTGAGTGAGATGCTTTGAACCAACGCGAGAAGGTCGGCGAAAGTTGTGCCGCCTTGCCGGAGTCGAATTGTCTCGGTTTGAGCGCCCGAGGTTCCGATTCGAGACAACTTGGGAGTATGCGGAGCGATACGAGCCCGCCCAGTTGCTGCCAAGCCCGTTCCATGCCGAGTCGGTTGATCGCCGCGCGCCTTGGCGGAAGCATCGTGGTGGCGGGGCGGACGGGAGATCCAGCTTTGCTGGCAACTCAGCTGCTCCCGCGGTTGCCAGGACACATAGGACAGCATGCTTCACGAACTCAGCTATCTTGCAGACCCGCGGCTGACCCTGGCTGGGCGGACGGTCCGGGGGCCTTCCATCTCTATCCGCCAGTTTGCGCTGATCTTGGGATTGATGGTGGTCGCCGCATTTCCGGAAGTGGTTTTCGGGGCGCATACGTTCTTCTTCCGCGATTTTGGGTTGTTTGGCTATCCGTTGGCGCATTACCAACGCGAGTGTTTTTGGCGGGGGGAATGGCCGCTGTGGAACCCCTATAACGATTGCGGCATCCCTTTTCTCGCCCAATGGAACACGTTGGCCCTTTACCCTTTCGCCCTGTTTTATCTGTTGTTGCCTCTGTCGTGGTCGCTTGGTTGCTTTTGTCTAGGGCACCTGTTCCTTGGGGGCGTGGGCGCTTACGTCCTGGCGCGGCGCTGGACCGCGCATGAATTGGCTGCGAGCGTGGCCGGGGTCAGCTTCGCTTTCAATGGCTTTACCCTCAACTGCCTGGTTTGGCCGAACATCATCGCTGCCCTGGGATGGGCTCCCTGGGTGATCTGGGCGGTGGAGCGGGCCTGCTGCCGCGGACGGAGCAGCCTGATGCTGGCAGCTTTCATTGGCACCGCGCAAATGCTGACCGGGGCAGCCGAAGTCATCCTGATGACGTGGCTGGTTGCCGTCGCCGCCCTATTGGCCGCTCGGAACCCAAGCTGGAGCAGCCCAGGCACTGCTCTCACCTCGACTTGGAAACAGATCCTGGGGCGAATCGGGGCGATCGTGCTGGTGGTCAGCGCTCTGAGTGCGGCCCAGTTGCTGCCCTTTTTTGAATTGGCGCTTCATTCTCAACGCAGCGTGTTGCCGCAAGCCGACGGTTGGCCCATGCCAGCCTGGGGTTGGGCCAATTTCATCCTCCCTCTCTTTCGAACGCGGCCTCTGCAATTTGGGATTCATTTTCAACCGGATCAGTATTGGATCCCGTCGTGTTACCTGGGCGTTTGCCCATTGGCGCTCGCCCTTTTAGCGGCTGTCTCATCGCGCAACGGCCGGGTGCTTATTCTTCTGGCGGCGGCCGTCTTTGGCGTGCTGCTGGCGGTTGGAAACCACGGATTCCTCTACCCGGCCATGCAACGGTTGTTTCCCCAGATTGGCGCTGTTCGCTATCCGATCAAAGCGGTCATCTTGACCGCTTTGACGGTTCCGTTGCTCGCCGGCTTAGGCCTGGCGTCGTGGTTTGGCGATAACGCCGGTCGATCACGACGCTCATGGGTCGTGATTGTGTTAACCGTCGCCGCGGCGGCCATCGCTCTCGTCGGCACTGCCTGGCTCGGGTCGAGTGCGACGGCTGACTGGAAGCGAGTGGCAGTAAACGGATCCGAACGCATCGCGATTCTGGGCGCATTCGCCGCAGTTTTGCTCATCGCGCCGCGGTTGCATTTGGAGAAGCGTTGCGGACTGCTCTGGGGCAGCGTTCTGGTCCTCCTCTGGTTGGACGTGGTCACATACGCGCCGCGTCACCCGACAGTGCCACGGTGGGCATACGATGCCGGATTGGTGGATAAGCTCCTTCCGGACAAGCCGCGCCCGCGTTTAGGTGAGTCGCGCGCGATGGTAACGCCGGCGGCGGAGCAGGAGCTGCGGACGTCGTTCATTGCCGATACGGCCAAGCATTACCTGTCGCGCCGAGCCGCTTTGTACTGCAACATGAACTTGTTGGAAGGCATTCCCAAGGTCGAAGGTTTCTTCCCTCTTTATCCGCGGGCGGAAGCTGAGGTGCTGACGTTGATTTACGGCTCGACGAATTCCTATCCGCAGGGCCTGGTCGACTTTCTGGGTGTTGCCCAACGTTCTGCCACGACCAACCTTTTTGCCTGGCAGGAACGGACGAATGCGTTGCCGATTGTGACAGGAGGCCAACGGCTGGTCTTCGCATCGGACGCAGAGACCCTGTCCGAGTTGGCTTCTGCACAGTTCGATGGGAGGAAAGTTGTTTATCTCCCGGTTGACGAATCGGCCCGAATCCAGTCAGTCAGTCCGACGAAGGTGGCGATCAACGCCGTGCGGATGTCGCGGGGCAGGCTTGGCTTCGAGGTGAACGCCTCGACTAACGCGCTCGTCGTGGTGGCGCAAACCTACTACCCCGCCTGGAAGGGGCTGCTCGATCAGAGGCCAATCCGGATTCTGCGAGCGAACCACGCCTTCCAGGCGGTTGAGGTGCCGCCCGGGTCACATACAGTTGAATTGCGCTACCAGGATGATCTGTTCCATTGGGGGTGTTTGATTTCCGGGCTTACCCTTCTTGGGAGCGCTGCCTATTGGCTGTCCAGCTCGATTAACGCAAGACGTGCCCTTTCGCGGCAGTCCCACCATTAGCGATACAAGTGGGCGCCGTGTTCAGATCGTTCAACACGTAGCTGCTATCGATGCTCGGGCTGTCGCTCGAGTCTGCCGGACAGATCATGGTGGCATTGGAGCCGTTCTCGCCGCGGCCGAAATAAGCCTTGATATCATCGGTCGAGGGTGCAGAGGAGCTTGACTGTGTTTCCAAGGCCCATTGCTGCTTCGCCCAATCGATCTGGCGAAGATTGTTAATGCAGGCCGTCCGCTGGGAGTTGGTTCTGGCCGGCACCATATTGGGGACCGCCACCGCCGCCAACATGGCGACAATGGCGACGACAATCATGATTTCCACCAGGGTGAAGCCGCTCCTGCGTCTATTTCTAGGTCGCATGACGATGTGCCTTTCTACTCATTCCAAGTTCAAGTTGTTCTCAGACTTGAGAGAACCGTTGAACGCCAGTCCATCACTGCTGAATGTCCTGGACAGAAATGAGCAGTCGAGGTGCCCGCCCTCCCAATTGCAGGAATGTCACGCCTAACCGGCTGATCCGTCGGCCTGGGCCGTTGCCGAAATGTTCGGCGGCGTCCCATCTGACACACCCGTTGCCTTAATTCGAGGCTTGCGGCCGACCCATAGCTCGCGGGCGGTATAGTGCCATTCAAGCTGCGGAATGTTTGGGGCGGCACTGGAGGCCGAACGCAGGATGAGTCGGTCTTCTGGTCGCATCTTATGCACCCAAGGCTGAAACGCTTCGTAAGCGCCGAAATTGCGCTGGATGTTCCGGTAAATCCTGAGGTCGTCGGCCGGCATGAAGGTGGGTTCAAAGCCCAGGATATACCGCCACTGCCCATGCGGATTCCGGAAGAATGTCTGATAAAAGATCGTCATGTCCGCGCTGTATACGATGCCGCCTTTCTCCGGCAACCACGGAGCCATCTCCGGGTCGGCGGCGGACAAATATTCGGTATCCAGCGCTCGGCTCCAGCGGCTGTTCTCGTCCGCCGTCGCGGCAAAGAAGAGGGCCGCGCATAGTCCCGCGCCGATGACGACCCGGCGCATCGAGTCGAGCGGCAGGTGCCGTTTGCAATGATCCTGCAGTTCGAACGCGATCCAAAGAAGCAGAGCGGGCGCCGCCCAATCTGCTTCGAAGCGAATCACACGCAGGCCAAGCAGCCATCCGAGCACGACCAAAATGAATGCGGGGTGTCGCAGAGATTCAGGCGTCCAATGGCCGCTCATGCGACGCCACATCAGCATTGCTGCCACCGTCATGACGGTAAAGACGCTCCCGCCGGAGGGAAGGAATTCTGAGACGAGCATGCGCTGGAGAGGGGCATCGTTGAAGCAGGACCGGCCAATCCGGACGGCGTTGGCGAGGAAGGCGAAGGGATGCCCAGTGAGGGAGGCGCCGAGGAAAGAGCCAAGCATCCAGCACCCCGCGAGGGCCAGCGCCGCTTGTGTTCGCCCTGAAAGAAAGAACGCCGCGACGACGAGGGCAAAAAGATACCAGCTGCCGTGAATCCAGGCTGAAAGGGCGAGCAGGACGGTGGTGAAGAGCATCAGCTTGAGAGAAGGCTGGGTCCGGCCCCGCCTGGTCCAGAGCGCTAAGACCGCCAGAGTCACGGCAATGCTCACCGCCAGCGGCCGACCGAGTAGAACGCGATAGGGGATGGCGGGACAAGCGACGGTACAGACGAGCAGAGCGCCAGCCCAGGCTTCGGGACGTTCCATGGCGAAGATTGGGAGGATCAGCGCCGCGGCGAACAGGCCGATGACTGCCATGACCACGAGGGTGTCGGTGTCCGCTTGCAAGGTTTGATGGACCCGTGCGAGCAGCCAATGCCAGCCGGGATTGTGGTCCATTTTCAGCTCGTCGCGGACCACCAGAATGTCACTCCACTCTCGTTGGGAGACGGCTTTGGCCGCGTGCCGCAACGCATCGTCTTGCGGCAAGTATCCGTAGCTGATCACTTTGAACGGAACGCAAATTAACGTGGCGAGCGTGAGCAGCCAGACGGCCAAGGGGATATAGCGGCGGCTGGCTGAAGCGGAAGCCAATTCGGCGGCCGGAATCTCCGTTTGAGAGGCGACACTAAGCATAGTCTTCTTGGATCGTGGTGTCCGATGCCCTGGTTTACCAACCGTGCGGGCCGTTCCGGTTTAGCAAGTGCTATTCCCGAGGCTGGCACGCCGGTCGATTTGACCGGGTGGCGGGACTCGGGGGGGTGGAAAACGAAAGAGGGCCGGCAGGAGCCGGCCCTCGGGACATTCAGGTAATGTAGGCTATCTTAGGTGCTTAGTTCAGCACATGGTTGGTCGAGTCCTTCTTGCAGGTCGGAGCGGTGCCGACTGTCCCGATCGTGTAGCTCGCGTCGATGTTCTTGGTGTTGTCCAGCGGGCAATAGACGGTCGTGACGGAACCGGCGCTGCCACGGCCCAAGTAAGGCTTGATGGCTGTCGAGTCGGCGCTGTCCGAGTCGGTCTTCGAGTTCTCGAGGGCATACTGCTGTTTGGCGCCGTCGATCTGGCGAAGGTTATTGATGCACGCGTTCTTCTGCGAGGTGGTCCGGGCGCGGACGAAGTTAGGAATAGCGATGGCGGCCAATAACCCGATAATCGCCACCACGATCATGATTTCCACGAGGGTGAAACCCTGCTTACGATTTGCTTTGATGCGCATTGTGATTTGCCTTTCTGGTTTCTGCTTTTCATCGGCGTGGACCATGCGGAAGGCGGTTTTGATTATGACGACTGTTGGTGTCCACTGATTGCCTTCTGCAAGCCGCGGTAGCAATTCAGCAGTCGCGATGCCTGTCGACGACAAGTCTCATCCCTGCGACGATGCCGCCCGCCTTGGGCGTGGGCCATTTCCGGCCTGGACGCGTCTGCCGCCGCCCAAGGGGTTTGAAGAGTGCCGGTTGCGCAAGTTGGGGCAGGCCCTCTGGCCTTGATGGCACTCCCTCCCAGGACGGTTGGCACTCCCGCCGACCGCGGTCAGGACAACTGTCCTGTTGTCTGAAGGAAAGACAGCAGTGCCTTCGACCGAGTCACTCGGAGCGCTTGGACAGAGCCTCCAGATCGGCTTGCGTCATCTCACGGATGAGTTCCGCGAAGGTGGATTGAGGCTGCCAGGCGAGCAACTCCTTCGCTTTGGCGGCATTTCCAAGGAGACGTTTGGGTTCGGCCGGGCGAAGCAGTTGGGGATCATGTCGCACATACTTCCGCCAATCCATCTCCACTGCCTCAAAAGCGGACTCGACGCACTGCTGTACCGAATGCGAAGCGCCCGTGGCAAAGACGAAGTCTTCCGCGGCCGGATGCTGCAGGCTGCGCCACATCCCTTCGACATAATCGCGCGCATGCCCCCAGTCCCGCTCCCCGCTCAGGTTTCCCAACTGCAACTCTTGCTGCAGCCCCAATTTGATCGCCGCGGCCGCACGCGTGATCTTGCGCGTGACAAATCCTTCGCCGCGCCGCGGCGATTCGTGGTTGAACAATATCGCGTTTGAGGCAAAGAGCCCGTGGGCTTTCCGGTAAACGCGGACCAGTTGCGTGGCCAGGGCCTTGCCGCACCCGTACGGGGTGACGGGGGCGAGGGGAGTCGTTTCGTCTTGCGGAGCTTGCAGCGGTTCGCCGTAGATTTCGCACGACGAGGCGTAAAGGAACTTGGGGCGGACTTCCATGTCCCGCACCATCTCCAGAAATCGCAAGGTCAGCATGCCCGTTGCCTGGCAAGTCGCTTCGGGCATTTCGAAACTCCAGCCTACCTGCGACGGCCCGGCCAGGTGATACAATTCCGACGGCCTGCTTTTCTGCAGCACCCGTCGGACTGCGCCCGGATCATCCAGATCGGCGTAATGGATGAGCAGCCGCTTGCCCAGAATCGTGGCGTCGCGACACAGGTGCCCAATCCAGGAGCTTTCGGGCCGGTTGCTGCGTCGGACGATGCCATGCACTTCATACCCCTTCGCCAACAGAAGCTCCGCCAAGTACGATCCGTCCTGCCCGGTTATACCTGTGATCAACGCCCGATGCATAAATGGAAAACGTTGCCTTTCGGGTCAAGCGGTGACCCGCACCCGGCCTTCGCGATGGGCCTTGAGCAGGGCGACGTCGGCATCAACCATGATTTTGACGAGGTCTTCAAATTTCGTCTTGGGCTCCCAACCCAGCTTGCGTTTGGCCTTGCTGTAGTCCCCGATCAGAACATCGACCTCGGTCGGTCGATAATAATAAGGATCGATCTGCACGTATTTCTCCCAATTCAGGCCGACGTGGCCGAAGGCTACTTCCAGGAACTCGCGAATGGAGTGGGTTTCGTTGGTGGCAATGACATAGTCGTCGGGTTGATCCTGCTGGAGCATCAGCCACATGGCCTCGACATATTCTTTGGCGTAACCCCAATCCCGTTTCGCATCGAGGTTGCCCAGGAACATCCGGTCCTGCAGCCCCGCCAGAATATGGGCCACAGCTCGAGTGATCTTCCGCGTGACGAAAGTCTCACCTCGGCGGGGCGACTCGTGATTGAAGAGAATGCCATTGCTGGCGTGAAGACCGTACGCTTCTCGATAGTTGACCGTTATCCAGTAGGAAAACACCTTGGCCACGGCATAGGGACTCCGCGGATAGAAAGGGGTCTTCTCCGTTTGGGGCACGTCCTGGACCTTGCCGAACATCTCGCTGGAAGAGGCCTGATAGAACCGGGGTCGAATCCCAGCTTCACGGATGGCCTCGAGGAGGCGGACGGTTCCGAGACCCGTGATATCGGAGGTGTATTCGGGCCCGTCGAAGCTGACGCGCACATGGCTCTGGGCGGCGAGATTGTAGATTTCATCCGGCTGGATTTGTCGCATCAGGCGGCTTAAGCAGCTGGCGTCGCTCAGATCGCCGTGGTGTAAACGCAGCCGGGTCGGGCCAAAGTGCGGGTCGGCGTAGATATTCTCCAACCGTCCGGTGTTGAAGGTCGAGGCGCGGCGGATAATCCCGTGCACGTCGTAGCCTTTGGCCAGCAGCAGTTCAGCCAAATAAGATCCATCCTGGCCGGTAATTCCGGTGATAAGGGCTTTCGGCATATCGAGCGGCTACAGTGTCGCCGGGCAAGGCAGCTGGCAAGTCTTTGTGCGCGCGCACCTGGCCCTCGATGAGCAGAGCGTCCGGCGCGTCAGATCGCAGCTGGGGCGTAGCTGAACTCGCGTTCCACTTCGTCGTTGCCGGCGTGGACGACGACCCGGGCGCCGGGACCAAGCTTCGCCAGTCGTTTGGCCATCGTGACTGCTTCGGCTTTGGAGTTGCGAATGATGTGGGGGCGGCGGAACCCTTCTCGCAGAACGTGCCAGGATTCGCCCTGGCGTCGAACATGATAGACTCTCCTGGCAATCATTAGGTATGTGGGCAGTTACCTTCGCCCTGCAACAAAGCACAGCCAAGGCTGGTTGACTATCGGGACTTCCCGGAAAACAGGAGGGGGCGCTTCCTTAAAGATTGGCCCGGAGACTTTCGAAAAAGTTTTTGCCGGCATTGACCGTGACCGGCTGCTTGGCCTTTTCATCGGCTGCTTCCACCAGATGGCCTGGTAGTTCATTCAGGAACGGGGAAGGATGGCACGGCATCAGCTGGCCATATTTCTTTCGCCCCAGACAATAACTCAGCGTCAGCGTCTCCCGCGCCCGCGTCATCGCCACGTAGAACAAACGCCGCTCTTCATCGAGCGTCCCTTCCAGTTTCGATCGGGAATGGGGCAGCAGACCGTCCTCCAGTCCCACAATATACACATGCGGATACTCGAGCCCTTTGCAGCTGTGAATCGTGATCAGGATGACCGCTTCGTGGGTTACTTCCTTCTCCTCCGCCCGGTCTTCATCCAGCGTGAGCTCCTCCAGGAATTGATCGAGCCGTTCCGCTGGGGGCCGGCTCGCGACCCCATCGGCATCCAACGTGCCGATCAGTTCTTTGAGGTTGCGAATCCGATTCTCGGCCGCTTCGGGTGTTTTCTCGGAACGCCGCAGCTCATCCCCATACCCGATTTCGGCCAGAAACTCATTGGCCCACGCTTGCAGGGACAAGCCGCTCTCTGTTTGCAGCCGGCCGCGCACGCGTTCGATGAAGGCGACGAATCCCTGGATCCGTTCGCGTGCCGCGGAAAGAAAGGCGTACTGAATGGACGGGTTGGTCATGGCGGCGAAAACCGAACATTTCCGCTCCTGACTGGCGGCGAGGAGGCGTTCCATCGTGGCATCGCTCAGCCCTCGCGCCGGGACATTTGCGATTCGCAACAGGCTCACGTCGTCGTTGGGATTGAGGAAGAGCTTCAGGTAGGCCAGGAAATCCTTCACTTCTCGCCGGTCGAAGAAGCTCTGGCCGCCAATCAGATGGTAGCGGACGCCCGCCTGCCGCAGGGCCGTTTCGAGCGGGCGCGACTGCAGATTGGTCCGGAAGAGAATGGCCTGTGCGGACCAGGGGATGCGTTTGATCTGGCGGGCATACTCGATCTGTTCCACAATCGTGCGCGCTTCCGCTTCATCGTCCTCAAAAGTGTGCAGCAAAATGCGCTCACCCTGGCCCTTTTCCGACCAGAGCTGCTTGGCCCGCCGCCGGGCATTGTTTTTGATGACGGCATTGGCCGCGGAGAGAATGACGCTGGTCGACCGATAATTCTGCTCCAGCTTGACGACGCTCACTTCGGGAAAGAACTTCTCCAGGTCCAGGAGGTTGCTGATTTCTGCGCCGCGCCAGCCGTAGATGCTCTGGTCGTCATCTCCCACCACGCAGAGGTTTCGATGGACCTGGGTGAGGAGGTGGATCAATTCAAACTGCGCCAGGTTGGTATCCTGATACTCGTCGACCATAACATAGCGGAAGCGGAGGCGGCAGGCGGCCAGGACTTCCGGATGTTCGCTGAACAGGCGCAGCGTCAGCAAAAGCAAATCGTCGAAATCCACCGCGTTGCAGGCGCGCAAGGTGGATTGATACCGGTCGCGGATATGCGCCGCCATGGCCCCGATGCTCTCATCCTCGTTGCTGCCCGGCCGGCCATTGTTCTTCAGTCGGCTTAAGCCGGCCAGGATCAGTTTCGGGTCGGTCTTTTCGCCTTTGGCGGTGATGCTGCTCAACACTTTTTTGATCGCGCTGAGCTGCTCGCTTTCACTGTAGATGACGAAGTTGCGTTTGTAGCCCAGTCGCTCGATATGCTCGCGCAAAATCCGCACACAGAGGGAATGAAACGTGCAGATGGTGGGCCGGTCCGGACGTCCTTCGCCCTTGGTTTTGGCGCGCGGCAGCAGTTCAGCGACGCGTTCCTGCATTTCGCGCGCGGCTTTATTCGTGAAAGTGACGGCCAGGATGTTGCCGGCGGGCACCCCTCGTTCCACCAGGTAGGCAATGCGGTAGGTGATGACCCGCGTCTTGCCCGTGCCGGCGCCGGCCAGGATCAAAACTGGCCCGTCCACAGTCTGGACGGCTTGGCGTTGCTGGGGATTGAGCGATCTGAGATTGACCATGCGCCGGCGGAGTGTAGAGGCCGGCGCGAAGCACGCAAGTAGAACCCGACAGAATCAGGCGCAGGAGACACGCGGTTCCGTTTCCGGCCGCGCTTCGTCCGTCCCACTTTTGCTTTCCTCGGCAATTTTCTTAACGTCTTCGGCCAGGAACTGGGTGACTTCTTTAAACTTCGGAATGTTCTCCGGATTCAAGTCCATTAACAATCGATGCGCCTCCAGACACGTCTGGGACAGCTCTTCCCGGCTGGGCTTCTGATCCGGGACGGGCGTCTGCAAAGGCTGAGCACCATTGGCCGGTTCACATCGGATGGTGCGGAACAGATCGGAAATCCCCAGATTGTCGAGCAGGTCCAGGATCCGCGGATTCGGGTTTACCAGACGCAATTTGGCCGTCTCGGGAGCGTCTTTGCGGGAGTCATCGAGTCCCTCTGTTCCGTCCACCTGAATGAAGCGGACCGCCGTGCCGGCCAGAACCCCGAGGAAGGTGCTATCCATCATCAAGCAGTCGGTCAAATCCAGGACGAGGCCAGCCAGGCCGCGTTGACGCAGTTCCGAGACGAGGCGTTTGAAGCAGACACTGGTGGTGAAGTTGGCTCGCCCGCTGATCTTCACGATCGCGGCGCGTTCCGTGACGGCGACCATCAAAGTGGGCGTTGGGCTCGTCATGAAGGGTCCTTTCCCATGGCATCCGAACCGATCTGTCGGCCAACCGGCCTGGGTGGAGCGGAACACCTGGGTCTGGTGCGCGTTCCGATCATGAGTCAAGTTAACGGTTCTTCGGTGGTTCGGCTAATGATTTTTACCAGCGTTTGCTGCAGAACCGTAGCCTCATCCAAGCGACTCAGGACCAACGCCTGGTTGCAGCTCAGCAACAGATCCATCGCGCGAGTCAGTTCAGTCAGGGTGTAATGCTTCACATGTCCCAACGTCTTGAACAAGACATAGGCGTTCATCGCCAATGGATTGAATCGCCGATCTTCCGGCAGCGCTTGAGAGGGCACTCTCTCCAGCTGCATCTTGAACCGGTTATAATCCGACTCGCCCTTGATCCAACCCTCTCGCAGCATTTCCTTCAAGAAAATCATCGTCCGAACTTTGCTGATGATCCCATAAAGCAACCCGATCTCGCTCTTCTGGCTGTCCCGCTTCATCTCCCAAAGCTCCTCGTCCAGCGTTTTCAACAACTTGGGCAGATTCCTCTCCCCGAGCGCCTCGCCCAAGGCGAAGGCGCGGCCTTGCTTGTTCCGGACTGTCACTGCCTCGACATCCGCGACTTCGACCTGCTCGCGCGTCCCCACGTAGATGGCGAGTTTTTCCGTTTCGGAACTAAGCTGGCGAGAGTTGGGCCCCACCCCCGCCACCAGCTTGGCCAAGGCTTCCCAGGAGATCGTTTTTTTGAGCGCTTTGAGCTGTTGGCGAGCCGATTCCTCGGCCGCCGACGCCCAATCCCGATCGTCGGCTGACCACCCTGAAAACGTCTCGATGGTACCGAGCTTTTCGAGCGCTTTGTAAAACACCTTCCGTTTGTCAACCTTGCCGGCGCTGATCAACAGCTTCACATCTCCCCAAGGGAACGCTTTCAGCTCCTGCGCCAGGCCAGAGAGCCGCTCGGTGACGGCTTGCGTGCTGGCCGCGCGTTCGTCGCCCAAAAACGTGCAGTTCTGAAACCAGACGACTTTGCCGCCGCCGAAGAATGGGAGTGTTTGAAGGGCTTCCTGGAGTTTGGCGAGGGCATCCAGGGCATCGCTGCTATTGCTGGCGCCGGCGTCGATGATCTCGTGATCCAGGCTGGCTCCCTGGCCGCACCAGTTCTGGTAAATCGCGCGGGCTCGTTGTTTGACTCCAAACTCGTCGTCGCCGCAAACCAGCACGACCGGATTGGAGGACTGCGACTTCGCGGTCATGAGGCCAGCGTCAGAACATCAGGCCGATTCCGACTCCCCGCCGTTCTCATTGATGCGGTTCAGGATCTCAGTCATGTCTTCGACTTCCTCGAAGAGCGTGGCCGAGACGTAAATGGGACGCTTTTGGGCGGTCGCTAAGGCGAGACAATCACTCGGACGGGCATCGATCTCGACGATCTTCCGGCCTAACTCGTTTTGTTGCTGGAGGATCAATCGAGCGTAATAGGTGGAATTCTTCAGTTCTGTGATGACGATCCGCTCGACAGAAATGTTGAATCCTTTAAAAATATTCGTGATCAGATCATGGGTCAGGGGCCGCTCTTTCGGCGTGTCCCGGAGAAACATCCCGATGATCGCTCCCATGTTGTGTTCCACCTGAATGACGAACACCTTGTCGTCATTGCCGACGAAAATCGCGCAGCCACTGTTCGCCGGCAGAATTCCGCGAATGGAAATCGGCACAACATCTCTGTTCATAGGGACAGTGTAGGTCTCGAGCCCGAAAAGACAAGCCTTCCCCGGCCGTCGCACCCCCTTGCCAACCGCCTTCATCACCGCGTTGCTTTCACTTCCCAGTTGCCACCTGGGCTGCCGCCGTCAACCATCCCTCCATGGATGCATCTGACAAGATTCTGTCGCCGGCGGCATTGCCCGGGTGGCGGAATACCTTGCGTCAACGGGGGCAGCGTCTGGTCGTCACCAACGGCTGCTTTGATCTGCTTCACGTCGGGCACGTTACTTACCTGCAAGCGGCTCGTTCCTATGGCGACGCCTTGTTGGTGGGGTTGAATGGCGACAACTCCGTGCGCCAACTCAAAGGGCCCGACCGGCCGATCAACAACGAAACAGATCGTGCCACGGTTCTGGCCGCCCTCGCGGCCGTCGACGCCGTTTCTGTCTTTCCTGAGAGCACCGCGACCTCGTTCCTGCGGTTGGCCAACCCGGATATCTATGTCAAGGGAGGCGATTACACCGTCGACACTTTGAACCAAGAGGAGCGCCAGGCGGTCGAACAAGGCGGCGGGCGGATCATCATCATTCCTTTCGTCCCCGGTAAATCCACGACCGCCCTGGTCACCCGGCTTCTCCAGCTCTGAATCTGCTGCTCTATCCATTTGAAACTCGCCGTGAACTCCGCAATCTTCCTACAGAACAGGTGGTGACCGTATTCATATGAGCGAAGCAAACGATCGGATGCGCGCCAAAATGCGCGCCGCAGGGGTAGGCGAGCCGACGATCGACGTGTTTGTCAAGGCCGTCGAGAGGGTCAAGGCAGGCGAGCGTGGGCTTCTCGCCGAAAGCGCGATCGAGCCGGTCACATCGGTGCCCGCTCTGGAAGAGCTGACTGAAGCTGGAGCGGATGGCTCCCAGTTTCTGCGGCATTTGGCGGTCATCAAGTTGAATGGCGGCTTGGGCACGAGCATGGGCCTGGACAAAGCCAAGTCTCTCCTCGTGGTCAAGGATCACGAGACCTTTCTCGATTTCACCGCCCGCCAGATTTTCCACCTGCGGGGAGGGCAGAAGAGAGGCGAGCCGGCCTTCTACCTGATGAACAGCTTCGTGACCCGGGACGATACCCTGCAGCATCTCCGGAAATATCCGGAATTGGGCGAAGAGGGCTGGCTCGATTTCGTGCAGAACAAAGTCCCGAAGATCGACGCGGAGAGTTACGAGCCGGTCACCTGGGCGCGAGAGCCGGATCTGGAATGGTGCCCGCCCGGGCACGGTGATCTCTATCCGTCGTTGCTCGGCTCCGGCCTGCTTGAGCGACTGCTCGAAAAGGGCATCCGCTATTTGTTCGTTTCGAATTCAGACAATCTCGGGGCCACCGTTGATCTAAAGATCCTGCGCTATTTTGTGCAATCGGGAGCTTCCTTCCTGATGGAGGTGGCGGCTCGCACCGCCGCCGATCGGAAAGGTGGCCACCTGGCGCGTGACCGCCAGAACGGCCGGCTTTTGCTCCGCGAACTGGCCCAGTGTCCCAAAGGCGACGAGGACAGCTTCCAGGACGTTGAGAAATACCGGTTCTTCAATACCAACAATCTCTGGATCCGGGTCGATCACCTCCAGGAGAAGCTTGATTTGCAGGGGGGCAGTCTGCCCCTGCCTTTGATCACCAACCTGAAAACGATCGATCCACGCGAGGGCGATTCTCCCAAGGTGCTGCAATTGGAATCGGCGATGGGCGCAGCCATCGAATGTTTCGAAAACAGCGGCGCTGTCGTAGTTCCGCGCAGCCGGTTTTCACCCGTTAAGACCACTTCCGACTTGCTCGCCTTGCGCTCCGATGCCTATCGCGTGACGGAAGACTGGCGGCTGGTGCTGGAGCGAAGCCGAAAAGGCCAGCCTCCGCTGGTGGAACTGGATGCGAATTGCTACAAGATGCTGGCTGACTTCGAAGCCTGCTTCCCGGAGGGCGCTCCTTCGCTGATCGCTTGTCAGTCCCTTAAAGTGGAAGGGCCAGTTCGATTTGCCCGAGGAGTGGTTTGCCAGGGAAACGTCGAATTCGTGAATCCAAGCTCGACGCCCAAGACGGTGGCCGCCGGCATTTATCGAGACCGCCGCATTAGCCTGTGATATCCCGGCTCGGGCGAACTCGATTCGCCTTCGCCGCCCTCACTTCCTCACCCGCTCGCTCGTATCCAGCGCCAGGTCCACCGCCCGTCGCGGTTTCCATGGTCGGGAAAGGGATCGCTGGAACTCCGCGACAATCAGCCAAATTGGGCGCCAGTCATCTTTGAAACGAAAGATGGGCTCGTGGTCGACCTTGAAGCCTCGCACAAAGGCGATGCCAGGAATCTCCGCTTTCATAAACTCACCGTCTTTTCGCCAGCTCCCTAATCGGAACGGTGCGTTGTTCTTCCCACCGTTTGCCTAAAACGAGCAGTGATTTGGCGCTGAGCTGCTTTTCGGCCATCGGGAAGACAATCCGTTCTTCTTTGTCAAAATGCTTTCGCGAGAGGAGGACAGCTTTGAGCAACCGCCGTTTGGCTTCCGCGAGCCGCGGCACGGTTTCGATCGATTCCAGGCCCTGTTCGATTTCTTCATGCTCATCATGGAAGTTTTCGGCCTGACCCATTTGGGCGAAGGCGGCATCGAGCGGGTCGATCAGGAGATGGTCCTCCACATGCGAATGGATGCGCAACATCGTTTCCAGAAGCGAAGAAAGGGTTCGGACTTCGGCCAAAGTCTTGACGTGGGGGAGCTTTCTTTCGACGTAATCGAACAGATTGTGGAACACGACGTGTTCGGCAAGCAACGCTTCGGTAATCTTCATAGGGGCGCGATCCCATTCTGACCGGAAGGCCAGGTTGAATCAACGGAATACTCCGGCGCCCGCGAGTATCGAGTATGGGCGTCTATGTCAACGCGGCTGCGTCCAAATCATCCCGATGCAATTCTCCCACGCCGGCGTCGCGTCGCTCCGGTGAACCTCCCTCCCGCACGCGCCTCGCTACGAAACCTTCCATGACCCGCGCATGCGTTGGCTCAAGAAACTATTGGCTTTGGCGTCATTGACGAATCGCTGTGCGCCCGAGTCAAAATGCAGCGGCCGTCCTGTCTGCAAGCAGATCTTCGCCAGGTTCACGAGCGTGCAGGACCGATGCCCGTTGACTTCATTCAAAGCAAACTTCTGCCGGGTGCGGACCGCTTGGAGGAAATCGGTTCGCTGCGGCGCAGGGTCCGGTAGCTGCGCCAGCTTTGTTTCAAAATCGGGGATATCGGATTCGAAGCCGCGATAGAGCTTGCCATACGGGCCGACGATGAAGGCGGCGCCCCGGTCCCGGTCTTCGCCATCGAGGATGATTTCGCAACCGTCGGCGTATTTCATCCGAATGCGCCGCCAGGTTCCGACGGCATCTGGGTGCTGCAGGGGCGCATCGGCCTCGACCTCGACAGGGCTTTCGTCATCTTTCGCGAGGATATACTGGACCGGGTCGAGATAGTGTTGTCCCATGTCGCCCAACCCGCCGCCGTCGTAATCCCAATACCCGCGAAAGGTTTGGTGGACGCGATGCGGATGATACGGCTTGAAAGGGGCGGGGCCGAGCCAGAAGTTGTAATCCAATTCAGACGGGACCGGTTGTGGCACCAGATCCGTTCGGCCGACCCAGCGAAACTTCCAGTCGAAGCCTGTCTACCGGCTCAGGGTGACTTTCAGAGGCCACCCAAAGAGTCCATTTTGAACGGCTTTCTTGATCGGCTTGACCGTGCTGCCCATCCCGTAGAAAGGTCCTTCGAACCGGAACCAAGTGTTCAAGCGAAAGATGCGTTCGTGCTGGCGGATCGCCTGGACCACGCTCTCCCCTTCGCTGATCGTGCGGGTCATTGGCTTTTCGCACCAGATGTCCTTGCCAGCCGCTGCCGCTGCCTGGGTGATCAACGCGTGCCAATGAGGCGGGGTGGCAATATGAACAATATCGACCTCCTTTTGCTGCAGCAGTTCGCGAAAATCCTTGTAGCCCTTGACGCCGGACCCGCCAAGGCGCAGGCCATCGGCCAGATGATTTTCGTCGACGTCACAGACCGCCACCAGGCGGGCCTTGGGGTTGAGCGAGGTCACATGATTGCGCCCCATCGCTCCCACCCCGATCACCGCGCGTGTCAACCGATCGCTCGGCGCCGTATAACCGCTCCCACCCAACACATCGCGGGGAACAATTTGAAGTGCGGCCCATGCTGCCAGCGATCCCCGCAAAAAATCGCGGCGTGTCCAAAGCGGTTTCTTCATCAAGTCAGGCGTGCCGCGGAATCTCCCAACCCCCCGCCAAATCCCTAAGCGGAAGCACGGGAAATCCCTATCCGGCGATCTCCACTGTGCCTCAGCTTGCCCGAGGGTCAAGCGGCCGCAGGCCTGATCACAGCAAACTCCAGCCTTCGCGATACTCGCGGCGGATAAACTTGGTGGCTTCCTCCGAATTCGCAAAACGGAGGCTTTGTGGATCCCAGAGCAGTTTCTTGCGCGTCAATTCCTGGCGCATCTGCACGCGCAAGGCCACGTTCCCCAATAAAACCGTCTCGGCCAGTGGGCCCGCCCAGTCGAAATTAGAACCGCCTGGCTTCCCCCCTTTGCACGCTTCGATCCACTCCTTGTAATGCCCAATCGAGCGCGGCAGGGTTTTCGGCACGTCCTGCATTGCCTGGCGCTTGGCCTCAGGAATGATCCGATTGCCCAGAATCTTGCCGTCATCCCCAACCAACATCCGCCCGTTGTCTCCCATCAACTGGTCCTCTTCCAGCTCTTCCGGACGCGGCGGACGCAACCCGCCGTCATACCAGGTCAATTTCACCGGCGGCATGTCACCCCGGGCCGGAAAGTGATACGTCACCATCGAGCCCAAGGGGAATGTCTCCTCATTCACCCGCGTCGAACTCGCTTGCACGCTGATCGGCGCGCCCAATTTCAAGGCGCGAAAGACCGGATCGAAAGCGTGGCAGCCGATATCGCCGAGCGCGCCCGTCCCAAAATCCCACCAACCGCGCCAGCGGAAAGGCAGGTAGATCGGATGGTACGGGCGGGCCGGGGCCGGTCCCAACCAGAGGTCCCAATCCAACGTTTCCGGAACCGGGGGGGTGTCCTTGGGGCGAGTGACGCCTTGGGGCCAATACTCGTTGAACAACCCATTGGACGGCCGATCTGTCCAGATATGCGCTTCGCGGATTGGCCCGATCACTCCTGCGGACACCAATTCACACAGGCGGCGCGTCTCCTCGGAAGCCTGTCCCTGATTGCCCATTTGCGTGGCGACTTTATGTTCACGGGCGGCAACCGCCAATTGGCGCGCTTCCCAGACCGAATGCGTCAGCGGTTTCTCGCAATAGACGTGCTTACCCAGCTTGATCGCTGCCATTGAAACGAACGCGTGCAAGTGATCGGGTGTTCCCACCACCACCGCATCGATGTCCTTCTGCTCCTCCAGCATCTTGCGATAGTCTTTGTGCGGTTTGGCATTGGGGTATTTCTTGAAGGTGCCAGCGGCATGCGCCCAATCCACATCACACAAAGCCACGATGTTCTCGCTCTGCATCTGGTTGATGTCGGACCCGCCCTGCCCGCCAATCCCAACCCCGGCAATGTTCAGCTTTTCACTCGGCGGCGTTGCTCCGTTCAACCCCAAGACCGATCCGGGCACAATGCTGAGGGCAGCGGTGGCAAAAGTGGCGCTGCCGAGAAATTGGCGCCGCGAGAAGGCTTGTCGGCTCAGTTTGGTCTGCTTCATGGATTAGTCGAGGTTCTCCGATTCTCGTCCGGAACGCGCCTGCATGAGCGGCTCGTCGGGCCGCCCAAGTGGGAATTCTGCGTCCAAGGTCATCGGTCTGCAATTGGTTATTTACAACTCGACGACCAAACCAACGCATTGATTCAGGTCAACGTGCCTTCGCATGGCCCTGGCGGTCTTAGCCCTTCAGCGGGGCAGCCGCACTTCCGGCGTTGGGGATTCGACAGTCAGGCCCGCTTCGCATTAGCCTTTCGGGGGAGCGCGAGGCCCCTCGAAGCAACGATAGAGATCTCCACTCGGGCGAGCGAATCAGGATCGGCCGGGACACGCTTCGACGCGTTCGAAGAGACCGGACTGGTTGCAGATCTCCGACAGTCTGGTCAGATCGCTTGTTTCGTTGGTCTCCCGGTGGATGGGGGGTGGAAATCTGTTGACCAGGCGGCGCGAAGGCGGGAATGGCTTCCTTATCTTCTCTGTGACCTTCGGGCTCGTCTCTCTACCTGGCGCCCATCCACTTGCGATGACGCGATTGTTCGTTCCGCAGCAGCTGCTCCACTCTTTCCGCTTCTGTGGTTGAAAACAGCAACTGCTCCGGGAGTGGTTCCGCACAGACGCTGCAGAGTTTGTGCCGGCGACTGTAGATGATCGACTTGCATTCGGGACAACGTTGGCTTTCGCGCGCCGGGGCGATCTGCCGGACCAGTCTTGACGTTTCGGCCGGCCTGAATCCGACGTTCAAATTCCCGCTTTCATTCCGGACGTCCCAGGCTAGTTCCAATCGTGTGGCACTCATAATGTCCCTCTGCTGATTAAACGCACTCAGCCGGGAAAATGTTTCATTACATTTCTGTAATCCGCCGGCCGAACCGGATAGAATCGGGCGAAACAACCACGATGACTGAGAAGATTGCAGTGTCCGCAGCTGCGCCTTGGTGGCGCGGAGTGAGCGGCTACCAATGGATGGTCCTGTTCGTCGCCTGGCTCGGTTGGGTCTTCGACGCCATGGACGCCACCATCTATGCCCTCGTCCTGCACCCGGCTTTGCACCAGCTGCTGCCCGCAACGGTGGCCGGGCCGGTCACTCCCGAGATCATCGGCCGCTACGGCGGCATTATTTTTTCCGTCTTCCTCATCGGCTGGGCCATCGGCGGCGTCCTCTTTGGCGTCGTCGCCGATCGGTTTGGCCGCACGAAAACACTCGTCTGGACCATCGTCGTCTACGCTCTTTTTACCGGCCTCGCGGCGATCTCCAGCACATGGTGGGAGTTGGCCGCTTACCGTTTCCTCACGGCCCTCGGCATCGGCGGCGAATGGGCTGCCGGGGCTGCTCTGGTCGCAGAAGTGTGGCCGGAAGGGAAGCGGTCCAAAGCCGCTGGCATTCTCCAGTCCGCCTGGGCAGCAGGCTTTCTCCTTGCGGCTCTCATTAACCTGACTATGCGCAGCTACGGCTGGCGGCCTATCTTCTTGGTCGGCGTTGCTCCGGCAATCGTGGCCCTCTTCGTTCGCATGTGGGTCAAGGAGCCAGAGCGCTGGTTGCACGCGCAGTCGAGCGAAGCGGCTGCTCGCGCCGCGGGCCAATCGGGCAAGTCAAAGCTGGCAGAGCTCTTCAGCCCGCCCCTCGTTCGCGCCACCTGGGTTGGCTCAGGCCTTGCCTTCGTGGCCGTCTTTGGACTGTGGGGGGCGACGAACTGGACGCCAACGTTGATCCGAGCCCTTCCCGACTTGCGTGGCTTGAGTGATGCCGACATGACGTCGCGGGTCAGCTATGCGACGATGATTCTCAACGTCGGCTCACTGCTCGGTTATTTGAGCTTTGGTCCAATGGCCGACCGTCTCGGAAGGCGCACCGCCTTCGCCATCATGTGCGTCGGCAGCTTGGTCATGGTCCCGATTACGTTTCTGACCCCGCGCGCCTATGGCCACGTGCTTTGGCTGCTGCCGATGCTGGGTTTCTTCAACAATGGCATTTTCAGCGGCTTTCCTATTTACCTGCCCGAACTCTATCCCACCCGCCTGCGGGCGACCGGCGCCGGCTTTTGTTTTAACGTCGGACGCGTCATCGCGTCGAGCGGGCCGTTTCTGACCGGCCTGCTGGTCGCGGCCTTAGGCGGTTTCGGGCCGGCAGCCAGCGCGATCTCACTCATTTACGTGTTGGGTTTGCTTATCTTGCCTTTCGCTCCAGAAACAAAAGGCAAAGCTTTGCCTGCGTAAATGGGATGGTCGGCGGTGTCTTATTGGGCGGTTAGCAGCAGTTGCCCCGGAAGAGAAAAGCCTTTGATCACGATTGAAGATGATTGTAAGCCATTGGTAGTTAGCATGTAGCAAATGAGTCTGCGAAAGCGCGCAGCCCAGCGACCTCTCATACCACCAACCGGCCAAGTCGTCGGACGGATCAACCTCGGGTGGCTACCGAGTCAAACCCGTGTTATCTCCGGGTCATCTCCGAATAGAGTGGCCACCATGCTTGCCGGTGGCAAAACACAATCGAGGTTGGCTGGCAGGGGTTGCCGGCACAAAGAACGGTCATAGATCAGCCAGATGAGGCCGGCTGAAGCAAACGGCTGCCCGGTGAGTAACCGGGCAGCCGTGGCTGTTTCCCGACGATGCGGGTGGGTTGGTTTAGCTTAACTCAATATACGGTGGTGCTTTCCAGCTCCACGATCGGCGCGGTGCGCTCGCGGGTGGTCACTTGCGTTTCCATGCGATGGTCGCCGGCTTTGACGGCTTTGCCGACGACGGTGTAAGTGAGGGATTGCTTGGGAGCGAGACGGGCCACCACTGGCCAGGTCACATTCTGTCCGCTGACGGTGCCGCCGGCCGACGCGCTCGCCGGGCTCATTTCTTGTCCAAAGCTCGATTTGACGCTGACATCCTGGATGTCGCGAGTGGAACCCTGGTTGGTCACGCGGATGGTGAACGTCGTCGTCTCACCCACTTGGATCGGATCAGGATCATCCACCACTTCAACCAAAACGCCGGTCACGCCAATCCATTCGGTGCAAGCTTGGCTGGAATCCTGCAAGCCCTGAGCAGAGGCGACGGCCGCCGTGTTGCAGAAGCGACCTGGGACTTTCGAGGCGATCTTGACCGCGAGCTTCTTCTCTTCGCCGGCCTTCAGCTCACCCAGTTGCCAGCGCGCCACGTTACCAGCGACCGTTCCGCCTTCGGCAGCGGTGATGGTGGTTTCAGCAGCGGCTGTATCGGTGACGACCACGCCAGTGAGGGGAACGTCACCGGTGTTGGAGACGACAATGTTGTAGGAAGCTACGCGATTGATCAGCACTTGGTTGTCGACCGCCGTCTTGACGATCTTGAGTCCTGGCTGGACGATGGTGGTGCACGCTTCCGCCTTGGCGTTGCCGGCGTTGGCCGACACAACCTGCGCGCCGTTGCACACCTTGCCTCGTTTGTCCGCGCGCACGGTTACAGGGATAGCCCTCGATTGGTTGGGCGCGAGGTCGCCCACTTCAAAGGCCAGCTCCCGGCGCCCGCTGGAGTGGGTCAGGCCCTCGGGGATCGTATCATTCACGACGACGCCTTTGGCGACGGCAGTGCCGGTGTTGCGCACGACAATGTTATAGGTAACGTCGCTGCCGAGTTGGGCCACCTCCGGGCCGGTTTTCGTGATTGCCAGAACGGGCTTGCCGACGAACGTGCTCGCACAGGTCCGCGGGTCGGCACTCACCGTCGCGCACGAAGCCAGGCGGCCTTCCTGCTCCGCTTTGAGCCAGACTTTGATGTCGCGGGTTTCGCCAGCTTCCATGTCCCCAATGTTCCAAACCAATTGGTCTCCTTTCACCTGCGCGGCCGGTTCGCTCCGGACATAAGTTGTGCCCGGGGGGATACGGTCGGTGATAACGACATTGCCAGCGCAAGCGAGCGCGGTCGGATTCAGCTGATACATGAATTCCTGTCCCAAGCTGACTTCAGGCGGCATCGTTTTGCCCATGCGGATTAGGCCGGTCGTCGGGTCGGTGCAACTCTGTCGCACCGGCTCCGGACGCGGTTGCTCGCGGACTTCCGCGCGCCGCTGGGGTGGCGGCGGGGGCGGGGGCTGTTCACCGCGCTGTTCCGCGCGCATGAACGGAGAGCGGCCGGTATAATTGTCGCCGAGAGGGACGTCGTAAAAGGAACGATAGCGCTTGTTATATTCAACTTCGCTACTCGGTTCGGCCCGAATCGAGGCCAGGAATAGGAAGCAGGAGCAGCCCGCGACAGCGGTCGTAAGCAGTTTGGTTGTGAGACGTGAGTAGGTTTTCATAAGTCTTTCGAAGGGCCATAGCCGGTCCGTGAGAGGTAGGTTACGAGCCAGTCAACAACACCACGTGCTGCCCCGCCGGCGCGGAGTGTGCACGCTTGTTCTGGCACCCGGAATCTTCTGACAAGGAGCGGATCGGAATGAGAACGATTCAAAAGGTTAACGGAAGGCAGCTAGGAGGGGACCTCGCAACTTTACTAGGAGTCTGCTGAAAAAATACCAACAGATCGATACCAGCAAGGGTGTAGGGCGCCTGAGGATTGACGGATCGCGCCGGCCAGCGGCGCGCGGACGGTCGGCGCTTTCAGCTTCACATCAGGCTGAATTCGGGCATTCTCAGGCCAGCGCCACTTACCAGAGGGCATCATCATGCGCTTGCGAGCGGGAACGGCCATTCCAGCGGATACCTATTGGGCGGTCCCGCCAGCACAGTTCTTGTCGTTCTGCTGCCGATGGCTCCTGTGCGGCCTGGTTATCAGTTGGCCGGTCAGCCTGGCAGCTTCGAGTGCATTCTTGCATAGCTCCGGACCAGAAGTTACGATCGAGTCGGTGGAATCGCCTGCGCGGCAAAGGCATGGGCGATCCGAAGAGCCGCCCAAACCTGTGAGGCTCGATGGGACCGCGGCCAATGGCCGGTCGGCCGCGGCCCGGATGGCCTGGCGGCAGCAGTGGGCCGCGCTCCTCTTCCAGGGGCTGGCCATCGTCAGCCTATCGCTCGGCCCGGCTATGGCCGTTTGGCTGATTCAACGCCGAGGCTTCCGGCGCCAGCAAGCGCGCCTCCTCGAGTTGGCGCAAGCGGAAGCCGCGCTGGCCGAGGAACACCGCCAGCGGCTGCAGGCCGAGAAAAAAGTCCACGCGCTGACGCAACACTTGATTGCCGCCCATGAGACGGAGCGCAGTCGAGTAGCCCGCGAATTGCACGACGACGTTACGCAGCGGCTCGCTCTGCTCGCCATTGACGCTGCCCAAGCCCACCGCCGGGCTGAGACCAGGACGACAGCTGAGGCCGCGCGGGCCATCCACACCGGGTTGGTGCAACTCAGCCAGGACGTGCACGACCTGGCCTACCGCTTGCATCCGTTGATCCTCGACGACCTCGGACTCGAGGATGCCCTCCGGACGGAGTGCAGCCAGTTTACGAAGCAGACCGGTGTGCCTGCGGAAGTGCGGGCCTCGGATCTCCCTTCCCCCATGCGCGGCGACGCTGCCTTGGGCCTCTTTCGAATCGCCCAGGAAGCTCTCCGCAACACCGCCCGGCATGCCCGCGCCGCTTTCGTCCTGGTCTCGTTGGGACGCGTGGATGGCGGGGTGCAACTGGCGATTCGGGACGACGGCGTCGGCTTTGATCCGGTGCACCACGTGGAGCATCACTGCCTCGGCCAAGCGAGCATGCGCGAGCGCGCCGAACTTCTCGGTGGGGAGTTGGAGATCGAAAGCGCGCCGGGCCACGGGACCACGGTGATCGCGTGGGTGCCGCTCCGCGAAAGGAGGCCAGGTTGAGGCGCCCCACCGTATTGCTGGCGGACGATCATCGCATCGTGGCGGAAGGGCTGAAGCGGCTGCTGGGGGATGAATTCGACCTGGTCGCCATGGTCGAGAACGGCCGTGAGATGGTGGCGGCGGCGAGACAGCTCCGCCCGGAAGTTGTCGTCGCTGACATTGCTATGCCCCATCTGAACGGGCTCGACGCCCTCGTGCAGCTGCAGAAGCTCAATCCATCCCCGCGCGTTGTTTTCCTCACGATGCACCGTGATGTGGCTTACGCCCGGCGCGCTTTCGAAGGCGGAGCGGCCGGCTTCGTGCTCAAACACGCCGCTTCCGACGAACTGATCATGGCCATTCGCGCCGCGCTGGATGGCCGAACCTTTATTACCCCAGCTCTTGCCGGTGAGGTCCTCGAATCGCTCCAACGGCATCCTCATGCCGGCGGCGATCCTCTCTCCCGGCTCAGTCCGCGACAGCGCGAAATCCTGCAACTCCTTGCGGAGGGTCGCTCGGCCAAAGAGATTGGCGCCACCCTGGGCATTTCATCCCGAACCGTGGAGTTCCATAAATATCAGATGATGGAGTCGCTGCGGGTTGACAGCAACGCCGAACTGATTCGTCTGGCGGTGAAGCACGGCCTGGTGACGATCTAAATTGGATGCGCTCCGCCTGGCGCTCCGTGAATGCCGGGGAATGCCGGGGGAAATGACGCGCTTGGTCCTTGCCAAAGCCGCTGTCTAAAGGTAAGCATGGCTTATCCAATGATCGAACAGAAGAAGGCTCCCATCGATCAAAATCGAATAATCCTTGCGACCGATTGTCCGGCGCCGACGGCTAACGACCCGCCTTCGCCTGCCTGAACCATGAAGCTCATTGCCTCGGTCACCCTCGTCATCGTTACCACTCTCCCGAGACTAGCGTCCGCTGCCGCCATTGCGGATGGCGCGGCCTACGCCGGCGCGAAGATCATCGCGAAGACGTACTCCTCCGGTTTCGCCCTGGCGCATGACAGCTACAATGGGATGGGCACGGCCAGCGACGGACGCATTTACTATGTGCTTAGCTCGGAGAACATCGACCAAGGAGCGAAGATGTTCCGGTTTGATCCAGCCACTCAAAGCGTCGCGGAGCTGGGTGACTTAACCGAGGCTTGTGGCGAAGGCGGCCGCCATGCCATTCCGCAAGGCAAAAGCCACGTTTCATTTGTGGAGTCGAGCGGCAAGCTCTATTTCGCCACTCATGTTGGCGTCTACAGCATTGTCGACGGCAAGGAAACGATTGGGGTGCCGCCCGCGGGCTACCAGCCCTATCCTGGAGGTCACCTGCTCGCCTACGATCTGACGACGGGTCGCTTTGATGACCTCTGGCTCGTCCCGGGACGGGAAGGCATCCTCGCCTTAGCCATGGATACGCGGCGGGGACGCCTCTTCGCGCTGACCTGGCCGCGGGGCATCTTCTACCGCTTTGACCTTTCGCGCAAAGAAGCCAAGAGCTTTGGTCCCCAGTGCGCCGAAGGTGAGGACGGAGTGGGCGCGAACTATCGAACGGTTTGCCGCGCGATTGCCGTGGACCTGGACGATGGCTCTGCTTATTTCACAACGGCCGAAGGAGTGATCAATCGTTACCGGGCGGAAGCTGATGCGATTGAGGCGGTCGGGGGCGAGGACATGAAGAAGGACTACTTTGGGATTTACGATCCGGCCTCGCCGGGTCATATGGGCTATAACTGGCGCCAGGTCTTTTGGCGCGACCGCGACCAATCCGTCTATGGCATGCACGGGAACAGCGGTTACCTCTTCCGTTTCGATCCGCGCGCTGTTCGACTCGATGTGCTCGAGCGGCTTACTTCCGAGGCGTCCAAGCGCTGCGGCATGTTCGATCAGTTCAGCTATGGCTACCTCGGCTTCGCTTTGGGCCCCGACCAACAGACGATTCACTACCTGACTGGCGGACCCATCTTCGTCAACGGCCGACGCCTCTCTGGAAAAGCCAGCACCGCCATGGGCGAGGCCAAAGGACTCGAAGACCTGCACTTGGTTACTTACGATCTGAAGGCCCAACGCTGCACTGATCACGGCGCGGTCTTCTACGAGGACGGACAACGCCCGCTCTACGTCAATTCGATCGCGGTTGGCCTGGACGGAACCGTTTATACCCTCGCGCGCATTACGAAGAAGGGCGTCACTCGCTCCGACCTGGTGGCTTTTCCAGGGCCTTTGAAGGCTTCCCCTCCGCGAACTCCTTAACGCCTGCTCCGGTTGGTTCCCGGCGGGAAGAGCCGGGGTTCGCGCCTCGCCGGTTACCAGGCGGCAGTGCCGCGATGTGGATGCCGATCCGCGACGCTCGCGCCTGCAAGCATTCGCCGGCCTGCGCCGGCCCGGTCACGCCACATCCGCCATTGACAGTCCACTGCTCTCTGCTACGCTCTTTCCGGTGAATCGCAAGCTAAGCCTGCTGCTGAGAAACGCGCTGCTGCGCAGCGCGGCAGTTGGGTTTTAGTTGCTTCCCGGAGACAACTTTCTCGAAACCCACTGCCAGACCGGCAGTGGGTTTTTTGTTGGCCTCACTGCTTCTGGCGCTAAAAACTAGTCACCGAACATGCTCAAGAACCCGTCCACCAAATACCGGCCCTACCCTCCGGTCGACCTCCCGGACCGGGAATGGCCTAACCGCGTTCTAACTCGCGCTCCGCGCTGGTGCAGCGTCGACCTGCGCGATGGGAACCAAGCCTTGGCAGTGCCGATGAATGTCAGCCAGAAACTGGAGTTGTTCCAAACTCTGGTCAAGTGCGGCTTCAAAGAGATCGAAGTTGGCTTTCCCTCCGCTTCCAACACGGAGTTTACTTTTAACCGGCGGTTGATCGAAGAGAACCGGGCTCCAGAAGATGTCTGGCTGCAGGTGCTGGTGCAAGCCCGCGAAGACCTGATCGAAAAGACCTTCCAGTCGCTCGTCGGCGCCAGGAAAGTCATCATCCACATGTATAATTCGACTTCTCCGGCCCAGCGGCGCGTCGTGTTCCGCATGTCGGAGGAACAGATCATTCAGGTGGCGGTGCGCGGAGCCACCATGATCCGGGACCGTTTGCCCCGCCTCCAGGGCACCGAGGTCATGCTCCAGTATTCCCCGGAGAGTTTCAGCGCCACCGAAGTGGCCTTTGCCAAAGACATTGCCGAAGCGGTCATGGATGTCTGGCAACCCAGCCCCGAGCGCAAGATGATTCTCAACCTGCCCGATACCGTCGAGGTGGCGATGCCGAATGTCTACGCGGACCAGATCGAATGGATCTGCAAAAACATCCGGAATCGCGATTCGCTTATCGTCAGTCTCCATACACACAACGACCGCTCGACGGGCGTGGCCGCGACGGAACTTGGGCTCCTGGCGGGAGCGGACCGGGTGGAAGGCACGCTTTTTGGCAATGGCGAGCGAACGGGCAACCTCGACATAGTGACGGTAGCCTTGAATCTTTACATGCACGGAATCGATCCAAAGCTCGACTTCAGCAACCTCAACGCCGTCCGCGACGTTTACGAACGGTGCACTGGCATGACCGTTCCGGCGCGGCAACCTTACGCTGGCGAACTGGTGTTTACCGCATTCAGCGGCTCCCATCAGGACGCGATCAAGAAAGGATTGGCCGAATGGGAGGCTGCCGGGTGCCAACAATGGGATGTGCCCTATCTCACGATCGACCCCACCGATATCCGACGCGAGTATCGCGAGGTCATCCGGGTCAATAGCCAGTCCGGCAAGGGCGGCGTCGCTTACCTGCTCGAATCAGAGTTCGGCATTGAATTGCCCAAGGAGATGCAGCGCGACTTCGGCCCCATTGCCAACGATGAAGTCGACCGCCTCGGACGCGAAGTGCAAGCGGCCGAGTTGAAAGCGATGTTCTGGCGCGAATACATCGAACGCACCACTCCATGGCAATTGAAAGGCTTCCGAACCGAAAGCGACAACGGCGTCGTCACCTGTCGAGCCCGACTCACTCGGAACGGCCAGGCCGTCGAGTTTTCCGGCCAGGGCAACGGTCCCCTGGCAGCGCTGGTTCATGGCTTCACCACTGCCGGCGTGCCCCGCTTTGAAATTACCCACTACAGCGAGCATGCCCTCGGCGCCGGCGAGGAAGCCGCTGCCATTGCTTACATCCAAATCAAGCATGCCGACGGGCGCAGCCGATGGGGCGCAGCCGTCGACACCAACATCGAGCTGGCTTCCGTCAAAGCCGTTCTGAGCGCGCTGAACCGCTCCTGACCGCCGAGGCGAGAGGCCGAGCGGCCGTGAGATGGCGGCCGCTCGGTGCAGGCCTCTCGGACTCAGGGTCGCTCCTGGCTGCGGAAGGTCCGCGGGCCGGTTGGAGATGCCCACTCTTGCGTCGAGAGTCTTGTTGTGCAAAGGGAGCGGATTTGCCTAGACTCTATCCCCATGGGCAATGAGCTGTTGGACTATGTCCCTGAGGGTGTCCTGACGGTGGACTCCTCCTGGCAGATCACTTTCTTCAATCGAGCCGCCGAACGCATCACCGGTATCAAACGGGAGGCAGCCCTCGGCCAACGCTGCTGCGACGTGTTCCGGACGAGCATTTGCGAAAGCGCTTGCGCACTCAAAAAGACGCTTCTGACCGGCCGTCCGGTCGTCAATAAGGTCGCCTATGTCATCGATGGTCGGGGACAGAAAGTTCCGCTGAGCATCTCGACCGCGCCGTTAAAAGACGAGCAAGGGCGCGTCATCGGGGGCGTCGAGAGCTTCCGTGATCTACGCCAAGTGGAGGAGTTGCAGCGTGACTTGGCTCAGGAGGATGCCTTTTCCGACATCATCGGCCGCAGCTCGGCCATGCAAGAAGTGTTCGAGATACTTCCCCAGATCGCCGAAAGCGACAGCACCGTGCTGATCGAAGGCCCCAGCGGCACGGGTAAGGAGTTGTTCGCCCGGGCTATGCACAATCTTTCCCGGCGGCGCTCCCGTAAGTTTGTCGCGATTAATTGCGGGGCGCTTCCCGACAATTTGCTCGAATCGGAGTTGTTCGGATACAAAGCCGGAGCCTTCACCGATGCCCGGCGAGACAAACCCGGCCGTTTTGCCCTGGCTGAAGGAGGCACGCTTTTTCTCGATGAAATCAGCGATATCTCCGCGGCCATGCAAGTGCGCCTGCTCCGTGTTCTGCAGGAGCGCAGCTTTGAGCCGCTCGGCGGCGTGGAACCGGTCAAGGCCGACGTCCGGATCATTGCCGCCACCAACAAATCATTGACCAGGTTGGTCGCCGAAGGCCGCTTTCGGGAGGATCTCTTTTATCGCATTCACGTGGTGCGGGTGGAATTGCCCGGGTTGCGAGATCGGCGCGAGGATATTCCGCTCCTGATCGACCATTTCATCACCCAGTTCAACCGGCTGAAAGGGAAAGATATTGCCGGCGTTTCCGACGCCGTCCTGGCCCGTTTGATGGAGCACGACTTTCCAGGGAATGTGCGCGAGCTGGAGAACATCATCGAGCACGCGTTCGTCCTCTGCAACGGCGGCTTGATTGAGCCGAGGCACTTGCCTCCGGGACTCCGCGCAGGCTCGGTCGATGATCTGTTGCGGTTGGGCAAAGTGGTGACCTTGCGATCGATGGAGCGCTTGCTGATTGAGGATGCCTTGCGTCGCCACCATGGGAGCCGCAAGAAGGCCGCCAAGCAACTCGGCATCAACCCGAGCACCCTCTTTCGCAAATTGAAAGCGCTCAAGCTGAAGCCAAAACCCGACGCAAGCGCGCAGCCTTCCGCGTGAAGATGCATCTTGCAGTGTGACACTGTTGGCCGCGTTGCAGTTTGCAACCTGCTCCGGCCCGATTAGCGCGCGGCCCGATTTCTCGGAACAAGCGCCTCTCAACCCGCCGCGCACGCGTCGCCCGGTTGGCCCCGCTCTCTGTCCACTTCACCCCGTCTCAAGGCATTCCCACCTGGGGCGTCCCAGCGGGCGTGGACGACGACGCGCGCCGGCCGCAGCCGTTTGTCCGACCGGGGTTGTCTGGCACACAACTCGCAGAGCACTTGGCACTCAGCACTCCAACACACGCAATGCAAACAGCCAAACTATCGCCACGCTCCATGGCTCCCGCCCCTGGTTGCGAACCGCCAAAAATCTTCTCGGAAGCTGAACAAACGGAGCGGCGGGCGCTTGGTTTGCCTTGTGCCGAACCGGCTTCTCCCGGAGTCCTGGGGAAGGGCAAAGCGGCGAAGCATTCGACCGTGCGGAAGTCCGCGATCACGGCTCCCAGTGTTTTGAATGAAGCGCCCGCTTACGGCAGTGCCTTCACCCGCGGGTTGCGCGTCGATCTGCCAGGTGGAGTAACACACCTGCTCATCAGCGGCACCGCGAGTGTGGGCGAAGCTGGCGAAACCCTTTATCCGGGCGATTTCAGAGCTCAGCTCTGGCGCACCTACCGCAATATCACCAAACTCCTCGAGAGCGAGGGAGCGTGCTGGCACGACGTCGTCCGAACGACGTGCTATATCCGTGACATCGAGCGGGATTACGCGGAGTTCAATAACATTCGCAACGAATTCTTTCGCGCCCTCGGTTTAGATCCTTTCCCGGCCAGCACCGGGATCCAGGCCCGCATTTGCCGGAGCGATCTTCTGGTGGAGATAGAGGCGGTCGCCATTCTGGTTCGCGACAGTGGGAAGGTGACCGAGAACGGGCACTGAGCTGGCTAAGGCTGCCTTTGTCGCGGGAGCGCGGCCGCGTGGCAAGGGCGAATCGAATCTGGCCGTTTGGGTTTCGCCTATGCGATTACGTCCGGTTTGGGTGTTCCGGTGCTGCGGCTATGGGCTTATGGGCGCCCTGCTCGCCCGGTTGCAGGCGGCCTGGGAGGCACCCCTGGTGCTCACGCAGGTTCCCCGCCGCAGTTCCCTCCGGGCCGCTTGCCCCTCAGATCGATGGCAGCGGCGGGACGCCTTTTTCCATGAAGCCCGCCTCGTTCTGCTCACGACCAATCGGGAAGAGCACCTTCTGTCCGCCGGCTTCGCGGCGGCCTGTGATCCTAGCCTCTCCTTTGATGGTGAACGGCTGCTCTTCGCGGCCAAGCAGACCCGGGAGGGCGGTTGGCGCATTTGGGAAATGCAGCTCAACGGCCAGCGCCTGCGCCCGGTCTCGCCCGAAGGGATCGAAGGGCGCAGCCCGATTTATGTCTCTACCCTCTTCACTCTCGATTCACCGGAACCTTGGTTCACGACGGTGTTTGTCGGACGTCCGGTAGCCAAGGGGGGCGAAGGGGGACGTGCGAGCCTGTTCAGCCTCAAGCTCGACGGGTCTGAACTGCGGCGTCTGACTTTCAATCCTGGTCACAGCTTCGATCCCAGGCAAATGGGGGATGGCAAGGTCCTTTATTCGACCGAGGGCGGCGTTGGTCTACGGCGGGACGCTCTGGCTCACGTTGGTCTCTTCGCGGTCCACATCGAAGGGGCCGACGTGGAGTTGTTCGGAGGCGAACGCGGAGGAAAGTGTCAGCAGATGGCTTGCTCGACTGAAAATGGCTTGGTCGTGTTTGTGGAGCCGGACGAGGGTGCGGCTGACGATGCCGGTCGGCTGGCGTGTGTCGAGGAGCGACGTCCGCATGTGACCTACCGCCGCTTACAGAACGATGCGGCCGTCGCGTTCCTCTATCCCGCCAGCCTGAAAGGCCCGATGCTGTTGGTTTCGCGGCGCCCTTCGGACTTGAGCGCAAGCGCTGGCCTTTATTCGATGGACCTGGACGGCGGAGAGTGCGAGCTGGTTTACGACAATCCTGAGTTCGATGATCTCCAGGCTTGCGTCATTCGCCGGCGAACACCTCCGGATGGCCATTCTACCGTCGTCAGCACCAAAGCCGAGACGGGAGTATTCTACGGCCTTAATTGCTACACGTCGGATCCGGCGCATGAACTTCATCTCCCCGTCGGCTCCATCCGTCGGGTCCGCGTCCTGGAGGGACTGACCCAGCCAGGGGCGAATGACCGGTCGGCGGACAAGGAGCGCCGCGGGGCTTCGGTGCCCTGCCGGCTGGTTGGCGAAGCTCCCGTTGAGGCGGACGGTTCGTTCAACGTGGAAGTCCCCGCCGATACGCCGCTATTTCAGACTGTCGATGAGCATGGGCTTGCTTTGGGCACGTGCGGTTGGGTCTGGGTCAAAGGGAAGGAAACCCGAGGTTGCATCGGCTGCCATGAAGATCCGGAGCGAATACCGGAAAAACCAATATGTGCTCGCCCTGCGCCGCCCGTCCAATCGCCTCATTCTGCCACCGGCTCAACGCCGACTGGTCACCTTCCATGAGGTGATCGCGCCGATCCTGCAAAAGCACTGCGCAGCCGTGGAGTGCCATGGCGGCAAGGAGACGCCGCTGCATCTGCCGTTGGCTGCCGAGATGCCCTCCCGCTCGGACCGCGCGGCAGCATACGCCGTGTTGCTTGGAGGCGCATCCGCCAGCGCCGAAGTGGCAGGACGGCCCCGTTACGTTGATCCCGGCCGCGCCCGCACGAGTTGGTTGGTTTGGCAGTTATTAGGACGGAACACGGCGCATGCCGGGGATCCGCCTCCGGCTTGGACGGACGATGGTCGTGAAAAGATCCGACAAATGCCGCCGGCGGGCAAGGCCACGCCCCTGACGGAGGAAGAGCTGCGAACGATCATCCAATGGATCGACATGGGAGCCCCCGCCGAAATGCCCGGAGTAACAGTCGGTGCCGAAGCAAAGAAGGAGCTATGAGAGCGCGAGAGCTGATCCTCCGTCTTGAGCCCGCCCGCCGCCGAGGCGCTTGGCTGTCGGTCCTGTGGGTGGGCGCCGGCCTGATCCTGTCGACGGCATTGGCGTCTGCGGTCGGGAACCAAGGGCTGGCCGGTTTTCACGGATATCACGTCGGCGGCCGGCATCACCTTCAAGCACTGCCTGGGCGACCTGCAGTTGAGCAACATTGCTGAGGCCACCGGCCCTGGCGGCTGTTTCTTCGATTACGACAACGACGGCTTCATGGATATCTACTTCGTCAACGGCCGCTGGCACCCGGACATCAGTGACAACCGGGGCCGGTCGTTTCGAGGCAAGTTAAAGAACGCGCTCTACCACAATCAACGCGATGGCACGTTTGTCGATGTCACCGAGAAGGCTGGCGTTGCCGGCTACGACGACAGTTACGGAATGGGGGCATCGGCCGCTGATTATGACCGGGACGGCTTCATCGATCTTTTCGTCTGCAACTACGGCAAATCCATTCTGTATCGGAACAATCACGACGGGACCTTTACCGACGTGACCGAACGCGCCGGGCTCAGCAGCCCTGGGTGGGCGCTGGCGGCGCCTTGGTTTGACTACAACCGGGACGGGTGGCTGGACGTCTTTGTGGTCCACTACCTCGCCTATGACAAAGGCGCCTTTCAACAAACGGGCGCGTACTACAAAGCCGACAATTTTCCGGGGCCCCTCTCGTATCCGGGCCTGCCGGATCATCTCTATCGCAACAATGGCGACGGCACGTTTAGTGACGTCACCAAGGAAGCCGGCCTGTGGGAGCCCACAGGCCGTGGGATGGGCGCGGTCGCGTGCGACCTGGACGGCGATGGGGCCGTCGATATTTATGTGACCAACGACGCCATGCCGAACAATCTTTGGCGGAATGACGGCCAGGGACATTTCAAGGACGTGGCGTTGGAAACCGGCACGGCCTTCGGTGAAGGAGGGCAGGGCGTGTCATCGATGGGGCCATGCGCCGCGGATGTCGATCGGAACGGCCGCCTCGACTTGCTCGTGCCGGATATGGGCTACAGCTCGCTCCTGCTCCAGGGCACCAACGGCTTCTTCACCGATATCACCTCCCAATCAGGCTTGGCGCTGCTCTGCGGACAGTATACCGGCTGGGGTGGGTTGCTGAATGACTATGATAACGATGGCTATGTCGACTTGTTCATGGCCAATGGCGATCCGCACCACCTTTACGTGGAGGAACCCGTCCTCGCGCGTTGGGACGGCAAAAGCCGTTTCATCGACATGGCTCATCGCTCCGGCGAATTCTTCAACACCAAACATGTCGGCCGCGGCGCCGCTTTCGCGGATATCGACAATGACGGGGACATCGACATTCTCATGTTCGCCCTCCATGAGCCCCCGCACCTGCTTCGCAATGACGGCGGTAATCAACAGAATCATTGGCTCAAAGTGGTTCCGGTCCGGAAAGACACCGGCATAGTAGCCCTGGGCGCAACCGTCTCCGTGACGGCGGGTGGACTCCGGATGATTCAGCCGGTTGTCGGAGTGAACGGTTACCTCACCAGCAGCGATCCCCGCCCCCATTTCGGATTGGGCCAAGCGGTCAAAGCGGATCGAGTGGAAATCATCTGGCCGAACGGGCGAAAGCAAATACTCGAGAACGTGGCGGCGAATCAAATCCTCGAAGTAAAAGCCGATGCGGCCGAATGATTATGCGAAGCCAAAAGCGGATCAGCTGTCTGGCGGCCCACGGGCTGGGTGCCATGCTCGTTCTGGCAGGTTCGATCCTCGCGGCTGCGGCGGGTCCCGGCGGCGGAAAGGAGCCGATCTTCCTCGGAGCTCAGGCCTGCGGCGAATGCCATGAAGGCCCCAAGATGGGCCACCAATTCAGCAAGTGGCGGCTGACTTCGCACGCGAAAGCTTATGCCGCCCTCGCTTTGCCGGAATCGAAAGAGATCGCGCGGCTCAGCGGCATCACCGAGGAACCCCATCGCGCCAGGCTGTGTCTGGGTTGTCACGCCACCGCCGCTGAAGCGGAAGACTGGGAACGAGACGAGCGATTCCACCTGGAGGATGGCCTGCAATGTGAGGCCTGCCACGGGCCGGGAAGCGAATACGCCTCTGCAGAAATCATGCGCGATCGGACCCAGGCGAAAGCTCGTGGTCTGAAGATCCCATCGAAAGACGCGTGCATGTTGTGCCACCGGGTCAAGGGATCTCACGACGCCGTCCTCAAACGCAAGCCGTTCGACTTGACGGCGGCGTGGGAGGTGGTGGCGCATCCGCTTCCCGAAGCCCCTCCGACCGCGGAGGCACCCAGCGCCGCGCCCAATCCGTTCAAGTTCACTGGCGTCATGCGCTGCGCCGAATGCCATGCAGGCCCGAAGTCCAACTTCCAGTTCAGCCATTGGCGTATGTCAGCGCATGCCCGGGCCTATGCCGAACTGGCAACGCCAAAAGCGTTCGAACTCGCAAAGGCGAAGGGCTTGGAAGTCGAACCGCAGCGGGCTTCCGAGTGTCTCCGTTGCCACGCCACCGCCCACGGGGCGGGAGTTGCGGCGGTGGAAAAGGGCTTCGACGTGAGGGATGGAGTCCAGTGCGAATCGTGCCACGGGCCCGGCAGCGATTATGCCTCTGAAGCGGTCATGCTGGACAAAGCGACGGCCCGCACCAGAGGGCTGGCGCCCGTGGATGCGAAGACCTGCGCCCCCTGTCATCAAAACGCCCACAACGCCAAATTCGACTACGAAACCGCGGTCAAGCAAATTGCGCATCCCCGCAAGCAACCGGACAGCGCTCAGTCTTTCGAGCCGAGTTACAAGAATCCCATCAACCTTGCGCTGTCTCCGGACGGGAGCGAACTTTGGATTGCGTGTGAACGCGCCGCCGCCGTGGCTGTCGTGGACACGGCGACGCGCCGGCAGCGCCTGACGATCCCGGTCGGCGGCCAGCCAAATGATGTATGCTTCGCCCCCGACGGCCGGCGGGCTTTTGTCTCCAATCGCCTGGACGACACCATCTCGGTTGTGGAGGTCGGGAGCCATACCGTCATCAAAACGCTCGACGTTGGGGACGAACCGCACGGCCTGACGGTGGATGCGTCAGGGCGGCACCTCTATGTCCTGAACACTTCCGTGGACAACATCTCCGTCATTGATATCGCCACGCTGCGTGAAGTAACGCGCTTAAGCGCCTCCCGCTCTCCTTGGTCAATCGCTTTGTCCCCTGAGGGGAAGCAACTGCTCGTCACGCATGCGCTCTCGCGCTTTATTGGCGACCGCGCGCCGGCGCTTTCCGAAGTGACAGTCATTGATACCGAGCGCGCCCAGGTCATGACTCGGCTCGAAGTGCCGGCGGCCAACCTGCTGCAAGGCATCTGCTGGCATCCCAGCGGGGATTATGCCCTCATGACTCTGCTTCGAACCAAGAACCTCGTCCCCATGACCAGGATCAACCACGGTTGGACCATCTCCAACGGCTTGGGCGTGATTTGGCGCGACGGCCGGATCGACCAGGTCTTACTTGACGAGAACAACCGTTGCTTTCCGGATCCGACGGATGTCGCCATGACGCCGGACGGCCGCTACGCGCTGGTTACCAGCAGCAGTTCCGATCGGATTGCGGTCGTGGACCTGGCCAAGCTGATCGCGCTGCTGAAAACAGCCACTGAAGAGGAGCGCGCCCATGTTATTCCAAACCACACCGGGAAGCCGAGCGAGTATGTGGTCAAGCATATTGCGACCGGAGCTGCGCCCCGCGGGATCACCTGCGCGGCCGACGGCCGGGTTGCCTACGTGGCCAATATGTTGGATGACTCGGTCACGGTGGTGGATCTCGGGCGATTGGAAGCCGCTGGCCGCATTGACCTGGGCGGCGCGCCGGGACTGTCGCGGCACCGTCGTGGCGAGAAACTGTTTCACAATGCGAGCATCAGTTTTCATCGGCAGTTTTCGTGCAGCACGTGTCATCCGGACGGGCACATCGACAACATCGTTTACGATATCGAGGACGATGGAATCGGGATGGGCCCTATCGACAACCGCACCCTTCGCGGGATCAACGACACCGCCCCGTTCAAATGGACCGGGATCAACCCCAGTTTGAAGCGGCAGTGCGGCGCCCGGTTGGCCGTCTTCATCACCCGACTGCAGCCGCTCGACCCGGAGCAATTGGAGGATCTCCACGATTACTTGTGCAGCATCCCCCGACCCCCCAATCGCTATCGCAAGCTGGGCGAGGACTTGACCGAGCCGCAACGCCGCGGCAAGCGCATCTTTGAACGGAACGCGCGCAATGACGGTTCCGTCATTCCGGTGGAAAACCGTTGCACGAGCTGTCATCCGCCGCCGTTGTTCACCGACGGCAAGCTCCACAATGTCGGAACGAAATTTCCCTATGATCGGGACGGCAAATTCGATCCGCCCCACCTCCAGAATATCTACGATTCGGCGCCCTACCTGCACAATGGGATCGCGCGGACCCTGGAAGAGATCTGGACGGTTTACAATCCCTACGACAAACACGGCGTCAGTAATGACATGACCAAGGATCAACTGAACGATCTCGTCGAGTATCTGAAAACCCTCTGAGCGCGCCTGCTTATTACCCCATTCCGCCAGCAACAACTCAACCCATCCGTGTCATGAAACCCAAGTATTCGGCTCGGTGCTTCTGGTGGCAGAGTTACCTTCTCGCTTGCATAGGCCCGGCCTTGGCCGCCCAAACGGCACCGTTGGCCGGATCCGAGCAAACGGAACCGCTTCCCTATGTCTACACCCAGTGGGAGCAGTTGACGACGAAGGAAGGTTTGCCGAACGATCATATCTTTGCCATCCGCGCCGACCCGCGCGGGGATTGCATCTGGATTGGGACCGAAGCGGGTCTCTCGCGTTTTGACAAGAAGACGAAGACCCTGAAATCGTGGAGCGAGAAGGAGGGCCTGCCTTGGCGGGTCGTGACGGCCATCGATGTTGATCCCAAGACCGGCGACCTGTGGCTCGGACTCTTCGGCGGCGGCCTGGCCCGATTCAGCGCCGGCCGTTTCGATCACTTCGACCAACTCAACAGCGGGTTGGTCAACGACGTCGTTTATGCCGTCGCGGTGGAGGGGGACAATATCTGGTGTGCGACCACGGCCGGCGCCAGCCGGTTCAATCGCGTCAAGGACAAGTGGGACATCTTCACAGAACGCAATGCTCCGATGGAAGAAATCTGGAACTACAATGTGTCCGCGCGAGATGGCAAGGTCCATTTGGCCGTTTGGGGCAGCGGCGTGCTCGAATTCGACACCAAAACGGAGAATTGGAAGACTTACCTTGATCCCGATGGCGAAATGGAGATCGACCTTTACCGGGACGATGGCATTCCGCACGTCATTACCACCGGCGCCAGTTACGTGGAGAAGATCCTGTGGGTGTCGAGTTATTTCGGCTGCGCGCGCTACGACGGTCGACACTGGCGCGGTTACTTCGACCACGAATGCGGGTTGCCGAGCAACTTCAACAACAATCTCCGCGCCCGCAGCGGACAGGAATGCTGGTATTGTAGCGACAAGGGGCTGGGGGCTTGCATGGATGCTGAAACTTGCACCTGGGTGACGTATGTCCCCGACGGCAAGAATCATACGGGCAAGGGCATCATCAAACGCGAAAACCGCATCATCAAAACCGTCGATACCGGCTATAACGTGCCCCATCAATTCATCATTTGCGTCGACTTCGATGGCAACGACGTCTGGGTCGGCACCTCGAAGGGCGTCGGACACGGTATTGGCCAGGGTTACTATCCGCGGCTTGAATCAGGGTCGCGCCAAATGGCCGGCCGCTAACGATCATCCCAGCTGTATCCCACCAGCGAATGCCTATGAAATTGACTCTGTGTAATCGGCGGCAATCCCTTCCCATTCTCTTGGCCGGTCTAATTTCGGTCCTGGGCGCGCCGGTCAGGTCCCATTCCGCGGAGGTTGCGGCGAGCTCCACACCGGAGCGGGCTGAGGATCTTACCGTTGACACGATCCTGGAGCGGATTAACCGCGTCGGCCCGTACGAGCTGCCGGACTTGCCTTTGAAAACCAACCGGAACTACGCTCATTCCTCTTCGGACGTTGAACCGTATGGCGGCGTCAAACCCTACAAGGAACATTTCCTGGTGCAGATGGAATACACCGGCTCCGGTCGAGCGATTCCCGAACCCGAACACGTCGATACCGTCAAAATCGGCTTTCTCGGTCCGATCATGCAGACTGTCTCCGTGGCCACCGGCGGCAAGAGCCATGAAGAAGCCCTGGGTGTTCCGATGCTGCGGGCGTGCCGCATGGCCATCGAGGAAGCCAATGCCAAGGGCGGCTACCTCAAACGCAAAATCCCCTTCGAACTCTGTGTCCGGAACGACAATGCCCTCTGGGGAGCTTCCGGCAGTGAAGTCATTCATTTGGCCTACAAAGACAACGTCTGGGGCATCATTGGGGGCGTGGACGGAGCCAACACCCACATTGCCATTCGGGTGGCCCTCAAAATCGAAGTGCCCTGGATGACTCCGGGCGATCTCGATCCCACATATATTGAAACGAACATTCCGTGGGTCTTCCGTTGCATCGGCGACGACCGCCAGCAGAATTATCTGCTGGTCGATTACCTGTTCCGCAAAATGAACTACGAACGCGTGGCGATCGTTCGTTCGAGCAATCGCTATGGCCGCTTCGGCGTGCGTGAAATTCGCGATAGCGCTCGCCGCCTGAACCGGCCCATTGTCATCGAAATGGCCTACAAGGTTGGGAGCACCAACTTCGATCTGCAGCTCGACCGCGTCCAGGAAGCCAAACCCGATGCGATCGTGCACTGGGGTGATGCGGTCGAAGGCGCTCACGTGCTCAACGCGGTGCGGGCGCGGGGATGGACCTTGCCATTCCACAATTGCGACCGAGCGGTTTCGGAAGAGTTCCTCAAGATTGCGGGAACGAATGCGGAAGGAGTGATCTGCACTTACCCATGGAACCCGGAGAGAAAAGATGCCAAGCTGGAGGACTTCAAGGAGTCTTACCGCAAGCGCTGGGGGACTGAGCCGGACACCTATGCGGCTCATGCTTATGATGGCATTAACATGCTCATCTGGGCCATTCAAACCGCCGGCCTGAACCGCGCCAAGATCCGCGATGTGCTCGCCTTCCGCGCCGAGCCTTTTCCCGGGATCACGGGAGATATCCCTCTTAGTTCGGCCCTGGACGATACCGGCGAGGTCTTTCTGACGCGTTTCGAAAAGGGGCGGTGGCAGTATTATTCCCGGAACGATTGGCAGATCCCGACTGGCCACGTCATTGAACAGATGCGAATGCAGCGGCAAGCAAGCGGGCGCTGACGGCGGCAGTCGATTCTTAAGCTCACTCATCCGTGTGAACCGCACCTCTTGCTCGCGGGCGGCCCTCATCCTGGGAGGAGCACTCCTCCTCCATCCGTCGCCGGCGCATTGGCTTGTTCGGGCCGCGGAGCCTTACCTCCGCTACCGCGACCTCAGCCTCGGTTATACCGGACCCGACGAGGCTCGCACCAATCTGGCCGAGATTCGCATCGCCTGGTTCGGGCCGAGCGATCCATTGGATCGAACTGCCGGGGGCATGTGGTGGGCGGCCAGTCGCGCGGTCCGGGAGGCCAACGAGGCGGGCGGCTATCGAGAGAGTGCGGCCGGAGAGGGTCGTCCATTTCGACTTATCCCGAGTTGGTCGACAAACGTTTGGGGGGCGGGCGTGGCGCAGCTGGCTCGATTGGTTTATGAGGCAGAGCCGGTGGCGTTGGTGGGCTCAATCGACTCAGCGACGACCCACCTGGCCGAGCAGGTTGTAGCCAAAGCCAATCTTCCATTGGTCAGCCCGGTGACGACGGATCAGAGCATCACCCTCGCGGGGGTCTCGTGGATGTTCGCTTGTGCTCCTTCCGATCCCGTCATCGCTCGCGTGTTGGTCCAACATCTCGTCACTGGCCTCTCGTCGAACCGAGACAAAGTGGTGGTGGTCAACACGACCGATCACGAGTCCAGAATGCAGGCCCGCGAAGTCCTGAAGGCGTTGAATTTGCACCAGCTCACACCGCAATTCCGCTTCGAAGTCCTCCGGGCACTCGCCATCACAGCGCAGCTCAGGGCGCTGGCTCCGTTCCGCCCAGCGACCGTGCTTGTGGTCGCCTCGGCGGAAGACTCAGCCCGACTGGTCCGCGCCATCCGAGAGGGAGCGCCCATTCGGCCGACGCCTGGAACCGTTGCGGATCGAACCTCCACCCACCGAGAGGACGATCAGGCTGCGGCCTCGGCCTCTCATCTTGGGCACTCATCACATGGCTTGCGCGCGCTTTCGCGATCTGGTCGGAGCCGCGGGTGAAGGGGTCCAGTTCCCACTCTTGTTTCCGCCCGGGACCGGCGACGGCGAATTGCGCCGCTTCGCCGCGGACTTTGAAGCGGAGTTGGGCCATTCGGCCGACTTCACGGCCACGCTGACCTATGACGCCACCAGGCTGCTGATCGAATGTATCCGTCAGGCCGGTCCCAACCGACTTCGGATTCGTGACGCGCTCAGCCGGACAGCCGCATGGCCGGGATTATCCGGTCCGATCCAGTTCGACGGCACGGGGCAGAATCGGCGAACCGATGTTGGGATGGGCACCATTCAAAAAGGCACGATTGTTCCGGTTCACCGGGCTGGCCCGTGAGGTTCATGACTGCGTCAAGCGCTACTTTATGAGAACTCCTCGCAACCAGGCAGAGCTTCTTGAAAGCAGATGCACGTCCGGGGCAAGCGCCGGCGGCGCACCCTCACCTGCCCTCGGAGTCCAGGCGGGCGCCGCATTCCGCCCATGGGGCTGCATTGCCGCGGCTTGGCTCTTTCTCCTGTTGCTGGAGCCAATCAGTATTCAGGCCGCCCCCCAGGTGGCCTTCAGACCGGCGGCTGAGGCGGTGGCCTGCTACGACTTTGCCGAAGTCGCACTGGCGGTCGCGTCTCCACCAGCCGTGAACCCGTTCACCGAAGTGAGCGTCACTGGAGTCTTTGAGCAGGCCGGAAATAAGCCAGTAGAAGTTGAGGGCTTTTGCGATGCCGAGGATGGCAGTCTATTCCGCGTGCGTTTCATGCCCCGCCAGCCGGGCACCTGCAATTACACCGTGCGCTACCAGGCCGGGACGTTTGCGCAAGTGCACCGGGGCGCATTTCAGGCCCGCGATGAAAAAAGGAAAGGGCTGGTGCGGGTCGACCCGGAGTATCCCTTCCATTTTCAGTGGGAAGGGACGCGCGAGCGGTTCTTCTGGAATGGCGCCACGGCTTATTGGCTGGCGGGTTGGGATGACGCTCACATTCGGCAGATTATCGATCGGTTTGATCAGCTCAAAATCACTCGGGTGCGGGCGGGGCTGAACGGCCGGGTTGAGAGCGGGCGCGTTTGGTTTGAGAATGTGTTTCCGACGCGCGACTTTACCTTTCTATTGAATCCATGGTGTGCGCAGCAGCCGGGGAGCGTCGCGGAACCGGGTTTCGATGTGTCGCGGTTCGATGTGGCCTTTTGGCAGAAATGGGAGCGATTGCTCCGGCATGCCCGGGGCAAGGACATGGTGGTATCAGTGATTTTTTATGTGGACGGGGGCCGGCCTGGGGTCGATCCGTTCGGCAAACAGGGGATGGGTGGCACGGAAGAAGAGCGCTACTACCGCTACGCTATCGCGCGATTGGCTCCGTTTTGCAACGTCATGTGGGACCTCGCCAATGAGTATCGGCTTTTCCGGGATGATGCCTGGGCAGAGCGGATGGGGCGATTGCTCAAGGACCGCGATCCGTATCAACACCTGACTTCGACACACGGACACGAGGACTTTCGGTTTCGCAAGTCGGCTTGGGCTGATGTCGCGCTTTATCAGCGGTGGGACGAGGGCGGCGGCTATCGGTTCATGCTGGATAACCGCGGGCAGCAGCTGGCGGCCGGTCGGGCTATGCCTCAAGTCAACGAAGAATACGGCTACGAAGATCATTACCCGCGGGGTTGGGGCGATAATCGCGCGAGGCCCGGGCGGTCTGCCCAAACGCGGGTGCGGCTGGCCTGGCAGGTCTACCTGGCCGGTGGTTACCAAACCACTGGCGAACGGGCGGATCAAGGCACTGGCTGGGGACCCGATAGCGGCGGCGGCTGGATCAACGGCCGCGGCGATGAAACCATGACCATGTTGCAGGACTACGGTCATATCTACGATTTCTTCACCAGCATCGCCTGGTGGACATTGCGCCCGGAAACGAACCTGGTCCTTTCGATCCAACCCCATCCCAAAGCCCCCCGCGGGACCGAGCCCCCCGGCCCGACTTTTGCCGCGCGGAATGCCGAGGGCGATCTTGCAGCGATTTACGTGACCAACGGCGGCGTCGTTACCCTCCGCGACGACCTGCTCCGAGATCAACTCAAGCCGCTTTGGTTCTGTCCGCGAGACGGGGGAATGCGTAACGCCCGAGCGGTGCGCGCTCGAGTCTATCGCACACCGACGGCGGAGGATTGGGTCCTTCTCTTTCGCACGCCGTGCAACTGTTCCTTCCGCAATTTTGATGACGAAAGGGAAGAGTAACCTGCAGAGCAATGAACTGGCAGCCGCCCCGAAAACGATGGCGTCGAGCGATGCGACGGACCAAAGCGCAGAGAAACAGGGCCTGCCTGCTTCCGGCCTTCGTGGCCGGGTTGGTGTCGTGCCTCTCCACGACCGCGGCGCCGCGTGATCCGACCCCTCCGATCGCGGCCCAGCCGGCCGACTGGTTCGAAGATGTCACCGCCCGTGCTGGGATCGACTTCGTCCATCGCTTCTGCCACGAGCGGATCGCCAATATCCTGCTCTCGAACGGTGCCGGCGGGGCTGTCTTCGATTTTGATCATGACGGCTGGATGGATGTTTACCTGGTGAACTGGTCTGCCTTGCCTGGCGTCACCGACCCGCAGGTCGCCTGCCCGCCTGGCGGCAATCGGCTGTTCCGGAACTGCGGTGATGGCACCTTCCAGGACGTGACGCGTCGCGCTGGGCTGGCAGGATCCGAGTTCGGCAGCGCGGCGGTCTCTGGCGATTTTGACAATGACGGCTTGACCGATCTCTACGTCGTGAATATTGGGCGAAGCCGCCTTTATCGGAACCGCGGTGACGGAACCTTTCAGGATGTGACCGACGCCGCGGGGGTTGGACACACTGGCACGGGCATTGCCGCGACCTTTTTTGATGCGGACAACGATGGCCATCTGGACCTTTTCCTGGCCAATTATCTCACCTATCGACCCCAAGCTCAATCGGAGCAGAACCCGGGCGCGTACCCCGGTCCGCTCGCTTATGTGGGCGAGGCCAATGTGTTTTACCACAACAAAGGTGACGGCAGCTTTGAGGACCTGACCAAGGCGGCGGGCCTTTCCACTTCGGCCAATCGGGCAATGTCGGTGGCGGCCTTCGACGCGGATGGCGACGGAGACGTGGACCTGTACATCTGCAACGACGATACCCCCAATCAACTCTGGATCAATGATGGCCAAGGCCATTTCCATGATCGAGCCGTGGAAGCAGGCGTTGCGTTCAACAGCATCGGCGAAGCTCCCGGCTCGATGAACGCCGCGGTGGGCGATGCGACGGGCGACGGCCGTCCCGATTTGTTCGTGACCCGTTTTGGCTATGGCTCCTTTTACGTCCAGAGGGACGAGCACCTCTACGAAGATCGCCTTTACCGTTCCGGGCTCGGTTTGTTGACACGGAAGTACGTTGGTTGGGGCGGCGCTTTTCTTGATTTCGACAACGATGCTGACCTCGACCTGGTGGTTGCCAATGGGAGCGCTTTTGTTCTGGAAGGCACCGGGGCGCTTCTCCTGGAAAACGAGAGAACGGGAACGTTCACTGATGCCTCCGCTCGGGGAGGCGGTTGCTTCCGCGCGCGGGTGAATGGCCGCGGCAATGCCGTCCTCGACTTTGACAATGACGGCCGCCTCGACGTGCTGTTGACGGCGCTGGCTGATCGCCCCTTCCTTCTTCGAAACCGCGGCGCCTCCTCCCATCACTGGTTGAAACTGAACCTACAGGGCTCGCGCAGCAACCGCAGCGGCTACGGCGCCCGGGTCCGACTGATGTCTGACGGTTTGACGCTCGTGGCCCAAGCGTGGTGCCCAACTGGCTTTCTCTGCCAGGGCGATCCCCGCGTGCACTTCGGCCTCGGCAGCCGCTCCCGGATCGACGCGCTCGAGGTCCTCTGGCCCAGCGGAACTCGGCAAGTCTTGAAGGACATTCCTGCCGACCAGATCCTGGAGGTGCACGAACCACCCTGAGAGTGACTCAGCCTCAACGCATGAACTGTAAATCGTTGTCCCCTTTTCTCGCTGCCGCCGCCCTCGGCTGGATGCTGCAGGCTGCTGACCGCACCACCGACAAGCCGCACAAGCTGACGACGGTCAGCGTGCGCAAAATGGCTGACTCACTCCACGCCGTCATTGCCGCCGATCGCCAATCCTACGCGGAGCTGATCGGGCAGCGCTTGGCCACCGACGAACAGCGTCCCCCGGGTTCGGCTGCCTCGCGGGAAAGCCAGAGCCTGCCTTCGCACGCCCAAATGTTGCGCCACGCGGCCGACAGCCTTCAGAAACAAGGGGCGGAATTCTCTTATACCCTGCGCTCGCTCTGGCCGATCCACCCAAGCTCCGGCCCCCAAACGGAGGCGGAAGACACCGGATTGCATGCGGTCTGCGACCGTCCGGAGCAACCGTTTTATGCGGAAGAAGAACTGGGCGGCCGCAGCTATTTCACCGCGGTCTATTCAGACCGGGCGACAGCAGGTTCGTGCGCGTCTTGCCATAACCGCGATCCGCGCAGCCCAAAGCATGATTTTCGCGAGGGCGACGTCATGGGAGCAATCGTCGTCCGCGTTCCGCTGGAGTTCTGACGGAGCTATCGATCAGCGGCTTCGCCGGGTTCGAGCAGTTGGCCAAGGAGGGACTCGATCTCCGCCACGGTTCCATTCGCGCGGCAGTTTTTTGCGTCGACGAGGCGTGACGCCGGGAAACCGCGAGGAGCTGGCTTGTAAGCTTCTCGCCGGAGATGGGCCAGCGGATTGTGGCCCAAGCGGTGGCGCCGCGCGGCGCGCAAAGCGGCCAGATCGATCTCAGCGACAATGACTTTTTCGCCTGGTCCAGGGTCAGCCTGGGCGAGAATGCGGCCATCGTAATCGACGACCATGCTGCCTCCCGGCCAGGAGAAGGGACCGTAATGGGATAAGGTGGCGCCTTGGTTAGCGGCGACGACGTAGGCCATATTTTCCAGGGCGCGGCAGCGGTTGACCACCGTCCACCAGTCCATCGGTGGCGTGGCTCCCCAAGGATCCATGTAGGCCGAGACGCGCAGGAGCACTTCAGCCCCATGGAAGGCCAGTTGCCGAATTGCTTCGGGAAAGATCCAATCGTAACAAATGGCGCAGCCGAGGTTCCCGATGGTGGTTTGCGCCACCGGAAAGAGTTCCTGGTCGTAACCCGGGAGATCGTGGGGACTGGCGTGGACTTCCCACGGTATCCACGGATTGACCTTGCGGTATTTGAAGAGCAAGCCTTCCGGCCCGATGAGGCAGCTGGTATTGAACAGCACTCCCGGCCAGGCAGGATCGATTTCAATGAAAGACCCAGTTTGGATGTAGATCCCATGTTCCCGCGCTTTCGTTTCGTAACGCTCCGTATGTTCGTTTGGCACCGGCAGGGCGAGCCGGTCCCGGAGCTCGGAAACGGTTAGGTAAATCGGCGCGGCATGGGCGAACTCCGGGAAAACGACCAGCCGCACGGGGAAGAAAGGTCGATACCCGACAACCGCGCCATCGATCATCGCCAGCATGCGGTCGACCCGTGCCTTGATCTCGCGACGATCGGTGGGGCAGGGAAAGTCCGTCTGACATGCGGCCACGGCGTATCTCATAGCGTCAAACTATCGGACTATCCGCGTATTGTAAGTCCGAAGGAACTCCTGGTGGAACGCCGTCGTGGGGTAATGCTCGGTGGCTGGATACGGATACCCGCTCATCCCGCGAAAGGGCAGCGGCTCGAGGGTTTGAGGGCTGGCCGTATAAAGGTCCATGTCTTTGCAATAGGCGTGGGAAACGAGGATAAAGGTGCGGGCATTGCCGGGAGCGATCGGAGGCAACGCCTGGGCGTCAAAGCGCAGTGCGATTTCGTCGCCCGGTCCGACCAGCGCGTAGCGATCATCAAAAGCCGTCAGCAACTCGCTGACCTCTCCGTAGCGCGTGTAGGCGCCTTTGAGGGTGTGAAAGGGCGCCGATGCTTCCCGCACCTCATAGTCGTAGATCAGGGGCAGGCGGCCGTCGGGCGAATATTCCCGGGGATACCCAAGGGGCCGTAGGACGGCATCTTTCAGCGGCACCTGTTTTGTCGTCGAGCCGCTTGGGCGCGACGTTCCCGCGAGGAAGATCTGGTCGTAGAGGATTTCCAGGTTGGTGGTGAGGCGGAGTTTGCGGATCGCGGGCGTCCACGACGTGCTCAGATCGATCGTCATGGTGCGAGCCATTCCGCCTGGGGCTCCTGCGTCGGCCACCATCGTGCGCCAATGGCCGTTGGCGTCCTGGCATTCCACCCGGATTGGCTCCCATCCAATCCGTGATTGGCTGGCGGCATATACTGTCTGCGAATAGGGATACTCAATCGATCCGTTGATGAAGAGCCAAACCTCGCTGGATGAGATGACGTCGAGGCCTGCGCTGAATTCCAATTCGAGGGTGTGGGGCTCGCAAAAGCCGATGTAGCGTCGATCCAGCTTTGGCTCGTAGGCGTAGAGGCGATCGACCTGGCGCAACCGATCGAGGCAATCCCGACCGGAAGGGCCGGTGGCTCGCGTCGGGAAGATCGGTTTTGCAACGATGAGCCATTGATGGGAGGGGGCTGGCCCACTGATGGCCAGCCGTTCGTCCGGATAAACCTGCTGGGTCGCGGGATGGTCGATCGCCCAGAGCTCGAGTTGATCGATGTAAGCCGTTTCCTCCATCGGCTCCGTCACCCGCAGACCATAGTAACCCTCAGCCGGCTTCAACTGCCCTGGTCCGAGCCGGACGTGTTCCCGCACCTGCGGCGCAGCGTAGCTTCCTGGCGCTGCCAGATAGCCAAGCCCGCCAACCCCGGCAAAATCGGTGACGAAATCAAACCGACTCCCGTTCCAGGCAAACAGCACCGGGCAACTCGAAATCTTGCGCTGCAATTCAGCCACCTTGTGGACTTGCCCGGCGGTCAGACTCATTTCCGCTTGGGCGACGGCATCCGGCCAGGTCAGGTGGACGTAGTCGACCTTTCCGGCGCCGGACAGTCCCAGCACCAGCGGGGCAGCTGATTGGTTCATGCCGCCGGCCTGGCCCGAATACACGATGCGCTGTTCATGCAAGCCAACTCGGGCCGTAATACTGGCGCCGAAGCCGCTCGCTGGGCTCCGTGTTCGCCCGTCGCGGCTGCGGACCCCAGTGGGTTGAAGGGCGAGAGCGGTCGATGGAGGAGAAAGCTCGCCTGGGAGGAAGAGCACGCGGGCGGCGCCGCCTTCCAGGATCGCGAGCACATCCGGGACGAAATCGCCGTTGCCATCGATGACTTCAATCCCCGTCAGGGTCGCACCTGGCGCGGGCTGCCAAACGCTAGCTTGCCCCACGAAGCGTCCACGCCCACTGTTGAGTAGGAAATGGACGGCTTTCCCGGCCACAATCACGTCGATGTCCCCATCCAGGTCGATATCCCCAATGCGAAAGCCGCTGACAACACCCCGCGAGGCAATGGCGTCCGCCACCTCGTTGAATGCCGAATCGGCTTTGAACCGGCCCTGGCCATCGCCAAGCCAGAGTCGCAGGGCAGCGGGCGTGCCCCCCAAGACGAGCAAATCGAGCAGGCCATCGCCGTTGAAATCCTGCAGCGCTCCTCCCAGGTCGCCCTGGACCGACACCCCATCCAGGTCGGCTCTCCGATAGTGACCGAGCAGTTCGTTGAACAGGATGACGCCCGGCGCCCCGCGGCGCAGGAGGACGAGGTCCTGATCGCGGTCGCCATCCAAATCGCCCGCGAGCGCCAGGACAATGTTACTCGCATCAATCGGCAGCGCCGCTTTCGCGGTGATGTTGGTAAAAGTGCCATCACCGTTGTTGTTCCAGAGCTGGCCGCCGGCGCTATCACAGACGAACAAGTCGAGGTCACCGTCATGGTCGGCATCGAGAAAAAGGGCGGAGGCCAACTTCTGGCGTGCGAACGCGAGGCCGGCCTGGAGGGTCACGTCCTGGAAAGTTCCGTCACCCTTGCCTCTGAGGAGGACTCCGCCGGAATCGCTGGATAGGAACACATCGGGGTAGTTGTCGTTATCAACATCACCAATGGCGCAAGTTCCGGCACCGGCGATTGCGTCCAGACCTGAACCGGCTGTCGCTTCGGAGAATCGGCCTGGCCCGTCCTGCCGCAGGAGGACGACGCCTCGATCGGAGCCGAGTGGGATGACCAGATCGAGCTCTCCATCCTGGTTCAGATCGGCCGCGGCCAGGCCGCCGAGGGAAGCCGCGGCGGAAGCGCTGGCTTTCTGGGGAAGAGAATCGCCGGTCCGCAAGAGGATTTGCGCTTCCTTGAACTGGAACCGACTCCTCGTCACGGGCGGCGCATCCGTGGGCAAGGGCCGAGCCAGCGCCAGGTCCCCCATTTGGTTATATTGCGGCAGTTCGATCGATTCGCCCAACGGGCTTTCCCTCAGGGCTTTGAACTGTTCCAGGTAGGCGGTGCCCTTAGCTGTCTCGCCCGCGCGCATGGCTGTTTGGTATAGCTGGTAATACGCGCTGAAAAGGTAGGGTCGGTGCTGCACGGCCTTCAGGAACTCTGCTTCGGCAGGTTGATTGGCGCGCTGTTTACAGACGGCGAGAACGTACCAGGCAGCGCCGTCTTCCGGATGCGCTTGGACGACTTTCAGCAGGCAAGGGACAGCGGCCTCGGCGTCTCCTTTGTGCTGGAGCACAATCGCTTTGAAGTAGAGGGCTCGCAGGTTCTCCGGGTCCTTTTGCAGGACGACGGCGAGTTGCTTTTCAGCTTCTTCCACATCGTCCTTCTTGTTGCGGTTGAAAAGGGCGATGGCGAGATTGATGCGGGCTTCAACCAGCTCAGGGTCGGCCTGAAGGGCGGTTTCGAAGGCTTGAGAGGCATCGGTATAAAGGTATTGAGCCATTAGGCTCACGCCTCGATTCATTGCCGAGACAACAACGGGCGAGGACTTGGCGGGAGCGGTTGCTGGCCGACACGCCGCGCCGAAGATAGCAAGCAGGCCGGCCAGGGCGATGCAGGCAAGTCGACGCGTCCGGCGCGTTTCCTCTGGGCGTCGCGGGCAGACCTCTTGGTGACTGGACCGTGCTGCGAGAGAGGATTGCCGAATTTTCATGATAAAACCGGTAGCTGCGACTGGTCGCGACGTCGCTGAGCGTTGACGCTGCCCAGGCTCAATCAAACCGAACCGCTCTGTCAAACCAGCGCAGGTGCATTATGCAGGGGCGGAGCTTCCGGAGCAGAGCCGCTCCGGTTTCACGCCGATCGGCGCACTGAAAGCAGGAACGCTGCCCCGTCGGGAGCGACGGCGGCTGATGAGTTGTCCTTGGGAAGCCAGGGGCGAGAAGCGCGAATTCATGGGCGAAACGGAAACTGCGGAGGCGCCCGGACGGAGCGCGACCGATGTCAGGTGCCGTCTCCGTGCACTCTGCCACGATCGCGGCGACGAGCGTGTGGCGAATTGCAATCGTTTCTGAGTGGCCGACAGTCCAGTAACCGTCGCCTGAGGGGCGTGACGTCCACTGGGCCGCAGTTGCTCGGTTTCGGACTGGGATGGAAGCATCCATCGGCAGAGTGGTTGCGACGGCATTCGATCCGCTTTGGAGTTGCCGTTCTCATTCTCTTGGAGGGCAGGTGTTCCTGGCGATCCTGGCACGAAAATCGCACGAATGGCGGCGTTATGTTAGTCGCCATCGCCAGTTCCCAGGGCAGGGTATCCCCCGTCTTTGACGTGGCGGGGAGATTGACGACAGTGCGCCTCAAGGGCAGTGAAGAACTGTCCCGGGCTGAGGTGGCGTTGTGCCACGGACCGCCCGCGGACATTGCGCGGCACCTGACCGAACTCGGAACGAGCGTGTTGATCTGTGGCGCCATTTCCGAACAGCTCGAGTCAGCGGTGTCGCGCCGAGGTATCAGGATCATTCCCCGGGTTTGTGGAGAAATTGACGAAGTGCTACGTGCCTTTGAGACTGGGCGTTTAAAGAAGCGCAGCGTCCCAATCCGGCCAGTTTAATAGGCGACGAGGCTAGTTACTTGGTTACTTTGATTCTGTGGATGTTTGATTCTTTGGATCCTTGGTTCCTTGGATACTTGGTTCTTTGGATCCTTGGTTCTTTGGATCCTTGGTTCTTTGGATCCTTGGTTCCTTGGATCCTTGGTTCCTTGGATCCTTGGTTCTTTGGATCCTTGGTTCTTTGGATACTTGGTTCTTTGGATACTTGGTTCTTTGGATACTTGGTTCTTTGGATACTTGGTTCTTTGGATCCTTGGTTCTTTGGATACTTGGTTCTTTGGATACTTGGTTCTTTGGATACTTGGTTCTTTGGATACTTGGTTCTTTGGATCCTTGGTTCCTTGGATCCTTGGTTCCTTGGATGTTTGATTGGCGTTGACTCGCGGAGCTGACCGGGCAATCGTTCGGCAGCGCACAAATTCCTGCGGCGCTCTGCACAAGGCGCCGTGCATTCCAACCAAGCGTCATTATGAAACGTCGATTCTTCTTGAAAACCATAGGCGGAGTGGCCGGCGGCGTCGCGGTGGGGATCGCCCCTGACTTTGGCCAGGCTGAACCGGTCGTCCGTATCGATAAAAACATGCCTAAGCGAGCGTTGGGCCGGACGGGGCTGACGGTCTCGATTGTCGGCTACTCTGGGCTGGCTTTGCGTGAGGACACGCAGGAGCGCTGCACCGCTGCCATTCACCAGGCGTTTGACCGAGGGGTGAATTATTATGATGTGGCCCCTGCCTATGCCGATGGCGTTTGCGAGAACAAGATGGGCATCGCTTTGCAGGGCTTGGATCGCACCGCCTTCCACCTCGCCTGCAAAACTAAAATGCGCGATCGCGAAGGCTGTCAGATGGAGTTGGAACGGTCCCTCTCTCGCTTGAAGACCGACTATTTCGACGTTTACCAACTTCACCACCTGGTCCAGCCGGCGGATGTGAGAAAGGCTTTGGGCCCGGGCGGCGCCATGGAAGCGATTCTCAAGGCCAAGGAAAAGGGCCAAGTGAGATTGATTGGCTTCTCGGCCCACACCACCAAAGCTGCGCTGGAGGCAATGCGCCTGTTCCAGTTCGACACCGTCATGTTCCCGATCAACTTCGTGGAATACTACACGCGCGACTTTGGCAAAGCTGTTCTGGAGAAAGCCAAAGAGCAAGGCGCCGCTGTCCTATCGATCAAAGTGATGCATGCGGGCGCCCCCAAGCCGGGCGAAAAGTTGACTCATCCCTGGTGGTACCGGGCCTTGGAAGACCAGGACGAAGTCAATATGGCCTGGCGATTCAGCCTGTCCCTACCAGGGGTTGTCACTGGTTTTGCCCCTGCTTACCTCGACCTGGTCGAAAAAGCGATCACCGCTGGGCAGGCCTTTCGTCCAGCGACGGAAGTCGATCGCGAGAAGCTTCAAGCCATGGCTGCCGGACAAGGCTCCATCTTCAAGCGCGAAGAGGATTCCGTCGTGACCGGCAAGATTTATCAACCGCCTTATCCGCATCGGCCGCACGAAGCGGATCCGGAGCTCTGGGCTTACCACGATTCCCCGGAACACCACAGCTAGCGTGAATGCGGGGTTGGCGCATGCGCCAACTGCCGTCGGATTAGAGCGGGTCCGCGTCTGAGCAACGCCGCGCGCGCGGCGGTTGGTCTAATCCAGGCCCAGGAGCGCGCGTCCGGCCGGCGAAATCCTGGAGTGATGCCATGCGGGTTCCCAAACGATCTGCACATCGGCATCGGCGACGCCGGGCACGGCCAGGAGTTTTTGTTGCGCGTCGCCCGCGATCGTGGCGCCCATGCCACATCCGGGGGCGGTCAAGGTCATTTTGACGGCGACGCGGTTGCCTCCGGATGGCAACGCTTCCAGTTGCAGTTCGTAGACGAGCCCAAGGTCAACAATGTTGACTGGTATTTCCGGGTCATAACAGCTTCGTAGCGCTTGCCAGAGCGCCTCCTCATTCACCGGCCCGGAAGCTTCGGCCGCGGTCGGCTTCGACTCGGCCGGCTGCAGTCCGAGCGCATCAGCATCTTTGCTGGCGATGCGAAAGAGGCCGCCCTGCGCCTGCACGGTGTAGCTGCCGCCCAGAGTCTGGGTGATGTCGACAGCTGTGCCGGCCGGCAAAGTGATCGTGGTTCCAATCGGAATTTGCGTCGCCTCACAGTCGCGGGTCAGCACGGCCGAACTGATGTCTTGCATACGACGCAACCTAGACGATCAGGGAAGAGAAGCAACCGATACGTGCGGTCGGCCGTCCGCCCTGCAACCCGACCGTTGCAACCTGAGGAAGCGCGGCGGCGAAGCGCGGCGGCGAAACGCGTTGCGGCTCTTGCCTCGTCGGTTACCGTGAGGGATGGCTTCGAAGATCCTCGTGGGAACTGCCAGTTGGACCGATCCGGGCTTCATTGCGGATTGGTACCCATCCACCCTTCCCAGCGCCGAACGCCTCCGCTATTATGCCGAGCGCTTCGACCTGGTGGAGGTGAATTCGAGCTTCTACGCCGTCCCAATGCGCCGTGTCGTCCAACGTTGGTGCGACGAAACGCCTCCCGGGTTTACTTTCGACGTCAAACTGCACCGGCTTTTTTCCCGCCATAGCACCAGTCTCAAGGCATTGCCTCCGGCCCTGCGGCCCTTGGCCAAAGTGAAGAGTGACAAAGTCCTCTTGACGGCTGAACTCGAGAAAGCGTTGGCCGATGTCTTCCTGCAAGAGACCGCGCCGCTCCTGTGCTCGCGGAAACTGGGAGCCTTCCTCCTGCAATTGACCCCGGCATTCAGCCCCCGCCACCATCGCCTGGCGGAACTCGACAGTGTCTTTGAGCTGTTTAAGGAACATCCTCTTGCGGTGGAGTTGCGCAATCGCCACTGGATCACTCCGGAAAACCTGGCCGCCACTACCGAGTTCTTCCGCTCGCGCCGAGTGACCTTTGTGGGCGTGGATGCTCCCGAGGGTGAGCATTTCATGACCATGCCCAGCGTCGACGTCGTCACTCAACCGGCCCTGGCTTACGTTCGCTTGCACGGACGCAACCTGGAGGGATACGTCACCGGCAAAACGGTGGCGGAGCGGTTCGACTATTTTTACACCCCGGAGGACCTTGCCCAGATCGCGGACCGCGCACTCAAGCTGTCGAAAGAAGCGGCCGAGACCCACATCATCTACAACAATAACCATTCTGATTACCCTCTGCGGAACGCAGCTGCGTTTCAGCAATTGTTGGCCGCCAAGGATCCCGAACTGATCTTGCTTCCGAGGCCAAATTCTCCGGAACCGTCCCCACCGGCCAGCCGGCCTCTGGAATTTGATTTCTCCCCGCGGCCATCGGTCGGCAAGTCAGGCGGGTAGCTCCTGGACGCCTTCCGCGGGCCGCCACGACCTGAGGATCGGCAAGCCCAGCGAAAGGGTCGTCAGGGTCTGGGCTGAGCCCCTTCAGCCGCCGGGTGGCGTTGCTTGACCTCTGGCCTCTGTCGTCCGCCCAGCTCCTTTTCCTTTCGGGGGCGGTTGACAGATCTTGCACCAGGCTGTCGTTCGTCCGCCAACGGTCTGTCGTTGAAGCGGCTTTTTGTGAATCGGACAACGGCCGTTTCGTTTCCAGCGTTGGTGGAACAACCAGTCCGCGGGCGGGTCGGAGAAGTCCCGGCCGACGTGCTTCATGGCGCCGCGCGTAACGAATCGCAGCGCCTTCCAGAGATCGTCCCGTTGGCTGATCGAAAGACGGGCTACCTTGGTCCGGGGATCGATCCGCGCCCGCCAGAGCATCTCGTCCGCCATCCAATTGCCCAACCCGGGAAATCCCCGTTGGAGGAGGAGGGCGGCTTTGATCGTCACCCGCCCATGTTTGGCGAGGAACTGAGTCATGACGCGTCGGGTGAAGGCGCGGGAATTGATGGGCGGCGGCAGCTCTGCCCACCACGCTGGCGGATGATCGCCATGATGAAAGCGCACCCGGCCAAACTGGCGCGAGTCGGTGAAGACGAGGCTTCTATCTGACTGGACCAAAACAAGGTGGTCGTGCTTCCCAGGGCTGAGATTCGGCGCGGCGACGGAGAGTTTGCCGGTCATTCCCAGGTGTAACCCAAGCCAGGCGTGACTCGAAAAGCGAAAAACCAGCTGCTTTCCGTGGGCTGCCGATTCCTGCAAGATGGCGCCGGCAAGGATTTTCTGCAATCCGGCCACATCAGTTCCCCGAAAAATGCGTTTCTCCGGGTGCAATTTCACGGCTGTAATGCGGTGACCCAATCCGCAATCCCAGCGCTGCCGATAATATTCCACCTCAGCCAGTTCGGGCATGAAAGAAATAGAAGCATGACTTGCGGGCGATTTCCAGGCGGGCCGCTAAGGTCACCGTCGTGGGGGCGGTCGGGCCTAATGAGGCGATGATTCGGCCGTAAGCACGCCCGTGCTTACGGCGACCCGTCGTCTTTTCCAAACGACTACAAGACGAATGGCTCCGCGTGCCCATCTTTGCCTTTGACGGAGCGGATCTGTGCCGGCGCGGCCCGCATGAGAGCGTCCGAGGCCCCAGTCCATCGGCGCCGTCCGGTTCCATGATCGATGCGCCGTTTCCTGTCACTGCCGCACTGTGTCAGTCCTTCGGGCCCTTTGGCACGGGAAGGCGCGGCCTCGTGTTGGGTGTCCCCAAGGGGGCGATCCTACCCGCAATTGCTTCGAAGCTCGTCCAAACCTGGTCCGCCGCCCGTTCGACTCGTGGCGAAGGCAGGTCGGGTAAACGACGAACGAAGGTCGAACGAAGGTCGAACGAAAGTCGAACCAGCGACGGATCGAGACCGAGCAAACCGGCGTCGCGAATGGCTATCGGTAGTCGTCTGCAACGGCAAATCAGGAGAAGCGGGGGCGGCGACGGCCTGCCCAAGGAAATGCGGCCTCGCTCTGATGCAGTTATGGAGGTTGTTACGGAAGTCGCTGGCAGCGGGACCGGGTGCACCCCTTGAAGTTTAGAGGAGCGCGGTCCAAGGTGGACGACCCCGGCGGCATGCCGTCCGTAAGCACGGGCGTCATACAGGAGGCTTTTGATGCTTGTAAAGCCATCATGGTTAGGCGTTACCACGTTGCCAGGTCGGTTGCTTGATCCAGCGCATTCCCGGACGGCGTTGGCGCGGCGTTGGCCAGACATTGGACAAGAGGGTTGCAGCCCAAGCGGGTCGTGCATACCCTCTCGAGCTATGAGCTTTCCGCCCACCGAATGGCGCTTGCTTCAATGCAACCGTGCCTTGGCCCTCTGTGTCTGTTTCATGTTTGCGCAAGCAGGGTGCAGCCAGCCAGCTGCCGATAACACGGCGCTGGAGCAGGAGGTGCAGCAACTCAGGGAGGCCAACCAGGAGCTGCAGCACCTCAAGTCCGAGAATCAGGAGCTGGGGCGGCTCCGGCGCGACAATGAAGAGGTGAAGAGGCTCGCGGCCCAAACACAAGACTTGCCTAAACTTCGCCAGGAGAACGACCAACTGCGCGGGCAGCTGCAGTTGTTGAAGCAGCCCAAGCCGAAGCTACGATGAACAGGGGCTGGGGCTGAGCGCCGGTTACGGGCGGGCGGGGGAGATGTTGGCTGCGATGATGAGACGACGGCGACGTGGTCTTCACACTAGGAGGCCATCACTTCGGCATAGACTTTCCGAATGGCGGCGCGGTCTTCGGCGACTGCCTTCACAAAGTGATCGGCCTGGGTATACCCGCAACGCACCGCGACGCGGTAAAGGGGGGCAGGGTCGTCCGGCAGGACCGTCTCACCGGCATAACTCCAGCGCCGCAAAATGCCTTCAACGCGTCGGAGCCGGCGGTAGCGGTCGATCAACAAGTCAGCACTTGCGGGATTAAGAGCGGACTGGTCGCGGGCCAGGAAGAGGGCGCGCATGGTGTTGGCCTGCTGCCAGCCGTTAGCGAGGCAAAGGGTTTGGGCGAGAAACTCGGCATCCATCAAGCCGCCGGCGCCTGTCTTGATGGCCAGATGTTCTTTGCCAGCTGGCGTTCGCTCCTTTTCGATTCTCTGGCGCATGCGAGCGATTTCCTGGCGCCAGGCTGGGGTAAAGGCTGATAATTTGCCCGATGCCTGGCGGAAGTCGGTCAACCGTGCGACCAGCTCCTGGAACCGAGCTCCCAGCGCCAGGTCGCCGGCGACGGGTCTGGTCCGGGAGATGGCTTGGATCTCCCACAGCTGGGCCCGTTGTCGATAGTATTCTTCATGGGCGGAGATGGTATTGACGAGCAACCCTTTCTCGCCATCCGGGCGCAGGCGGGCGTCAGTGGGAAAGGCGACGCCGAGCTCGGTTTGGCTGGAAAGCATGTCCATCACTTCGACGGCGAGGCGTTGCAATTGAGGAAGGTTTTTCGTCTTCGCTTCCGAGACAAAGAGGATATCGAGATCCGAACCGTAATTGAGTTCGCCTCCGCCGAGCTTGCCGAGGCCGATAATGGCAAAGGGCGGGGTTTTGAGCCGGTGTTTGCGCATGACCGCTTCCAGGGCGTAGGTCAGGCAGGCGTCGGCCAAGGCCGAGAGTTCAACGAGGTTTTGTTCGAAATCGGCCAGTCCCAGAATATCGCGCAAGCCGATGCGCATCAGTTCGGCCTGGTGGTAGCGGCGCAACCACAGCCGCTGGTCTTCGTCCGCGACGCCGTGACGCAGGTCGCGAAGGGTTTCGTCCGCTGTCTTGCTCCGCCGGAGGCGGCCGCTTTGTTCGAGTTCGTCAACCAGGTCGGGGGTTCGAATGGCGATTTCGGCCAGGAACTCGGATCGATCGAAGAGCATCAGGAGCAGCTCGAACAAGGAGGGGCTGTTGGTCCAAAGCTCATAGAGTGTGGCGCGGGCGCCATAGGCGCTGACAAAGCTGTCCAGCCGCGCGACGACCCGGTCCGGGTCAGAAAGAACAGGGGAGGGGAAGGTCGAGCTTTGGGCTGTGAGCTGGGCAGTTGGGCACAAAGCCAGGAGCCGGGGGAGGAGGCGCAAAGCGAGTTCGGCGGTGCGTGGGGAGACATGGACATATCCCGGGCCGGCGACGAATTCGCGAATCAGGTTGTAGGCCTTGGCGGGATCGCGAAAGGCAGTTTGCTGGAGGAGGGTGACCCATTCGGCGCGGCCGCTTTCCAGATCGGGCAAGGTTTGCCGGGGAGTAGGTTCATCCGATCTGAGCAGGTTGTCGTAGGTGGCGCGAACGCGGGTGGTATGTTGGCGATGGATCCGCTCGAACTCTGCCAGAGAAGAGCAACCCATCAGAGCGGCGAGGCGTTGGCGGGCGCGGCGCTCGGTCGGGATGGTGTGGGTTTGAAGGTTGTTGTCCATCTGGAGCCGGTGCTCGACATCGCGCAGCCAGGAGTACGCGGCCGAGAGAGACTGTGCTTGGTCCGTCGGGAGCAAGTTGTAGCGCGCGAGGGTTGCCAAGCCGGACACGGTTTGGGGATCCTGCAGGAATGGGTTGCGGCCGGCATGGAGCAACTGCAATGTCTGGGTCACAAACTCAATCTCCCGGATCCCGCCGCGGCCCAGCTTCACGTTGCGATCAATTTCCCCCGACCTGACCACCTCGGCTTCGATGCGGTCTTTCATGGCGGCAATCTCCTGCAAGACGCGTTGGTTGAGGGAGCGGGGATAGCGGAACGGTTGGACCATCTCAAGGAACTCGGCGCCCAACGTGCGATCGCCAGCGACGGGACGCGCTTTGATCAGCATCATTCTTTCCCAGGTCTGGCCCCATTGCGCGTAAAAGCTCTCGTAGCTGGCGGTCGACCGGGCGAGAGGTCCGGCCTTGCCCTCGGGACGGAGCCGCAGATCAATCCGGAAAAGGCTGCCTTCGGGTGTCAAGCGCGTCACCTCAGCGATGAAGGCCTCGCTGAAACGCAAATAGAATTGATGATTGCTGAGCCCGCGCCCGGTCGTTTCTCCTTTGCGCGGGGGCTGTTTGAAGGTGGAGCCCTCTTCGCCATAGACAATGATGACGTCCACATCCGAACTGTAATTGAGCTCCTGGCCGCCAAGCTTGCCGAGGCCGATAATGCCAAAGGGGGTTTCTTGCCAGCGGCCGGCGGCGTCCTGGTGGTAAGGGCGGCCAACCCGTTCGATCTGTTGCGCGAAGCACAACGCTGCGACCCTGGCGAGACAGACATCGGCCACGTCCGAGATCTCGCGCGCGATGCCAGGGGCTTCGCCGAGGCGAGCCAGGTCGCGGGCCGCGATCCGGAGCATCTCTTTCTGTTTAAAGTGGCGGAGCCGAGCAAAGGCGACGGCGAAGTTTCGGGCCTGAAGATGAGGAGCTATTTCGCGATCCAGTTCCCGTTCGAGGCCTTCCTTGCGCCGTCCGGTTTGGAGTCGTTCGACATCCAGGAGGGGTGCCAGCCAATCGGGGTGGAGGAGCAACAGTTCGCTGAGCGCCTGGGAACCAGCCAGGAGCGCAACCAAAACCCGCGCAGGCTCTCCTTTGAGCTTCTGCAGGACGGGAGCAGCGCCCTTGGCTTTCAAGAGCTCGAGATAGTGCTCCGCCCTGGTTGGGTCAGCACAGTTTTCGAGCACTTTCTTCCAGGCCGCATTTTGCATGGGAGAATTAACCCTCAAGGTGGGGTAGACTGCAACCATGAGCTGCGGGGCGACGCAGGAGCATGCGGCGCAGGGGCGCGCCTGGGGGTGGCCGGCTGGATCATGGCGGGGTTGGCGAGGAACGATTGGATGGCATTTTGAGACCGGTGCCACTAGCGTCGGAGGCATGGAATCGCTCCACGCTCCCTGGCGGATCGAATATATACTGGCGCCGAAGCCGCCTCGATCGGATCTGTCCCTGTTTACGCGGATCGGGCAGTCGGACGAGGATGAAGCCAATCACGTGGTGGTGCGGGAACGGACTTGCTTCGCGGTCTTGAATACGTATCCCTACACCGGCGGGCATTTGTTGGTCGTGCCCTACAAGCAGGCGGCGGACTTGACCGATTTGACCGACGAAGAACTGTGTGATTTGATGAAGTTGACTCGACGTTGCCAACGGGTGCTCACAAAGACGATGAAGCCGGATGGGTTCAATATCGGACTGAATCTCGGGAAAGCTGCCGGCGCGGGTATTGCCGAACATTTGCACATTCACATCGTGCCGCGTTGGACTGGGGACACGAATTTTATGCCGGTTGTGGCCAACACGGCGGTCTTGCCAGACGCCCTCCTCCATTTGGCCGCCAAGCTGCGCGCCGCCTTTGCCGCTGAAACAGACTCTTAGAAGCCCAGACATGCCTTCCGAAACCCTTCACTTCGAGAACGCCAGGTTCGCCCAGCAACTATTTAATAACGACAGCCGCAATCTCAAAGCCCTGGAAGAACAATTGGGCGTCAAAGCCACCGCCCGGGAGGGCTGGATCAAGCTCGACGGCTCGGCCGAAGCCATCCACCGGGCCAAACAGTTGTTTCAGTTTCTCGAGAGCACGGTGAAGTCCGGCCTGCCCGTGCGCACCCGGGAGTTTACCTACGCTCTCAATGTCATGAAGAACGATGGGGCGGACGCCCTCGAGAGTCTGGCCGGCGAGAAGATCCAGACTTCGTCCCGGAAAGCGAACGTCGCGCCCAAGACGCTTGGGCAGAAGAAGTATATCGAAGCGATCCGGCAAAACGACGTCACGTTCGGCATCGGCCCCGCTGGGACGGGCAAGACCTATCTGGCCGTGGCCATGGCGGTGGCCGCGCTGGTCGAGGAAAAGGTGTCTCGGATCATTTTAACCCGACCAGCTGTTGAAGCGGGGGAGGCGCTTGGATTCCTGCCGGGAGATCTCTACGAGAAGATTTCACCCTACTTGCGCCCGCTCCAGGATGCCCTCTACGACATGTTGCCGGCCGAGGAAATCCAGAAACAAACCGAGCGCGGCAGCATCGAAATCGCCCCCCTCGCTTATATGCGAGGCCGAACGTTGAACAGCGCCTTTGTCATTCTGGACGAGGCCCAGAACTCCACCACTGAGCAGATGCTGATGTTCTTGACCCGATTGGGGCATCATTCCAAGGCGGTCATCACCGGTGATCCAACCCAGATCGACCTCCCCCAGCAGAAACGGTCCGGACTGCTCGAGGCCTGGCGCATCCTGGGCGGCATCGAAGGCATCGCGATGGTCGAGTTTCATCGGCGGGATGTGGTGCGTCATCCCCTCGTCCAGCGGATCATTGCCGCTTACGAGGAACACCGCAGCGGCAAACGCGAGCGCGATGAGTGATTTCTACCTGCGAAATCGGCAGCAGACTCGGCCGATCAATGTCGCTCTGCTGAAGCGGATCGCGGCGGCGCTGTTGGCCGAGACGGGCGGTGATGTGCGCCAGCTCGGTATCGTCCTGGTGGCGGACGCTGAAATGGCGCGGCTGAACGAAGCGTATCTGCAGCACCGCGGTCCAACCGACGTGCTCGCATTTGGCTATGCCACCGAAAAAGACCGCGCTTTGCACGGCGAATTATTCATCTGCGTCGACGAAGCCTTGCGCCAGGCGCCCCGCTTTCACACCAGCTGGCAGCGGGAAGTGGTGCGCTATCTGGCACACGGCTTGTTGCACTTGCAGGGGCACGACGATAAAACCGCTCCGAAACGCCGGCGGATGAAGGCTCGTGAAAACGCGCTCCTCCGATCGCTTGGGCGCCAGTTCACCCTCGATGAACTTGCCGGCAGCAGCAAGTGATCGTTTGTCCCAAACTGTCCCGGCACTTGACTTCCCATGGACCAGCGCGCCACCGGCATCATCTTGCGGACCAGGCCGCTGACCGAAACCAGTCTCATCGTCCACTGGTTGACACCCGACCTGGGGCGGCTCAGCACTGTCGCCAAAGGCGCTCGTCGTCCCAAGTCGCCCTTTCTGGGCAAGCTCGACCTGTTTTATCTGGCGGATTTTAGCTTCTACCCCAGCCGGCGCGGCGAGCTGCACACCTTGCGCGAGGTCACCGTCCGCGAGTATCAGCCGGATCTACGGCGGGAACTGGCTTGCCTGGAGCAGGCGTCTTACTTCACTCAGCTCATCGAACAGGCGACCGAAGTCAATACGCCCCTTCCCGAAGCGTATGCGCTCATGCAGGCGGCTTTGCGACTGCTGCCCCGATCGGCTCCCACCGCCTTGACTGTCTATGCTTTCGAAATGAAGCTTCTGGATCAGCTTGGGCTCAGTCCGGAATTGAGTCAGAGCAACCTGACGGCCGGCGCACGGGAAATGCTGAAGCTTCTGCGCGCGTCGCCGCTGGATGCGAGCCAGCACGTCAAAGCCAGCTTGGCTCAACTCGCGGAAATCGATCGGTTCCTCCGGGACTTTTTGTCGTATCATCTCAACTGGATCCCCAAAGGCCGGGAAGCGGCGCGCGAGGCTGGGCGCAGACGGATCCCAACGGCTACGGCTCGGATTTCATCGAGCGCGCCGGAAGGATGATTTTGAAGACGCTGCCTTTGCCGAGAGCCGACCGGACTTCGAGGCCATAACCCATTTGGCGGGCGAGTTCGTAGACGATGGACAGGCCGAGACCGGTTCCCCGTCGGGCGGACAATGCTTTGGTGGTGAAGAAGGGCTCGAAGATGCGCGGGAGGATTTCGGGGCCGATGCCGCAACCGGTATCCTGGACCGCGATATAAACATAAGTGACGGCGCGGGCGGGCGAGAGGGCGAGGTTGGGCGGGAGTTGGTGCAGTTCGCCGGTGGTGACGGCGATCTGGCCGCGATACTCCATGGCATCGGCCGCGTTCAGGATCAAGTTCAACATCATCTGCTGAATCAACTCGCGCGCCACCTGGATCGCCGGCAGTTCGGGCGAAGGCCGGAACTGGATGGTGATGTCGTGCAAAAACTTGTCTCCCAGCAGCCGGATCGCGTGCTCGATCACCACGTTCACCTCCGTCTTGACCAGGTCTTTCTCTTTCACCCGGCTCAGGCCGAGAATCGACTTGACGATGCCGGAGCCTTGCTCGACCACCGCTTGAATGCGGTTGAGCCGGGTTAGGATCTTTTGCTTGTCCTGCAAATTGTCCTCGATGATTTGGGCCGACCCTTTGATGATCGAGAGAATGTTGTTGAAGTCGTGAGCGATGCCGGCGGCCATCGTCCCGAGGGCCCTCATTTTCTGGCTTTGCAAGAGCTCTTCGTTTGCTCGTTCCAGCTCGGCGGTGCGCAGCGCAACGATCCGCTCCACAGCGGCGTAACTGCGAATCAGGCGCAGATGGCGGTTGACCGCCAGGGCGGCGAAGAAGAGGGTCAGCATGCCGGCGGAGAAAACGCTGCCGATCAAGCGCGGGTCTTTGTACCAGGCCAGGACGACCGAAAAATCGAACGACACGAACTCCGGGTCCTCATTCCAGTTGCAGTCCATGGCGCGCACGTCCAAGCGGTGCTTGCCCGCCCCCATGCGCTCAAACACCTTCGTCATGCTGTTGGTAAACGGCGACCACGCCCCCTCATCCAGCCGCGTCGCAAACAGCAGCCGGCTCGCGGCTGAATTCTGCCACTTGTCGATCGCATTGAGGAGAATGGCCGACCGGTCGCCGGTCACTGCTCCGCTCCCTTCCGCCAGCACCGGCGGCAGTGTCTTGGGCGGTTCGAGGTCCGCCTCCGAATGATAGCGGCTGATGCCGCGGGTGGTCGCGGCCCAGAGCTGCCGCCGCCGGTCCACGTAAACCTCGGACACGCCGATGCTGGGGAGCCCTTCTTCGATCGCGTGCCGAATCCAACTGCCGTTGGCGTAACAAAAAAGCCCGTCGGCGCTCGTTACCCATGTCTTCTCGTCGGGACCGCGCACGACACCGCTGATCCGATCAAAACCGGCCCGCAACGAGGACCATGATTTGCCGTTGAACTCCAGGATGCGGTCGCCGGCGCCGCACCAGAGGCGCCCTCCGCCCATATCGGTCAAGCAGGTGATGCGCGTCTCTCGAATGCCTTTGGCCGATCCGAACGTTTCCAACTCGCCGTTGCGCACGCGGCCAATGCCCTTGGCGCTGCCAATCCAGATATCACCGTTGATCAGGCCGGTGGCGAAGAGCAGCTCATGCCCCAAGTTCCAACTGGGAGTGGAGTGAGCCAAAGGCTCAAAATGGCTGCCGTCGAAGCTGCTTAATTCAAATCCACGCGCGTCATTCAACGCCCCGATCTGCACGATAAGCGGCCCACGGGCAAAGGAGCCCAGCAGCCTCACCTGCCTCCCATCCGCGTCCTGGAGGAGTTGGAATCGGTCCGTATCCGGATCGAACAGAAAGGCTCGGTCCGCATCGCGGACGACGATCTGACCGTTGCCAAGCAGGTAGAGCCGGTCGGTTGCCTCGAAGGTTCCGTCGAGTCCGTCCGGCCATTTGATCGCGCGGGGATGATCCTCGGTCAGGACATAAAGCGAATCGCTGCTGGCGAACCACAACCGATTCTTGTCATCCTCGAGGATGGCGTGCACGTGCGAGGTGATTTCATCCAACTCCGTGGGCGTCCGCCAGAGCGCGGGAGCGTAGCGCAAGGCACCTTCGGAGGTGGCCAGCCAGAAGACACCGTTGGTTTCCGTGGCAACGTCCTTGTACTGCCCAGCCCAGAGCTTTTCCCGGCTCACACCTGGGATGGGCAACCCGTCGAAGCGCAGCAGGGAATTGACCGTATACGCCCAAGTGACATTGTCCCAGCCCAGCCACGCTTGCCGAATATTGGCCGATTCGACCGAGCGGCGGCTCCAGGCACCTCGGTCCAACCGAAGCAGGACCCGCTGGCCGTTTGCGCGCGTGTCGGTGGCGGCCACTGTGATGCTGCCGAACGCGTCTTCGTAAGGTCTCTGCAAGTTCTCGGCCCAAAGCCCTTCTGGAACCGGGAACTCTTCGCACGGCGTTCCAGGCCGCAGATGCCGGATGGGTCCCGGGAGCTTGGCGATGCCTTTCGCCCCGGTCAGCCAGAGTCCGCCATCCCGCGCTTCGGACAACTCCGAAAACCGTCCCAAGCCAGTTTCAGCGACGGACTTCAACGCCACCGTCCGCCGCTCCGAGGAATCATACTCCATCAGCTTGTCGCCCAGGAGGAAAAGAACTCGGTCGCGCTCGGCCGGCAGCAGAGGGACCTGGCGAAGCTGCCGGAGGGGGTCGGATTGAATCTCTGCGCGGATCTCGGCCACAGGGTGGTGGACCCATTGGTCCGACGAATAGACTGCCAGGCCGCCCGAGTAGAGCGACCACAGTTGCCCTGTCCTGCTTTCATAGATGCGGAACGAGTCCCGACCGGGCGAGGGCAAGGTCCGGATGCGATAGCCATCGAAGACGCTGATCTGTTCGGCATCCGGATGCTTGATCCAAACATTGCCTCGCGGGCTGACGGTGAGAGAGGCGGTGTCTGTCTCGGCCAGACCATCCACCGCTTTGAACATGCGCCAGTTGGAGGACCGCTCGGCTAAGACGGCCGGGAACAGGCCGGCACAAACGGCCAAGCCACCAAGCGCCCGCAAAATTCGGCGGGATCGCCCGCAACGGCTTTTCGACGGACAAGCCCGCGGCCCAAACTGGCCGATCCTCTCAATCATGGAGCTAGGCGCGATGCTTAACGATTGCCCCAGCTCCGAACGGGCGCAAATCATTTTCTGAGCGAAAGAGTGAGAATGGGATGCGATGCGGACGCCGCCCTCAGCCGTCCCCGCGTCCGCGGACGGCGGGTGAAGATGGCGTGCGCGCGCGCGAGGGGCGTCGCCCATGACCGCTGGCGAAGGCTAGCAACCGGGCAACCGTTACCATCACGCAGCTCCATCCAAAACAGTCGCCATGGCGGGTATAAAAAGTCAAAGGCCGCTGTGCACCCTCGCGCAGCAGTGGAACCGCGACGACTTTGTAACCGGCCCCGTAAACGGATTGAGGATTGTCCCGATCGACTCCGTGCATGCCGCCATAGGCGTCCACCCAGCAGGTCAGGCCGTTGTTGGCGCATCGCACCAACGGAATGCGGTTCTCGACGCTGCGCAAAGCGGCGTTGGCGGCATGCTGCCATTGGGCGGCACTTTCCCCGAACCAGCCGTTATTGGTTAGGTTAAGCAAAAAGTCGGTGGCGCCTTCGACGTATTCCCTCACGTGGTGAGGGAAGATGTCTTCGAAGCAGATTAGAATGGAGATGTTCGCGGGCAGCTCGGGAAGGAGGAAAGGCGCGGCCCTTGCCCGGGAGTGAAGCTCTCTCCACCGGCGTCAACCATTTCATGAAGGGAAACCAACGTTCGAGCGGGATGTACTCGCCGAAAATGACGAGCTTGCGCTTCTGGTAAGTCGCGGCCAGTTCTCCGCGGGGCGTGATCAAAAAGCTGCTGTTGTAATAATCGACTTCACGCGTCGTCGAGCCGGGGCGAGGGGCCGCGTCGTCCGAGCCGAGAATAATCCACACCTGATGGACGATTGCGAGGTTCGTGACTGCTTCGTAGGTTTCGCGCTCATAGCGAAGCATGTTCGGCACGGACGCCTCCGGCCAAACCAAGATCTGGGCATTGGTCGTTTCGCGCAGAGCGCGCTCCGAAAGTTGGATGAGTTGGGCGAAACGCGTCGCATTCTGGTTCGGATCCCAAATCAGAGTTTGAGGAATGCTCGGCTGCACGAGCACCGCTGTGACGCTCCGTTCCGGCGGCGTTCGCTTGGCCAGCTCCGATGCGCCAAAGAACAGAACCGCTGCCAGGCTGAGCAACGGCAAGACCAGATCGCCGACCCAGCCCCGCGGTCGATCCGGCGCCGTCAAGACTTGCGCAACCGCGCTGGCCGCCGCGATGGAAAACCAAATCAGCAGAAATGAAATCCCATAAACGCCGGTGACGCTCGCTAGCTGGACCACCGGCAGAATCTGGTATTGGGAAACGCCCAGCAGGTTCCAGGGAAAGCCGGTGAATAGCCGCGCCTGCAACATCTCCAGTGCGACCCAAACGGTGGCGCCCCAAAGCGCCCAAACCGCCCGGGTGATCAGCGGACTGCCAGCAAAGTCCAACAGCAGGTCGGTTCTGGAGAAGCGGAGCCAGCTGGGGACAGTCGGTTGATGCAGCGGCGATAGAGGAAAACTTGCCTTTTCACCGGCGGGAAACCCCTTCCAACTCAGCCATACCCACGCCCCGACATAAAGCCCCAGGTAAGCGCTCAGTGCTAGCCAGCCCGCAATGGCCCCGGCCGGAAATGGAATCAGCAGCAACCAGTAAAACGCGACCAGGCTGTAGGCCAGCCCTCCCACAAAACCGACCCGAAAAGCTTCATTCCCGCGCGCTGCCAGCGCGCCAAAGAGGAGCCAGCCGGGCGCCACCCAGGCCAAGCCGGCCAGGCCGACCTTGGGAAAGGCGCAGGCCAAAGCCGCTCCGCCGAGCGCTGCCCATCCATAGCGGAGGAGGGTTGCTGGTTGAGGCCAAGCGAACTTCAAACCTGCCTATTGTCGAAGCTCTCCGGCCGGAACACGAGGAAGAAAACGAGCGGCGGCTTTGCCCGGAAAGGGCCGGTCAAGCTAATGTGCTGTCCCTTAAGTCCGTGAGCTTTTGTTGCGCTCAAATGATTTGGAGGCGCGGCGTGGCGAAGGAGCCTGGCCGCCGCGCTCTGTGACCGAGGAACAACAAAGCCTGCGAGTCTTTTCCGCCCCGCAACTCTTTGGGCGGCCGTTCTTTGGCACGCTCGCGGTGCTGCTCGCTCGTGACAGACCGCTGCGGGTGTGCGCCTCACTCGCGCCTTGCGAGCGGGCCAAATTCCTCGCCGCAAAAGCCTACGGACTTAAGGGTCAGCGATCTTGACTAGACTAGATGACGTCCTGACGCACCGGGCGCTCCGGTTTTTTGTCTTGGGGAACATCGATCCCGAGGGCGTCGGCAAGATCGATCTCGTGCTCCTGCTCCTGCACAATGATCTTGCGCAGCACTTCGCTGAGAGCGAATTCGCCCATCGCTTCCGCCTGGCGAATGCGTTGCCGATACTGGGCGACTGTATCGCGTTCGTTGTCCAGATCGAACCGCAGCAGGTCCTCCGGCTTGTCGGATAGACGGACGGCTTTGGGCGTGACGGTCGGGGTGCCCCCGAGGTAATCAATCTGTTTCGACACCGCCAGGGCGTGCTGCAGCTCTTCATGCGCATGCTTTTCCAATTCCTGCGCAATGTCCATGTAAGCTGCTCCCTTCAGGATCTGGCTGTAAACGGTGTAAGCAATGATCGCTTGATATTCGCGCGCCAGGTCTTCGTTCAACAGTTGCACCATCTGTTCGCGGCTGATGTTAAAATCGGTTTCCGGCATAAGGCTTGAATCACCCTTTCAATCGTGTTTTTCAGCTCGGTCTCAAGCAGCCTAGGCCAAGCCGCTGGGCCTTCGCAAGCAGGGGGGCAACCTAACCCGCGCTAGGGGTTTCCAGGGGAAGATAGCCCGGTTGGCGGCACCGCCTCTGAGGCGTTGAACCCGCGACCGCGGGGTGGGGCAGGCTGGCGGGGAAGAGGAGGGCTGGAAAAAATCACTTGCATCTCTTACGTGTGTAGGATACAAATCCTACAAATGTAGGATTTGACCGTATGGCTGAACCTAAGTCCAAAATCCGCTCGGCCGTCGCCGCCCCGCCGCCGTCAATTTCGGACGCCGAGTGGGTCGTCATGAAGGTCCTTTGGGAGCAGGGCACCGCCACTGCCAATCAGGTCGTGGCCGCCTTGCAGGAGAAGATGGCCTGGAAACCAAAAACCATTCACACCCTCCTGCGTCGGCTGCTCGCCAAGCGCGCCGTCGCTTACGACAAAATCGGGCGCGAATTTCATTATCGCCCGATTGTCGATGCCCAGCATTGCACCCACGCCGCGACTCGCTCGTTTCTGGATCGCTTCTTCGATGGCCACCTCGCCCCCTTCCTCGCTGGCTTCCTCGAACGGGAAAGGCTCTCCCGGCGCGAGCTGGAAGAACTGCGCCGGATTCTGGATCGAAACCGATCATGATGGCTGCCGTCACTGTTTTTCTGTCGCGGCTGTTCCTCTGGACGTGGCAGACGTCGATTGAAGTCGCCCTCTTGATCACTCTCGTCGCGGCGATTCGAATGCTCGGCGGCCGGTGGCTGCCGCCCCGGGTTGTGCTATTGCCTCGGGTTGCTGGTCTTGTTTCGCTTGTTTCTTCCCACGGCCCCACCCAGCCTCCTCAGCCTCTGGAACCTGGCTGGATCGCCGCCGGTCCGCGTGGGAAGGGAGGTTGGGGCCGCTCGTATTGGGGTCGAGCTGGGGACGCAGCCGGAAGGACTCGCCCGCGGCAACTCAGTGCACCCTTCGTCCGCCGGTGCGCGCCGCTCAATTCCATCCTGAGTTGTCGAACGTCGCGGCGTATGCGTGGGCTTGCGGTTGCGGCTTGCTCTTGGTGGTGGTGGCGAGGAGGCAATGGCGATTTGCCCGCTGGTTGCGAACTCAACCGCCCATTCGCGACGAGGCGATTCGTTCACTGCTGGAATCCTGCAAAGCCAGGATCGGCGTGAGGAGGCACGTCGAGCTGATCGAGGCGCGAGGCATTCCGTTCCCGGCTTTGTTTGGCTGGCCGAAGCCGCTCCTCCTGCTGCCATCGGAGAGCTTGCCTCACCTGAGCGAAGCCGAACTTCGCCTGATCATGCTCCACGAGTTGGCCCACATCCGGCGCGCGGATATCCCGCTCAACTGGGCCATGATGGCAGGGCAGGCGATGCACTGGTTCAATCCTCTCGTCTGGCTGGCCCTGCGCCAGCTGCGCTCGGATCGAGAGCTGGTTTGTGACAGTATGGTTCTGGAAGTGCTGGATCGGCCCGAGCACCGCGCTTACGGCCAAGCCCTCTTGAAACTGCTGGAACGAGCGGAGCCGGCCGTTGTCAACCCGGCGTTGCTTTCCATTCTCGGTCACCGACACAACCTGCAAAAGCGAATCATTATGATCTCGGAATTCAAACCAGCCACGCGCACCACCTGGGGTCTGACAACCGTTCTGGCGGCCGTCGTTTGTTGCCTCACCTTCACTCGAGCGGCCGAGCAGAAAATGGCGCCCGCGGCGCTCCCCGAAACCCCCAAGGCCCTGGCCTCTCCGCCGGCCGAGGCAACCGTCCTGGATTCGATGCGGATTCGGCTCAAGAACCTGGAGCACCGGATCCTGCAGTTGCAGGAGGAAATGGATCAGTTGCGTCTCGCGCTTCACCTGCCGGCTTATCTGGCTGAAACCGAAGGCAGGGGATCGAGCCATCCGGAAGCGCTGCGCCTCCTCGAACAGGAGGAAGCCACCGCCTCAACTTCGGCAGCCCGGACCCAGACCCTGCTGGATCAATTGATGGCCTTGCCTTCGGACCAACTGCCCCAGGCGATACCAACGGCAGTGCCGGATGCAGAGCTGATTCAGCTGCTGCGCGAGTTGAACAACCGTGAAGCCCAATGCGCCTCTCTCGAGCAAGACTTCGGCCCTGAGAATGCCCAGGTCAGGTCGGTGAAGAAAGCCATGGCCGCGGTCAAGGTTCAAATTGAGGCCCGCGTGCAAGGCATTCTACGCGGGTTGCGGACGCAGGTGGCGGCGCAGCAGGCAAGCGTCACGGCCCTGCACAAAGCTAGCCAGGAGACGACGCTGCGAGACGCGGAACTGGCGGCCCAGTATCGTCCCTACTTCAAGGCCAAGCGGGATTTGGAGATCCTGGAAGGCGTTCGGCACCGGCTTATGACCGAACTCCTGCAACGTGAGTATATCTCGGTCCCGCCCGCGCCATAAACTGGTCAATCGGCAGCTTGGAAATTGTCGGGCGCGACCCGGCGATCGCCGAAGGTATGAATGACCGGGGCGCCCTGCAGGTCATGGGACTTTCTCGGCCATGATGACCCGTTTGTCGTAGCTCGGAGTCACCTGTTCACCGGGGCGGACGATTTGGAAACTCTCCTCGTCCCACTCCGCGTTGACCCAGCGCTCGAGCAAATGGAGGTCGCCTTCCACTTGCTCGAACTGCCAACCGCGGCGTTCGCAAATGGCCTCCACTTGTTCGTGTAAATGGAGCGGCTTGGTAAAGTCGAAATCAATCAGAACGCCGTGGGTGTAACTCGCGGTCCATTGTCCCATGACTTCCATGAGATAGTTGGCCCGTTCTTCACCGTACTTCTTGACCCAATCGGTGTAGACAGACTCAGTGCCGGTATTCAGCCCAGCCCGAGTCGGGAGAAACTGCAGGTTGAGAGGGGAGGCGCGTTCGCCGCGGCGGCGCAAACATTCCAGCCATCCCGAGGTGTAGTAATAGGAACCGGGGTGTGTTTCGACGAGGCGATCATAGCGAGCCATCGAGCCCAGGAAAAAGGTAATGCAGTCGTGCCCGCGCGGAATGACCAGCGGCGTGTGGCTGGGCTTGAGTCCGGTGATAATATTGCCGCACAACGCGTACCCAACCAGGATCGCATCATACTTGCCCGCTGGCACAGCCTCGATCCGCTTTTGCAGCTCTTCCCGCCCGCGATTGGGATGATCGTGCAAGCCTTGCGTGACGAATTCAAGGTCCACCAAATGGCGTGATCGAGACACCACGCGGCAGATTTCGCGGAACGCGATTTCGCAGGCGATGATCTTGAGAAACATTTCTCGTTCGGGTCGCGAGCGCCGGCCGGTTGAGTCAGGCTGGTTCATGACAGGCGACGGACATTGTCTTAGGTGGCCTTCGCCCGGGAGGCTACCCCGGCCAGGACGGCTCCGGTGCTCGCACTGGTCGCCAGTTGCGCGTAGCGCTGCAGCCACCCATGCTGAATCTTGGGCGCTGCCGGACGCCAATTCTTCCGCCGTTGACTCAACTGCGCGGCCGACAATTTCACGGCCAGCTTGCGGTTTGGAAGATCAATCTCAATGATATCTCCGTCGCGGACGAATGCAATCGTTCCTCCTTCGGCCGCTTCCGGGGAAACATGCCCGATGCACGCCCCGCGCGTGCCGCCGCTGAACCGGCCGTCAGTGATCAAGGCCATTTGGCGAATGGTTGGCCCCTCTCGGGTCATGGTGACTATGCGCCGGGCTGCCGCCCGCCAAAGCTGCTCGCGCCTTGGATCGGTGGCCAAGATAGTGCCGTTGCCAGGCAAAGCCAGCCCGAGCCCCTCCGCAAGGCAATTCATTGAATTGGCGGTGAACATTCCGGAACACGAGCCTGGTCCCGGGCAGGCCTGGCATTCCAGATCGGCCAGTTCGGTCGCGGTGAGCTGGCCCGCATTGCATTGGCCGATGCCCTCGAAGACGCTGATCAGGTCGAGCGGCGTGCCGTCGGAACGGCGTCCTGCAGCCATCGGGCCGCCACTGGCCAAGACCGTGGGTAAGTCGCAGCGCAGAGCGCCCATGATCATGCCCGGCACGATCTTATCGCAATTGGGGATGCAAAGGACTCCGTCGAACCGATGCGCCGTCAACATCGTTTCCACGCTGTCCGCGATCAATTCCCGGCTGGCGAGGGAATACTTCATGCCGCTGTGGCCCATGGCAATGCCATCACAGACTCCAATGGTGTTAAACTCGAACGGCGTGCCACCGGCTTTCCTGATCTCCTCCTTGATGATGGCACTGACCCGAGCCAGATGCACATGACCGGGCACGATATCGGTGTAGGCATTGCATACGGCGATGAACGGCCTACCCAGGTCTTCTGCTTTCAGCCCGGTTGCCCGGAGCAAACTTCTGTGCGGCGCACGTTCGATGCCGGCCTTGATTTGATCGCTTCGCATGGATGTGGCGAGCTGCCGTTCTCACCGATGGTGTCGGCTCCGGGCGAATGCTACGTTGACGCAAATCAAGCTTCGGTCGCAGCGTTTGACAGCCCGGGCCGGGTCGGCTACGTCTCCCTTGTGATCCGAATCCCCGCAAGGACGGTCATGAGCTTGGGGCTCCGCATGCAGCGCATCGCCGGACTTTGGCGTGCCGCCGAGCGGCAGCGAGGGGTGGTGCTCTGGCTTGGCGTTTTGATGAGCTTGCTTCCGCCTGGTTGGTCTTCGGACTGGCCGCGATGGCGTGGGTCGGAGCGGAATGGAACCACGGCCGAGAGCGATTGGTCGGCAGCATGGGCCAAAGAAGGGCCGCCGCTCCTCTGGAAGGCGTCGGTTGGGATCGGGTTCTCCTCCGTGTCTGTCGCCGGAGGCCGGGTCTATACCATGGGCAACACGGACGGGATGGACAGCGTCTTCTGCTGCAACGCTGCAGACGGGACGCTCATCTGGAAGCATAGTTACCCTTGCGGACTGCGCCCGCAATACTACGAAGGCGGGACCAGCGTGACCCCGACAGTGGATGGCCATTCCCTCTACACTCTAAGCAAAGAGGGGCACCTCTATTGCTTTGACTCGGCCACCGGCGACGTGAGCTGGACGATCCGCCTGACCCAACAGCCCGGCGCCATCATGCCGCGATGGGGCTTTGCCGGCTCCCCCCTGGTGCAGGATGATCTCCTCATCTTGAACGCCGGCTCCGCCGGAATGGCTGTCGCCAAATCCAACGGCCAAATCAAATGGTTTTCCGGCAAGGAGGCCGCCGGCTATGCGACACCCCTCCCAGTGACTATCGAAGGACGACCGTGCGTATTGATCTTCGCCGCGAAGGCGCTCGTGTGCGCCGCGCTCGAAGACGGTTCCGAACTCTGGCGTTATCCCTGGGTCACCAAATGGGACCTCAATATTGCCGACCCAATCGTTTCCGGCGACAAGGTCTTCATCTCCACGTTTGACCGCGGCGGGGCGTTGCTCAAGATGAGCCGCCAAGGCGCAACGGAAGTCTGGCACAACCAGAGTATGGCCAATCATTTCTCCACCAGTGTCCTCTATGAGGGAGCTCTCTACGGCATCACCGGCAACACCGACCGCCCTCCCGCGGAGTTCAGGTGTGTGGATTTCGCCTCAGGCGAACTCAAATGGAGCCAGGGCGGGTTGGGCTGTGCTTCACTGATGATTGCTGACGGAAAGTTGATCGTCCTTTCCGACAAAGGGGAGCTGGTGGTCGCAGACGCGTCGCAGGAACGTTTCCAAGCCTCGGCCCGGGCGCAGGTGCTGGGTGGCAAATGCTGGATACCGCCGGTACTGGCCAACGGCAGAATATACTGTCGAAATGCGCAAGGAACGCTTGTCTGTCTGGATGTGAGGAAACGCTAGTGGCAGCACACTAGGCGGTCGTTCGCCAGAGGCAATTCGGTCACAGCAGCAGCTCCATGTAAATAACGTCCAGCCACCGATCAAATTTGTAGCCGACTTGTTTGAAATGGCCGACCGTCTCGAATCCAAAGGCGGCATGCAAACGGACGCTGACCGCGTTGCTGCCATCAATAGCGGCAATGATGGCGTGGAGTGACCGTGCCCGCGCCGCATCGATCAACGGCCCCAGGAGCGCCTTCCCGATTCCTCTCCCGCGCATCGGTGCTGCCACATAAACCGAGTTCTCGGCCGTGAAACGGTAACCCATCCGATCGTGGTATCGATTCAAGGCGCTCCATCCCGCAACGGTCCCGTCCGGGGCCAGCGCGACGAAGATGGCGTAATCGTTCTTTTGGTGATCTTCAAACCAGGCCAGACGATGCTCCAATGTGCGTGGTTCGTAGTCGTAGCTGGCGGTCGTATGCAGAACCGCATCGTTATAGATGGCCAGAATGGCCGGCACGTCCGCTTCGATTGCGCGTCGCACGATTAGGCCGCTCATCGGGTTGGCTGCTCTGTCCATGTCGCTTCCAGTAATCGCAACTCCGCTTGGGACGCAAATCAAATCACCGGAACTGACCCGACTGCCCACGGAGAGAAGGGAGGGCGACCAGGCCATCTCGCTCTCGAGGTGTTCGCGCACGGGCACGGCGGTAACGCGTCGGTTTAGAATGTTTCAAAGGGTTGATATCGAGCATTTTGTGAGTTGATGAAAAGGCGATGGGTTGGTATCCCATTTGTGGGATGGCCGATTCCCAGAGCCGAACGTTTGAAACGCCTGAATCGGTCGATGCCAACTCGGTTAGGCGCTGTGTCCAAACTAGTTGCATGAGACCGTGGAAGTGGCACAGCGCGTGCAAAGGGCTAAGCGGTGAACGTCATCGGCATTTTCGATCTGTAACGTCGATTCCACGCTTTATGGATATTCCGCGACCTCACGAAGCCCGCCGCCGCCGACGGCGTCGCATCATCTATGGGACCGCCTCGCTCCTCGCTCTGGCTTTGGTCACTGTGGGACTCTCACAACTCAAGCCAGCGGCTCCTTCCGTCGAGGGCGGCGCCCTCTACCCGGGAACTGTCAAACGCGGTGAAATGCTCCGCGAAGTCCGCGGCAACGGTGCGCTGCTTCCGGAAGAGATCCGTTGGATTCCGGCAATGAATGCCGGCCGGGTCGAGCTCCTTCACGTCCAAGCTGGGGCAGCGGTGCAGAGCGACACGATCATCCTGGAACTGAGCAATCCCGAGCTGGTTCAAGCGGCTTTCGATGCTGAATGGGCCGTGAAGGCCGCCGAGGCTCAATCGGACAAACTCAAGGTGCAGCTCGATAGCGACGCCCTGGCGGCTGAGGCGAACGTCGCCGCCTTGAAAGCCGATTGCAGCGTCGCCAAGCTCGATGCTGAAGCGGATGAAAAGCTCCTCCAGGATAAGCTGGTTGATCGTCTCACCGCCGCCCGTTCGCGCACTAAAGCGGAGCAACTGGCGATTCGCTGCGCCCTGGAGGACAAGCGCCTTCTAACGGTGGCCGAATCCCGTCGAGCGCAGTTGGCTGCCCAGGAAGCTGAACTCGCCCGCTTGCGCGCCGTTTACGAGTTGAAGAAGCAGCAAGTTGAGTCATTGAAGGTCCGCGCGGGCATTGATGGCGTGCTGCAGAAGCTCGGCGAATTGACGCAGCTTCAAGTCGGGCAACAGATCGCTGCCGGTGCGAACCTGGCCCGCGTGGCCAACCCTAAGCGATTGAAGGCGGAGATCAAGGTGGCCGAGACTCAGGCCAAGGATATCGAATTGAACCAGGTTGCGTCCATTGACACGCGCAACGGCCTCATTCCAGGACACGTGACTCGAATCGACCCTGCGGCCATCAATGGAACCGTCACGGTGGATGTCGCCCTCGATGGACCTCTGCCCAAGGGCGCGCGGCCGGATTTGACGGTCGACGGCACGATCCAGCTCGAAAAGCTCGAAGACGTTGTTTTCGTCGGGCGTCCGGTTCATGGCGAAGCCGACAGCACGGTCAGTCTGTTCAAAGTGATCGATTCGGGTAAGACAGCCATCCGCGTTCCGGTCAAGCTCGGGCGCACTTCGGTCAGCTTCGTGGAGATACGCGAGGGCCTCCAGCCTGGGGACCAGATCATTCTCTCGGACATGTCCCAGTGGGATGGGTATGACCGCCTGCGGTTGAATTGATGTGACCGCATGGCGACGCTTATTCATTTGATTCACTTCGAGGAAAAGCTGAACTGCCGCTGCCCTGGGTCGTCCTGGCCCTGCCCGAAACGCTGCCTGAACCCGATCATTGACGCCGCATGAATGACAATGCCCTCATCACGCTCGAAGGTATCACCAAAGTCTTCTACACGGACGAAGTTGAGACGCATGCCTTATCCGGCATCCATCTCCGGATTCAACGCGGGGAGTACGTTTCCATCGCTGGCCCTTCCGGCTGTGGCAAGTCGACGCTGCTCTCCATCCTCGGCCTGCTCGATTCGCCTACCGAAGGCACCTACATTCTGAACGATCAGTCGGTCGCGAATCTTGGTCTCGCCGAGCGCGCTCGGATCCGCAATCGTGAGGTGGGCTTTATTTTTCAAAGCTTCAATCTGATCGGCGATTTGACCGTTTACGAGAATGTGGAGTTGCCCCTCACTTATCGCGGCATGAGTTCGACCGAACGAAAACAGCGGGTCAGCGAGGCGCTCGAAAAAGTGGGCATGGCGCATCGTATGAAACATTATCCTTCTCAGCTTTCCGGCGGCCAGCAGCAACGCGTGGCGGTCGCGCGCGCCTGGGCGGGAAGCCTTCCATTCTTCTGGCGGACGAGCCGACTGGCAACCTCGATTCCAAGAACGGCGAGGCAGTCATGCAACTGCTCCGGGAATTGCACCAGGAAGGCGCTACCATCTGCATGGTCACGCACGACGCCCGGTTCGCGCGACACGCGGAGCGCACGATTCATCTTTTTGATGGTCGAGTTGTGGAAGAAGAGGCGGTTGAAATGAAGTAGCCAGCGGGGGGGCGTTGGCCGTGGTTTGGTGGAACCCTCCGTCGGGATGTGCCTGGTCCATTGGGGCCAGGCAAAGGACCACCCTGGTTGGATCAAGGCGGGCGGCACTGAGCGCGGGGCATGCCCATAGGGTCCACGTGACGGAAGCTGATCAACATGAATGATATTCGCTACGCTTTCCGGATGCTTGGCAAGAGCCCTGGGTTCACGGCTGTCGCCGTGCTCTCCTTGGCCTTTGGCATCGGCGCCAACACCACGGCTTTCTGTTGGATTCAGAACGTATTGCTGCGGCCGGTCTCGGGGGTGGTGGCGTGCGAGCGACTGGCGGCGCTGGTAAGCACTCATGGGGCCCTGACGATCGACACCGTTTCCTTGCCCGACTTGCGGGATTATGCCGGCCTGACGGATGTCTTTAGCGGCGTGATCGGCTCCCAGGTCACGCCAGCGTGCCTGACGTTGGAGGGCAAGTCGGAGTGGGTCTATGGGCAAATTGCGACCGCCAACTTCTTCGAGGTCCTGGGCGTCAGGCCTCTTTTGGGACGGGCCTTTCTCGCAAAGGAGGATCAGAGTCCGAGGGGCAACCCGGTTTTGGTGATCAGTCACGGGTTCTGGCAACGGCGCTTCGGGGCCAATCCAGGCATTGTCGGGACCACCGTCGAGCTGAATCAAACCAGCTTCACGATTGTCGGTGTAGCCCCGCCCTTGTTCCTTGGAACCATGAGCGGCTTGAGTTGCGACTTCTGGGCTCCGGTCTCCATGCACGAGCCGGTCGCTAACTTTGGCTCCCTGCTCTCCCGCGAAGATCGTTGGCTGCACACTCAAGCTCGACTCAAGCCGGGCGTCAATATTCGGCAGGCCCAAGCTGCTGTGAACTTGTTGGCAGGCCAACTGGAAAAGGCATTCCCCGCGACCAACCAGGAATTTGGCATCCGCGTCCTGCCGCTGTGGCAGGCGCCATATGGCGCGCAGGCCCTCATGTTGCCGGTCCTTCGGATTCTGATGGCGGTCAGTTTCGGAGTCCTTCTGATCGTCTCGGCGAACGTCGCCAATTTGCTGTTGGCACGCGCCGTGGGCCGGAGAAAGGAGATTGCCATCCGTCTCGCGGTTGGGGCGAAGCGAATGCGGCTGATCCGCCAGTTGCTGACGGAGAGTTTGCTGCTGGCGGCGGTGGGTGGCGCCTGCGGTATTCTATTTGCCAATTGGGGAGTGACCATCTTCTCGGTCTTCATGCCCAATTCGCACTTGCCGATTGCTTTTCATTTCGGCTTCGACCGGCAAACCCTGGGTTTCACCTTGTTGGTGGCATTGGCTACCGGGGTGGTCTTTGGACTTGTGCCTGCGTTACAGAGCGCCAGCAGCCATCTCAGTGAGGTCTTGAAGGAAGGGGGGCGTAGCGGCAGCGTCGGTTTAGCCCATCATCGCATCCGGAGTGCCTTTGTGGTTTCCGAAGTCGCGCTCGCTTTGCTCTTGCTGGTCGGGGCGGGGCTTTGTTTGAAGGGCTTTCAAAAGGCGCGCCAGGTTGAGCTCGGCTTCAATCCGAGGAATTTGTTGTTGGCGGGATTGCGGATCGGGATGAACGGCTACGATCGCACCAACGGACTCGTCTTTTATCGTCGCCTGCACGAGCGACTTTCCAGCTTGCCCGGAGTTCGTCATGCCGCCCTGGCTAGTTGGTTTCCGTTGGGGTTTGAAGGCGGCCCCAGGCTGCCCGTCCAGCCGGAAGGTTACGTCCGGCGACCCAATGAAGACATATCCGTGTCCTACAGCATCATTTCGCCGGACTACTTTGGCGCGTTGCAGATTCCCATCTTGGAAGGCAGGGATTTCCGGGACACGGATGACCAGGAGGCGCGCAAGGTGGCCATCATCAACGAGACCATGGCGAAGCGCTTCTGGCCTGGCCAAAATCCTGTCGGCCGCAAGTTTACCATCTGGCGTGGGGAGATGACGGTAGTAGGGGTGGTTAAAGGCGGCAAATATCGGTCTTTGAACGAAGCCCCAAAAGAGTTCTTCTATTTGCCCTATCGACAAGGTGCTTGGGACCTCAATTTGGGGGTGGTTTTGCGCTGCACGGGGGATCCGGTTGCTTTCACCGCGCCATTGCGCGATACGATTCACTCCCTGGATCCGGCTGTGGAAGTCTGGGCCAACCTGCCAATGCTGGACTATATCGAAGCTGCATTTCTTGCCCAACGCATTGCAGCGACGCTGCTGTCCGGCCTCGGAATCGTCGCGCTGATCCTGGCGGCCATGGGCATTTATGGCGTGATGGCTTATGCCGTGAGCCAACGGACTCAAGAGATCGGGATTCGCATGGCTTTGGGGGCGCAGATTCGCGACGTGGTCCGGCTAATCCTCGGCCAGGGAATGGTCCTGGGAGGCATCGGTGTCTCCGTTGGCCTGGCCGGCGCCTTTGTGTTTACTCGATTGATGTCGAGCTTTCTGTATGGAGTGAGCCCGTTCGATCCCTGGATCTTTTTCGGAATGTCGGCGGCGTTGGGTGGCGTCACCTTTCTGGCGAGCTTCATCCCCGCTCGTCGGGCGGCCAGGGTAGATCCCCAGGTGGCCCTCCGTTACGAATGACGGTTGCGAGCGGGATCCGCCCCGCGGAGGCGGTTTTGGCGTTTGCGCACCGGATATTAAAGTAGACGTGCCAGCGGCTGTAGTGCTACTCTGCGCGCCTTAGGCAGTCTGTTGGTGAGGAGCTGATGTATGCGAAGCCTCCTCAGTTTGTTTCTGGCGGCAGGAAGCGCGGGGTTGAATCCCGAACTCGTCGTCGATCTCACCCCGTCCACCTCAGCGCGTCCCGCTCTCATGCAGGGCAACCTGCTTGCCGCGGCCCCAGTCCACGACGAGACGGACAACTGGTTGCTGGGCCGATGGACCGCCCGGACGCCTGGAGTGGAGGCCGCCGCCGAATTCATGGCAGACGGAACTTTCGACAAACTGCCGCCACCATCGAGGCCAAGGAAAGCCACACTGGCCGCTACCAGCAGGCGGGCCAGGTTTTGAACCTGATGCCGGAAGGGCAACCTGGGATGGTCAGCTTCCATTTTCGCTTCGTCGATCGCGATACGCTTTGGTTGATCGACGCCGCCGGTCAAGCTGTTACCATGAACCGGGTCACGACCAATGGTCGACCCCGCGCGCCGGGCCGGGGACCGAGCCGAGTCAATCGACCGAGGCTGGGCGGCGGTCAGCGTGCTCCCACAACCGCTCCAAACCAATGCACCGGCAGCGCTTCTGCCGTCTCAAGTCTCCGCCACTGCCATCCCGCCAACAAAGCTTCCCGCGATGGTCCTGGAAAAGACCTGGGAGCCTAACGAAAGGGCCTTTTGGTTTTGAAACCGAAAGGTTGGCTGCGACGGGAGGCATCTTCAATGTCAACCCGCTCGAGATGAACGGCCCTGGCAATACTCTGTCGCCAAAAAATGATCTGACCGTCAAGAACGACGAAGCTGGGACGGTGATGTTTCGCTGGGCGCCAGTTTGGGTACTACGCCGACCTCAGCCTTGCTCAACTCGGCTTCGCGGGATTTCCGTTGGGAAGCTATTATCGGGGAATGCTGGTCAAGCCGCTGCCGACACCGAAAGCATTCTTGCTCGAACTTTTGCATTCCTCTCGTCCCGATCTGCGCGATCTGAGCATTTTGCTGGAAGACAGCATGCCGGAACTGATCGCGGCCTATGAAAATGCCAACCGGCAAGTGAATCAAGGGCTGGTTCAAATGGGGGTTCGCGCCAACGGCTATAGCGCCGCTGGGCTTCTCGTCGAGTACACCGAGCGCGGCCGACGATATCGAGAGGCATTGATAACGGTCATTGTGGATAGTCGCGCCGGCGCCTTCTCGTGGTGGAACGAGCGGACGATCGTGATGCGCGCTCCGGCGGCCGAATACGAGACCTGGAAGCCACTGTTGGATCTGGTGAGGACGTCCGACCACATGAATCCGCCATGGGTGGCCAGTGCGAATCGGCAAATCGCCAATCGCACCCAAATGGTCCGGGAAACCGACCGATACATCAACCAGGTCGCCAATGAGATTTTGCAGAACCGGCGTAAAGCCCACGCCGAGATGCGTCACGAACAGTGGTTGTTCATCGGCGGACAGGAGGAATACAAAAATCCTTTTACCGGGGAGATCGAGCGAGACACGGCTGCCTACCGACACCGTTGGGTCAACAACCAGGGCGACATCATCTTCACCGACCACAACGACTTCGACCCGAACGAAATTGAAGAGTATAAGACGCGGGAGTGGAAGCCCTCGGCGATATGGAATCGCCAGCGCTGATCATTTACTCCACTCTGCCTCTCGCCGCCAGCTCGGCCCAACTTCCCCCCGTTTCCGCTTGTTCGCCCGCTGTCTGCGCTCATACACTGGCCGGACCTCGCATGAATCCCAGGCGCAACCCGCGTATCCTGACAACAACGGTCGGTTCATACCCGGTTCCGGATTGGCTGAGAGCCTTCCCGACCGAGCAGGCGCTGATCGACGCGACTCGGGTGGTCTTTGATACTCAAAGACAGGCCGGCATTGATTTGGCCACGGATGGCGAATTGTATCGTTTTGACGTCAACCATCCCGAGACGAATGGGATGATCGAGTATTTTGTCCATAAGCTGGGCGGCATCCGGAGAGAAGTGGGCCGTCTCGATGAGGCCGTTTTCCGGGCAAATCCAGCCATGGGCTTTCGCCGCAAGCCTGCGGCGGTAGTAACCGCTGGCATCACCGAAGGCAGCTTGAATCTGCCGGAAGACTGCGCCCGCGCTGCCGGCGTCGCTGGAGGGCCTTTCAAGTTCACGATCACCAGTCCTTACATGCTCGCCCGCACGCTGCTCGATGACCATTACCGCGATTTTGCCAGGCTGACTATGGCGATCGCTGACGTGCTCGCGGCGCAAGTCCGCGATGTCGCCTGCGCTTGTGTGCAGTTGGATGAAGCCAATGTTCCGGGACGCCCGGCTGATGGTCCCTTGGCCGCCGAAGCGATCAATCGGGTGCTGGATGCGATTCGCGTGGAAAAGGCCGTTCATTTCTGCTTCGGCAATTACGGAGGACAGACCATTCAGCAAGGGGATTGGGCTGCCCTCATTTCCTTTCTCAACCGGTTGCGGACGGATCATCTCGTCCTTGAGCTGGCCCATCGGCCGCCATCTGACTTGGACGCCTTGCGTGGGGTGGAGGCGCGCCTGGGCATTGGCCTCGGTGTGGTCGATATCAAGATCAACCGCATCGAAACACCTGACGAAATTGCTTGGGCGATCGAGCGGGCTGAACAGATCCTCGGCCCTGACCGGGTGCGCTATGTCCATCCCGATTGTGGGTTCTGGATGCTGCCGCGCTCGGTCGCCGATCGCAAAATGGCGGCGCTGGCTCAGGGGCGGGACCTTTACCTCGCGCGCCCGTGAGCGAACTCTTCACCATTGGTCCGTTCGAGTTTTATGTGCGACGCACCCGGACGCGTTTCCCGTTCCGTTATGGCATTGCCAGCATGACGGAGGTGCCGCACCTTTTTGTCCGCGCGACCGTTTGGAGAGCAGGCGTTGCATGGCTCGGGTTGAGCGCGGAAGGATTGCCCCCGAAGTGGTTTACCAAGGATCCGGCTACGACCTTCGAGCAGGATCTGCCCGGGATGCTGCAAGTCATTGGGCATGCCGCGGGCGTTGCCGAGACGGTCGCGCGTGCGCCGGTCGGCTTCTTCGATTTCTGGCAGGAACTGCATCGCCAGCAGCGCGAATGGGCAGACGCGGAACGAATAGCTCCCTTACTGGCCCAATTGGGGACGAGTCTGGTGGAGCGGGCCGTGCTGGACGGTTTATGCCGCCATGCGGACGAACCGCTCCATCGGCTCCTGATCACCAACCGGCTGGGTGTGCGCCTGGGCGAGATTTATCCCGAACTCGGGTCTGCTCAGCCGAGGGATTTGCTGCCCCCAGAGCCTTTAGCCCGGTGTCAGGTGCGGCACACGGTTGGTTTGGGCGATCCGCTCGGGCCGAATGAGATTCAGCCGGGGGACAGAGTTGATGACGGCTTACCGCAGGACCTGGAAAGCTCCGTTCGCGCCTACGGATTGCGTTACTTCAAAATCAAACTCTTTGCCGAAGCCGGGCGCGATTTAGAACGCCTGCGCCAGATCAGCAGACTACTGGATCGCGAAACCGCCGGCCAGTATCTCGTGACCCTCGACGGCAACGAGAATTTCGCCAACCTGGAAGCTTTCCGATCCTTTTGGGAAACGGCCCAAGGCGACCGCTCCCTGGCCGAGTTTTGGCGGCACATATTAGTGGTTGAGCAACCAGTCCACCGCGAACGAGCGCTCGGCTCCGAGCTCGCCGCTGACCTGCGCGACTGGCCAGATCGTCCCCGATTGATCATCGATGAGTCGGATGCCTCCATCGGGGATGTGCCCCGGGCACTGAACCTTGGCTATGGCGGCACGAGCCACAAGAATTGCAAAGGGATCGTCAAAGGCGTCGCGAACGCTTGTCTGCTGGAGTTCCGGCGGCGGTCGGGCCAGGAGCTGGTCTTGACGGGCGAGGACTTGGCCAACTTGGGTCCTGTCGCGCTCCTGCAGGATTTGGCCATGATGGCCGCGCTCGGGATTGAACACGTCGAACGGAACGGACACCACTATTTTCGGGGCCTGAGCTTATGGCCGGACGAGTGGCAGAACGCCATGCTGGCCGCCCATCGCGATCTCTACTCCCGGAACTCCGAAGGCTATGCCGCCCTCGCCATTCGCGAGGGGCAGATCCAATTGGACTCAGTCAACCGGGCTCCATTCGGTGTCAGGCCATTGTTCGATCCATCCTGCTTCGAACCGCTGGCCATGCCGGAATGAATACATCCTTCGATGGCATCATTCTGGGCACCGGCCACAATGCCCTCGTCTTGCAGGCATATCTCGGACGCTGCGGCTTGGAGACAATCTCCCTCGATAGCGCCGCAATTGCGGGTGGCGGATTGATGACGATGGATAACCCGCGCGTCCCGGGGTTTCGTCATAACGTTCATTCGTTCTTTCATCGTGGGGCGACGGCCATGCCCTGGTATCGAGACCTGGACCTGCACCGCAACGGTCCGCGCTATCTCGAACCCGAGCTGAACGTCGCCATGCTTCTCCGCGACGGCCGGTCCCTCGAGTGGTGGACCGACCTGGATCGGACGGTCGAGAGCTGCGCGGCTTTTTGCGCCCGCGATGCCGCCGTCCTGAAAGCATTCGCCGAGGAATTCAAGCCGATCGTTGAGAACATCCTCTTGCCGGAAGCGCAGTCGCCTCCTTTGGAGCCAAACTTGCGCCGCCAACTGTTGAGCGGGTCCGCTCTCGGCCGACGGCTGTTGGCACTCTCGTCCCTCTCGCCTTTGGAGTTCGTCCAACGGTATTTCGAAAACGACACGGTACGGGCAGGTCTGCTTTTCTTTAATGGCCTGCGTGAAGTCGATCTTCGTTTACCGGGGTTTGGTCACACCATTCCTGCTTTGCTCGCCTCGCGCAGCAAGGCGCAGATGGCGGTGGGTGGCTCCGTCAGCCTGGCGCGAAGCCTCCTCAGCGACATCAGTCGACACGGAGGCCAAGTGCGCTGCGGGATCGGATTGCGCCGGATCCTGGTGGAGAGGACGGGCGGGGGATCGAGCTGACCACCGGCGAGCGGATCGAGGCCAGCGGATTCATTGCGTCGGGATTGAACCCACAGCAGACTTTTCTGGAGCTGCTTTCGCCCGAGGCAGTCCTGACGGAGCTGCGACGCGCCGCCGAAGGCTTTCAATATAATGTGCTGGCACCGTTGTTTGGGTTGCACTTGGCCTTGGACGAACCTCCGCTTTATACGGCTGCCAGCCGCCGCCCCGAACTAGCGGGCGCCTTCATGGTGCTCATCGGATTGGAAGGGCTGGATCAATTCGCCTCGATGGTGGACGCGCACGGCCGTGGCTCGCTGCCGGCGCCGGTTGCCTGGGGTGCCTGCCCAACGTTGTTCGACTCATCCCAAGCGCCTGCCGGCAAACACACGGCTTTTCTGTGGGAGAAGGTGCCGTATGCATTGCGGGGCAATCCGGCTGAGTGGGCCGCGGAACGGGATATCCACGGCGCGGCTCTGATGAGGTTTTGGGAAGAGTATGCGCCCAACCTGCAAGATGGCATCGTGCTCGACCGGTTTGCCCTCAGCCCGGTGGAAACAGAAGTCAGATTGCCCAACATGCGGGGCGGCGATTTGCTGGTGGGCTCGTTCGGATCGGGCCAAGTGGGATTTCATCGGCCTTTCGCAGGCGCCGGCACGTATCGGACCGCTATTCCGGGATTATACTTGTGCGGCGGTTCGACTCATCCTGGCGGCAACATCACCGGGCTGTGCGGCTACAATGCCGCCAGAGTGATCGCCTCGGACTTGGGTAAGCGGATTTGGTGGAATCCGCCGAATGCGGAGCAGATCCTGCGCGGGCTTCAGGGAGCCTGTTGAGAGACAGCGTCTGCGGCCGTTGCTGCAGAGACGCGGAGCGACGCCTTGGCTCAAGGCCATTTCGTGAAGGTCAATTATCCGAGACTTTGGCCACTTGTTGATCGATCCACGCGATGCGGTGGTCGATCCACTTCTTCAGCCACTGCACTTCGGCTTCGAACGAATCTCCGACGTAATAGTTACAGGTGACTTGGTGTCCCAGAACCGGCCAACGCTGGAAGTTTCTTTTTTGTGCGCCTGCCAGCTGTGCGGCCAGTTCGTCAATACGTCCGCTAATCCGCTTCGGATCAAACGCTCCCTGGCGAAGTTCCCGCCAGCGCGCGGTGCATCGGCGGGCAAAAGCCGGGTCCTGTCGCAGTCGGCGATACCAGTTGATTTCATTCGGCCGCAGGTTGGTCCAATACCACCCGCGCGGTTGCCCGCCTCCGTAGTAGTTGGCGTTGCCGAACGATCGGTTCCAATCCCAGGGCGGTTCGGGCTTGAGTTTGCCGTCACGATCCTTGCTCAGAAAGGCGCTATAGCGGAAGCCGTCCACGTTTTTGCCCAGCTCGATCAGCCAATGGGCGTCAATGAAGGAATCAACGTCGAGGAAGCGGGCGTAGCCGTGTTGCGGGTCATCGAACTCCGGACTCTCGAGCGTGGACTCGAACGTTTGGAGATATTCCCGAATCCATCGTTTCTGTTCGGAGGTGATCTTGTCCGGTTTGGGATAGATATAAAAGTAAGGTCCGCCATGGGACGTCCGGAAGCGCGCCCCTGGGCCGTCGCTGTGGTCGCGTTTCAGAATGTAGCCGCCGCTAATATCCGGCTCGGTTCGGTCTTTAGCCTCGAGCTTGGCCACTGGCACGCGGTTTTTCCCTCGCTTGATCTTTTCCGTCAGGACATACACGCCCTCATAATCGCGCATCGAGAGGGAACCCTGGGAACTGCGGATGAAGAGTTCGACGAACTGAGTGCGGGGCGCATAATGCCCCATACTGCGCGCCAGATCATAGGCCAGGACGTCTCGGATGAGGGTCTTATCTTCGTAAGGGGCATAGAGCACCCAATCGGCTTCGGCGGGCATTCCCAGCAATGGCACGTCA
>JAXMHN010000018.1:0-100996 GCA_046346765.1 Verrucomicrobiota bacterium | reverse complement strand
CGATGCGCTAGCTAAGGTTCGTGATTCCTATTTAGCTCAGGCGCAGGCGGGCCGATGGAGTCATCGCGCCGGGCGACGTTTTACTGGGTTGACGCTCCTGAAAAAAGCAGCAGAGATCCGGCCGGGAATAGACCTCCGGAGCGAGGCCATTGCTTGTCTTGCACTGACAGATCTTCGCACGGTCGCAGAATGGAACGCATATCCACTGAATGGACTCTTTGGCGGATTCGATGCCAATTATAGTCGCTACGCCTACGCGGATAAGACCGGCAAGATTAGGGTGTGCCGCGTGGGAAACGAAACCCCTTTATTCGAAGTGGGCAGTCCGTCTTCTCCCTTGATAGACCTCTGTTTCAGCCGCCGAGGTGCGTTGCTCCACGTGACGGGTAGCGGCGAATCGAGTCGCGTCCAAGCTTTTGATGTTGAGGGCAAGACCTGCCTCTGGCAGGTCGATGGACCGCGTTATCGAACGGCTGATTCCAGCGCCGATGGCAAATATCTCGCGATTTCCTACGAGGAAAACAGCTCGAATTGGCCGATCCGGGTGGTGGACGCCTCTACCGGAAGGGAAGCAGCTTCGTTCGGCCATGGCAGCTTGCCTTATTTTATTCGGTTCAATCCTATGGACTCGCGCCAACTCCTTTCGAGCGATGCGGGCACAGTCGTGCGACTTTGGGATTGGACCTCGGGGAGGATTGTCCACAGCTTCGAACACCCCAGCTGGGTGATGGGTATTGACTGGGATCCGGCAGGCAATCTTGTGGCCACTGCCTGCGCCGATAACGTTCTGCGGTTTTGGGACACCACCACCGGCTTGGAAGGGACAAGCCTCCGCGGCCACGAATGGACTCCGACTCGAGTCAGCATCAGCGCATCGAGAGGCAGATACCTTATAAGTCATGGCTGGGACGGGGTCTTGAAATTGTGGGATCTGGCCGCGAAACGCGCTCTGGTTGATGAGCCGATTTTTGGAACCATATTTCCCTTCAGCCGAAGCGACGATCGGTTCGCCTGCACGACCGCTTGGGGCAAAATCGCTATTTTGGAAGTTGTGCCCGGCGTTGGCTACACCGTCCTGCAACGGAATGGCGATCCGGATCGCGGAATCACGTGCGATTTCTCATCGGACGGACGGTGGTTGCTGTCCACTCACGAACGGAGTGTTTGTCTTTGGGATCTGAAGACCGGCGAGGAGGTGGAAGCGATCCAACAACATCGTGGAGACATGTTCGCCACCTTCGTTCCCGGCAGCGTCCAGTTCTATCTGGCGGGACGAAATGCGGTGGAAACTTGGCGAATCAATCCGAACGCAAGCAGAGGTTCAACCAGAATGGCGCTTCAACAGAGTTTTGAGGGCAAGTCGGCAATTAGCAGACCGCAGCGAACACCCCAGGGTCGAACAGTCACGATCGGCCCGGACGGGTTCGTGACAATTCTGAACCCCCTCACTGGTAAGGAAGAAAGTCGGGTTTCGGCGATTCGCGCGGTTGAGTTCGCGGCGCTAAGCGCAGATGGCCACTTTGCGGCGACTTGGAACCGCTTTAGCGAGAGTCTGGACATCTATGACCTAACCACTTCCAAGCACGTGCGAGAACTACCTGCTCACGCCTCCATCGTTGCGGAATTCAGCCAGGATGGCCGATACTTGATTGTCGGGGATGGGGTCGAGTATCGGGCCCATACAGTTGGCGAGTGGAAGAGCCTCTATGCTATCCCGCGCCATTCGGCCGGTTTCTGGGGATACCTGGCAATCTCCTCCGATAGCCGCATGGCTGCGCTCGCGATCTCCCGTAACACCGTGACGCTGATTGAGACCTCGACTGGGGTTGAGCTGGCGGCGCTCGAAGCCCCCGTTCCCACGGGTATTCACGGGTTGGCTTTCAACGGCGACGGATCCCAACTGGCCTCGGTCAACAACGAAGGGGCCATCCAGCTTTGGAATCTGCAGATGATCCGTCAGGAACTGGCAGCGATGAACTTGGACTGGGAGACGACCTCCGCCGCCCAGATCCCACGCCGCGCGGTGGCACCTCCCTAACTAAAAGTGACGCCAATCCGCTTGGCACTTTTGTCCTGAGAAATCCGCATTAGGAAGAGTAAGGCCGATGGCCACTCGCAATCGGCCGCGCTGACCGGGGAGGTGGTGACACTTGCCAACCTCGCCGGGACGCGTCGGAAACACAGGACAACAGAAACGACCATGTCAAAACATCTAATCACCGGTGCACCGGACGTACTTATAGAAATACTTTCTCAAGCGTCCTATGATTCATCCCATCCCGACACTCCTCCGAACCCCAATGATTCGAGATTCAAACGAGTCACCGACTGTGCCAGTTGCATCTTCCAAGTGACCTTTCATGGCACTGCGACAACTCCTGTTGGAACGAAGCGTTCGATCGAGTGCTTCGCCATGGACCTGGAAACAGGCGACCATCGAAAGGTCATCCTTAATCTCAAACCGGGCGAATCTGTCATTCGCATTGCCGAATTTGGCAAAGTGGGCGTCAATGGAGGCACCTTGCCCGCCCGGACATATCTCGTTGCCGCCAGACCACTCAACGAGGAAGCGAATCTCCAGAACAATTGCGTCATGGCACGAGGCTTGTGCGCCGCATAATTCGCAAAGGTCGGTGACATTGGCGGAGTCGTTGGACTCACCTCGACGCTACGTCGCGGATAACCTCAACGAAAGCCGAGATTCTGGCGCAAACTCCACTTCTGCAAAGCGTCCATATGAACTACTTGAGCGTTTACAGCTTTGAAAGCGATTGGCAAAAGCCAGGCCAGTTCCGAAGCGTCACCACTCAAATCGCGGGTAAAGACCTCCTCAATGCATGGGTGGGCATCGGAACCGCGCTCGCGATTATCCGGACCAGTCGGGAACAGCTAATCAACTTGGGAGGCGAAGGCGCATTCAATTCTCCGGGCATTAAAAACATTGTTCAAACAAAGGTTCAGGCGGAGCCGAGGGCATCATTTCGACCTCCCATACGACTCTCCTACGCCTTGGGAAGAACAGTTCAAGGACCCGGGAGATCGGCTGGCGGCATAGCCAGTGTCCCGGCTGAATTCCAGGAGAAGATTATCCTGACGATCAACGTGCCATTTCATCTGAACACACCACCTGGAGTTGCAGCGGTCAATGGAACGTTCACTTACTATGTCGACTTCAAAATCGTGAATCGACGGCCGATTTGCACTGTCTTTGGCGCGTCACATCCTTGGGCCTTTGAGTCCGGCTTCGCCGGTGCCGGCCAAAACGAGATCAACTCCGGATTGGACAAGGCTTTGGCTCAAATGCCTCTTATACTTGTGCAACAACTCATTCAAGGATGGCTCGACCAAATGTCGGAGGGCTCCGACCTTTACCTACTTCCTGGCGCCGTCTTGCAACCAGGTTCCAGTCCGGTAACCGGGGACGCAGCCACAGACATGACACTGGCCTTGGTGCCTGCGATCAACATTGCAGCTATTCCCGGAGTGCTCACCCCTAGAAGGGATCTCGGTAGCATTTTGACCACCCCTGCGAATCCTTGAGGCGTCGACGTAACCGAACAAGCCGAGCGGCGGACACGGAGCTTTGTGGGCGCCCCGCCGACCTTCGCATGAAAGAATGAACCGGTGACTACTCGGCTGCTTACGATATGAAAACCGTGTGTCTTCTTATTGTCGCCCTACAGTTTGTCTACCATGTCCATTCTGCTTGTTACTGGGACAAAGAGGCGATCGTCGGCGTAGCGTCGGACTACCCGCCAGCAGTGGCGAGATATGGTCTCCACGAGCTGGACTTGGTTTTCGTCGCCAAGGACAAATATGGCAATTATGGTGGTCAGGACGTTTGGTTCGGATGGCGTGAGACAGGCAAAACCAACATAAATGGTCCGGTCGTTGGAGGAACCACCGGCTTTAGATCGCAAGCCGCGTTGACTGCAAACGCCGCTCACAAGCTGGACCTATTCTATCAAGGCTCGAACGGACACCTTTGGACCATCTACCACGATGCTGGACCATGGTGGAGCGAACCGATAGACCTGGGAGGGCCTCACAAACGAACGGACCGGGCAATTGCGATTAAGTCGGCGCCTGCTGCGACCTCGGGTGGCCCGCATAAAGCGGACGTGTTCTACATCGGGCCGAACGATCACATCTGGACGACGTATTGGGACGAGAAGACGGCTTGGTGGACGCGCGGCTCTGAGATTGGTAAACAGACTATTTCTGGTCACCTCACTGCTGTCACCAACGGACCGCATCTCGTGGAAGTGTTCTACAACGTAGCGGATCAACTTTGGTCCATTTACTCGGACGATGGTTTACACTGGAGCGCTCCGAACCACTTTCCGACGAGAATCAACTCGAACCCTTCGGCAGTGTCATCAACGACGACCACGGCCAAAGGCGGTGTGGTCAAAACCACCAGGACAGCCTACGTCTTCTTATCTGACGCGTCCAACCAGCTATCTGCGGTCATTTCGTCTGACCGAGGCCCTTGGGGAGTGTTTTCGCAAGGCATTAAAATTGGACCACAAATCTCGGCCGCAAGTGAGGATGAAGTTTTTTTCATTGGCACCCCAAAATCTACGGACAGTGCCGCTGGGGGAGTTTACCGTGCGTTTAGATATTGTGCGCCTTGAACTTGGTAGTCAGGCCAGCTCACGTGTAAGGAGTGCCGAGGCACCGTCCGCAGGAACCATCCGGCGGAGGGACTTGGAGCTCGGCACAATCAATCACGGCGGCATCGCTCACTCGGCCGTCCCCGCAGCTCGATGGCCGGAATGCTACCGACCATGCAATGGCTCGAAGTGAACTTGAGGCCAATGCCAAAAGCACGGGCAGGAAAGCATCCGATCCTTTTGAATACAAATGGGTGCGTCGTGCAAGGATTGAAGATCAGGCCGTGAAAATCCATGACATCAAGGGCGGGAGTTCAAAACATTGAAGAAGTTACGGGCAATTGGCTCAGACTCCTCCTGATGCCATCGAGCGACCTGCTCGGGCGAAGCGGCTCGCCAGGTCAAGGCCATGCCATCCAAGCCACCGGTGAGCAAGCAACGACCGTCAGCTGAGAAAGCCATCGATGTTACGTGGGAACGATGTCCTTTGAGCGTCAGCAGCTCCCGGCCGCACGAGGCATCCCAAATCTTCACCGTCTCATCGACACTGCCGGTGATCAGACGCCGCCCGTCCGGCGAGAAACCCGCCGCTGTGATTTGACTACGGTGTCCTTTCAAGGTGAACAGTTCGCGGCCTGTGCGAACGTCCCACAGTTTGGCAGGCTGACCGTAGCTGACCGCCAGCACCTGTCGGGCGTCGGGAGAAAAGATCGCCATCGCAACCGAAAACATCAGCCCGTTGAACGAGTTGCGCGGCCAATCCATCGTGAGCAATTCCCGGCCGGTGGCGGCGCTCCACACTTTAATGGTTCCATCGGAGCTGCCGGTCACGATCCGGCGGCCGGCGGCAGAAAAGGCCGTGGAATTGATTGGCCCTTTGTGTCCACGCAAGGTTAAAACGCCCCGCCCGGTTGACCCATCCCAGACCTTCGCTGTCTGATCAGAACTGCCCGTGACTATCCATTGACCGTCATGGCTCATGGCGACCGACTCGACCTCTTGCTCGTGCCCGATCAGGGTGAACAGTTCGCGGCGTTGGGCAATGTCCCAGACCTTGGCGGTGCGATCGGCGCTAGCAGTAACCAGCTTCTGGCCGTCTTGAGAGAAGTCGGCGGACAGGACAGAGTTGCTATGGCCTACCGCGGTGAAGAGTTCTCGGCGAGTAGCAACATCCCAGACCTTGATTCTTTGTTGCCCACGGCCAGTGACCACACGGGGTTCACCTTGGCTAAAGCCCACCGCTAAAATGCCATGATCCTGGCCTTGAATTATGAACGGTTCCGGGTCAGGGTCACCAGCCCACACTTTTGCTGTTCCGTCCGCGCTGCCGGTCAGAATCCGCCGGCCATCTGCGGAAAATGCCACCGCCGTGATGGCATCGATATGGCCCGTGAGTTTGAGCAACTCGCGGCCCGTGCTGGTCTCCCAGACCGCGGCGGTCGCATCACTACTCCCGGCGAGCACCTTTCGGCCGTCCGCCGAAAACACTGCCGAGGAAGCCGCCTTTCCCGGCCATTCAATCCGGAGCAGTTGTTCCCCGGTGGTGGCATTCCACACCCTGATGGTTTGATCTAAACTGCCGGTGACAAGGCGCTCGCCGTCGGAGGAGTAGTTCACCGAGGTGACCCAGCTCAAATGTCCGGAGAGCGTCATTTGTCGTCGACCATTGGACGGATCCCAGAGCACGACATCCTGTTGGCCGACGGCGGTCGCGACCTGTTGTCCGTTGGGAGAGAAAGCCACCGATCCAATCGTAGCGTGCAGCTCGTCCAAAGCGGGCCGCTCTTGCTTGATGCCGAGATCCCAGACTTTGACTGTTTTGTCTGCGCCGACACTTACGATCTGCTTGCCGTCAGGCGAAAAAGCCAGAGCTGTTACCCAGTTGCTGTGCCCTTGCAAGGTAAGCGCCTTTTCGCCAGAGACCGGGTCCCAAATCATGATGCATTCGTGGGCCCCCGTGGCGATCCTCCGGCCATCGCGAGACAGAGCGAACGACCGGATGGAACTGGGTGAGGTAAGGGTGAGCAGTTCTTTGCCACTGGAGGCGTCCCAGACTTTGACGTGGGTATCAAGACTGCCGGTGATAAGACGACGGCCATCCGGGGAGAATGCCACCGACGTTATCCAGTTGCTGTGCCCTCGCAGCGCCATTAGTTCGCCATGGATCTGGGTTTGCCAGTAGAACCATTCGAAGCCGCGGTTGGGATAAGTCTGAGTCTCGCGAAGAAGCTGCTGCAGCCGTCCCATGTTCTTCTGTTCAGCAGCCTGTTGCGCCAGGTTCATGTTAGCCACATAGAGCAACTTCTCTGCTTCGGTTCGGGCGCGAAAGGCCCTGACCGCCTGCCACGTGCTGACAGCGGCGCCAAAGATGAGGGCCAGCGCCACACCCGCCGTGGCTGTGAACAGAACCTTGTTCCGTCGAAACGCCTTTTGCAGAGCGTAGCCGACGGACGGAGGGCGGGCCAAGACGGGTTGATTGGTCAGATGCCGGGCCAGATCTGCGGCCAGGCTGTTCGCCGACTCATAGCGACGGGTGCGTTCCTTCTCCAATGCCTTCAGCACAATCCAATCAAGGTCTCCCCGCAGGATTCGCAGTAGCTGGCCTGGTTGACTCGACCGTTGTGCGGAAATGGTGGTGAGGCGGTCGCCATGGCTACTCACCCGCGTGCTCGGCTTGGCCGGTTCCTCGGCGCGAATGCGCCGGAGAATTTCATCGAAAGCCGCTTGCCGAATCGCTTCGCGAGTCAGCGGCGTTGTGCCAGTGAGTAGCTCGTAGAGGAGCACGCCCAGACTGTAAATGTCGCTCCTCGTATCAATGTCGTACTGGTTCAGTTCCGCTTGTTCAGGCGACATGTATTCGGGAGTTCCCACGAGGGCTCCCAGTTCGGTGAACAAAGTGAGTTGAGTGAGACGCTGGCCGGTTGCCTTCGCTATGCCAAAGTCGATCACTTTCGGAACGGGTATTCCGTCGTAAAGCGCCACCAGCACGTTGCTCGGCTTAATATCGCGATGAATGATCCCTTTTTGGTGTGCGTGCTGGATCGCCTGGCAGACCTGGATGAACAGCTCAAGACGCTCCCGGATGGAGAGCTGCTTTTCGTCGCAAAAGGTGGTGATGGGAATACCTTTGACCAGCTCCATGACGAAGTAAGGGCGTCCGTTTGGTGTGGTGCCCGCATCAAAAACCTTCGCGATGTTGCCATGGTCCATCAGAGCCAGCGCCTGCCGCTCGGCGTCGAACCGGGCCAACACGTTCCCTGAATCCATGCCCGGTCGAATGACTTTCAAGGCCACCCGGCGGCGCACGGGTTCGAATTGTTCGGCTATCCAAACTGTGCCCATGCCACCTTCGCCGAGTGGCTCGACAAGCTTGTAACGGTCAATCACCGCGCCGGCAGCTTCCACGCAGCGGATGCCGGTGAGGATCGTCTCCGTTCCTGGCCCTTCGTCCAAGGCCGTCAGCTCTTTTGACGCTTCATCCTCTTTCTGGTATGCCGTCAGAAGAGCGACCACTTTTGCATGGAGCGCATGGTCCCCCGCACAGACGCTACGCAGAAACGCGTCACGTTCCTGTCGCGAGGCAAGTTCCAGGGCAGCGCTGAGGATCTCAAGCACCTTTTCTCGGTCCGGATTCATGGTGAATAGCCTCGGTCCAAGCGCAAGATGACGGTTGCACAGGTTCGGTGCCGGCAAGATGACAGGAACCGCATAGCTGGCAAGGCCAACCTTTTTTGTTTGGCTTGGCAAGTGCCCCGTCCCGGGTAGCCATCCAGGCGACAATTGACCAAGCAAACCGCGGTGCCAACTGTGTCGGCATGCCAGGATGAGACCTTCGCAGTTTGCTTCGAAGAACCGTATCATCTGCCCAGCTCAGCGGTGAAACTCGTGTAACAATTGGTCGCGGCGAGTCTCGGCACGCGTTGGCCCGTCACGATCGCGACCTTTTGCCGCACCCTTCTGACGGTGAACAGGGCAAGACCCCAGTGGCGGTGTTGGGCCAAAAGCCGCCGAATCGGATCGAGAGGCTGAACGGCGCGGTTGGGGAAACCCGCTTGGATGAACAGGCAAACCCCAAAAGGACGATCAGCACCCCGAGCAATGCTCCGACGACGACGGTAGCTCTAAAAAGCTTCATATTTGGCTGCCCAATCGTCCATCAGAGTGACGATGCAAAATTGATCCTCATTTGGGACAGGACATAAGGTAGTTGAGGAATGTCAAGCAGTTGTGTCTGAGGGTTAAGGAAGTGCCTGTGTCCGTGAGGGTAGGTCGGTTCATGCGGCTGGGGTATCGGGAAAAGGCGACGGCTGCGTCGTCGAGGATAAAGTTGATCGTCTCGGCTTTGGCTCTCGGCCACCTCGCGACCGCTCGGTTCATTGTCGGGTTCGGCCTTCAGGGACGCATTCCGAATGCGAGGAACGCCCGAAGCCGGAGGACGCGATGGTCTTGCCTCGGGGCGGACGAAAGTAACAGGCGGAGCACCAGCGAGGGTAATCCTGTTTTCCAGCCCCAGATATCGCCCATGATGAGGCGGCAAACTCTCTCCCGTCGGAACGAAAGGCAACGCCAAGTCACTTCGCCTTCCGGCTGCCTGAGCGTCAGCAACACAACAGGCTCAACTCGGATCCATTCCAGACTCGGACGGTGGCGTCATCACCCCCAGAAAGAGGACGAGATCCATCCGGGTTAACTGCGAGAGCATTGAGGGGGGGAAGTGTGACATTCCTGCTCCGATCGGGCGCGGGAGGCGGCACCGAACCTCAAATGAGCCCGGATGATGCCACCTCCAGACTTTACGAAGCGGACTGGGTTTCAGCTGAATGGAGGAAGCCGCCTTCTTCGGTGCCTACACCGGGAAATCCCATTCGGTCGGGGCCTCCCCAAAGGAGTAGTAAACCTGGGCCCGTTTAAGTCCCCGCTCGCTGATCGCTCGACGGGCGAGTTCACCAGATTCAAACGTTTCGGCACTCCTTATCGCCGTCACCCAAGTTTCATCCCGGCCAAGGAACTGCTTGGTTTCCTTATCCCTGATCAAGATCTTCATCTCCAGGACGGGAACAATAGCCCAAGAATCCAGGGCAGCCGTTATAAAATCTGGGAGTGGTCGTAACCGCCAAGGAGAGGCGGAACGAGCCTGGGCTATTCTGAATGGAAAAGAGCCGCCTCGTGATTCCTGTAGACGAAGCGGCTCTCGCAAACCGCAAGGCACGGAAGGGGCAACTTTCCCCCAAGACGCCGAGCATTTCCACGGTGACAGGATCGATACATCTCGCAAGCAAGGGTTCTATGTAAGCGATTGACCTACCTCGCGCGTAGTTTCTAGGTGCGACCAAATGAAATCGCTCGGCCCGACAAGTTCATCCGGGGGAATTCCAACAACTGCCTTCACCAACGAAAAGGTGAAGCCATTGGCATCCGCGCGGCCATGGATGTGCCGCCCAAGTTGCGCCGGGCAAAGTGCGCCGCCAGCTTCATCGGGACGAGTGCCGGTTCACGAAAACCAAGTCGACAGCGACCAGTGTGATGCCGGCGACGGAGTCGGAACTCCTCGCGCAATCCGCCTGGCCTTTGCAGTGGCAGTCGCATACGTTTGTGGCAGGCGGAATGGCACGCCGGAGATATGTCGACGCAGAAGATCGCTGACGGCACGGTTCATAAACTCCCCGCAGACTTCCGGCGGGCCATCGCATTGAATGAAGCTGTCCAGAGTCTCTGGGCCGACATTACTCCGCTGGCTCGGAATGAGTGGATCTGCTGGGTCACCTCGGCCAAGCAGGAGACGACGAGGAAGCGCCGCATCGAGGTCGGCATTGATAAGATGCGGGGAGGCATGCGTCGACCGTGCTGTTGGCCCGGATGCCCGCACCGATGAGCTGTGTGCCGATGAATGCCCTCAATCAACCGGCGCCCGTGATCACCTGGAACGCCCCGGCTTCGATCGGTCGCCGCGCATCCGGGGCGGCGGACCGTGGTCACGTCAGAACAGACGTGGACGGACCACCCGTCTGCGCAGCAGCGTGACGGGCGGGGCCGCTCGCGGGGGCTGGAGCACCACGACCGATTGATTTTGTCCTCAATGCCCACCGGTCCCAAATCGCGCGCCGCTTCTCGCATTGCCACGCGCATCCTCTATGGCGCCCTCGCCGCTGGGACGATCATCCTCGGCTTGTGGGTTCATCGCACCGGCGCGATCGCGAATCCTGCCGCGCGGGACATGGCTGGTGACGCGCTCTGGGCCGTGATGATGACATGGTTGGTCGGGGCAATCCTGCCAGGAGCGGGATTGGACGCGCGCTGCGCCCTGTCGCTCGGAATTTGCCTCGTGGTGGAACTGAGCCAATTGTGGCACGCGCCCGCAATTGATTCGATCCGAGGGACGACGCTTGGACACTTAGTGCTCGGGAGCGGGTTCGATCGGCGGGATCTGTTGGCATATGCGCTCGGTGTGACAGGCGCAGCGCTCCTCGAATGGACAGCACGGCTCGGACGACGGAGGAGATTCGCACCGGCCAGTCGCTAGCGCCAGCAAACGCGAGCCCAGAAGATGTCGTTGGGCCGTAGGGGCAGCGCCGGAACAATACCAGCCTGCACTTGAACCAACTCTTTTGTCTCGAGGACGTCCATAGGATCAACTGGGCCCGAGATTTGTGAACGCGGAGAGAGCCGGCCATTTGCCAGGAGGAAGCAATCCAACGCGCTCAGGCCGGCGCCTGCCATCACAGCCGTCCATTTCATCGTCCGCCGCATCAAGGTCATTCGCCGCTGATCGGATTGATCCAGGGCCACGCTCCTCAGCTCATGGGCATGCTCGATCGTTTTATTTCCGCAACCAAGGCGTCTCTGGATAATATTGTCTTTTCTTTCTTGCTTTGATTTAATATATAACTTATCCACAGACTGTCCGCGGAGCGATCGTCAGACGCTGGCCTTGAGGACGTCACTCGATAGAAATTCGCACTTGGGAGCGCCAAATCCCCTCAAGCAGAGATTATGAAAACCACTCTAGCGGGAATCGTCGGCCTCTTTTTGCTTGCAGTTCGAGCCGCGTTCAGCGCCGCGTCTGGCCCGTCTTCCGTCTCCAATGATGCGGCGCCGCCCGACGCGGCGCTTAGCTGTCCTCCCTCATCGGCAGACCGAAGAACGGCGCCGGGCCGGCCTGACCAGATCACCGACGGTCCTAGAGGGAAAAGGTCCGAGTTGAACCATCCCCCGCTGGCTGGGGCGGGACGCGACTGCGTCGTATTCGTGGATGAACCGGTCGCGTTCGACGGATGGGGTTCTTCGGCGGACGATACGGTCGTCGAATATCAGTGGGATTTCGAATCGGACGGTGTGGCGGACTTTGCCTCGGCCTTTGCGGGAGTAACTACCCATCGTTTTTCTCAGCCGGGGATATATAAGGCTCTGCTGACGGTGAGGGATTCCCAGGGAACGACAGCGCGCGCTGTCCGCCAGGTGACCGTCATCCCGAAAGAGCCAGTCCGCTCACAGATCGAAGTCCTCCCGCAACGGGGCACGGCCGCATGCGTGAATCCGGCCGACGGGATCCCGCATCGCTATGCCATCCTTTTCAATGGCGGGGCCGAAGCCCGGTTTTGGACCGATGTAACCCTCGCCTATTCGATGCTCACAGACGGTTATGGTCTCGCCCCCGACGAGGTCTTTGTCTTGAACGGCAACGGCACCAATCCGGACGGTCAAAATCCGGGGGGGATGATAGACTTCGCGGCCACTTTGGAGAGTCTTCAGACGGTGTTCGCTTGGCTCGGGGCCACGACGGATGCCGATGACGAACTGTTTTTCTGGATCACGGGACACGGCCGTGGCTACTCGGGACCGCTTGACGAAGGCGGCCGTTTTCGGGGGTATCTGGATGGTCGAGCCAGCGTCGATCCCGGAGACGAACCGGACTATTCCGAGTCGGATTTCAAATTGCGCAGTCTATTTACGCCGGGCGACTTCGCGTCCAATCACGGCCTGAGCGTCTGGAAAGTGTTCCAGAAGCGTCGGAGCGCCACTGTAACGGACTACTATCGCAACGAGTACGTGTCCCATTTCCAAAATGTCTTCGTGGCGGGCCGAGGTCTGGTCTCGGACAATGACGTATTCATCGAACGCTTCGTGGATTACCTCCAGGGTGACACCGATAAGAATGGCATCATCGACACCGGGAGGGGGGAGCGGATGGACTACGACGGGGACGGCATTCCGCCTTATGATCCATCCACCGGCGCTTTCGACGAAGACGACTGGGGTCCGGTCGACCTTGTCGAAGACGACTTCAATAACATCAATTCGGGCGTGCCCGACGGCGGTCGCCCTTATCAAATCTTTGACGAAGGGTTCAAGGGAAAGTTGTGCATCGATTTAGCCTACGATGGCGTCCATCTTCAGGCGGACGGGCGCGATGAGGACGGCGAGGGACTGTTCGATTGGCTCGACGCCAATCGCGATGGCGACACCGACGACGTCATTAGCGTGGACGAGGCCGTGTGCGCTGCTTCCGATGACATCTACGATGATGCTCTCCGGCCGCTCCTCAACCTTCTGCCGGTCGCCAGGATTACGATCGTGGCCGAGCCTTGTTTTTCCGGGGGGCTCGTCGAGGACCTGTCGGGGCCGCAGCGGGTAATCTGTGCGGCCACGATTGAAGAGGCGAAGTCCTGGGGCAACGGTTTCATTCGTGGATTTGTCGCCGCGCTTCAGGGACGAAACGAATATGGATTCGCCGTGCTGAGTGACAGCAATGGGGATGGCGAGGTCAGCATGCTCGAGGCGTTCAACTACGCCGCCAGCATCGACCCATACAATGAAATCCCGCAATACGACGATAACGGCGACGGCCTCTCTCAAACAGATCCGGTGCCCGCCGACAGCGACGGTGGCCTCGGCGCGAATACCTTTTTGCGCCCGCCGCCCAACTTCGACGGCGATGCCGATGGCATGCCGGATTCGTGGGAAAGGGCGCATGGTCTGGACCCGGCCGCCTCAACCGATGGAGCTTTGGACCCGGACGGCGATGGGTCCTGCAACCTGGCCGAGTATCTCGCCCAAACCGATCCGCGAGATCCAACCAGCGCGCTCCTGGTTACCGGCGCCGTTCCGGACGGACCAGACCTGGTCATTTCGTTTCGAAGCGCGGCTGGCAAGGTCTACCGCGTCGAAAAGAGTTCTGTCTCGCCCGGAGGCCCTTGGGTCGCGGCCCTTTCGAGCCTCATTGGGACCGGTGGTGAGTTGACTGCCACGATGCCAGGCGTCGCCGCGGAAGCGCGGGTATTCTATCGTGTGGTGGTCCAGCCGTGATCGGAATGCCCGACTGAGCCGGAACAGCTGTGTGGCGGTGACGCTTTGGCCTCAGCCGATGTGGTGGGTCATCTATTACTTGCGATCAGGTGGCAGCCGTTCGTGTTCGTTTTCCTGATCCAGGTTCCTCTCTTGTGCTCGCAGCTGATGAAGGAGCGGTTGAATCTTCCTCCAGTGAGGTGACAACATCCAGCGATTGAACAACGACCAGCGGAACTTCGGCCGCTTGTCAAAATGAGGGGTGATCTTTTCGATGAGCCATCGACGATCAAACCCGGCCCACTCCCCCGCCACAACCCGCAAATTCCGTCGACAGGCAGGATATACCTCGAAGCGGAATATCTCCCAAAGCGTCTCTTCCGAGTAGGGCGAGCGGGCCAGGTTTTCGGCAATGCGCCGATAATCCTCCTGAGCCAGCTCAGTGTCCAGAAACAGGTCTGCCAAAGCAATCCAGACCGGCTCTCTCTGGCGAAGCTGGTCGGGGGAAAGGCCCAAGCACCACTCTCTCTGGGAACCGACTGCTGCTTACAGTCGGTCTCACCTCCATCGGGAGCGCTTGACGCCCGAGCCAACACTCGGCTCGGGCGTCGAGGCGTCTCAACGTTAATCAACAGCGTGCGAAGGGCTCAGGCCCGAGCTCGCACGTCAAGTTTCCGCTTAGCGGTCCAGAGTGAAGCCAACGAGATGACCAGGCTCAGTGAGGCACCGGTGTCGGGCACAGAGCTGCCGCTATTGCCATTGCCGCTCGTCGTGCGAGCGCCATAGGTAAGATCGTCGATCGTGAACTTGCCATCCGATGAAATCAGGCTAAGCCCGTGAATGTCCGCGGAGGCTCGGTTAATGCCGACAAACTGGCCAGCTGTCAAGGCACCACCGCTGTCGGGGCCAGTAATGTTGCCAGCGCCAGCGTCTTTCAGGAAGAGAGTGAGCGTTTGGCCGGGAGTGATAAACGGCACATAGAAGCCTATGGATGAGACGCCGGCGGTAAAAAGCACCTCCATAAATGCCCCGGACCCAAAGGCCGTGGTCGTGTTGATGGCTAGAGGTCCGGCCACATTGTTCGGCGTTAGCCGATCATTGGCAATGCCTCCGCTGGGAGCGAAGATTCCGATTGGGGTCGCCGTCGTGGGGTCAGTCGCCGGCGGGTTAAAGAAGTTGCCGCCACCGCTGTTGTACCAGACGGCTGGCTGGGTGGGATCGTTGAAAATAGTGGCGGTGGCCGTAACCGGATTGTAATCCGTAATTGTCTGAGCGGTCAGACTGTCGAAGTGTTGCACATTCAGGCCTGCCTGAAAGCTCGCAATATCACCAGGTGTGCTCGTGTTGATGGTGTTGGAACGAGCGGCTGGCACGATGGCCAAAGCAAGGCCAAGGGTGAGGAATTTTGTGGTCGGAGTTAATCGAGCGAGCATTGGGTTCATAAGGTGCGCGTAGCTTACGTGTAAGTATCAGCTGGTTATTTGGGAGACGGACACTGGCAACGGCACACAACCGTTATACTACCGATCACTTTTAAAGAAGACCAACTAACGTTGCTATCGGCTTTCCTGAGGATTCTAACCTCCGGGAAACCACTATAGCCTGAGCCTGCTCCTGAAGAGCGCGCGCTTCGCCGCACGCCAACGTGTTCCACGGCCGGTTGCGCAAACGCGCCACGCGTTCAACGATTCGATGCCCAGGCCGATCGCCGCCGCGTCGCCCAGTCAAGCCGCCAGCGTCAGCGTGATCGTGGCGGCGAAGATGACCTGATTGATTGCGGATGACATGCGCCCGATGGCATAACCGGCGGCGAGCATGGCCCCATACGCGCGCCGTCTGCATTCGCCCCCGCCGCCAAGCGGGCGTCCAGCCATGCCGCTCCCATCCCAAGCACGCAAGCGAGCACGACCAAGCCCCACCCCAGCGGCCGCCAATGACGATGGCCCACCTTCCAAACGCCTGCCGGACGGATGCGCACCGTGCGGACGGCCATCGCAAAGATAATCACCATCGCGAGGGCAAATCCTCCCAACTCGGCCACCCACCATCCTGCCGTTCGGGACGCCCATTTCCACTGATTCTGCACAATCGTGGAGAAGAGGCCTATGCCAATCGGACAGAGGCAGCTCGTGATCACCCCTGCCACGAGCCAGACAAATCGATCCCGCCAGATTCGCGCCGGATTCAACTTCGCGAATTCGGCAGCCAACTGGTCGGGCCGGCCCAAACGCCGTTGTCCTAGCCAGAAAGCCTCCTCCGCACTGAGGCCGCGGCACTGCAGGTCAGCACAAGCCTCAGCGAGATGCGTTTCAAGCTCCCGAATCTCGTCGGCCGACAGGGTTCGACTGGCGATGAGCTCTTCTCGCCAACGGGCGAGTGCGTCGGTTAAGCTGAAGGAGATTGACGTTTCCATAAGGTTGCCAAGCGGCTTTCACCTCTCGTTCCAAAAGCGGAGGGCGGGGAGGGAATGACTGGGCCGACGCCAGTTCTTAGGCATGGAGAATCAATACCTAATAAAGCTAGGTATGTCAATACGGGACCGTCAAAGGCAACGAACTCCCGTCCCTTCCGCTTATTTCCACTCATCTCGACCTGCGCAGCTGAGGCCGGCGGGGCCGCGTTGTCGAGGTTAAGCCGCTGACAGCCGCGAGAACCGTTCCGAGGACCAGCCGCCCGATCCGTCCGGAACAGGTGTTGGCAGTCATTACCTTTGTGATGATGCAACCCTGCCAGACATTGACACGGTGAAGTTTGGCATTGGCGGCAACTGGTAGTCAGCGGCCGCGGTTGCCGAAATGGGGTGCCGTTTTGGCCAAACAGGCGAGGAACCTGATCGCCAGGTCAGCCCTGAGAAGCAACCGCCTAAACCAGGAGTCTGTTGAAAAACTGACGGGCTCTCGCAGGCAATGGTGGCCGTTTCCGGGAATCCGCCGGTATGACCTTAGGCAGCCAGGCTGTCTGTGGTCGTGCCGAGGCTTGGATGACAGCCAGGAGCGCTCCGTTAACCGCTCGCAGGAGATGTCGGTCGAATCAAGCCATCACTCTGGCAGGGATGCTATCCCGGCCAGCCAGAACCATGGATTGGGGACGTCCCGCTTCGAGCAGTGCTCCGCATACAATCTCCACGATGATTCCGCGCTCCGGCTCCGCGAAGCGATTGAGGCGAAGCGCTGTGTCAACGACCTCTCGCACACCCGAGGTCTCATCCAGACGTTGGATTGTCGTTCCGTGCTTGAGTTCGGTCATAATATTTGCGTCCAGAAGACTTACCATAGCACCGATGGGCTAGAGCGCCAGTCGGGCTAGCGATGTCCCAGTCTCCTTACCGGCTGACCGATCCTTCGGCTCGCCGTTTTAAGGGCGTGACGCCGAGGAGAAAAGCCGCAACCGGTCGAGAGTCAGGGCCGCCGCGACCGCGAATCAACTCGCGGTTTCCGGAGGACTAGCAGGCGGCGTGCCCAGCCGCTGGTTGCGCAAGTCGCATAGCTCATGTCCCAGCAGACAGGCCATTTCAAGACCATCACTATTGTTAATTGCGGGCAAAACTCTCTGGAAGCCTTGGTGGTTCTCGAGAAAGCCCCAGTCATCCGCCGTAAACCGCCTGCGAAGCTCATCAATGACATCGGCTGGGTTTCTCATAATCGCTTTGCATTTCGTGTATAAATACGGGCCAAGGTGGCAAATCTTTCATTCTCGGAACCGGCCGTAAGCACGGCCGTGCTTACAGTGGCTGCCTTGACGCCGCAAGTATTTGGAATCGGACCGGTTACGCGTGGCAGTGTTTTTGGTTGGTTCGTCAGGCCAGTCCGCGCGTTGTCGACCCCGCGGTTATCAACGCTACTAACCCTTCGGGCGCATGTGCGATTCCGCCCCAAAGGGACAGAATGAGACAGAAGCCTTTCCAGTTGACTTCAAGCCCTCGTATGCCCCTCGTTCCCAGGGTCTGGGTTCGCATCGGCCGTTCATCCGTTGTCTCATTTTTTAGTCCCAGCGTCTCTGATATGAACGTCAGCCATCGATAGATCGTTTTCCTTACGGCCGCTCGGAACGGACTGGAGGATCGGCTTCGACCTTTGTTCGACCTTTGTTCGACGTTCCATCGACGTTCCATCGACGTTCCTTGGGCCGTTGTTCGACCGCCGCTGAATGAAGGTCGAATCAAACCCGTTGCAGATCAGGGAGAGGTGCGTGAATGGCATCATCCAACGTGCCCTTGCTGCTCTTCGATCCCGGTAAAGGTGGCGATGCGGCCTTGCCGGTGACTTCGGCGCTGGGTACGAATCAGCAGCGTTACGGACAGAAGAAGTTCGAGCGATAGCCGCTTCCGTAAGGTGAGGACGGGGTCTCGAAGTGGCGGGCGGCATTGGACGGCTGGTGTCCGCCAAACGCCGTAAGCAAGGACGTCATACAACAGATGGAGAATCTCGACCTTGTCCTTCCTCGGCGTTGAGAACCAACGATTCGCAGACGTTGACAAATGGGAACGTCGGCTCGGGCGAGTGAGCCCGTGTGGCCTGACGTTCTTTGGCCAGGCTACTGCGGTGCGGGCGGCGCCAAGGTCGTAAGTTCCACGTGTTCAACAAATACCAAGCGGCGGTCGCTTCGCGTGGGCACCTTGTCGAAAGGACGACTGTCGTCGACCAGATACTCCTCGTATTCCGCGATCACTAAGCGGAACCGATCGGAAGAACTAGGCACGCTTGGCAGGATCACGTCGCCTTCCCAGAGAGTCTGCAGCGCGCGAACCAAGTCGATCATGCGTTCCCGTGCCACTGCGTCGAAGCGCCGCTTCGCGACCAGGTCCGCAGCTTGAAGCCTGGTGGAAGCAGCCGCCGGACGGGCAAAGGGGGAGTGGACGGCGCCGTGAAAACTGGGTTCCGTCCCGACGCTGGAACTATCGCCTGAGCGGACAATAGCGTCCGCAACGCGTTCAACCGAAGTCCTCGCCGTTGCTCGGATTGAGCCGTTCGACCCAAACCTCCACGATGCCGCCCGAGCGATCTTGGCCGGTTCGAGGGTTTCGACCCGTCCGGCGAGCAGGTCTATCAAGCTCATGGACGAGCAAGGGTAGCCTCTTGATAGCCGCTCGATTCGTGGTAGCTCAGGCCGAACACGGTCAAGTGCCGCCGGCGTGGTCTTCCAGCGGCGTCACATTGCTCAGCGATCCATTGTGAGGGACATGATATCTGCGAGGACGACGCTGGAGATGGGCGCCATCGGACGAGATGGGTTGGTAGCGCGCCAAAGCCAGCCGGATGAACGGGCAGTAAGAAGCGCCGGCTTCGATCTGGTCGTCACAATACCACAGACGCCGGTCAGGATCGTAAAAGACGTCATGCGGCGCGATCTCAACCGAGCCTGGGGTTCCGACACCTGCGGGGATCAGCTCCGGCGATGCGGAACGGCCCGCTTTTGATCGGCTTCGAGGGCGGCGCGCCCACGGAAGCCAGGCGCCGGTCGGATCCGAGCAATGCGGGCGAGGGGGAAATCGGCGCGTTTGGGAGCGATACCGGCGACGAAAGGCGAATCCCAGACGGGGTCGTTGCCCCATTGAGTGACGTATTTCTTGTAAGGGGCAATTTTTGGGCTCCGTTTCCGGTTCGCCGGCAAAGCTGGCCGGCGGGAGCACCACGGCCAGCATTTCGCCGTAGCCGGACAGGTTCCACTTACGGTCAAGATAGATCCGCAATCCGCCGCCGCGGCGCCAACTGGTGAGTCGGCCTTGGGCGTCTTGGGAGCGGGTCCAGCCGAAGGTTGGAACGATGTAGAGGATTTTAGGGGCGGCGGCGGGGCAGAACATGGAATCCACGTGACCGCGCGGGCCGGTCACGCGAATACCATGCTTCCACCTCCATTTCGCCCGGGGCAACTTGCGTCAGGACTTCGGCAGGTACGAATTCCCGAAAGCGGCTGGTGGCATCAAACCAATACCGATGCGCCGATAGCGGCAGTCGTGGAACTCGTGGGCCTTGGGCGGGATCAGATCGAACGCAACCAGGTTGATGCCGACAACATCCGGCGCCGGAATCAGATGATCAGGATAGCCTCCTGCTTTGTGGCCGGCGAGACGAGCGCATAGGATTTTTCGTCCGCACCCTTGACCGAAAAGGCGAGGTCCCGGTGTGTTTGATCGACTGGCCGGCGGCGCTCGCCGTTTGGGCCGAGTCGTCCAGAGGCCTGCTACTCCGCCCGAAGATCCAGCCGGTCGGTGCTGTTGATGCTGCAACTGGCATGAATGACTGGCCGCGCCGACGTGATGCCGAGGCCGCGCTCTTGCACGTGGAGTGCTGGTGATTTCGCCAATCAAAGGCTTGCACCGCATGCACGACCTCGACTATGTGCCAGGGCGTGAGCATCCAATGCTGATCGCTCGGCGCGCGCGCGCCGGGTGGCTTGGTCAGCTTCGCTCAGCCAGGCAAACAGGCCCATTTTTCCCAATGCATCGGAGCTGAGCTGGGCAGGAAAACGGAGCTTGGCGCGGACGGCTTTGGGCAAAGGCACTTCGCAAGCGGTGTGATTTACCGGATCGAAGAGAGGTTTGGCCACCGGATCTTCGTAGACTTCAATTTCGAAAGGTTGTGCTTCCGGCCAATGGCCGCTGGATAAAGGCTGATGGGTATGACTTCGTTCGGAGCCATGTTCGGATGATCAAAGACTCGCACGCTCACGACCTCGGCGAGCGGGTCGGGCAGATAGGTAAGTGAGCGCCCGGCTTGATAGACAGCGAAGGTGGTATCGACCGGCTCGTCCTCCAAAGGGCCTTGCATCGGGATTTTGACTTCGCGAATGGCGGCGCCCGGTTTGCGCGGATCGATATCCTTTTGGTTGGCGAGAAGATCGAAGGTGGTGCTGTCGACCTTGCCCGCGGCGTCAAGCTTGCCGTGCTGTTCGGCGTCGCGCGCGCTGACAGCAGCGGGCGCGATGACGCGGTGGGCCAGGGCTGGACTGGTCAGCAGGTTATCCGCGGGGGTGACATTGAAGCTGCGAATAGCGATGCGCGACATCGATTCGCCCTCGGCCGGCTCTTCAATAATGCCCCCGCGTTCGAGCAACGCGACGATGGGCGCAGCCACCGGTTCGTAACGAAGGTACGCCTTCTGATTGTCTTCCGGGCGTTCGGGGCCGAAGTCTTTCTCCCGGTGCGGGAGTGAATTGCCGGCGAGATCGACCGCGCGGGCGCGCAGCCAGTATTTGCGACCGAAGCGAAGCCGGGGAAGAGAGCCTTTGACCGGTTTGAAGGTGGATTTGAAATCGAGGCCAGGGGGGAGTTCGGCGTCGCTTTCGGCCTGTTTGGTGTCGTCATCGGACTTAATGACACGACCTGGAGGAGGCGCGGCCAGGCTCCAACCCGTCCAAGCAACCAATGCCTCGTGAAGGTAAAGTGCCGTTGGGTTGCTGGCCGGATCCGGGGATTTAGTCGCGGCCAGACGGACGGTGCATTCTTCTTCCTCCTCCGGTTCCACCAGCAGCGCGCCGTTGTTCAAAGCATAAGTGGCCTGCCGGCGGCAAAGGGAATGCCAGGCGCGGGAATGTGAATCCCAGATATCAATTCGGTAACCGCGAACCAGATCTTCTGCGAAGAGAACCGGGGCATGCACGCCGCCTTTAAAGAGGCTTTCGATTTGGAAATTGGAGTGCTGCTGATCGGAGAACCGTGCTTTCAAAACAAACCAGCGATCGCGCTGCACCAGCATGAGACCAGCAGTCCGCAATGCCGGGGCGCCAACGTTTTCCTCATGGCGGGTGACGGAGTCGACCCGGCTCTCATCGTCCTGGCGGCGGCCGAGAGATCGGGCGAAGTTCATGACTTTGAGCCCGGCGCCGTCCACGTCCATCTGGAGCAGACCAAAGCGCTTCGGGTCGAGGTCCAGGAGCCCGTCGACGATCTGGAATTCGGCCGCGGCATTAGAGACGGCTTGGAACCGGTGGCGATCCAGCAGGGTCTGAGTGACAGGAGAAGCATCCGGCGTCTTGGGCGTGCGCAGCGACCCGGGCGGAAAGGATACGGTCACGGCAAGCGGCGCGGCCGGCAGCTGCGGGAAGCCGCGTGGATCGAGCAGCAGGTCGATTACCAGGCCCAGCCTGCGTTGCAGGGTCGGATAGGAGCCCATCGCTGAAATCACCTGGTGAAAGTCGAACTGCCTGGCCAACTCGCTTTTTGGCGGCAGGGTGAGGCGTTTGTATTCGAGCCAGCGGGCGGCGACGCGCGGGTCGTCCTTCCGCTGGGGCTGGGCGGGCCTGGGTGTAGCCGGGGGAGTATGGAAGAGCTGGAAGCGGGCGAACATGGCATGGTCCCCGGAGGCGCCTGGGGCAAAAGGGCCCTGGAGAACATTCCGGAACTGGAGGGCCGGATTCCGTAGGCCGGTGTTTTCATCCGCAAAAGCGCGATCGAGGTCGCCAACCGCTTCGACCAAGCTTGCCCAGGCGGGATCATCCGCGATTTGGGAGAGCAGCGGCCGATCATCACCCGCTTGCCGGGCGAGGTCACGGTAGAGGCCGCGGACCTTCTCGTGCAGAGCCATCGTATCGTAGGAGACGACGTGATGGTTGGAGAGATCGGTAAATTCGTAGCCGCGGACGAAGAGGTCGTCATGGAAAAGCGCCTGCCAGGTCGGAGAGTGAACCAGCCCGAGACGGTCATCCAGGCGGTTGGCGCCCGTGGTTTGATGGCCGAGGACAGCGACGATTGGCTGCCCGTTATAAGCTACTTCGAAGCGAGCGCTCCGGATGGTCTTTGGCCAGTTCTGCCACTCCGGGAAGAAGGTGTCGAGACGTGGTGGATCACCCTGGGCGTGCAAGCGTGGCGAGAGCATGACCGACAAGCGCAGGAACCGGCGGTCTTCGGTATAGCCATTTGGGAGGGCGGTCCAAATGAAGGATTGGGTGGCCATTAAGGTTTCTCCTCGGCGAAAGCGGAACAATACTCGCTCCAGACATCTTCGGTCGGGATATGCTCAATCAAGCGCGGGTCGGCGGCGGCTCCGCCGAATTCGCGGCGGCAGGTCACGGAAACCTCGGCACTGAACATCAGGATGTCGATCTCGACGGTGAGGGTCGCTTCGCCATAGACAACGGAACGGCCAGGTTCTTTGTGGTAGCCGAGTTGAAGGTGGAAAGTCAACGACACGGAAATGATCGCGAGCACCGAGAGTTCGCCGTGAATGCGCACGTAACCCGCCAGGTCGACCGACCCTTTGTTGGGCATCGGCTCCAACCAGTGGAAATAAATGCCCGCCTTCACTTCCACCCCTCCGGAGGCCACGCCCAGATCGATGGAAATGGCCGCCCCGAACTCAAGGGCCGCTTCGATTTCGTTCACCCCTCGCGTCGATACGCCAAGGGCAAAGAAACCTCCGCCTCCGAGGAGCGAAACGGTCAAACTAAAGGGACGGTCCCGCTCCGAGAAGTTGAATTTGACGGAAGCCGGACGCGAATCGAATGGCAGATTGAAAGCCGCGCCGAGCGAGGCGTTCGCGAGCGCAAAAATGCCCACTTCAATCGCCGGCAGAGTCAGCGAGAACGAGGCGTTAATGCCGCTGGGGGTGACAGCCAGGCTGGGCGGATCGGAAAAACCGTTGCTTGGGATGTAGTCACGTAACGAGTTGACGAATTCCAAGGGCCCGCCAAAGCGAACCGCGCCGTTGGGATGAAGTTGGAGGCTGACGTCAGGCTTCTGGCCGCTCCTGGCCTGAAACGACAGGCGATCAAACCAAAGGATGATAAAACCGAATAGATTGACTTTGAAGTTTTCGATCGTGGCGTTGGCCACGAAGGTGGTCGGCTTGGATGGATCGAAAGGGCGGGTCACTCGTCCGTCCATCGTCAAGGGAGTCTTACCGATCGAGTCCCCGCTCGGAATCAGCAGATTGAGCGGATCGGACTTCGTCACTTCCGTCGTCCAGGTAAAGCTCGCTTCCAGCCCGTCGGGAACGTCCTGGGTGAGGAACTTGGGCACCTCGGGCGCGTCCAGGGACGTGGCGGCCTTGATGACGTCGCCCAGGTTCACGCCCCCGAGAATCTTAGCTTGGTCGAAAAACTTGGAAGGATCGAACTGGCCACCGAAGACATCGTTCAAGGCATTCTTGACTTGGGCGGCGGAGGCGGCGGTCTTGTCTCCTCCTACCGGCCCACTCAGCTTGGACAGTCCGAGCAGAGCCATTTGCGGGCTGGCCAGGGCGCCGAGGGCATCGCTCTTGGCCTGGCCGGGATCCCCACCGAAGTTCAATGGCTGGGCGGACGTGAGTTGAAGGAAAATCATGCCTGCGTTCGTCGCGGCAGCGAACTGATCTTCCTTGTAGACGTCGGGATAGGTTACCTCCGTGACGAAGTTCGGTTGCGAAAGCAGCTTCTGGATCGGTTTGATGCCGACGACCGCAACGTCAATCTCCGGGTGAAAATTAGGCTTCGCGCGGCGCAGCCGATCGCCCGCGCGGAAGGTGATGCTTTCGGTGGGAAGGCGTGGATCGCCGGCATCGCCGTCGGCGTATGGCGCAAAGGTCACGGTTTGCCCGCCCAGCAGGGCGCGCCGTCTGGTCGACGGCGCGGTGGCATTATAGGCATCCTTGATGTGTTTCGACATATCCTCGTTGGGAGGAAAGGCGAGATTCTCCGCCACGTCGCTGATGAAGAGCAGCGGCAGGGTAAAAGTTCCCCGCTGGCCCTTGAGGCCAGTCACGGCAATCTCGAAGGGCACATCGATCAGTTGCCCGGAAGTGCTTCCCGGAACCATCGGCCAGAACAGCATGCGCCGAGCGAGCGGGCCATAAAACGCAGCGTCCAGACCGCTCGCGCCGGCTCCAGGCTGGGCCAGATCCGGCGTCACCCGCGTCAGGATCTCCACCTCCTTAAATGGAAAGTTGTGGCAATGAAAACGGTGGTTGCTCCCGTCGTAAAACCGCACCGGTTCGCGCACCACAATGAAGAACCGTTGCCGCAGGATCGCCACGCGCCTGGTTCGATCGGCCTGCAACGACTGGAATTTGCGCTCGGTCACTTTGACCAGGGACGCTGCGTGTCCGAATGGACAGAGAAAGCCCGCGTAAACCACCCGCACGTAATGATCGCGACCGAGCGTGGCCAGATGGCGCCATTGCGTGAGGTCGACATGACCAGGCCGATTCTTGGGCCAGTCCCCCTCCGCCTCCAAGAGACCGCCCAAGGCCGAAAGGTGCAAGCGCTTGGCTTCGCTCGAAATGGGACGATACGGCGTGGCTCGCGTGTCCCGCGTCGCATCAAAGCCCGCCATCAAAGTCACGAGCATAGCGCGATCCACCGGATCGAGGCTCATCCGGATGAGCAATGGGTTGCTCAGCAAAGCGATCAACTGGGCGAAGTCGTCCGCCGATCGATAGTCCGGAGACCAAAGGGCGCGGATCCGGCTAGCTTCATCGGGGCCGGTGTCCTGGACAGCGGTGGTCAAACGCGTATGCCAGAGTTCGGTCCGGTCAGCATGGGTCACGGGCGCATCGCGGTGCCGCCAGCGCGCTGGAAGCAAAGGCGTCAGGAACAAACGGTACGGCAGTTCCAGGGCAGTAACTCCATGCCCGGGTTCGTGCGGTCCAAAGAGGAAAGGAAGGAACGGGATATGCGGCGCGAGCGCTTGGCCGGCGGGAATCTCCAGCGCGGGATTAGCCAACGCCTCTGTCGCCGAGAGTGACAAGGCCGCCATGCCCACAGCCCGCAAAGAGGGTTCGCGCAAGCCGGGAAACTGCTCCTGCAACCTGGCAACCTCACCAACCATGTCTTGCAGCAGCACGGTGTGAAGATCCTCGGCAACCTCGGGAGCGCGGCGATGGCTCTGCCGTTGACGCTGCGACCCTGCGGGGAGCTTCGAGTCCCTGACGCGGACGCGATATACCGACCGCGGCGCGCTGAGCCAGGCGGCCGGCGGCGTCTTGCACCGCGGCGAGCAACCGCCCACTGGCTGGTCCGGCGCTCTCCGCCAAAGCGTCCGTAACACGCGCCCGGAGCGCGCCCCAGGCTGACAAGGACATCACGTCTTTCAGCCATTCCACGCCCAGCTCGTTTCGGGACGGGTCCGCGACGGCATTGAAATCCAACCGCATCGGCCAGGTCCGCAATGCCCGCAGCATACTGTTGAGATCATAGGACACCTCGGATTCCGTCGCGGGCATGTCGATGGCAATCCTGCTTCTGCCAGACATGCGCACGCGCGCGGCCGGGAGGCTCCTGGGCATCGCGTCTTCGAGCTGCTTGGCGTTGTTCTTGGGCGGGTAAGACGGATGCGAACTGACCTCAATCTTCTCGTCTGGCACGGGGTCGAACTCTTCGTCGCCGCCCGCCTCGAGATAAGCTTCTTCGCCGAAGCTTTGCGGTGGAAATTCCACGACGATATAGGCATCACGACTCGTGCGCGCCAGTCGCGGCGGATTGGGTTGCAGAGTCAAGCCGGCAAAGACCAGGTCGAAGACCAACAAATCCTCCGGCCGCCGCACCGAAATCCGGAATTCGCGTGGTTCGGGAGGAAGGGGAACATGCGCCCCCATTTCACCGAGATCTCCGACGCGAGCAATCAGCCGCTTGTCAAGATCGGCCAGAGTGCGCGCCGGGGCCGTGGCGGTGGCTGCGGCGCCCTCGACCGCTGGCAGCGCGGGCCCGGCCGCATGAACGGAGGCGCCGGAGGGGTCCGGGACGGTTGAGGAGGACCGCGCTGATTCGGACTGGGAGAGGGACGCCCTGGTTGAGACGTTTTTGTCCATCCGCTTTCCTTCCGGGAGATTCAGGATTTGAGACTGGCGGGATCAGTTATGAAGGTCCGGGGATAGTCAGACAAGAAAATAGTGGAAGCGGATCATATACAATATTTACAACGTCTGTCCCAGCAACCGGCCTCAGAGAAGTGTGCTGCTGTCGTCTTCGCAGACTTTGATCCTTATATATATTGTTCTATCTGCTGGGGCTCGCCTCCAGTGTGGAACTCTGTGCCGGGGCAATCAGCGCTTAGGATCCTCCTCCAATTTGATCCTTTCACGAGGATAGGCCCTCCGCAGCACCTCGCGCACGGCGGCCGCTTCGGCCTGCAGTCCCGGCTGATATCGCAACACGACGATCGCGAGATAGCCCTCGTGATAGCGGGCCAGGCAACGGACCTCGCCCCGGCCGGGCCGCTGAACAACGATTCGCAGGGTGGTCGGCTCCAGTTCGTCGTCCGGTAAAGAGACCGTTTTCTGGTGGAACGGCAACTTGGCGCGAAGCCGCATGTCCAGCGGGACGGAGATCTCTTCGGGACTCGTGGAAGTTGCCGCGACCACTCTGAAACCGGCCGCATTCATGACACCTATCGCATCGCGATTGAACGTGAACCATAGAACTCCCGGAGGCCCTTTGACCGAGGGCTTGGCGAAGTAGAAGACGACGGCGATGCCGAGAAGGAAGAAGATCGCCGCCAAGGCTCGCTTCGGGCGCGTTCGCCTCGCCGCGGGTTGGCCTGGTGAAGTAGCCATCGCTAGACAATAGAGAGCGCGCTGTTCGGGCGCAACCCGGCCGCTCAAAGCAGGTCATGGGTGGACGTCGCGCGGCCGCTGACCAAGTTAGGCCTTGTTCGTCGACGGACAGCGGCTATGATCAGGTCTGTTCCAGACGGGAAATCTCGGGTAGGCACTCAGCCTTGGATCTCAGCAAAGCCAACTTCGGAGTTGTTATCTATGGAAACATTCTTCGCGGCTGTCGGCGATCTCGCCGTGACTAACAATGTCCTGCTCAATCCCAGGGCTGGCGGGTTTGAACGCCTCGAACGCGCCACCGGCGTGCCCCCAATCGTATGGTCGTGGGTCTTCAACGCGGTCGGCGCGGCGATCATTCTTTTGATCGGTTATTTAGTGGCGGGTCTGACCCGCAACGTCATCCGGCGGCTTTGCGGTCGACGAGCCATTGACCAAACCGTCGCGAGCTTCGTCGGCAATCTGGTTCATGCTTTGATCATGACCTTCGTCGTGATCACGGCCCTCAGCCAGGTGGGAGTGGACACCAAATCATTTGCCGCCATTATCGCTGCCGCTGGTTTGGCCATCGGCCTGGCCCTGCAAGGTGGCCTGTCGAATTTTGCGGCCGGCTTCCTTATCATTGTCTTTCGTCCCTTTCGGAAAGGAGACGCCATTCAAGGGGCGGGTGTCGAAGGAGTCGTCGAGGAAGTCCAGATCTTCTCGACGATTCTAAACACTGGCGACAACAAGCGCATCATCATCCCCAATTCATCGCTGATGGGGAGCACCATCACCAATTACTCCGCCAATCCGACCCGACGTGTCGACGTCGCCTTCTCCATCGGAGCGGGCCAGGACCTCAACAAAGCCCACGAGGTTCTGCTTTCCCTCGCCACGGCCAATCCGCGTGTGATCGAAAAGCCGACCGTGGCGAACATCAAGCTCATCGAAGGCGGAAGCCAGGTGGAACTTCGCGCCTGGTGCAAAACCGGCGATTACGGCGACCTCCTCGGTTACTTCGTGGCGGAAGGGCCCCGCGCCCTTGCTGGCGCCGGGATCAAAGGGCCGGACAAGACCGTCTACCACGTGGAGCGAAGAGACGTTCCCTCACGTTGAGGACGCATCAAAACAAGCCTTGCGTCGGCCGATCCTGCGGCGAGAGTCGACGGGGCATCATATCGACTCGCCACCTGCCACGGCCTTGCCGCCGTATCAACGGGCCGGGGCGGAACGGTCCGCGCCGAACATCAGCGCGGTCGAGATTGTCTGAGCCGAAGGTGGGCCCGTTGGCAAATCGGGCGCCACATCTTCCAGGTAGGCGTGAAACGCGGCGTCCGTGGCGGTCGACGCGACGTGCAGACGCAGCACGGGCGTGCCGGTCACTTCGATCGTTTCGGCCAGCGGCGGAGTGGTGTAGGTAAGCAACTTCCGGTCGATCTCGGCGCGATTGGTATAGGCCATGTCGTTCCGAGCCAACTGATGCCAGCGCGTCGTCCTGGCCGAAGCGACTTCGAAGTCGACGTCGTATCCATCACGAGCCTCTTCTGGCGTTGGGAGGAGCGATGTCCAGACGTCCGCGATCCTGCAAGAACCATTGACGCATAGGAAACCCAGCCGGTGGCCAATGTGAGGTCGTGCGCCATGCGCCATCCCCTAGCCTCACGTAGCGGATTTCCCGAATGGGGGACGCTTTGGCCGTTTCTAAGAGATGGGCGCTGATAAAATCAACCAGTTGCTTCCTCTGCGCAAGGTGCGCGGGAGAAGCGTCCGTTGTTCCCTGCCCAAAAGGATCGACCGATCGACCGCCGCCATGTCTCCAGGGTCCAATGATGAGGAGCTGGGGGTTGGGCAGGGCGGCGAAACGCTCGAGGGCCCCAGCCGCGTAGTTGGCATCAAGCCAGCTCGTATGCACCAAGATGGGGACGTTCCCACGACCCAAAAGCGTCCGCTCACAGTGGCTGGGTTGGAAGGGGCCACCAATATCCCCCGGGCCGTCGTCGCGACATTCCAGGGCTTTAGCAAGGGCGAGCACGTTTTCAGTCGAGTGGACTGGCGCGACGGCCTCGGCGAGCAAACGGCCGTCCGCATCGCCGTCGACGGGTCTGGGGCCGCGCAACGCCAACCCGTCCACCAGCGGCCAGAACCCCCTGGGTGTGAGGCTGACCTGCATCGTTCTCCACCGCCGCCTGGCTCCAGGGTTCGAGCAAGGCAAGATTGAGCAGGCCCCCAGGCCGCAAGGGTTGCTCGTACAGGTCCCAGGGGCTGAAGAGCGGCGCGACCGCTTTGATGGACGGATGACTTCGCGCTGCGAGGCCATCGGCGATCCGTCCCACTGGCCCCAATTCGAACCCGCGTCCCTACCGGGTGCCGCGCAGCGCGGACGGAACACGCTGACCCGGACCCAAGTTCGCCGGCACTCGCACGTCCACAGCGATGCGGGTGCCGTCGCGCATCCTGACATACTGCGAGGTTAAGCGGCGGACGCCCGCGCGGGTGAGCTGGCCATCCGGTCGCGGCCGAAAGAAACCGAAGCCTGCGATCACGGTCGCGATCAAGAGCGTGAGGCCAAGGGAGCGGCCCAGCGAGCGCAGCCAAATGCGGGCCGGGCGAGAGGTGTTCGGAATCATAGAGATTCAGGGTGGCCCGTGCTGTCGGCAAAAGGCGGCGACCAACTCGAGCACGGCGTAAACCTTGTTGGTGACGCCCGCCATGTCGTGTTGCTTGGGGTTAGTAGTATAAACAGAGCCCACTGGCTGGTCGGGAAGGAGGCGGCCGTGTCATACCGTGGCACGCCCTCGGGCTGGTCGCTCATAACCTTCGCCGACTATTCGGTCCGGCCTGGCGTCAAGCAAGACTAAAGAAAGCGTCCGAGTGGTGAAGGCTGGTAAGGCCGCTTGGACTGACCGAGGGAAATGGCTTCTCCCTGCGGGATTCCGGGCCCGAGCAGGCTGGCGGACTCACTTCAGCCCACAGGAATGCTTGGCCTGATCGAGGATGGCGATTCAGCGAACGAATGTGCCCACCGCTCGATGGAAGCGCATCGGCGCGGAAGTGCTGTTGGTCATCGTTACGGTCAACGCGTCAAAGGGTCGATTCACCTCCGGAAGATCGTCGCGGAATGCCTCGCGCAAATCGGCGGACGATTCCAGGCGGTAGCCCACGCCACGGACGGTGTGATAGCGGACTCGATATTGGCCGGGGCCGACCCGGCTTATTTCGACCGGCGTGTCCGTCACCCCGCCATCAAAGTATTTTTTTGCCAAAGCCCACACCTCCTTGCCGACCTGAGAGGCGACGGACCGCCGCCCAGCCAGGTTATCGATGGGCGGGTGGATTCCGCCCCAGATACGCGAAATGCCGGCTTCATCCGCCGCATCGAAATAGGTGGCCCACTGCAGGGTAACGGGCTGGGACGGTCCGCTTTCAAACCCAAGGACGTAATTCGTATAGCTGCCGAGCCCTCCGGGGAAAAACGGTGAACCAGTGAGCGCGGTCAGGACTTCCGCCGCAGCCCGACTAAACGAACTGTGCCCGGAGAAGTAACCGGGAAAGGCGGGTGTGACAAAGTTGGTCCGCTGATAAGTGCTCCAGGCGTCCGCGTGGATCCATTTCACGCCTGCATACCGTTTCAGATCGGCGGGCGGCCCAGGCCAGGCGCGGACGGCGATCTTGCCTGGTCGCAGACCGGCGTGCCGGCCGCCCGGCGCGCTGCTGCTGGCGGTGACCAGTTCGATCAGATTCGTGATCAAAGGCAGGCCCAGGGCATGGTAAAAAGGCTGAGCGGGGTCGCTCGATTGGCCGAGAGTTGCCAGGTAGCGAATGGCGCAAAGCGGGCGCCAGCCATCGTAAGCCCGCTTCGTCCCCCAAGCGGCGCACGCGGCGTCGTGCGCCGCGGCGTTCAGCGCGAAGTAAGCTTTGACGTCCCATTCCAGATCATCAACCACCGGTCCGGTGCCGCCGATCCGCTTCACCGTCAAGGGATGGTCCGCAATGTAGTTGACGAGCGTGTTCCAGTGACCTGGCGGGGTTTCCGAGTTCGGACCATCCGCCCAAAACTCCGCGACGACGCGCGCATAGTCTCCCCGTTTGACCAAATGAGGAGCGTATGGTTGTCCCGTGACGGGATTGTTGGTGTAGCCGTGCCCATCATAGATCTCCAATTCACCGTTCCCATAGACTCCCTCGAATTCCAGGCTGTTGTTGCCCCGGGCGCGGGGGGAGATGTCAAGAGTCGCTTCGTCATCCGGGTTCAATTGACTATCGGCCGTGATAGTCGCGATGATCTCCCGGAGGAACTGCGCGTGACTGGCGCCGCCGAAATAAGGGGGCGGCCCCGGATCGATCCAGGGCTTGGCCGGATCAGTCCGGCCGAGAGCAAACGGCCTGACGCCGAGCCATTGGGCTCCCAGATAGGTCTGGAGCGGGCCTTGCGGAAAGCCGTTTTGATCGACCGCATTGACAATCTGGAGCCGCTGCCAATGGTTGATGTCTCGGACGAGGATGCCTTCCAAACCAACCGGAAGCGGATCATTGACATAGACGTAGCCGCCTTCGCTGGCCGGATAGTCAGGATAAGCCACCGGAGGATTGGCAAGCGGGTAAGGCACCCCGTTCGTCTGGCGCGAACCATCATTGATGAACCGGTGGGGCCGAGACGGCATCGTAGATCACCAAGCCGACCCCGGCAGGAGTTGACGTGTCGCGCGAGAGGTTGTTGTCGTATCCGATGAAGCCAAGAGAGCATCGTCGTCCGCCAGTGTCGTGGCGGCCGTCCGGGAATAAACGTGGCGTTCTTTCAAGAGCCGGTAAGCCGCGTAGCTGACAGCCTCCCGGCGGGCCGCGGCGCGGTCCGCAGCCGCATGCTTTCCGTGGTAAACGTAGCCCACCGCCCTGTCTCTCTCGTAAGCAGCCCGCGTCATACATGCACACCGCCAAACCAAAAACAGGTTACGCGCCTGGGCCGGCGGATGGGGCGTATCGCTGCGGATCGCGGCCAGGGCCCGCTCGTTCCAGACTCGCGCAATGCTCTGGCTGCCCTTGACCTCCTCCGCGGGCAACCGTCCCAGCACCAACCAAACGCAGACCGAAAAGAAGGCGCGCTCCCCTCAGCGCCGGACGCGTGTCTGACAGTAGTCGCATAGCGGGTTCCATTCGGCCACAACGGTCTGTTCTGGTGCCAACCAGACCCACCATGCCAGATTCGTCAAACGGACGAAATCCCAAACCGTCACCCTCTTCTCGCGGCGTCAGTGGCCGCCCTCACCGCGGCTGCACTGACCACGTTTCATTGTCACACCTTCCGCGCTCCCCGTGCTACCCCGGCGCGCGAATCCTCCACGCGATGACAGGCCGCCGCCGCCGAATTGAGGACGGTTAGCTTGGAAGCTTTGCGCCCGGCGCTCGCCTAATTGCCGGGCTTGAAAGTCGCCCTGCAATCCCTGCCTCGAATTCTGGTTCGAGAAGCTGCTCGGCTGGGCCGTGGCGGTTGTTCCGCGATTGAACGATCCGGATGTCGGCGACGATTTGGCGGCAGCGTGGTTAACCTCAGAACTGGTGGCCGGGGCCTGCGACGGGCTGGCCGGGCGCGTGACTTCGTTCCAGCCCCCACGGCCATCCGCCCGATAGACATTCCCGTCTTTGGAGGCGTAAACGTCGTTGCCAATATGTCCGACCGTCCCGTTCTCGGTTTGAATGCCGCCGACTCGAGTCGTCTGGCCCGTATTCGGATTGTAGACCGCGGCCCGTCCGAGGGTCGCCGTATCGCCGGTGCTCGCATTGCCAACAGTGACCCGGCCGCCAGCCGCTGCCGCTCCGGTATTCGGATTGTAAGCCGCGCCTCGCTCGCCATAGGCGTAGTTCCCGGTGTAGACATTCTCGACGGCACCGCGTTGCCCGACAGCGCGGGCGCCGGTAGATGAGTTGTAAGCGCGGCCGTATTCCGTCGCCCACTGGTTGCCCGTCCAGGCGTTATAGCCCGCGGCTCCGCGGGTGGCGCCGCTCCACGAACCGGATTGATGATAGACCGTCCCCGAGGTTCCGGCCCAACCGTAAGGTCCCCAAGCGGTGACACCGCCATAAGCATTGTAAGCCGAGCCGTAGCAGTAGTAGCCGTAGGGCCCCCAGTAAGGGGCGGGCGGACAGGCGCACCAATAACTGTAGCTCGCGCTCCAGGCCCAGCCAGCCGCGAATCCATAGGCCCACCCGGCCCAGGGCGTCCAGCATGGGCTGACGCCGTAGCCATAGGTGACCGGGGCCGAAACGTAGATGGTGCCGATCCACGGGGTGTAATGATAGCCGGTGCCGTAAATGACCACACCATCGCCGCTGACGTAGGCGCCAGAGTAGCCAGCGGTGTAACTCACCCAGACCTCATTCGCATCATGGCGGTCGATCTTCACAAACGTGACGTAATAGAGGGACGAGCTGGGCGGGATCGAATAGATCGCCGTCGGCACGCAGGTGGCCACGCGCCAAGGGCCGCGCAGCCCTAAGCCGACAAACCAGACCCCTCCCTGGCAGGCGTAGAAGGCATTGTCGTCCACTCGGATGATCGGGGTCGCGCTGTTCATCACATACTGGAGCCGTGTCCCCGCAATGGGCTCGAGCTTCGGCTCCCCGTCATATGGCGGCACCGCCAGGCGAGTCGCCTGGCGGTTAATCTGGAATGTCTGCGGGATGCTGTTGGCAATGACCGCCTCTTGTGCCTGCCGCGTATTCGGCACGGAAGCTTTCACGTTTTCCTTGGGACTGGCATCGGGGATTCTCGCAAAATCATCCGGCAAACTGCTGCCCATCACATATTCCCAGGGGCCGTGCAGCGAAGGGGATCGAAACCAACGGCCAGAAATCAGAACGTAATTCCTGGATTCTGCGACATGGACAAAGACGTTGCCGGTCGTGTTCGACGCGTAGAGCAGTTCCGTCCCGGGAATGGATGTCCACTGCGGTTCGCCCGCAAAAACGATCAGCTCGGTGGGCTTGGTCGCGAAGACCAGTTTCGGCACTGGCGTCCGTCCGAGAGTCGGCAACTTCTTCGTTTCCGGATCGGGCTGCCCGGAGAGCAGGTCGACCGCCTTGGCTTCGACGGCCTTTTTCTCCGCCAGTTTCACTTCTTTTGCTATCTGAGTTGCCGGCGTCCACGGCCCGGTCAAGGACGGGGCAGTGAGGTAGCCATCGAAAAAATGGAGGAAATAGGAGCCGGAGGAGGCATCTCTAACCAGGAAGACGCGCGTGTTAATCACGCGCTGCAAACCGGTTCCGGACAGCGGCTGAAAGACCGGAACTCCATCCAGGGTGATGAGCAAGGCGGGGCTTTCGGAGAAGCAGATCGCAGGCGGTTCGTTCTTGAGCGGCAGGCGCGGCGTCGCGCGTTCCTGCTGCAGAAGGGCCAGGCTGGCTTCAAGGCGGTCGAGCGATATCACCTCGATCTGCCGGGGCGCGCTCGTGCGCAGCTGAGCCAGAATCACCTCAACCTTTTCCGGGATCGCGGGAAAGCGGGCACTGGTCAGCTGCAGGTCGTGCAACTGGACGACACGCTGGACCTTGTCCACGACGGTGCGAGCCGCCATGGAGACCACCCCGAAGACGGGCTGAGGCGTTTCGGCCGACTGCAGCGCCACCGCGGCGTGCGCCACCAATTGCTGCCCGTCCCATGAGTCCAGTTGTGGTTGATAAAGGGTATTGGTCATGCCCTGGCTGACAACCAACCGAGGCCAGCCTGGATCCATCGCCCCGCCGCCGGCCTGAGCCCGGGGAAAGGCGCTCGCCGCCAGCATGCATGCCCAAAACGCACCGACAAAACGATAATGAAAGCAGGTTTCAATGTTCATGGCGGTGTATTTAATGGCGCAACGCCATCCGGCAAATAGCGCTTCGGTATTAGCTGTCGGTTGATATTTCCATTGAAGCCAAGCTTGCTACCCTTAGCTCGTGACAACATCGCGGCGGTTATCGAAACGGTTATGCCCATGCGTCTTGGTTTGGCTGGTTGGGCTGGTTTGGCTGGGATGGGAACACCGCGCCGTGGGACAGGCGAAGTTCTGGCCGGATGCTTCCAACCGCGCTGTCACGCTGCCGGCACTCATCACGAATCTCGCCCAACTGCGCGGGATTGATCAGCCAGCCGCCGCCCTGAAGATACCGGTCCGGCTTCAAGCCACCGTGACCTACTGCGAGGATCAGTGGCCGACGCTGTTCGTCCAGGATGGCGACAGTGCCGCTTACGTGTATCGGCCACCGGGAACGATCCCACTCCTTGCCGGCGACCGCATCGAGATTGAAGGTCAGAGCGGCGAAGGCTTCACTCCCTTAATCGACGCCAAAGCGATCCGGAAGATCGGAGTCGCGGAGCTGCCGCCGCCGATCGCGACGACGCTGGAAGAGATGGGCACCGGCCGGTATGACGGGTTGCGCGTGCGAGTGCAAACGACCGTGCGGTGGATGCATGTGACTTACCGCCGCCTCTACCTGCACATTGGAGAAGGCAGCGGCCGGCACGAGGTGCATATCCCCAACCACGCGCATGCGCTGCCGACCAACCTTCTCGGCGCAATCGTCGAACTCACCGGCGTCACCGGCACCAAACTCAACAGCCAGGGCTACCTGATCGGCGCCGGCCTGTCCGTGCCGCGCGTCGAGGATATCCGAATCGTCACCCCAGCGCCGGCACGACCTTGGGAGCGCTCCACCCAAGCGATCGGCACGCTGATGCGCTATCATCGCACCACATCGTTCGGGCAGCGCACAAAGGTCGCGGGCGTGGTCACTCTCAACACCCCCTCGGGCAAACTCTACGTCGAAGATGCTTCCGGCGGCTGCGAAGTTCGGCTGCCGGCGTTTGTGGACCGGCCGGACGCTTGGGGCCATTATCTCGAAGCCCCGCGGCCCTCTGATCTAAAGGTGGGCGATGCCGTCGAAGTTTTAGGGTATCCCGACGCGGGCAGCTACGCTCCCATCATTACCGATGCGTTGGTTCGCCGGATCGGCGGCGCCAACTCTCCCCTGCCCGTCCCCTTGGCCGCCACCAACATCCTGGAACAAAGACCGGATTCCCGCCGCGTCCGTCTCCATGGACGAGTGGTGGCGAATGAACTCCACCCCGGCAAGAGCGGCATCCAACAACGGCTCACGGTCGAAAGCGATAACGTCGTTTTCTTCGCGGAGTTCGAAGGCGCCCGTCCCTTGAACGTTCCTGTCGAAAGCCTGGTTGGGGTCACGGGCGTTTGTTCGCTCGATACGGACGAGCGCCGGCGCGTCACCGGCTTCCGCGTCCTGGTGCCGGACGCGACCGATCTCGAAATCCTGGCCCGGCCGCCGCTCATCACCTCGCAGCGCGTGGCTCGCACCAGTGCTATAATTGGCGCCATCATCCTGGGATGGGTTTGGATTCTGCGAGGCCAGGTGCGGCGCCGGACCGTCCAACTCGATGCCACCAACCAGGAACTCCGTCACGAAGTCTCGCAGCGCCTGCAGGCGGAACAACGGCTCGAGAAGCGCGTGCGGGTGATGGCCCTGAATGCCGATGTCGCCCTCGCTCTCAACGAGAGCGCCGAACTGGACCTGATGCTGCAGCGGTGCGCGGAGCTCCTCGTCAAACATCTCGACGTCGCCCTGGTGCGGGTATGGACCCTCCATGAGCCGACCGAGGCGCTGGCGCTCCAGGCCAGCGCCGGCTTGGTCAAACGTCTGGACGGAGCGCCCAGCCGCATTCCGCTCGGCCAACTCAAGAACGGCAAAACCGAGCCAGGACAGGGTCCCAACCTCAGTGACGCCGTGCTGAACGACCCGCGCATCCGAGACCAGCAACTGGCCCACCACGAAGGCCTGTCCAACTTTGCCGGCTATCCCTTGCTCCTTGAAGGCCGGCTGGTCGGCGTGCTCGCAACGTTCGGCCGGCAGTCGTTAGGCGAGGAAGCCTTGCAAGCCTTGGAATCAGTGGCGCGTTCGCTGGCTTTGGGTATTCAACGGCTCCGCAGCCAGGCCGCCTTGGTCGAAAGCGAAGCGCGGCTTCGAACCATCACCGATCACAACCCCGCTGCCATTGTCGTGCTGGATGCGGATCAAGGCCGCTTCATTGAAGCCAATAGCACCGCCGAGCGAATGACCGGTTACGCGCGAGACGAACTCCTTCGCCGCGGCCCGCTCGAAACCAGCCCGCCTTTCCAGGGAGATGGGCGCCCAACCCCGGCCGTGGCCCGCGACTTGATCGCCCGAGTGCTGGCCGAAGGCCACGTCACCTTCGAATGGATCAGCCGCAACGCCAGCGGCGCCGATTTCCCGACCGAAACCCGAGCGGCCCGCATTCCGCTCCCGGGCCGAAACCTGATCGTCGCCAGTATGGTGGACATTACCGGGCGGAAAGAAGCCGAGGCCGAACTCACCCGCGCTCTCGCCCGCGAGAAGGAGTTAAGCGAACTGAAAACCAACTTCGTCTCGATGGTCTCGCATGAATTTCGGACGCCGCTCGAAATCATCCTCTCCTCGTCGGATAACCTGGAGCGGTACCACGACCGCTTGCCACCCGAGAAGCGCGGGCAATTGCTCCACAGCATCCACAAAGCCGTCCGCCGTATGTCCGGCATGATGGAGGAAGTGCTCGTGCTTGGCCGGCTTGATACCGATCGCATGACCTTCAACCCCCTCCCCATCGATCTGCGCTCTTTCTGCCAGCGTCTTTGTGACGAGATCGAGTCTGCCACTAACCGGCGCTGTCCGATTCGGCTCGACTTCGCAGCCACCCCCGCGAGCGCGGTGGGCGACGAAGGGTTGCTCCGTCACATCTTCACCAACCTCCTCTCCAATGCCGTCAAATACTCCGCCCCAGGCCAATTCGTCGACCTCGTCGTGGAGATAGCCGCGGACAAAGCCGTTTGTCGCATCACGGATCGAGCTGTGGCATTCCCGAGAGCGACCAGAAGCGGCTATTCGAAGCGTTTCACCGCGGCAGCAACGTGCGGCAGATTCCCGAACCGGCCTGGGCTTGCTCATCGTTCAACGCTGCGTCGAACTCCACCAGGGCGCAATCCAGTTTGAGAGTGTTGAAGGACAAGGAACCACCTTCACGGTGACTTTGCCGTTGTTTGGCCCGCCCCCTGGACCTCCCTGATATTCATTGCCCAGCAGCGGATGACTCACTCGGTTCGGCAGCGACCGGCGCCAGCAGCTCGGCGATGATGCGAAACAGCTCTGCCGATTGCACCGGCTTCGGCAGCACTCGAGTCGCTCCCAGGTGTTTCGCCACTCCGAGAAAGCAATAGTAATCCGCAAATGACTCGCCCGAAACGGCAATCACGCCGACGGTCGGGTTGATTCGTCTTAAATCGAGAATCGTTTCGAGGCCATCCTTCTCGGGCATGAAAACATCCACAATCACGAGGTCCGGCGCCTGGTCGAGAAAGGATGCAATTCCCTCTGCTCCATTGTGTGCCTCCCGGACAACATGACCGGCCCTCTGCAGAAGCGCCCGCAAGCTCCGTCGAAAAGGCTCGTAGTCGTCGATAATCAGTATTGATGCCATAGCCTTTAACCCGTTCAGCGGAAACCCAACTGCCTCGCATCTTCGCATCGCCCAACCGGCTCTACTCTCCTTAAAATGGCAAGAAGTAACTCTTTTTTGGCCTCGCCACCTGGCAATTCTGTTAGCACCCCTTGACTACAGTATGCCCGACGATGCAAAGTGCCTCCAAGCCAGCCGAGCCTTACCCCACAGCAAAAAGCAACCGATCTCCTGCTCCGCGAGCTCGCCTTTCCTCTATCGCCACTCCCAACCGACAAACCCGCCGTAAGATCAAAGGGACAAATGATCAGGGTTTCTCCTAGGCAACGTATCTGGGATTACCTGGGGCCGAATGGGACGAACTAAGTTGTCAACCCCCCCCTCTCAGAGTAGGATCTCTGCGATTTTGGCGCCCGTCTGTCATTTAATGCCCCGATGTAAGGCTCCTGCTTTGGCAGGCCGACTTGCCCGGTTTGGCCATTCGTGACCGCCTTTGCCACTGTTTCCCCTTCCGCCTGAATGAGTCCCAAGCCAAGTGCCTCTTTATCTCAGAGTAATCCCAGCCTCAAACAAGCACTGAAGCACAATGCCGCGATGCGGCGTTTAGTTGTTGCCGTGCAGGAGTTATCGTTGGCCCGCAGCCTCGAATCGGTGACCGCGATCGTGCGCAAGGCAGCGCGCGAATTGGTGGGCGCCGATGGTGCGACTTTTGTCCTGCGGGAAGGCAACGAGTGTCTTTATCTGGACGAAGACGCCATGGCGCCACTCTGGAAGGGACAGCGATTTCCGATGTCGGACTGCCTCAGCGGGTGGGTCATGCTGAACGGCCGATGTGCGGCCATCGATGATATTTATGCAGACTCCCGTGTTCCTGCCGACGCCTACCAGCCCACCTTTGTGAAGAGCCTGGTGATGGTGCCGATTCGCGAGGAGAATCCGATCGGGGCTATTGGAACGTATTGGGCCCGACAGTACCAGGCGACAGCTGATGAGATTGAACTCCTCCAGGCCCTTGCCAACACCACCGCCGTGGCCCTGGAAAGCAGCCGCCTTTACACCGAGCTGCATGAGCAAGCAGCTTTGCTCGATTTGGCCCGGGACGCCATCCTGGTAGGCGACCTGAATGGCACGATCCGCTACTGGAACAAAGGCGCCGAGGATTTGCACGGCTGGAAGAGCGCTGAGGTCATCGGCAAACGGACGACGGAGTTCCTTTATGCGGATACGGAGTGGCTCGCCCCGGCCATTGAGAAGTTGCTTGAACGCGGCGAATGGTCCGGCGAAGTCCGCAAAAGGACCAAGAGCGGCGGCGAAGTGGTCACGCTAACGCACTGGTCGTTGGTTCGTGAAGCCCGTCATTCCGGGTCGATTCTATCCATCAGCACCGACATCACGGACAAGAAGCAGCTGGAAGCTCAGTTCCTTCGGGCCCAACGCCTGGAGAGTCTTGGCGCGCTCGCTGGCGGCATTGCCCACGACCTCAATAACGTACTCACTCCCATTATGATGGCAGCGGAGCTGCTTCTGGAGGAGCCCAGGCCTGACGCCCGCGCGGAGCTGACCTCCACCTTGAAAACCTGCGCCACCCGCGGTGCGGAGATGATCAGCCAGATTCTCGCCTTCGCCCGAGGGACTGGCGGTGAATGGGTCCCGATCTCGCCCGCAGCTCTCGTCCAGGAGGTTTGCCAACTTCTCCAGGCCACCTTTGCCAAGGCGATCCAATTTCAAGCGATCGTTGAACCGAACCTGCCCCTCATTCAAGGGAACCCCACCCAATTGCACCAGGTCTTCATGAACCTGGCGGTCAATGCCCGCGATGCCATGCCTGGCGGCGGGACGCTGACATTCGACGCCCGACACGTGGATCTCTCTGCGTATGTTTCCAAGGCCGAACCGAAACCCATCTCCGGCCAGTTCATTGCGATCGCGGTCCGCGATACTGGTCATGGGATGAATGCACACACGGTCAACCAGCTTTTTGTTCCCTTCTTCACCACCAAACGCGATGGCAAGGGAACTGGTCTTGGTCTGGCGACCGTTCTTGGCATCGTCAAAAGCCACGGCGGATTCGTTGAAGTTGCCAGCGACCTTGGTCGTGGCAGCACGTTCACGGTTCACTTGCCCGTCCGGCAACCGGACCCGTGCATCAACCGAGAGAATGGCTTGTAGGTCGAAGTTCTTCAACAAACTCCCAAGCTAAAGCCGGTTGTTCAAACAACCGATGATGGGGGTGATCTCGATCGATTTCAAGGTTGGCCGCGACAGCGGCCGTGCTTTGGCAAGCTGCTGGGCTTAAAGTCTTTTCCGCCCTCGGATGCCGCCATAAGCCCGGAGATCTTATCATGAATCGGATGAAACTGAATCTGCGCCGGAAGCTCTTGGGCGTTCCATTTCTCTTTGTCGCCGGATTGCTCCTGCTCCAGCTGGCAGAGAATGCCATCCATCGCCGCATTCAGGAGAAGGTCGTCTACGCCCAACTCCAGGACCAGGTGCTGTCAGGAAACTCCAATGTCCTCAAGACAGCCGTTGAACTGCAAGCCGCCAACCTGACTGCCCGACTCAAGGGAGTAACAAACCGCGAGGCACAGATCGCCATCATCCTCGAAGTCACCGATCCCGTGCGCTTCTTCCCGGACGGCTCCGGCTACTTCTTCTGTTACGATCTGTCTGGAGTTCGCATCAATGTGCCGATCGACAAGGCTTCCAACGGGAAGAACATGTTGAATCTGACGGACAAGCGCGGCTTTCGTTTTGTGGAAGCGTTAGTCCAAGCCACCCGGAACGGGGAGCGGCTTCGTCCGCTACCACTTTGAAAAGCAAGGCAAGGGCATCCAACCGAAGTTGAGTTCGCGATGCTGTTGCCAGGCACCGATTTCTTGATCGGGACAGGAGTGTACATCGACAACATCGATGCCGAAGTCGCTATCGTCCGGCAAAAGGTCGAAACGAGCACGACCGCATATCTGCCCTATACCATAGCCATGTTCATTGCCGTTTGCGGTCTGGCGCTCGGGGTCACCTTGTGGATCTCCGTATCGACCAATCGCGGGATTGAGCGGGTGATCGGCCCGGTGCTGGAAGGCGCTGGGCAAGTGGAATCGGCGGCGGCGGAAATCGCCCATTCGAGTCAATCGCAAGCAGAAGGGGCTAGTGAACAAGCCGCATCGCTGGAGGAGACGAGCGCCTCGTTGGAGGAAATGTCAAGCATGACCAAACGCACGGCGGACAACGCCCACGCTGCCAAAGCTCTAGCTAATCAAACCTGCCAGGCCGCTGACGTCAGCGCCACCGACCTGAAGGAAATGGCCTCAGCCATGGGCGATATTAAAGCCTCCAGCGACAGCATCGCTCATATCTTGAAGAGCATCGATGAAATCGCTTTCCAGACCAATATCCTGGCCCTCAATGCAGCCGTCGAAGCAGCCCGTGCTGGTGAGGCCGGCATGGGTTTCGCCGTCGTCGCCGATGAAGTCCGCAATCTGGCCCAACGGAGCGCCGAAGCAGCCCGTGAAACCGCTGCAAGGATTGACGACTCGAAGCACAAGAGCGAGCGCGGCGTCGCCATCAGCGGCAAAGTCGCTCAAAGCCTCGGTCACATGATTGAGCGTGCCAAGAAAGTCGACCAACTTGTGGCAGAAATTTCCTCTGCCAGCCAGGAGCAAAGCGAGGGCATCGCCCAGGTCAATACGGCTGTCACCCAAATGGATCAGGTCACTCAAAAGAACGCCGCCAGTGCCGAAGAATGCGCTAGCGCCGCCGAGGAATTGAACTCTCAGGCCGCTGCCTTGCGCCGCTCGGTTCAACAACTCCGGGATTTGCTCGGCTCGAACCCTGCCGCATCCGAGAAGCCTTTGACAGAGCAGCCTCGCCGGGCCGATTGGCAGCGGATCAGCCTACCCGAACGGCCTGCCCTGGCCGAGCCGATCGCCCGCTGAGCAAAACGTTGACACGTGTCAACGTTTTGCAAACGACTGCGGGCAAGTCACTTTTAAACGCAAGTCCTCCTTTTCTTGCCATGGGGCGGGCCGCTCAGCTGCCTGGGCCGCTTCCCGTGCCAACGGCGCCGTCGGACCCATCACTGACCCCCAGAGGCCGCCAGGAGAGTGCCCCAAATCGCCCATCACGCCCTCAAAACGGAGCGAGCGCAGCCACCGTTCTGGCTAACCTCGTTCGACGTTGCTTCGACCTTCGTTCGACCCTCCTTCGACGATTGACGAAGAAAGGGCGAGCTAAGGACGAAACATCCACGAACCGGTCCCGTTAGTCGCTCCTTGAGTCCGGTTCCTTCTCACGCCGCGGGTGAAAAGCGATCGCGAAGGCAGTTTCAGGCTGGTCAAAAGAGCGCTCGACACTTAGTATGCCGTCAATGAGGGTGGCCGCAGGCGGACGGCGACTGCTCATAAGCAGTCTCTATGTTGCGAGTTGTATGTATTTCCAGGGGACTATCAGCGTGTTTTCTTCTCATCAGCCTGGGACTCAGCATTTCGGTCGTTTCAGGTCAGACTGAACCAGGGGCTCCGGACGTTAGCTTTAACGGGGAAGGTGTCCCCGATTGGCCAGGGCTGCTGCATCTCCTGCCGGCTGCCAAGATTCTGATCAACAAATTCCCGTCTACCATCATTCGACTGAATGCCAATGGCGCGGTCGACAGCACCTTCGCCGCTGAACCACTAGCAGGGCTGGAAGTTCGCGCGATGCTCGGCCAACCCGACGGGAAGGTGCTGGCAGGGGGGATCTCCTCCGGGAGAGGCCTGGCCCGGTTGGAGGCGAGCGGATCGCGAGACACGAATTTTTCCAGTGTTGCGGTCAGCAACGTCTGGTGCATTGCTCTAGATCACGAGGACATTCTGGTTGGCGGAGGCTTTACCGAAGTCAATGGAGTGCCACGCGACCATGTCGCGAAGCTCGACACGCGCGGCAATCTCATGCCGGCGTTCGCCCCGCAGTTAGGATTTCAGACGAATGACGCGACGGCCCTCTATTCCTTGACTGATGGTGGCGTGCTGGTGGGCTTCAACCTCGTCGGATCGGCACGGACGTCACCTTGGGTCGTGCGTCTCAAGTCGGACGGCGGCATCGACCCGGGCTTTGTCCCGTTCATTCCCCCGACGAACGCCGCGGTTTCGCCCGATGTTCAGATCAACGGGTTTGCTCTTCAAGCTGATGGCAAGCTTCTTATCCATGGATGGTTTCAGGTGGCGGGCCAAAACGGGATCATGCGATTGCAGTCGGACGGTTCGTTGGACACGACGTTTCGAGGCACCTGTGAACCTGCCAGTTCGCAGGTCAAGTACCTCGCTATGCAACCAGACGGCAAGATCCTGATCGGAGGCAACTTTACGTCAGCCAATGGCTTTCCCGCTCCGGGCTTGGCGCGGTTAAAGCCGGACGGGGAGTTTGACGTTGGTTTCGCGCCCGCTTTGGCCATCGGCTCGTTTACGTTGGGACTTGCATTGCAAGAAGATGGCAAGATTCTGGCAGCCGGGTACGACGCAACCGGGTCCCCGTACCTGCGTCGCCTGCTCGGCGGTGACCTGCCGCCCAACCCTCCGGAAATCCTCCAAGGCCCGTCCGCATTGACACTGACGTCGGGCCAAACCGGTTCGTTCTCCGTTCGAGCCAGGAGCCGGAACCTTCCCAGTTACCAATGGAGAAAAGACGGCAACGATATTCAGGGAGCGACCAACGCCGTCCTGGCATTCAGGGCGGTTGCTGCGACGGATGGAGGGAGTTATCAGGTCTTGGTGAGCAACGAATTTGGCACAACTGCCAGCGCCTCTGCTTCCCTTGAAGTACTACCTCCCAGCAACACTCCAGGCACGATTGATCTGAGCTTCGATCCTGGGGCAGGGACCGACGACGAAGTGACGACGCTGGCGGTCCAGCGGGACGGCAGAATTCTGCTCACCGGTGTCTTCCAAACGGTCGATGGCGCGGCCCGACCTGGCATCGCTCGCCTTGAACCGAACGGGGAGGTCGACGCCAGTTTCAATCCGGGGTCCGGGTTCAAATACTCAACTTACTTGCGCCCTCCCACCCTCATCCCGGGACCAGATGGCGTGTTCAACCTGCTGGCAGAATTGCAGGATGGCCGAATCGTCGCCGGCGGTTACTTCACGAATTACGACGGAGTAGCGTGTCCGGGAATCGTCCGGCTCGAATCTAATGGCCGTGTAGACACCAACTTCGTGGTGGCGAGCGGCATCGAGGGAGCCATTATGCGCAGACGGACGCGAAAAGGTGATAACCAGGTCGCCCCTCGCCCGCCTAGATCCAACCGGGAGCATCGATCCAACCTTTGTGCCTCCCGCGGAGTTGGACGATTTTCCTGATCCGAAGGTGAAGCTGACGGGCGGGACGGTGACACGAAACGGAGACCTGCTCGTGGCAGGCTGGGGAAGCACGAACAACCGCGGCTTTCTAACCATTTACGACATTCTGGTGCGTCTGCAGTCGGATGGAAAGAAGGATAGCGCCTTCCAAGCGGAGAAGGCTTACCACAAGGTGGTGGAGCTGCCGGACGGACGAATTCTGGCTGGCACGCTAACGGCCGGGCCGTTTGCTCATTCCGGGGCCTCATTGCGCTTCTTCCGGACGGACGAATCGATCATGGTTTTGCGGCGATCAGCTCGTTGACAAATCACGTTGAAACCTTCGCGCTGCAGCCAAACGGGAAGATCATCGTTGCTTTGGGCGGCGGATACGACTTGAGCGGAGTATTCCAGCCAGGCGCGTTGCTCCGGCTCTATCCGGACGGGCGGCCCGATCCCGATTTTGCCGTGATTACCAACCTCAATACGGTCGAGGCGATCGCGATCCAAGAAGACGGCAATGTGCTGGTCGCCGGCACCTTCACCAACATCAATGGCGTTGTCCGGCAGAGGATTGCCCGCGTCTTTGGAGGCGAACGGCCAGGGCTTCCCGAGATCATCTTCCCGCCAGTGGGCCGGACCGCGTCGGTGGGACAATCGGTGTCGTTCGCGGCGCAGGTGGCGAGCAACCCGGCGCCGGGCTATCAATGGCTGTTGAACGACGACCCGATTGCCGGGGCGACGAATCGGACGCTGGTATTGGCGAGCGTGCAGATGACCGATGCCGGTCGATACTCATTGATGGTATCGAACCGCTATGGCAATACGGTCAGCGCGGCGGCTCTCCTCCAGGTCCATGGGGCATCGCCTCCGGCCATTCTCACCCCGCCCAGAGCCAAACCGTCTTGGAAGGAACCAACGTCACCTTCCGTGTCGACGCCACCAACGCGGCTGCTCTGAGCTACCAATGGGAACGCAACGGCACCAACCTGATTTGGGCGACCAATGCCACGTTGATCCTGCACAATGTCCGGCTGTCCGACGCGGGCACTTACCAGGTCGCCGTCACGAGTGAACTCGGAAGCACGAAGACGACAGACGCCACGCTGAGCGTGACGCCCGCCAAAGTGGTCGATGTGTCGTTTGACCCTGGAGCAGGTCCCGAATTCCCGAGCTCGAATCCATTGACGCCAGCGCCGTCCATCATCGGTTTGGCGGAGCAAGCGGATGGCAAATGGATTGTCCTCGGCGATTTCCTGCGTTTTGAGGGAGCCCGGCGCAATCAAATCGCGCGACTCAACCGTGACGGCAGCCTCGACTCCTCGTTTGATCCCGGGATAGGCGTGACTGGCGGGCCTTGGGTGCCCGGTTCCAGCTCCACGAGCTTGACCTCGATCAAAACGGTGGCGATTCAACCGAGTGGTCAGATACTGATCGGCGGCGCCTTCGAGATGGTCCAGAACACTCGTTATCCTTGCCTAGCCCGCTTGAACCAGGACGGGTCAGTCGACCTAACCTTCCGCGCCACGGGCGTCTCCGGCGGACCAATGAACCCTTTTATTGGCGGCGACTCCGCGACCGTTTGGACCATTGCGCTCCAAGCCGACGATAAGATTCTGATTGGCGGCAGCTTCACGAAAGTGAATGGGGTCGAGCGCAATTATTTGGCCCGGCTGAATGCCGACGGGAGCCTTGATCCGACCTTTGATCCGAAAAAGACCATTATGGGCTCGGGTCAACCGAACCTGGACGTGCGCGTCGATCAATTCGCCTTGCCTGCCGATGGCTTTATTTGGGTGCGAGGACCCCTGAGCGAGAGGGTGAGCGGTTCCTGGTATCATCCGGGCGTCGCGCGCTTCAAAACCGACGGCACCTGGGACAACACCATCCCGAATCCCTCGTTGATTCGAGATTACGATAAGACCGTGCAGGCGTTAGCAGTCCATTGGGATGGCAACCTCCTTGCCTCGGTCAGCACCTGGTTGACAGCAAACGGGCCACATCAACTGTTGAAGCTGAAGCCTGACATGACCCTCGATCCCAGCTTCAAGACTAACCTGAATGCCAACGCTCCCATCGACCGAATAGCGACAGCTTCGGACGGAAAGATCGTCATCGCGGGCAAATTCACTGAGGTGTCTGACATCCTCAGGCACGGATTAGCCCGGCTGAACCCCGACGGCGTGGTTGATTCCACCTTTAACCCCGGAGTTGGCCCGGATAACGGCGCCGGCGTTATCAACGCGGTGCAGGTCGATCCGGACGGGGACATAATGGTCAGCGGCGGTTTCACCAGCTTTGATGGCGCGGCGAGGGCCGAAATCGCTCTATTAAAGGGCGAAAGTCCCCTGCCCGCCAGGTTGCGAATAGACGTGTCTCAGACGGGAGTTTTGGCGCTTTCCCTGCCAACGAACGCAGGCACGACATACGCGCTCGAGGCGACCGACTTGCTAATGGCGCTGCAATGGGAGGCAGTGCAGGAATTCACCGGAGATGGAACGCGCCAACGTCTGACCCTGCCAAAGGATGCCGCGGCCCGTTTTTACCGAATCCGCGTGACCGGCGCCGCCGGCGAAGTCGTCCACTAACAGGGTGGCGGGGAGCAATCGACTGACGCGGATTCAGGGTTGCTCACCTATAGGCAAACCATGAGATCCTGATAAACTAAGCGACGCCGCAAAGGCACCAGATCAGATAGCAAATGAGCCGCCCAGGTGTGCCGGGCGGCCTCTTTGTTTTAGCGCGCCTGCCGACCAAGCGCGGGGGATCTTTCGGACTGCGGGCCGTCTCGGTGGGTCCCAGCAGGATTGCGTCGGCCCAGCTGGTCCGAGGCTTGGCGGGCAACGGCGGGAAGAAAGCGCTGCGTCCGAGGGACCGGGCGCATTCCGAACCCGCATGAGCCGCGGACTTTCGTCCGCCACCGCCGCTCAACTTCCGACCTTGTCGGGCTAAAACGACACTCCGATCGTGGTCTGTACTCCCCGGTCCGTTTAAGACGGCAAATGACGGACCTATCGGCGTCGTGTCAGGGCCAGGATCAACAGGATGATGAGCAGTAGCCCCAAGCCGCCGCTGGGGTAATAACCCCATCCTGTGCTATACGGCCAGGCTGGCAATGCGCCGAGCAGGAGCAACAAAACGATAACCAGAAGAACAGTTTGCATTGGCTCCGAGCTAACCCCAGGCAAGCGGCGCTGTAAATCCGCCGCGCCCCTGAAACCACTGCCGCTGTCTCCACCGGCCCACCCCTCAGCCTCAGCGGCAATCATCCATCAGGGAACCCCCGGGAGACGGCCTTGCGTGAACCGGCACAAGCAGAGCCACTTGGTCACTTGGGCGGAAGGCGCAACGCATTCTGTCCTTTGCGCGCGAAATCGATCGACTCGCCTAGAATGCGCGCAGCTTCCTGGGGCGCATGAAAACCGGTCGAGTTCTCGGCTTCGACGAAATCGAGATAGAACTGGGCCTTGCGCTGGAAGTCGCGGGCTTTGCCGAGTTCATTCGTGCCGACGCCGGCCGCTTTGGCAGCTTTGAGGTCATCGATCAAGTCGATCAAAGCGTCCATGGCCCGATTGCGGAGGTTGAAGGTGCGGGTTTGAATCGTTTGGACGCGGGCGCTGAGTTCCTGTTCGGGCCAGCGATGGCAGGTTTGGCAAGCTTTGTTGATGTTGAGGAGAGGGCTGCGGACGTGGTGATCGCTGATTTTGTGGGCGCCAACTCGTTCGTAAGGCATATGGCAATCGGCGCAGGCCACGCCGGAGCGGGCATGGATGCCCTGGCTCCACATTTCGAACTCGGGATGTTGCGCTTTCAGAGCTGGGGCGCCGGTATCGGCATGTTCCCAATCCTTGTGGCCGACTTCGTCGTAATAAGCCAGGATGTCATCGACCTTGTTGCCTTTGGCCCATGGATAAACCAGACGTTTCTCTGGGCCTTTGAAATAGTATTCGACGTGGCATTGGGCGCAGACGTAGCTCCGCATTTCCTGGCGGGTGGCGTGTTTGTTAACGTCGTAATCCTTCTGGCCCTGACTTGCTTTGAGGCTGCGAATGCCCTCCATGAAAGCCGGACGCGTGATGCGCAATTGCATCGTTTGGGAATCATGGCAATCAATGCACCCAATCGGGTGCGTCACCAACTGGCGCGCTTCGGCATACGGCAGCGGATTGATCGCTTCGAATCCCTTGACCAAGTCACCCTGACCGGCCTTTTTAAACGCGCCATAGATCGACGCGTGGCAATTGAGGCACGTGCCCGGTTGAGGCTTTTGTTGACGGCTGGTGAAGGTTTGATCGTCGAGCATGTAGGCATGGCCCCGTTCTTCGCGGAAATCGATGGCGAAGGCATACCCGGCCCACATCCGTTTTAAGCGCGGGTCCTCTTCGAGCTTGGATTGGCTCACGATGGAACGAGGATCGGCCTGTGTTGGGGTGCGTGGGAGCGCGTCGCTGCCGCCGTATCTGGTCCGGACCTGATCGACGGTTTTGCGGTAGGCATCATATTGGAGGGGAAAGTTTTTGCCCCAAACGACCGGATCTTCGGTCTCATCGGTAAGTTCGACGACGCGGAAGAACGGGTTTTTGGCCTCTTGCTTGTGCTCCATGATGTTAATCAGGAGCGCCAATCCTCCGATCGCAAGCAGCGCCGCCGCCCCCAACGCCACCCCAAATTTCAGCGCCTGTCCTCCGTCGCGCCCAACTCGCCTATCGTTCAGCTTCATAGCGGTTAATGGAGATGACCAACATTCCGATGACAACGCAGGCAGGAAGTCCGCTCACCGTCCCCGTGCCGCCCAGGCGGACCCTCAATCATTTCGACAATATCCGCGTGGCATTTGCGACACGCATTCTCGGTTACGCGCCGGTTCCGCGCGGTGATTTGAATGGGATCGGGGTAATGCCCGGTGGTGAAGTAAAACGAATGCCAAAACCCATTCTGGGCCTTGGTCGAATACTTCCCGATCAGATCGTGTGGCGTGTGGCAATCGTTGCAGACCGCGACACTCCGATGGCTGCTCTTGATCCACCCATCATACTGCTCCTGCATGATATGACAGTTGACGCACGCTTTGGGATCATTGGTCAGGTAGGACGCTCCCTTGGCGTAAATGAACGTATACGCGCTTACCCCGAGCGCCAGCCCCATCATCACCCCCAATATCATCCCAGCTAAAGTCGCGCGCTGCATCGCGAACAGGAGATTCGACCGGCAGTAAACAGGAAAATCCGATGCCTGTGAAGCCCTGATCTAGTGCAAAAGAAAAACAAGCTGCCGGGCCATCGCTGTTTCTTGAACAGAATCCTACGCCAGAATGCGCCGGCGCTCGGGATCGTATGGAGCCTGCAGATATGCTTTGGCCGGGACGCGCCGGCCCGAAACGAAGATTTCGTAGCGGCCCGCTTGAATGAACTCGGCGGTCACTCCTCCTTCATCCTTGACGTAGGCCAGGCCAACACCCCCGCCGACCGTATGGCCATAAGAGCCCGAGGTGGTGTAGCCGACCGGCCGGCCATCGCGGTAAACAGGCTCGCTCCCCCACAGCTACCGGCTCCGGATCCTGCAACACAAAAACGGCCAACCGTCGCTTGCAGCCCGTTTCCTTTTGACGGAGCAAAGCCTCTCGCCCAAGGAAAGGAACGGCCTTCCTCCAGCCGACAACGAAGCCCAGGCCCGCTTCCAAGGCCGTGTCATCCGGCGAAATATCCGCCCCCCAAGCTCGGTAGCCCTTCTCCAAACGAAGCGAGTTGACGGCATAATGGCCGGCATTCCGCACGCCCAGATCGTGTCCGGCTGTCATCAGCACATCATAAACTTCGCCCGCCTGGCTCGCTGGGATGTGCAATTCCCAACCCAACTCGCCGACATATGTTATCCGCAACGCCCGGACGGTCGCCTGCCCCACGGCCATGCATTGCGCGGTTGCGAAAGGAAACGCTTCCGGTGACAAGTCCGCGTCCGTCGTCCGGCTGAGGAGCGCGCGCGCCGACGGGCCCATGACCCCAATGACCGCGTAGGCCTCGGTGACATCGGTGACCACGGCCTCTTCCCCGGGCTTCAAATTGCGACGCATCCAATCGATGTCTCGGACGGTCTGGGAACTGCCGCTGATGACGTAGAACTCCTCCGGCGCCAGGCGCACGATCGTCACGTCACTCTCGAACGTCCCGCGGGCATTGAACATACCGGTGTAAACCGCTTTGCCCAGGGCGACGTCCACATCCGCCCCGCAGAGACGCTGCAGCAAGCCCAATGCATCGGCACCGGCCACGCGATATTTGGAGAACCCAGTCTGGTCGAAGAGCGCTACATTCTCGCGGCAAGCCCGATGCTCGCTCGCGTGGTGTTCAAACCAATTCTGCCGTCCAAATGAATATTGGACGACAGGTTTGGCGCCCGGGCCGGCAAACCAGTTCGGCCGCTCCCAGCCGTTCTTGCTTCCAAACCAGGCCCCGGCGCGTGAAAGACGCTCATGCAGCGGACTGCGCCGAAGCCCGCGCCCGGTTTCAAACTCACGGTTCGGCCAGGCCATTTGATAGTGCAGGCCGAGGACTTCGGTGACCCGCGCGCGCAGGAAAGCGCGGTTGTTCATCCCCGGGCCAAACCGGCGAATGTCAACCGACCAGAGGTCAAGGGTCGGCTCACCCGCCACGATCCATTCGGCCAGGTATTTGCCCGCTCCACCCGCACTCGCGATCCCGACGGAATTGAAACCCGCCGCGACGAAGAGCTGCTTCAGCTCCGGGGCTTCCCCCAAAATGAAATTATTGTCCGGGGTAAAGCTCTCCGGCCCGTTGACGAATTTAGCGAAGCGGCATTTTGCGAGGGCGGGAATGCGGTGCCGGCCATTGGCCAGCGGCACGGCGAATTTATCCCAATCCGGTTCGAGCAGTTGGAACGAAAACTTGTCCGGAATTCGATCCACCATCCAGGGCTTTGACTCTTCCTGAAAAGCGCCAAGCATGACAGCGTTGCCTTCGCCGCGGAAATAAATGCAGAGGTCGGGATCGCGCCCGACGGGCAGTTCATCGAAGGCGCCCTCCAGGGGTTCGGTCACAACATAGTGATGTTCGACCGGGTGCAAAGGAATCGTCACGCCACAATCGAGGCCCAGATGGCGGGTCCACATTCCGCCGCAAAGCACGACAGATTCGGCGTCGATGCGGCCTTGCTCGGTCGAGACGCCAGTGACGCGCCCCTGCCGCTGCTCGACGCGCAGGACGCGGATATTCTCAACGATGCGGGCGCCGCGTTTGGCGGCCGCTTTCGCCAAGGCGACTGGGATCTCTTTTGGGACGACTTTGCCGTCGTGAGGCAGCCAGGCGGCGCCGAGAACATCGTCGATCCGGAGCAAAGGCCATCTTTCCAGAGCGGCCCGTGGACTGATCAGGTGGGCTTCCACGCCGAAGAGTTCCGCCATAGCCATGGTGCGCCGGAGCTGGATCATGCGATCTTCGGACTTCGCCACGATCAGGCTGCCGACTTGTTTCCAACCTACGGAATGGCCGGTCTCGGCTTCCAACTGGGAATAGAGATCAACGGTGTATTTGTTGATCCTGGTCATGCTGTTGCTCGTGCGGAGGCGCCCGACCAATCCCGCCGCATGCCAGGAAGTGCCGCCGCCCAATTGGCCTTGTTCCAGGAGGACGACGTCCTGCCAGCCCAATTGAGTCAAATGATAAGCGACGCTGGCACCGACGGCCCCGCCGCCGACCACGACTACTTTCGCGGCCGAAGGGAGAGAACTGCTGCTAGACGCCATAATAGGTTTCGTAAACATGCGCGGCCTGTCGGCGGGCGGCTTCCCAAGTCCAGGAACTTTCCGTGAACCGGTCCGGGCTGAGGCTCTGCACGTAGGCCGATGGGTTCGGCTCGAGCAGCGCCTGGACCAAAAGCTGCCCAATCCCGGCTGAGCCACTGATTCCGTGCGCGTTGCATCCGCCCGCCATGACGAAGCCTTTCACCCGGGAGCTTTCACCGATGATGAACCGCCCATCCGGCGTGAAGGTAGGCCAACCGCGGCCGACGCGCGCCTTTTCGACTCCGGTTGCCGCTGGGAACAGCCGGGCAAATTGCTTTTCAAAGTGATGCAGGACTGGCCAGTCCGGCTCCACCGGAGGCGGCTGGCCAGCCAGCGGGTAGCCACGGGGGTCCGTGTGGAGGGACTTGGGTTCCCATCCCCCCAAAAGAAGGCCAGCGTCGCGTGGGCGCCCGGAGAGGGTCAGCTCGGGGATGCGGAAGCAGGGCAAATCAGGCGTCAGACCTTGCATCGCCACGGTGACATAGTACTCGTGCCGGACCGGGACAATCGGCAGTTCCAAGCCCGCCAGCTTCGCCACATGATAGGCATGAGCACCGGCCGCATTGATGACATAACGTCCGCGGGCCGCCCCGTGCGTGGTTTTCACGCCTGTAACCCGGCCTTGCTCCAGGATCAACTCCTCGACGCGCGTGCCGGTGGCGAAGGCGACCCCTGCCTGGCGGCATTGATACGCGTACGCGCTCGCCACGGCGTAGGGAGTCATGTAGCCATCCGAAGGGCACCAGAGAATCGCGGTTGTTTCGCGGAACTCCATCTCTGGCCAAAGCCGCTTGGCAGCGGACGGCTCGATCAGGTCAGTCTCCAGGCCCGCTTCATCGGCCACCGCTTTGAGTTGCCTGAACTCCTCCGCGCGCTTCTCGCTGAGCGCAATCCGGAGCGACCCGACCTCGTGCCAGTCCGGCTGCACTTTCGGATCGCGCTGCAGTTCGCGGAAGGTCCGGACGGACTGCATCGCCAGCCGCGTTCGTTCGAGGGTATTGCGCGGTTGGCCGCACAAGCCGGCGCCCTGCGCCGACGTCACCTGGGCGACGTCGGCCTCCCGTTCCACCAGGAGAATGTCAGTTCGGCCTGCGCGCACCAGGCTGTAAGCGACGCCGCAACCGACCGCGCCGCCGCCGATGATGATGAACTCAGCGTCGCGGACTTGGCTCATAAGTCGTGGATTTGCTGGAGATACCAACGGACAAAAGCGTCGACGTTGTACTCTTTGTAGGTGGAGTAAGGCCCAGGCCGGTAAGCGCTCGAGTTAACGCCACGCTGTTGACGCTCACAGATCTCCCAATCCTGCTCCGAAGTGAGCTGCCAAAAAGGCAGCAGCTGGCCCAGGTCGTAATCGCGTCCTTCGACGGCATGGGCGGCCACAAGCCACCAAACGCGGATGGCGGTCAACTGGGCGCCGACCGGCAACAACCGAGTGCTGACGGCATGATCGCAGCTGGAATGATTCCAGAAGTTTGGCAGCGTCCGCATGCGCAGAGTGCCGACGTCGGGGTCAGGATAATCGCCCATCAGCGGGGCGACGACCTTGCCATCCATCGTCTCGCTCAGATAGCCCTCGACCAGCACCGTCCGGTTGGCCGCATACCAAATGTTCCGCTCCGCGTCAGGAAACGTGGTCATGCCGGTCTGCTTGTGGCTCACCGCCAGGCCGTCCTTGGCCCACTTCGACTCGCTCCGGCCCACCGCCACGGCCATTTGCTCCCGAATCCGCGGGTTGGTGTCGTCCGCGTTGTAGTGGTCAAAATTGGCTTTGATGTACTGCGGATGATTCGCGTTGCAGTGATAGCACTCCCGGTTGTTTTCCCAGACGAGCTTCCAATTGGCGCGCACCAGATAATCGACGGCTTTGGCGACCTTGGCGCCGGCCAACCCTTGCGGCGCAGCCACCGCGGCGAGATTTTCCGCAGCCGCGGCGAAGTCGGGGGGCTCGTCGGCCAGCGAGACATAGATTAACCCGGCCACTTCGCGGACATGCACCCGCCGAAGGCCGAGGCTGGCTTTATCCAAGCCGTCTTGCATTCCCGGGGCATGAACCAGGGAACCGTCGAGGCTGTAACTCCACTGGTGGTATGGGCACAGCAACCGCTTCGTGTGACCAGTGGCTCGACCGCAAACGAGAGAGCCGCGATGGCGGCAAACATTGTGCATGGCGCGCGCCTGATTGGCCTCGTCGCGGACGACGATGATGGAGTCGGCGTCGACCTCAAGAAGGGCGTAGTCGCCGGGGTTGGGGATCTCGCACGAATGCAGGGCGAAAAGCCAGCCCTTTCGCCAGACGCGCTCCAGATCGAGCGCATAGACTTGCGCGTCGGAATAGAAAGGCGCCAGGAGGCTATGGCCTTTGGGCTGACGCGCGATCAAGTCGGCGGTGGTCATGGGCGGCGTGCCCGAGAGCAAACGGTTCATGGCTGGGCTCCATGGTTGCAGCCGGGGGAGGGAAGGCAAACAAGAAATGATTGACGGTATGAAGGCCTCTGCTAGGGTGGCAGTGAGATGACCAACTGCAGCCATCGATGGAGCATCTGGTTTGACTGGGCTTATTACTTTAGCCCGTCCAACCTGCGCATCGGGCTGCCCTGAACTGAAACTTTAACCCGAGCCGCAGGTCGTCATCGCCTGCGGCTCTTTTTTTTAGCCCAGCGTTGATACCTCGGCCTACCAGTTATGATTGTCGTCCTTAAACCTGAAATCAGTAAGAAAGACGAGAACGCTGTGCTCACCGAAATCCGCAAGCTCGGCTACAAGCCGCATATCATCCGGGGCGTCGAACGCACCGTCATCGAGGCCATCGGCGACGAACGCACTCACCACACTCTCGAAGCCCTCTCGGTCTGGCCTCAAGTCGAGAAGGTCATGCCCGTCCAGAAGCGCTATAAACTCGTCAGCCGCGAGGGTCACCGCGACAATTCCGTTATCCGAGCCCGTGGCGTCCCCATCGGCGGCAAGGCCTTTCAAGTCATGGCCGGCCCTTGCTCCGTCGAAAGCGAACAGCAACTCATGACGACAGCTGAGGCCGTCAAGAAAGCCGGCGCCACCATTCTCCGCGGCGGAGCCTTCAAACCGCGCACATCGCCTTACGAGTTCCAAGGCCTCGGCCCTCGGGCCCTCAAGCTGTTGGCCAAGGCCCGGCGCGAAACGGGCTTATCCATCATCACCGAACTGCTTTCCGAAGACCACGCCGAGCTGGTCGCCGAATACGCCGACATCCTCCAGATCGGCGCCCGCAACGCCCAGAACTTCCAACTACTCATCGCTGCGGCCAAAACCGGCAAGCCCGTTCTCCTCAAACGCGGTTTGTCCATGAAGATCGACGAATGGTTGCTCGCCGGCGAGTACGTCATGGCCAATGGCAATCCCAATCTTCTCTTCTGCGAACGCGGCATCCGCACTTTCGAAACTTACACCCGCAACACCCTCGATCTCGGCGCCGTCCCAATTATCAAGAACGAGTCGCACCTGCCCGTGGTCATCGACCCGAGCCAGGGCGCCGGTCGCGCCGATCTCGTCATCGCCATGTGCAAAGGCGCGGTCGCCATGGGCGCAGACGCTCTCTTGATCGAGGTGCATCCGAACCCGGCGGAAGCGCTGAGCGACGGAGCTCAGCAGCTAACTCTGGAAGGCTTCTCTCGTTTGATGGAGGAATTGAAACCGTTCATCGCCGCCGCCGGTCGCGATTAAAGCTCTCCGGTCCAGCGGTGTCGCCAGGAGCACTCCTCACCTCGCCGGCGGCCTGCCGGCCGAGGGCCTGAGCGCGGCTTCTGCCGTTGGTGCATCATCTCCACCCGCGGGCCGGACTTTGCGCCCGTTACTCGCACGGACCCGAGGTAGCCGGGACCGTCCGCCCCTCCGTCCCTCGGCCGAGGCTCGACAAAGCGCCACGAACAGCGTTTGGTTGTAGGATGAGTAACGACAGCCCCGTAACAACCGCCGGGAACGCCCCAGCTGCTCAACCGGACCGCCCGGAAAGCGCCGCGTCCGTCCAAATCCCGGGCTTCTTTCCCCCCGCTTTGATCATCGAACGGCTGTCCGAAGTGCGGTCCACGCAACCGGTGGCCGCCCTGGCGGCAGCCAACCAGCATCGGGACACGCTGACCGACGTATTCCTTCAAGCGATCGAACGCGGCATCAACGATCCAAAAGGCGATTTCACCGAACATGGGATGCTTTTCAACTACGCCAGCTATTTCCTGGCGAAATGGCGCGAACCGCGGGCTTGTCCGCTCTTTCTTCGCTGGTTTTCGTTGCCAGGTGAGTTGGCTTTGGAGCTGGGCGGCGACACGGTCACGCACCATGGCGCGCGTTTTCTCGCATCGGTTTGCTCGCAGGATGTGGAAGGGCTGAAGCAGCTGATTCAATCACCTTCGGCCAATCCAAGTTGCCGTGGTCAAGCGCTGCTTGCGCTCGCAATTTTGAGCGCTTGGGGCGAGCAACCGCTTGAAACTACCGCCGCCTTCTTTTCGCACCTGGCCCAGCAAACGCTTGGAGCAGGAGACGGCCTTCTCTGGTGCGACCTGACCGCCGCTTGCGTCGGGCTGGAATTGGTGTCGGTGTTTCCCCAATTGCGCGCCGCGTGCGAACAAGGTTGGATTCCGCCGTCGTTCTGCACGCCAGACCAGCTCGATCACCTCGCAAAGGAAGCGCACGGCGACTACGTCAGAGGATTCGCGACCAAGTATCCGCCGATCATCGATATCGCCCAGGAAACCCGGTGGTGGGCAGGGTTCCAACAACGTCCTCCGGGAGCGGCGATTGCGGCTGGCGCCGCTCATCGTCAACCTTACGTAGCGCCTCCGCGGGTTGGCCGGAACGACCCTTGCCCCTGTGGCAGCGGCAAGAAACACAAGAAATGCTGCGGGGCGACGAAATGAAGTTCGCGCACAAGCAGGCTCAAGCAGATAGGAGAGTTACGCGGGGCCGGTATGCTATTGGTCAACCAGGGCTGGCTAATCCCTGAGACGGGCCGCGGGGCCCGGCCCCATTAAACCAGGATCGGCGGTTCTGAGGCGCGGGCCCGCCGCGGGAGTGTAAAATGGAACGTAGCCCCCTGCCCCGGCTCGCTCTTGACCCAAACGTCTCCCCCGTGAGCCAGAATGATGTGCTTGACGATGGCCAAACCCAAGCCGGTCCCGCCGGTCTCGCGGGACCGAGCCCGATCGACGCGGTAGAAGCGCTCGAAAATGCGGGGCTGCGCTTCGAGGGGAATGCCAGGGCCATTATCTTCGACCCAGACCTCGGCTTCATCCTCCCGTTGGGCGCCGCCCATGTGAACGACGCCCTGGGCACGGCCGTACTTGATGGCATTCTCGACCAGGTTGAAGAGGACTTGCTCGAGACGATCGGCATCGCCGCGAGCGCTGCAGTCGGGCGGGATGGAATTATTAAGGGAGATGTGCTTCTCGGCAGCTCTGGCGCGTAGGTCTTCCCGAACGCGCTCGGCGATATCACGAAGGAAGACGGGTTCGAAGTTAAGGGAGACCTGGCCGCCTTCGAGTTGGGAGAGACTCAACAAGTCTTCAATCAGGTAGGTCAGCCGGTCGGTATGCTTCTGGATGGTCTTCAAGTAACGGCCGGTCAACTCGGGGTCTTCCTTCGCCCCGTCCAACAACGTTTCGACAAACCCTTTGATCAGGGAGAGAGGCGTGCGGAGTTCGTGGCTGACATTGGCGACGAATTCCTTGCGCGTGTTCTCCAACTGCTTCACCCGGGTCAGGTCATGAAAGACGAAGATCGCACCGCGGTAGGCGTCTTCGCGGTTGCGAATGGCACTGGCATTTACTTCCAAATAGCGCGGGGGCGTCTTGGGCAATTCCAGTTCGAACCCCAGGACGGAGTTCTCGGACGGCAGCTTGCCCGCCAGCTCGGCCAGGGCGGGGAGGCGGAAGGCCTCGAGCATTGTCTGGCCTTGCCCTCCCCCCGGCGGCATGGCCAAGAGCTTGCGGAGGGCGTCGTTGACCAGCTCAATTTTGCCCGTTTCGTCCAGCAACACAACGCCGTCGGCCATGCTGTCGAAGAGGGCCCGCTGTTGCGCCTGGGCATGGGCGTAAGCCTCGTGCTGCTGGCGAAGGAGCTGCGCGGTGTATTCCTGTTTGGCCTGCAGCCGCTGCCGGCGCAGGCGTCGCTCTCGCCAGAACGAGTCCGCGATGACCATCAGCACCAGGACGCCGAAGATCAGCGCCGGCCACCACATGCTGACAGTCGAGGACACAGAGGATTCCCGCGCCTGGCGTTCGCCCAAGCGACGCAGTTATTCGCGAAAGCGGTAGCCAACGCCCCGCACGGTGTCGAGCGTATCGGCGGCCGTCCCAAGCTTTTCGCGCAGGCGCCGCACATGGGTATCAACTGTCCGGGTGTCAATCATGGTATCATATTCCCACACGTCCCGGAGCAGTTGTTCTCGGGATTGAACCCGGCCGCGCCGTTGCACCAGGACGGTGATCAATCTGAACTCGGTCGCGGTCAACTCGATCGGCTTGCCCTCCACCGTCACTTGATGCCGGGAAAGGTCGATGCAAATCGGACCGACCCGCAGGACGTCCTTGCCACTGTTGGCCGATTCTCGCCGGCCGAGCACGTTGCGGATGCGAAGGATCAGCTCGCGCGGACTGAATGGCTTGGTCAAATAATCGTCCGCTCCCAGTTCCAATCCCAGAACACGATCGATCTCGCCGGCCTTGGCCGTGAGCATAATGATCGGCACCGTCGCCGTCGGCGGGTCGCCGCGGAGGATCCGGCACACTTCCAAGCCGTCCACTTCCGGCAGCATGACGTCCAGCACGATCAAATCAGGGAGGACGCTGCGCGCTTTGCGCAAGGCCTGGGCGCCATCGGAGGCGGCCATAACTTCGAAACCCGCTCGCTTCAAGTTATAGCCGACTAACTCGAGGGCGTCTGGTTCATCGTCAACAATGAGGATCTTGGGTTTCATTCCACTCCCTATTGGATTATCACGAAGGCCGGAGGCCGTCGAGGCGAGTTCATGCCCCTTCGGCGCTTGGCCAAGGCCAAAGAAAGCGCGCCTCTACCTAGCCGTTCGCCGCAGCAACACCAGGATCAAAGCCGACTCGGCCAGGATGATCGGACCTTCGCTCCAGGTCCAGAATGCCGGCATCTGGGCTGTCCAATCGACCCAGAACATTCCAACCCCGAAGACAAAGCCGGCGAGGGCGAGGAAGCGAATGACGTCAGCGTATCGTCGCACGTCGAAGGACACGAAGAAGACGAGGGCTCCATGCATGGCATAGAGGATGGAACAGGAACGGGCCAGGTACTCGACGATCGGCGCGCCCGGCAAGTCGCCCAGGCCGAGTTCCTGATGAACCACATTCATCCACCGCAACGGCATCAGCGCCGACGGCAGCGCTAAAAGCATTACCCCTCCAAATAACCGCAGGACCAGGATCAGCATGCGTTCGGCCGCTGTCATACGGCCCAAGAATACATGCCTGCCGCCGCCCGGCGCCACTCCGATCTCGCGACCACGGCCGATCCGTCATGGCCGTGACCCAATCGGCCTAGCCGGCGTCCGGGTTTGGCATCTCGACCCGCCGAGTGCGTTGGAGAGAGGAATTGACAGGATCCGCGTTCCGAAGCGATCCGCAGAGTGAGAAGAGTGTAAGGCTTGGCCTTGGCCACGGCAGTTCGATTAGGGTCGACGGAGCCAAACGGCAGGCTAGCGGCCTTCCACATCCAGCCATTGCGTGTACTTTTTGAGCGAACGCAACACGAAGTAAGCGACGAGACCGAGCCCAGCCAGCACCAACCAGGGCCAATCCAGCTTCAGGTGCTTCTCGGCAATCGAGTCTCCCGTAATCTCCATTAAAGGGAAGATCGTCGTCACCAAGGCCAATCCGGTATACTCCCGGCGCAGAACGCTCCGCCAACTGAACGGCAAATTGGAGCTCCTCCAGAGCGTCAAGTCAGGTACAATTGCCGGTGTCACCGCAGACCAGCGTTCAAACTGCTCTCCAAAAGAGCTGCTGAGGAAAGATTCTTCGGCGAAAATAATGCGCTCGTAATAGAGGATGCAAGCACAAGTCACCAGCGCCACAATCCACCAGGTGTGGAAAAACATGGCCATCCCAAGCACCATAATATAGTTCGCCAGATAAAGCGGGTGACGCACGACTGAGCATACCAGTCGTATTCAAACGAGCCGCCAACTGCCCACGCGTGTACGTCCCGAAGTGCCTCTCGGCACGCGCCCCACCGTCACTATACGCAGGGCCAGCCCTGACAACGACACCAACACACAAAGAACATTCCAGACCTCGTCCCAGGCATGACGACGGCCGAAGTAGGTATAGGAAGCGAAACCCGCCAGTAGAAGAGGCAGACCTGTGAAGCCAAGAAAACTCCGGTGACGAAACAACCAGGAACCGCTGCTTTCGAATTCGCTACGTAACGACATACGTCTTATAACCCGTACTGACTCGGCCACGTCCCTTCCCGGATAGGCCAACCATCAGTCCCGATGGCAGGGCTGCCATTCTGCCCCCTAACCGGGAACTGTCAAGTTCGACATTCCCGCCCTTCCGGCGTTCAAAGAGCTCGATGCCGCTGTGCCAGGCAGCCACTTCGCCCCACACCCGGTTGGAAGCGTGCTCACGGGCGGGTCCCGGCCGGTTGGATCCGAATGGCGGCTGTGGTCTGGGCCGGCAATTCAATCTGCCAGCCGCCGTCGGACGACGCCAGCACCCTGCCGGTGAGCAGCTCAGTAGCCACTCTCTCATGGGGCACCGGCACGGGTGTTTCACGCAGCAATCCCCTCTGAGGCAGATCAGTGTCATTGAAAACGGTGTAATAGCGACCCGCCCCACTGGCATCTGTCCCGAACCGTTCGACGAGCAGTTGCGGATGGTCGCAAGTGGCGCGGGTGACCGGTTGCCAGCCGGCCTCGGCGACCTCCTTGATCACCGGGAGGAACCGTCGGAAGATCGGCCGATCCCGGTTGTACCACTTCGGATTCTGCCAATAAGGGTTCTCGGACGCGTTGTGGCTGAACATGGAGGGGAACATGCCGTAAAACAGGCTGCGGGCGAAGTAGCGCTCCACCAGCTCTGAACCAAGTCGATCGTAATCGGTATTCATGAGCAACAAATACGGCTTGCCGCCCGACAGCGTCCGCCACAGCGCCAATTGGCGGTGTGATACCGGCCTGTAAACACCGCCGGAAAGCCAGTCCGTTTCGGTGCCCAACACGTCCAGCCACGGACATAAAAAGCCAAAGCGATAAGGCACTCCATTGGCAAAGCAGAGCTTGTGCAACCGGTGCAAGTCCTCACTGATCCAGCGGGTAAACTCAAACACCGCCAATCCTTTCGCCAATGCCGGTTGATGCGTTCCGCTGTCAAAGGTGAGCGGCACGGTGGTGTGGATGAAGTGTTCGCGGCGGAAGTTAAGTTCAGCGGTGACGTACCCTTCCAAGGAATCGAGGTACTCGCCGTCCAAAGTGCCTTTGGCCTCCGGGCCATAGAGCGCCTCGCGGATGGTAGGGTTCCAATGGACCGTGGCGGCGTTCGGCTCCGCCGGCAACCAAGGATTGGGATTCAGGCTCCAGACGGCGCCATTCGCCCATGGCTCGTTGCGAAAAATCAAGGCCGGCCGACCCTCTCCATCATGCATGGCAGCCACCCGAGTGGCTTCGGCCATCTGCCGCTCGTTTCCCCGGCCGCTGGCGGCATACTCATCCCGAATCCGGAGCGCGTTTGCTTCTTGCCGCGGGACCTCCGGCGCCATTTTCATCCACCAAGTCATCGGCTCAGTGTAGCGGAAACTGAGGATGCCATGTTCGTCATCAAAGCGAAGGCTGTTGCTGCCCTCGTGATAACGAAAGCCAAAGTCAGCCCACCCCTCCACCCGGCTGACGGCAGTAAAAGGCATCCAAATTCCCTGATCGCGGGATCGCACCTCGAAGTATTCGGGAAAGATTTCGGTCAGTTTCTGAAAGGCGGCCCGGAAACCCCATTGCGGATCGAATGCATACAAAACAAATCGAAAATCAGCCGCGGAGGGAAATCGCTTGGTTTCCTGGACAAGGCCGAAATCATACAAAATCAGGAACTGGCGCGTGCCGGCATGGTAAACGAGGCGAAACTGGGCAGGCGAACCCATGTCGATCGCCAGGGCGAGGCCGCTTCGATCATCGTGAATGGCCGCCAGCGGATAAGTCGATTGCGTCCCGGTGCTACCCGCGTTCACGGTCACGACGTCGGCGAATTCACTCGTCCCGGTGATGGGACGGGTCTGCCGGATGTCGTCGCTCCACGTCCATCCGTGGGCCTGAATCGGCAAGGCGAATCCCAGCAAGATGGCGCGATCGCGTCCGGAGGTATCGCGGACTCGTCCCTCAACACTCAGGTGATTGCGGAAGGATGTGACCTTGGCTTGCACTTGCAAGCTGAGTTCGGGACAGTGATCATCGACAAACGCGTGGACATCGGAATTGGCCCCCACGTCGCGGGCAAGGAATCCCGAAGGAGCTTGCCCCGCCAGTTCACGGCCGTTGACTTGGAGGCTCGCCACGCGCCCGCCGGCGAGATCCAGCTTAAGCCCATCGCCAGTCGAGCGCGAAACAACCTGAGTTCCGCCGCGGCCGGACACAGCGGCAACGCTCACGGGCGCGCCTTGAAAGAAAATGTTTCCGGCCGGGGCAGCCGCTTCCGTGACCGCAAGGTCATCGAACCAGACCTTGCCCGCGTGTCCGCGGAGGAGGCAGTTCAAGGTCAAACGCCGGACGGGCTTTTCCGGGAGGATGACCAATTCACGGCGCTCCCAGTCATGTGTTCCGGTGCGGAAATGGGCGGTCCGCCCCCAGAGGGTGGTGCCGTCAGCATAGGTGAGGTCGACATAGAGTGAATAACCGCTGTCGGCCCCGCCGGTTACGTCGACGGCTTTGCTCCAGCCACTGACGATCAGAGGCGCGACGGCGGCGCGGTCCAGCGCCAGCATTTGGCTGGCCCCATACCAACCCCGCTCCTCGGAAGCTTCACATGCCAGGCCGACTGAACCGCTGCGCCCCTCGCCCGGCGCGAGCCGCATCCCTTGAGGAGCGCTTGACCAGCCGTTGAGCGCTTTGCCTTGGCTTTCCTCAAAGGCGGCATTGCGCAGCAGGTTCGTTGACTGGCCCATTTCCCGGACGACCCGGAATGCCGTCTCCCCGTCGGTCCGAACGGCTGCCAGAAAGCCAAGAAGCATCCAGAAGGAGAGGCGTGGATTCATGACGTCCCCAACCATACGCCGCCTCGCGAGGGTTGCGACAGAAGAATACGGACGCGCCTGAGCGATGGAGCGTGGAGAGGATGAATGGTCGGCAGCAAGGCGGCGCGCGGCACAACGGCAGTGAATTGTCCGGAACTCGGAATGGGCCTGGCGGTGCCTGCTTGCCGACCAACCGGGAACCGGTTAAAACGAGGAGTCTGGCCTACCTTACTACCTAGTGTGCGGTCCCGTTGGACGCGCGGCCCACCGGCCGCACGTTCTCGCCCGACCGCTTTTCGGCAGAATCGCCCAAGTCCGCCCGGCAGACGTCGGCAAGGTTCTGCAAAGTGCGCACGACCTCGGGGAACTGAGCGGCCAGATTGGTCGTCTCGCCGGGGTCAGCTTCGAGATCATAGAGTTCAAGGCCAATCTGACGGGTGCTGTATTGTCCAGGTTGGCCGGCTGATCCGGCGGGATCGGGCTGGGGGTAAGGGTGCGGAAAGTGTAATTTCCACTTCCCGTTTCGCACCGCTTGCAGGTGTCTCTCCCAGAAATAAAAGAAGGGCTTGGCGAGGCTGGCTGGGGCTGGCTGCCCGGCGAGCAGAGGCCAAATGTTGCGTCCGTCGATGGTGCGATCCGCGGGAAGGGCGCCACCCGCGAGGTCGGCGAGGGTGGGCAGGATGTCCATGGTGGTGGCGACCTCGCTGCGCACCTGGCCGGCGGGGATCTTGCCCGGCCAACGCACCAGACAAGGGACACGCTGGCCTCCCTCGAATGTAGTTGCCTTGCCCTCGCGCAGCGGCCGGGCGCGGCCGGCGTGATCGCCATACAGCAGCCACGGCCCGTTATCAGAGCTGAAGATGACGAGGGTCTGATCGTCCAATCCGCAGTCGTGCAATGTCTGCAAGACCTGTCCGACCGACCAATCAATCTCCATGATGACGTCACCATAGAGACCTTGGCCGGAGCGGTTGCGGAACTTGTCCGACACATGGAGTGGCACGTGCGGCATGGTCTGTGGAAGGTAAAGGAAGAAGGGACGGTGGCGGTTGTTCTGAATGAACTGGACTGAACGCTCGGTGTAGCGGGTGGTGAGTTGAGTCTGATCCGGCATGAGCGCAACGACGCGGTCGCCGTCGATCAGCGGCAAAGGCGGGTAGTTGGTGCCGGCGGTGGGATGGTGAGGCCACATGTCATTCGAGTAAGGCAGGCCGAAATAGTCATCGAACCCATGCTGCCGGGGAAGAAACTCCGGGGCATCCCCCAGGTGCCACTTGCCGTAAATCGCGGTCGCGTAACCTTGGCTGCGCAGCAAGCCCGCGATGGTGATTTCATTCGTGCTCAAGCCTACCGTCGATTTCGGACCCAAAGCGCCCAGAATCCCAACCCGATTCGGATAGCAGCCCGTCATCAAAGCTGCGCGGGAGGCAGAGCAGACCGCTTGGGCCGCATAGAAGTTGCTGAACCGAATCCCTTCCACCGCCAATCGATCGATGTTAGGCGTCGGAATGCGAGAGCCATAACAACCCAAGTCGGCATAGCCCAGATCGTCGGCGTAAATCAGGACGACATTGGGCTTGCGGGCATCGCCCGGCGCGGCCGCGAGCGGACGCGCTAGGGCGACGAGGGCAATGAGGAAAATCAGCTTATGCATCGCATCGGCCAAACCGCCTTCGTTCATCGTGAATCCAACGCCCAATTTAATGGCGACCCGCAAACCAGTCTCGCGTCGCTTTCTCGACCGAAGCAGCCCCCTCCAGCCGGATCCGTTCCACTCGAGTCGCCCGGCTATTTTCGTCGAATGCCACGCAGCAAATCCAGCGGCGGGCCTCCACCGAGCCGCCCTCCTGGTAAGGGCCCGGCTCGACGGCGTATCCGGAGATGGGGCGGTTCTGCATGCCTTCGTGGGACGCCATCGCATTACCCCCAGTAGCGCGGACCTTGCCCCAGCTGTAGGCCAAGACCCGGATGTCGGGCAGATCAAGCAGAGGCTGGCCGAGATTCTCGACAATCTCGGCGCGAGTCGTCTTTCCCGGCTGAATGAAAGCGATGGTCTCGTCCGAGATCTTGTAGCCGCTTTCCCGCATGGCGCAGCCGCAGAACAGGACTGACACCAACAGCAGCCAGGCCGTTCCCAAACACTTGCTCAATCCGCTCATAGTTATTGGTGATTGCTTGATCGCATTTTCCCCGAGCCAAACGACACCGCGTTTGCCAATATTAAGCCGTGGATCGCAGAACGCCAGAAGAGATGATCGAAGCGGCCCGCCAATTGCGCCGGGCAGTGCAGCAGCTCGCTTTCAACCCGCCGGTCGCGCAAGTTTACAACCCGCTCGCCTACGCGTGGGGGGCCCATCGGCAGTATCTCCAAACCTACGCGCGCACTCGCAAGCGGGTCCTCTTTCTGGGCATGAATCCCGGCCCATTTGGGATGGCGCAGACGGGCATCCCGTTTGGGGAGGTGAGGGCCGTAGTGGATTGGTTGAAGCTGAAAGCCGACATCGACGCTCCTGCCCAGCAGCATGAGAAGCGGCCGGTGCTTGGCTTTGACTGTCCGCGTTCGGAGATCAGCGGACGGCGGTTGTGGGGATTATTCGCGCGTCGTTTCGGGACGGCGGAACAATTCTTTCACGATCACTTTGTTGTGAACTATTGCCCTCTCCTTTTCCTCGAGGCCAGCGGCTGTAACCGGACGCCGGACAAGCTACCAAACGCGGAACTGGCGCCGCTGACGCAAGCCTGCGATGCTCATCTGCAGCGGGTGGTGGAAATCCTGGCCCCGCAATGGATCATCGGCGTGGGCCGTTTCGCCGAAAATCGGGCCCGAACCCTGTTCGCCAGCCCAGGACCCAATGTCGGGACCATCCTTCATCCCAGTCCGGCCAGTCCAGCTTCCAACGCCGACTGGGAAGGCAAAGCGACTCGTGCTCTGGAGGAGTTGGGCGTCTGGTGAAACCCAGTGCGCCGCGCTCATCAGACATCCCGCTTGCCCATCAAGCGGTGGCCGCCGGCTGCGGGGCCGGCTTGGCGGCATTCAAGCGCGCGGCCAGGCGCGACTTCTTGCGATCGGCGGTGGACTTGTGAATCACGCCGCTTTTGGCTGCCTTGTCCAAAGCCGAGCTGACGGAACGAAATGAGGCCAACGCTTGATCTTTGTTGCCCGCTGTAAGGGTCCCCAAATAGCTCTTTTCCAGCGTCCGGAGCGCGGATTTGACGCTGTTATTGCGCGCGTGCTTGCGGCTGCTATTGCGCGCGCGGCGTTCGGCTGACTTCGTATTCGGCATAAGGTTTTCTTGATGAAAGCGGAAACGGTATCGCAAAAAGCCCCGATGTCAACCGCACTTTTGGAGCAATTCTGCGACGGCGCGCCAGACAGCGGCGGCAACGGCGGAAACCTCCTGGGCGGCATCGATCCACCTGACCCGATTCGGGTGCGCCCGCGCGAGCGCCCGATAGCCTTCCTCCACCCGCCCAAAGAACGGCGCGTCATTCTCTTCCATGCGATCGCGCAGGGGAGGGTTGGTTTGTTGCCGCGCCATTCGGCGTGCTTCGCTGACCGCGACCGGCACGAAGAGCAAGAGCGTCAGGTCGGGGATGGTTGGACCGACCGCAAAGTCGATGACCGCCTGGACGGCGGGCAGAGGCAAGCCGCGCCCGTATCCCTGATAAGCGATCGTCGAATCATAAAACCGGTCGCAGACAACGACTTCGCCCCGCAGCAAGGCCGGACGAATGACCTCGCGGACCAACTGCGCCCGGCTGGCGTTAATCAAGAGCAATTCCGCTTCGGGTGTCATCGCCTGGTTTTGTACGCTGTGCTGCAGCGTATGACGGATTTCCTCCCCGATCGGCGTTCCGCCTGGCTCCCGCAAGAGCCGCACCGGCCGCGGGAGCGAACGCAGCCGTTCGAGCAAGAGCTGGATTTGGGTGGTCTTGCCGCTCCCTTCGGTGCCCTCAAACGTGATGAAGAGGCCTTTCACAAGCGCTTCAGGCGGGCGCCGCGCGGAGTGTCCTCGATAGTCAGCCCTTCGCCTTCAATTCATCGCGAATCGCGTCAGCGCGTTTGAAGTCCTTTGCTTTGCGTGCTGCCTGCCGCTGTTCCAGCAGGCTGGCAAGATCGGCCGGCACGTCCGTGTCCTGCCCGGCAACGACAATTTTCGCCGTCTCGCCCACTTCACGACTCACCACTTTCTGCTGGCCGATGCCTAAACCCAGCACGCGGTCAAGCTGAGCCCAAGCAGCCAAGGCGGAAGCGGCTGTGGCCGCGTCCACGTTCCCCGCAAGCAACCGGTTCATCCGCCCAACCCATTCAAAGATGGCTGCCCAGCCCGCGGAAATGTTCAAGTCCTGGTCCAGGGCGGAAACGAAAGCGTCCAGGACGGACGCATCGGCCGCAGCCGCGGTGGCATTTCCGGCCGCTTCGCTCAACCGCAAGGCGCAACTGTCCAGGCGACTCAAAGCCGTCCGCGCCCCTTGGAGCCCCTCCAGGGTAAAGTTGAATTGCTCGCGATAATGGGCGGTCAAGAGCAGATAGCGAATCTCCCGGCCGGTGAATCCTTTCGCGAGCAGATCGCGCAGGGTAAAGAAGTTCCCCAAGGATTTGCTCATCTTCCTGCCCTCAACCAGCAAGTGAGCTCCGTGCACCCAGTACTTCACAAAACGGCTGCCGGAGCCCTGCAGACCTGCCCCTTCGCTTTGGGCAATCTCGTCTTCGTGATGAGGAAAGATGAGGTCCTCGCCGCCGAGATGCAGATCAAAGCTCGGGCCCAGCAACTGCATGCTCATGGCGCTGCACTCGATATGCCACCCAGGGCGCCCTTCCCCCCAAGGGCTGGACCAGTAGACGTCCGCGTCTTCCGGCACGCGCCCTTTCCAGAGGGCGAAGTCGGCGACGGCTTCTTTGGCATATTCATCGTTGCGCACCCGTTCGCCTGCGCGCATTTCATCGAAGTTGAGATTCAGAAGGCAGCCGTAACGCGCTCCGGAGTCGCGATACTTGGCAATGCTGAAGTAGATCGACTTGTCCGGTGCTTGATAAGCAATGCCGCGCGCCATCAACCGCTCGATCAACCCGATAATGGCTGCGATATGCTCGGTGGCCCGTGGCGTCTCTTGCGGCTTGAGGCAGCCCAAGGCAGCGAGATCTTCGAAGAAAGCCGTTTCATACCGGTTGGTATATTCTCTCAAGTTGGTGCCGGCAGCGCGGACGCGGGCGATGATCTTGTCCTCCACGTCGGTGATGTTCATCACGTGGCGGACAGAATATCCCTTGAACCCCAAGTAACGCCGGAGCAAATCGGCAAAGACGAACGTGCGGAAATTGCCGATGTGCCCGAAGTCATAAACAGTCGGGCCGCAGCAATAGAGGCCCGCTTCGCGGCCGTTGGGATCCAGCGGCACGAACTCCTCGATCGACCGTGACAGCGTGTTAAACAGTTTCAGTCCCATCTTGACCAACGAGCGTACCGGCGGATCCACCTGGAGAAAAGTGCAAACCACAGCCAACTCCGTTCGGAAACGCCTCGCCGCTGCCATGCTCTATCGCGCAAGCGGCTGTCACACCCGAGATCGCCTCAGGTCCCGCCCGGATAAATCTTTCAGGCCCTAAAACAGGTTTACTGTTGAGCGGTCGCTGCTATTTCTTTGTATCAGAAGATATCTGAAGCGGCCTCCGAGCAAATGGCCAGCTTCCACGCGAGGAGAAGAAAATGAAACTGACCATCACCACACACGAGATCGCTGAGATGAAAGAACGGCTTCAAAAGGTGCGCCGCGCGTCCCTGGCGGCCACCCAGCGGGGCGACTATCGCGCCGTTGGCAAGTTGACCTGCGAAGCGGCTCAGATCAACCAACTGATTCAGCACACCGAAGGCCTGATCTTAGCCGCGGCGTAGTCGTGGAGTTTGCATCGTTCTAAACCTTGACGCCCGCCGCCAAAGACAAGCGCCTTTGGACTGCGGGCAGGGCTTAGAGAAGCAACGCCCCCCCGAGCCGCGTTACTTCATATGGCCGGAGATGAGCTTGGTCATCTCGAACATCGTCACCTGGTCGCGCCCGTCAAAGACGCCTTTCAATTTATCGTCCGCGTTGATGCGCTGCTTGTTTTGGGCGTCCTGGAGGCCATGCTGCTTGATGTAATCCCAGATGCGTTTCGTGATCTCGGTGCGTGGCAGCGGGTCCGCTCCGACAATGGCCGCCAATTTCTCGTCTGGCTGAACTGGTTTGGCCAAGGCTGCGTTTCCTTTGCGGCCGGTCGACTTACTGCTCTGTTCCATATCAATTGCCCTGCTCGATAGAATGCACGTTACCAGCCCGAGGCGGCATGCCTCGTGGTTGACTTGCCTGGACGCGCCTGCCCGGAGGCATGTTCCGCATGCGTTCACTGTCGCAGTCCCAGACGACGCTTGCAAATCGGGCCGGCACCTGATCAACGGGTGGTGCATCACCTGACTTCGACAACTCGGCCGCGCTGTGGCACGCTGGCCCTAATCTATGAGTCGGTTGAAAGACTGCGCTAGCGGCTGTTCTCCAGGAAACGCTTCGAGGGTGAGGCGCGCGTGAGGGCCGCAAGAGATGATTCAGGTCAAGTGACCTCGCGAGCCTTCACCCTGATCGAATTGCTCGTGGTCATCGCGATTATCGCCATCTTGGCCAGCCTGCTTCTCCCTGCCCTGGCCCGCGCCAAAAGCAAGTCCAGGCAGACGGCTTGCCTTTCCCATCTGCACCAGATTGGCCTGGGCTTCGCCATGCAATTGGGTGACGATCAGGAACGCTTTCCCGACCGGCGCGATCTCAAAGATGCCTTGGGCTACAAGCCATGGTCCAGTTGGCCCCCCTCCGATCCGCGGGGAGGGTGGGCGGCCATGGCGCTCAGCAACCAACTCTCGGCGGATCGCATCTGGTTCTGTCCCGCCCTGATCAACTCGTCTCTGCGCAGCATCCCGCAATGCGTCCAAGCCGCCCGCCCGGGAGAGACCAACGCTATCGTCACTTACTGGCTCTGGCGGTTCGATCGAACCGACGATCCCGTCCCGTTGGACAATTTTTGGGGAAAGGGTGTCGAATCAGCCATCGCTGACTTGCGCGCCGCCAATAACCCGACCGCTGGGCAACCGAATGGCCCTTCCGATGTGGAACTCATCGTCGACCCTTACTTTCCGAATACGATACCGAGCGTTCCCACAGAGATCAAAGGGCACGCGGTTCACCTCAAAGGACGCAATCGACTCCTCCTGGACATGCATGTCGATTTCCTCCGTGATTCGCGGCTTAGCGGACAGCTCCGGTAGGCCAGGCCGATTTGCCAGGCGGCCCACAAGACGCTCACGCCCGTCGAGAACTTCCTGGGCAAGGCGGAATCATCGCTTCGTGAGCGAACTGGCGGTTGCTTGGTCATCCCGGCACCGGTCACTTGCTCGGTTGCCGGAAGTCGGCGGGCTGTCTATCATCACGGGTATGAACCATTCCCTCCGACTGGCTATGACGCTGGGTCTCTGGCCTGTTTTTCTGCTGCCGGCCTTCCGGTCTGCGAAAGCAAATCCACAGATCGCCCCGGCAATTCAGGCCACGGCCGGAGCCTCGGTCGTGGGCAGGCCGGTTCGCATCCTCAGCCTCAGCTTCCGCGACAAGCCGCGCGACGAAATCTGGGCGCGGATCGATCGCGAAGCCGCTGCCGGCGTGGACCTGGTGATTTTGCCGGAGACTTGGCTGGGCCAGAAAGACAATCCGGAACCACTGGACGGGCCCACCATTCTGGGGTGTGCTGCTTTGGCCCGAAAGCATCACACGTATCTGATTTGCCCGCTCGATCGGCGAGCGGGCGAGCGCCGGCTGAACTCGGCCGTTCTGCTCGATCGCGCTGGAAAGGTGCAGGGCGTCTACGACAAGGTCTATCCTTATTGGAGCGAATTCGATTTGAAAGAGCCAGTCTCGGTGGCGTCAGCCGTCCCTGTGTTTCCAACGGACTTCGGCAAGCTGGGTTTGGCCATCTGTTTTGACGTCAACTTTCCGGAAGTGTGGCAGTCGCTGGCGGACCAAGGCGCTGAACTGGTGGTGTGGCCGAGCGCCTACTCGGCCGGAACCTCGCTCCAGGCGCACGCCCTCAATCATCACTTCTACATCGTGACGTCGACCCTGACGCGGGATTGCATCGTTTACGACATCACCGGCCAGGAAGTGCATTATTCCCACAGCCCGGATGTGAACGTCGCCAGAATCACGCTCGATTTGGACCGCGGCATCTACCATCAGAATTTTAATATCGAAGCGCGCGACAGGCTCCTGCGCGAACGGAAGAATGATGTGCGACAAGAGCGTTGGCTCGAACGCGAACAGTGGTTCGTGCTTTCAGCCACCCGGCCGGACGTGAGCGCGCGCGCGCTGGCCAAAGAGTATGGCCTCGAAGAACTGCGGGACTATCTTAGCCGCAGCCGTCGTGAGATCGATCGGAAACGCGGGACCGGCCTAACGCAGACTTCCCCGATGAGACCGTGACGAGGCCCGGACTCCTCACCCGCCGGGAACCGTCGGCGCCATGATCGCGGCATCACCGCTGCTCGACCTCTTCGTAAAGCGAGCGAATGAACGCGGCGAGCGCCTTCTGATCGGTCTCGGAAATCAGCTCCTTCCATGAAGGCATCGCAGTCCCGGGAATTCCCTCTTTCACCACGTGCAGCAGGTAATCGGTGTGCGGCTGTTTCAGCTTAAAGTTCGCCGGCGCCGGCAACAGATTGGCCGCCACCATGCCCTGGCCATCCCCCGCTTCCCCATGGCACGGCGCGCAATTGACCAGGAACACTTCCCTGCCCCGCGCGATCTCTTGCGCCGAGACGGGACCCGAAGGAACCGGCCGCTGCAGGTCTTGCACATAGGCGGCGAGCGCGGTTCGCTCCGCTTCCCCAAAAGCACGCCATGAGGGCATCGCCGTCCCGGGCTTGCCGTTCCAAAGGACCTGACTCAGCAGCTTCGTCGAAAAGCGCGTGGCGGTCAGGTCTTTCGGTCGGCGCCGCAGGACAGCAGCCACAACGCCGTCGCCCCGGCCCGCTTCTCCGTGGCAACCGGTGCAAGCCTGGTTGAAGAGGGCGGCGCCGCGGCGGGACTCGGCGGCGCGAGCCTGCGGATCAGCCGACGGTTGCAGCCAAGGGGCTGGAGAGGACGGCAGCGGCGTTGCGGGAACCGGGGCAACGCTGTCCTCGTCGCTCGCCGACGGACGCGCGGCAGTCTCGGGGCCATGCACGGCGACGAGATATCCAATGATCGCAGACCTCTGATCGCTGTCCATTTGGGCGCCATATGTCTTCGCCATCTTGTCCACGGACTCCTCCCATTGACGGCGGGGAAACGGCGGCTGCATGAAAACGTACCGGGGCGAGTGGCAGCCGATACAAACGGCCATGAACGCATCGCGGCCAGGAGCTAACGGCAGCTCCGGCTCAAGGTGGGGCAATTCGATCGAATGCACCGACAGGGTGAGGTCGGGTGAGGAAAAAGGCTGGCCGGCCGGAGCCGGTTGAGCAGCCAATCGGCCGCATCCCAGGATGAGGCCCAGGGTAGCCGAAGACACAAAAGCAGCAAGGCGCACGCCCGCCTTCATCAGGTCAGACAACATTCACCTCCGTCTGTTCGATAACGTTGCGGAGATAGCCGCTCCGATTCCAAAGGCTGGTCGGCTGCCGCTCCCCGGCCCGGTTGAAAGCACGCACGGCCAAACGATGTCGGCCAACGGCGGCCGGAATCCAGCGGAAGCGCCAACGCCGCCACGAATAGCGCCCTAATTCCGGATCGAGGCGGGTGGGTTGCCAGGTGCCGCCGGCATCGAAAGAGACCTCGACCTGTTGGATGCCGCTGCCGCTGTCAAAGGCAATTCCTTGGATCTCGAAGGGATGTTGGTTCGGCACGCGTTCATCCGGTTCAGGCCGCACGAACAAGGAACGCAACGTCATCCGATGGATCGGGATGGTCTCGGGCGAGAGGCGGCCGGGTGCCTCGCCTCCATCGGGAGAGACTGGAATACGATAGGCTTTGTCCATCCAGAAGCCGTGGAACGTTTCGGGAAGCACTTGAATGTCATTCAAGGCCTTGACCCAATAGGTGGCATACCAACCCGGAACCACCAGCCGCAGCGGAAAACCATTGAGCATCGGCAGATCGGACTCGTTCATCCCGAAAGCCACGATCACCTCTTCACTCCGGGCGTGATCAAGGGAGAGCGCTTTGACGAAGTTCGGCGTGGACGACACCGCCCCGCGGTCAAGGCCGCCGAATGATACTTCGACCGCCCCCGCTTTGACCCCGGCTCGATCGAGCAGATCCCGCAGCCGCACGCCCGTCCAACGGGCATTTCCCATCGCGCCGTTCTTCCATTGTCCTCCTGGCACCCTCGGCTCAAAGAAGCTGCGCGAATTGCCGGAGCATTGGTTGACCGCAATCACCGACGCGATTGGGAACTCCCGGCGCAGGTCCGCCAGCGACAGAGACAAACTTCGATGCACATGCCCGCCCACTTGAAGACGGAACGTGCCCAAATTGACCGAAGTGGGAATCCCTTCCAAATGCCACCGCACGTAAAATGCCTCGTTCGGCGTGAGATCTTCCCGGAAATACTGCAAGGGCGTTTCCAACTGCGGCGGCCGATCCGTCCGCAGGATCAACTCCGTCTTCTCGGGAAAACGAGTGAGATACTCTTCTCCTTCTCCAGAACTCAGTTCCGCCCTCGCCCACGGCGCCAACAGCCCTCCTCCGCCAGCTGCGGCCAGGGTGCGGACGAACTCCCGGCGGTTCAAAGCCGGCCGGGCAACACCTTTGGCGAAGCTCATGCGGCTGTGCGCGCAATCCGATTAATGACAGCCACAGCTGGGCCCGCAGCCAGACGGCGCGCTGGAGCCGCTCGCCGACCCGCTCTTGGCGCTGACCGTGCCGAAGCCGCCCAACATGACGCGGCGGATAGGTTCACCTGTCTCGGGATGCTTGGTCAGCGGCGCATCCTTCATGCTCTGTTTGATCTCGTAATAGCGCGGCTTTTGCCCGGGTTTCTGTTGGACCGGTTCGTAAACGTATGTCGTCATAGGGTCGCACGGGTTGCGCCAGAGCCCGCTCCTCCCATGGAGGGCTCGCAGAATCCAGCGCTTCACCAGGGGCCGTCAGGCGCCCCAGGGCCCTTTCGGGCTCAGCACCCGTCACAGCCGCGCAACCTAATGCCCAGCCGCAGCCGGATCAAGGAGAACCGTGGCCGGCTCCACTTGAAAGGCGGCGCCAAGGCAGCTCTGACCTGTGTCGAGTCTTTTCCTGTGACCTCCAGCACAGACCGCGGCAGCGATGTCTCTCGATGCCAGCCGCTGCCTCCGGAATCGAAGAAACACGCTGCCGTCCGCGGACGCCGTCACGGCGTGAGCGCCGCCTGATCAGAGACTCGCAAAAAGGCAGCGGTCCCGCTTGCCGGAATGCGCGCGCTCAGCGCAGAGGTCGTCGTAAGCGTCGTCCAGTTAGTCTCGTTCAGGCTGTTTTTCAGCTGAATGGCGTAGGGAGGCGTTCCACCGACCCAGGTAATAGTCAGGTTGCCCTCGACTCGGGTCGTCTGGATGATCCGGAGGTAGCTTGCCGGCGCGATACTGCCAAACAAACCATGCTCCTCATCCCCAGGTCCGGCGGTGAAATACAACACGCCCGGATCACCACCCTGGCCGCCGTTGCCAAATTTGATCGCCCAGAGGCCGTCGATCTGAATCGGGACGCCCCCGGCGCTGGACAATGCCCCGAGGAAAGCGCCGCTCTCGGGATCGAAGGCGTTAATCCTGCCGTCGCCAAAATTGCCGACCAGGAGCGCCCCGGGAAATGCGTTCCACCAACTGGGGGCCAAGGCCAGCCCCCAGGGCGCGTTAAGCGGCCCTCCCGCGACGAGCCGCGATTGGAGATTCCCACTGAAATCGTAACGATTGACAAAACCCTTGCCCGCGCCGGGAACTTCGTCCTCCTTCTCCTCATCCTGCTGCGCGTAGGTCACATAGAGCTTGCCCCCGAGACTCTCCACATTAAAGGGCGCGAAATCGGGCGGGATGTTGGTGTCGGCAAAGGCGCCTGGCCGTGCCACCGCCGCGAAGTTCCCGTTAAAAATGTCGACTGTTCCGGCATGGAAGTTCGCCGCATAAAGCAGATTCGATCCGCCGTCGTTCCCGAGTGCAACCCCAGTGTAAATGGCGCCGGTGGCCGAATTGTCCACTTTCAAAACGGCGTTGGAACCTCCGCTCCAGGCTGAAATCACGCCGTCTTCGCTCACGAAGATAAATCGCGCCGCGTTGGTTGTGGCCGGGAAATTCGTCGTGCTGTTGAAGAGCACGCCCGTCGGCGAACCGGCATTAGTCGAACCCGGGGCGGCGGGGATGGTGACGACTAATGCTTGGACCCCGCCGGTGCTGTTGTGAAGTGTCGATAAACCGCCATGGTTGTCCGCAATCCAAAACGGACTAGTGGCGCTCAAGGCCAGGCCCCACGGATTGAGCAACCGGGCGTCAACCACATCACCTTGGCCGAGTTGGTCCGAAACCAGGTTGCGGGTGACGAAAGCATTCCCGGCCATGTTGGTGGCCGCTGAGGCCAGGCGCACGACACGTCCAGCATTGCCAGAAGGCCCCAAATTGGTCGACCCGAGGAGGTAAACCTCGCCGGAACGGTCCTGGCCTATGCCCTTCAGAAAGAAGCCCAGCGGGCGATCATCTCCTCCAATGGTCAATTCCTTGACCTCGCTGCCTTCGAGATAAAACAGGCGTCCGCCACCCCGCGCGGGGTCGCCCAGGTCGCCGAAAACATACTTGCCGGCGAGCGCGGGCAGCGCTGCGCCTCGATAGATAACTCCGCCGATGATGGCTTCGCCTTCATCGTGATCGTATTGCCCGATCGGTTCCACCAGGTCTGCAGGGACCGCCCGGACCGGAACGCTCGTGACGAAACCTTCGTTCGTGCCGTTGGGATCAAAAAAGAAACCGCCCTCTTTGATCGGCCATCCAAAATTTCCACCTTTCACAATCCGGTCCACCTCCTCGACGTTGTTCTGACCGACATCGCCGAGATAAAGATCACCGTTGGCCATGTCGAAGTTGAAGCTGTAAGGATTGCGCAAACCAAGGGCGAAGATTTCCGGCGCGGTCCCAGGCTCGGAGAGGAAAGGATTGTCCGCTGGGACAGCATATTGCCCATGGGTCGACGTCCGGCCGTCGACATCAATCCGGCCCATCTTCCCTAGCATTCTGGTCCGATCCTGTCCGTTGCCACCGTCCGAGTGACCCGGGCCTTGATCGTCCGCGGCGCCGCCATCCCCGACCGCAAAGTAAAGCATGCCGTCTGCGCCAAAATGAATAGTGCCCCCGTTGTGGTTGGACTGAGGCTTGTCCAGACGCAGGAGTTCGCGCCGGCTGGCGGGATCGATCCGATTGGTCGCGTTGGTGTCGATTCGCCATTCGGCGATCACCTGCTGATGGTCGTTGTTGATGCCCGGGATCGGAAAGTCGGCCGCTGGGCCAGTCGGTTCCGAAGTGTAGGTGTAAATCAACGGATGCTCGACAAAGTTGGGGTGGACGGCCAAGCCAAGCAATCCTCGCTCGTCGTAACCTGCCTGCAATGCCACCAGCCTATCCCGCACATCAAGCAAAGGCGTCGCGGTGACGCCGCCCTGAGACAACACATGCACCACTCCCACCTGATCGTAGAGGAACAGACGGCCGCTGCCGTCATCCGGTGCGGCCACGCCCAGCGGCGAGACGAGGTTCGTGGCGACGGTCACCAGTTCGACCGTGACGCCGCTCTTGGCAATCTTTGCCGGGATCGGATCGGTGATGCGATTGGTTGAGGTCGGCGGCGGATTGGTCACGGTGGCGGAGACGACGATGACCGTGCCGGTCATGCCAAAGGAACGATGAAAAACGCAGTGGTACGGAAACGTCCCGATGTTGGTGAAGGTCGTCGCACAACTGGTCGCCACTTCTTGTCCTCCGCAAAAGGGATCCGTTCCATCTCCCGTGACGGTGTGGCTGCCGCCCTCGTTGGTCCACAGGACCGTGTCGCCCGGCTGGATCGTCACAACTGGGGGCGTGTAGGCGAAGTTGTTGAAAACGACATTGGTCGTAAGGGCGCGCACTGCGCTGGGGCCACAGGCCACACCCGAGACGAGCAGGGCAAAGCCGAGGCGCGCCGTCCGTGAGCTGCGCCCACGAAATAAAGGAATCTTGGTCATAATCGATCCTGGTTAGAATGCCTCCTTGGCGGAGTCTGCAGAGAGTACAACGAAGCCCTCCGGCGTCGGTCCACCCACCCACGGCGACCAACCTATGAGGAACCCGTCACTCCGAAAGTGAGAGGAGGGAAGAAAAGAAAAGTTCCGCGGGGTTCGCCGATCCGGTCAGAGATCGAGGCGCTCCCGGGCAAAACGGATCGAACGCCGCACGGCCTCGTCCTCCGTCTTCAGCTTCTCTGCGATCGCGAGCGGGCTGATCTGCACGAGAGGTTGCCGGCTCGCTTGGGTCCTGACCCGGGCAAGCGTAGCGGCCAGGGACGCGCCGGAGACGGAAGGTAGCGCCGCCCAGTATGCCGGCGTCAAGCATGGCACCCTCAGCGGATCGCGTGTGATCATCTCCAACGTGAACCGCACTTCCGGCCGAGCCCGGCGGAGAACCGCCACCATTTTGGGCAGGTCTAGAAAACCGTCCCCAAGGGGAACTTCCGCAAGCAGGAAGCCTTCGGCGTAGTCTTGCACGGCCATGTCCTTTAAATGCGTAGCGAAGGCAAACGGGGCGTAGGCCTCCACGACGGCCATGGGATCTTCCAGCAAGGCGATGCTGTTGCCGGTATCGACGCACGCGCCGACAAACTCGCTGCTGATCATCTGCAGGAGCCGCAGCAGATCCGGCACGAGCCAGTCCTTATGGTTCTCGATCGCCAGACGAATCCGGTGTTTGCGCACGACTGGTTCCGCCAGGGCAAGCGAGCGTTCTGAGGCGCGCACGAAATCGGCAAAGCCGCTTGCGGTGCCAAACGTTTCATAGCGGCGCCCGCTCAAACACGCCGCGCGCGCCACCGTCGCGCCGGCCTCTTTTGCAGCGCGAATTTGCGCCTCGAACCGCTCAACCTCAGCTTCATTTTTGGGCAAGCTTACCTGCCCCTCCAGATAAAGGCCGCCGGCTTCGAGGGCGCCCCGAATCCGGGCGATAACGTCAGTCTCCGCTGGTATGGGTGTCTGCACTCCGGCAGCGCCGCTCGTCGCGCTATGGTCGATGAAAGCGACGATCTCTTCGGGGGAGGCCTGGCCCCGACAAACCGCCGGCCAACGCAGGGCGTAAGAGATGGAGCAGACGCCTAACCCTCCCTTCTTCGTCGCGGGGCCCGGCCATGCCTCGGTCGCACCAAGGCACGCCGCCCCCGTCCTGGCGAGCAGGCGGAGAGCCTGACGCCGGCTGACGACGGGCCCGCTCGAGGACGAGAGTGGCCGGGAAACAAGCAATGGGTTCACGGGTATACGGGACTCTTTAGCATGAGCGGTCCTTCGAAGGAAACTCAAAACCCGCCCTGCCATCCCCTGCCCTCTCGACCTGGGGTATTGAAATCAGGACAAGGGTATTCCAGGTCAGATCCGACCCAGCGCGGTCTGCCGGGAGGATGACAACTCCCGGACGCAGGCGACTGATGCGCCGCTAGTGCTCTCGGGGAGGCGCTATTCGGGGCGGGACATGATAGCCACAGCGCCCTCTTCGCGATACGCTCTCTTTCGAACGACCGTGTTGAAGGAGGTAGGACGGCAGAGCGCGCTCGACCAGCGAGGCAAAGCCGGTCGGCTGGTTGGAGGGACTGCCAGGGTCGCCCAAGGGCCGTCGTGGCCAACGGGCGCGGCGGAGGGCGGATCTCGTCAACATGCCTTTTCCAGAAAGACATATGAAAGCAGAACTCCCGCAGGAGGCCGTGAGCCAAGCCGGAATATCCAATAAGCACCGGGTCTTCATTGTCGACGATCACCCCATCGTCCAGCAGGCCCTGGGAGATATGCTCAATCACGAAGCCGACTTGGAAGTCTGCGGCTCCACCCAAAATGCCCGCGCCGCCCTCGACCAAATCGAAAAGCTGCGCCCGGACCTGGTCATTCTCGACCTGGTCCTGAACGGCGCCAACGGGATTGATCTGCTCAAAGACATTCGCGTCCGTTACCCAAAGCAGCTCGTCCTCATGCTCTCGATGCACGACGAAGCTATTTATGCCTTCCGGGCCTGCCGCGCCGGCGCCGCCGGTTACATCATGAAAGCCGAGGCCACGGAAAAACTGCTCGTGGCCGTTCGTCAGATTCTCGAAGGCGGTCTTTATCTGAGCGACCGCATGCAAAAGCGCGTCCTTGACCGGATGCATGCCCGCACCACGGAAGAGCAGGCCCATCCGCTTGACCAACTGTCGGATCGCGAAATCGAAGTGCTTCGGCTCCTCGGCCACGGCCGGAGCACACGCGAGATCGCCGGCCAACTTCATCTCAGCGTCAAGACAATCGAATCGCACCGTGCCCATTTGAAGGAAAAACTCAATCTGAAAACCGGCACCGAACTCGTCCAATACGCCGTCCGGCTGCAAGAGGACGGCTTCGGTCCGACCGCTGACGGGGCTGCTCCCACAGCCAGCGGCGCCTCCCCAGACGATCGCAGTCCCTGCGCCGCGCCGACGGCTTAAGAGACCGCGAATGACCCGAATCGAGGGGCCGCGGGACGAACCTCCCCCCCTGTCCCCGTCGAGGGCGTTTCCTCCGCTGTGGGGTTCACGCATTTCACGCTTTTTCCCGGGAGGGTCTTCCGGGATAATCCCGGGGTGACTTACCTTGAATGGATGGCATTCAGCGGAATCACCATGTGCGCGGCCGGGAGTTTCTTTTTTGCGCTCGCGGAGGCAGCTCTCTTTTCCCTGGGCAAATGGCGCACCCAGCAATTGGCCGAAGAAGCCAAAGGCGAGGCGAAAGAAATGGTCAGCCTGCTGCGGGAACCCCAGGATCTCCTGGCGACCATTGTCCTCGGCAACGCCTTCGCCAACGGTGGCGTCATCGCGACCGCTCTCGTCATGGGTTTGACCCAGCGGTGGTCGCTTCCCTGGGCGCTGGCCGGCGCGGCCGTGCTCATGCTGGTGGTAGGCGAGGTCGTGCCTAAAACATTGGCGGCGCGCGCGCCGGAACGTTGGGCGATTCGCCTCGTTCGGCCGGTGACGTGGCTGAAGCAGATCAGCCTCCCGCTGCGCCGTATTGCCCAGCACGTCGATTCCGCCCTCCTCCATCTGGTCGTGCCCAAATCCTGGAAGCCTCAAAGCCAATTGACGGATGAGGAATACCAGGAGCTCCTCGAAATGGCCTACCAGCAAGGCACTCTCGCCCGGGCCGAACGGGATCTCATCCTCCAGATCATCCGGTTGGACCGCCAGACGGCTAAAGACGTGATGAAGCCCCGCGCTCGGATGGCTTGCATCGCCGACGACTTGCCCGTCGAAGAGATGGTGGCAGCCGCCAAAACGTTCAAACACCGCCGCTTGCCGCTCTATGACGAGACGCCCGACACCATTGTTGGCGTCCTCAATACCCGTGCCTTCTTGCTCGACCCGCAAGCGGACTTGGCCGACGCGATTGAATTCCCCTCCTCCGTTCCGGAATCGATGAATTTGCTCCAGCTCTTCCGCAGCTTCCAGCGGCAGCGCCGCGGCATGGCCATGGTCGTGGACGAATTCGGCGGCACGGCCGGGCTGGTCACCATCGAAGACATACTCGAAGAGGTGGTCGGCGACATCCGGGGCGAAGGCGAGACAGAAGGATTTGCTTTTCAGAAACTGGGCGATGGCCGCTGGCGCGCCTCCGGCATTACGCCGGTGGACGAGTTGCGGCGGGAATATTCGGATCTAGGCGAGGTCCCAGGGGTCGACACGTTGGGCGGGCTGGTGGTCAGGCAGCTCGGGGTGGTCCCGGCCCAGGGCGATTCAGTTCTCTTTCGTGGCGTGCGCTTAACCGCCAGCGTGGTCGACGAGCGCCGCGTGCGCGAAGTCTTGATCGAAGTGGTTCGAAAGAAAGGTTCGGGTTGAATGGGCACGAGCCTCTGGTTTTATCTCCTTTTGATCCTCTGCCTGGCGCTGTCCTTTCTCCTCTCCGGGATGGAAGCCGGCGTCCTGGCCGTGAGCCGCTTCCGGGTGCGGCGGCAGATGCGCATTGGCAAACGCCGGGCGCAGCTGCTCCATGCTTATATGGAGAACCCGGAAAACTTTCTCTGGACCATCCTGGTGGGAAATACGCTGGCCGCGTTTGCCGCCTTTACCTTGGTCGGGACGGCTTTGTTCCAGGCAGTGGAAGGCCATCTGCTCTGGTTCGCCCCCAGTCTCGCCCTTTTCATTTTCTTCTTCTACGCCCTGTGCGATTTGCTTCCAAAAATGCTGTTTCGCCAATTCCCAAACCGGCTCTGTCTCGCGGTGGTCGTCCCCTTCCGCTTGCTGCACCTGGGGCTCTCACCGTTGGTGGCCATCGTCACCTGGTTTTCCGACCTGCTGCTTCGGCTGACCGGCCGGCAACGGTTCAAAGGACACATCTTCGGCAGCCGGCGCGAAGTGCGCCTGGCTCTGCAAGAGTCCGCCCAGATCCTGACCTCCGAGGAGCGCACGATGGTCAATCGGGTCCTTGATCTCCAAGACCTGACCGTCCGGTCCATCACGGTGCCGGCCCACCGCGTTGTGGGCGTCACCGCGGAAACACCTGTGCGCGATTTGCTCGAAATCTGCCGCCGCCAACCGGTCAGCCGACTGCCGATTTGGGACCGGCAGCATCCAACGCGGCGGACGGTGGGCGTGGTCAATCTAAGCACTTTTCTCTACGCGGAGACGTTGGATTTGAATGCGCCAGTCAGACAATTCAGCAAAGCTCCGCTGCGTTTGAGCGAGAATACCCGGCTGGAAGAGGCCCTCCGGCGAATGCAGCGGAGCCGCCAGCGGATGGCGGTGGTGATCGGGTTCGATGAAAGCGAGCTGGGGATTGTCAACCTGCGCGACATTCTCAAGTCCATTTTCGGCGAGGTAACCCTGTAGACCATGGACTCTCAAGACTATGCGTTGCTCGGCCTGCAGCTCCTGGCGGTCTTCGTCCTGGTGCTGATCAACGGTTTCTTTGTCGCCGCCGAGTTCGCCCTCGTTAAAATCCGCGAGACCCAACTGACTACCCTTATCGCCAAAGGCAACCGCCGCGCCCGGATCGCGCGCCGCGTGATTCAAAACCTGGACGCGTCCCTGAGCGCCTGCCAGCTTGGCATAACCCTGGCCAGCATTGGGCTAGGCTGGATTGGCGAACCGATTTTCAGCCGGCTGCTCGATCCGGTCATGAACGCCGTCGGCATTGGCTCGCCCGGCGTCCGCAAGACGCTCGCAGCCGTCGTCGGCATGAGCGTCATCACCTTCTTTCATATCACCGCCGGCGAGCAGGCGCCCAAGTGGCTTGCGATCCAAAAACCACTGCCGACTTCCCTCCTCGTTGTCCAGCCCCTCGCCTGGTTTCACCGCGCCTCTTATCCGTTCATCTGGCTTTTGAACCAAGCTTCTCTTTTGCTCCTCCGCATCGTTGGGATTCATCCGGAGGGCTCCGCTGAGCACAGCCATTCGGAAGAAGAGATCCGCGTCCTTCTGACCACGTCCCAACACCGTGCCGGCGAAACGCCCCTTGGCCGCAATATTCTACTGAACGCACTGGATCTGCGGCGCCGGGTGGTTCGAGACGTCATGCGCCCGCGTCAGGAGATCACCGCCTTCGATACTCAAGCAACGATCGCGGAATGCCTGGATTTAGCCGAGAAGACGCGTTACTCCCGTTTCCCCCTCTGCGAGAACGGCAATCTGGACAAAACGCTCGGAGCCGTCCACATCAAAGACCTCTTTGCCCTGCGTCTGAAAGCGCGCACCGCGGCTGACTTGGTGCCCGCGGCCTGGAAGCTGATCTACGTGCCCGATAGCGCCCAACTGGAAAATCTGCTCCGGCTGTTCCTGGATCGAAAACTCCATATGGCGATCGTTGTCGACGAATACGGCGGCACGATTGGCTTGATCACCCTCGAGAACATTCTGGAGGAGCTGGTTGGCCAAATTCAGGATGAGTTTGACCAGGAGAAGCCGCTCCTGCAAAAGACGGGCGATCAGACTTGGCAACTGGCCGGCAGTCTCCCCCTCCATGAGCTGGCCGAATTGGTGGCCGAGCCGATCGCCGCCGACGGAATCACCACCGCCAACGGGTGGGTCACCCAGCGGCTGGGCGGCTTTCCCAAGTCCGGCGACGTCATCGCCATCGGCGATTATGAACTGCGGGTCGAAGAGATGGAAGGAGTCCGGGTCAGCCGGCTCAGCTTGACTCGCGTCCGAACGCCCCCCGCTGACACGACCGTTCCGTGACCAATCAGCTCAGCCGCTTGGGTAAAATGTCCGTTGAAAAGTTGCGACGGGCGCACTAATTTCAAATCGATGCTTGGTGATCGTGCTTACATGCGGGGCTCCGCCTTTGGTTCCCAAAGGTCCACCACCGTCACCCTGGTCATCATCAATGTGGCGGTTTTTGTCTTGCAGAAGGTGCTGCAGTTCTGGCAGCCGGCCCTGCATAACGCTGCTTTCCCTTTCTTCGCGCTGAGCCAGGACGGCCTCGTCCACGGGTATGTCTGGCAGCTGGTCACTTACCAGTTCATGCACGGCGGCACGCTGCACCTGCTGGTCAACATGCTCCTGATCTACTTTTTCGGCCGGGCCATCGAGGATGCGCTCGGCAGCCGCGCTCTGCTGCGGGTCTACCTGCTTAGCGGGGTTGTCGGCGGACTGGTCCAGATCATCTATCAAGTGGTCATGGGGAAACTGGTCTCCGGCTTCTTCGTCGGCAGCGTCGTCGGGGCCTCGGCCAGCGGCCTGGGCTTGCTCGCTGCTTACGCAGCTCTTTTTCCCCACCGCGAGATTACCCTGTTGCTCTTCTTCTTTATCCCAGTTTCGCTGCGAGCGCGCACCTTGCTCTGGCTCAGCTTTGGACTGGCCGTATTTGGCATGATCGTCCCGATGGGGAATGTGGCGGAAGCTGCTCACCTCGGTGGCATCCTGACAGGTTTGGCTTACATCCACTGGATTGTGCAAGGGACCGGCTGGCCATCCCTCTCCCGATTCAAGCCGGCTGATCGTCCCAGAGTGCTGGTCACGGCCCCATTCCCCAAGAAGCCCTTCTGGCAACGGTCCAAGAGCAGTGAAACCGAGGACCTGCCCCCAGCGGAATTCATTAGCCGCGAAGTGGACCCTATCCTGGACAAAATCTCCGCCTACGGCATCCAAAGCCTGACCGACCGGGAACGGCGCATCCTCGAGGCGGCCCGGGCTAAGATGGCCAAGCGCTAGTGTGCGACAAGCCTAACCTCACTCGCGACGCGGGCTGCCGACAGATCGGGCTTTCAATTTGAGTTCCTCTTCCTAGATTGCCAGCATGATTCAGCGTTACTCTCGCGCCCCCATGCGCGCGATCTGGACCGAAGAGAACAAACTCCGCATCTGGCTGCAGATCGAATCCCTCGCGAGCCAGGCGCTGATGCAGGCCGGCGTCCTTTCCCAGGCCGATTTCAAGATTCTGAGCGTGGGAATCGAAGCGGCCACAGCCGATCTTCCCGGTCTGGTAGCGCGGGCCAAGGAATTGGAAAAGACGCTCAACCACGACGTCATCGCCTTCACCACCGCCGTAGCGGAGAAGGTGAATCACCCTGCCAGCCGATGGCTGCACTTTGGCCTGACGAGCAGCGACGTGATCGATACGGCCTTTGCCCTGCAACTGGTGCAAAGCGCTGACATCCTCCTCCAGGACGTCAAACAACTGCGCGAGATTATTGCCCGCCGGGCGCGCGAACATAAGCTGACGCCCATGATCGGGCGCAGCCACGGCATCCATGCCGAACCCACCACTTTCGGACTCAAGCTCGCCCTGATGTTCGACGAGTTCGCCCGGGCCGCCGAACGCCTCGGGCGCGCCCGGCAAATCGCTGCCGTCGGCAAACTGAGCGGCGCCGTCGGCACCAACGCCCATCTCTCCGCCACCATCGAAGAAAACGTCTGCGCCCAATTGGGGTTAAGCCCGGCCTCCATCGCCACCCAGGTAGTCTCCCGCGACATCCACGCGGAATTCCAAATGGCCTTGGCTCTGACCGGCGCCAGCATCGAACGCTGGGCGGTCGAATTCCGCCACTTGCAACGGACCGAAGTGCTTGAAGCCGAGGAACCCTTCACCAAAGGGCAAAAAGGGAGCAGCGCTATGCCGCATAAGCGCAACCCGATCACCTGGGAACGGCTGACCGGCCTGGCCCGCGTCCTCCGCGGCAATGCTCTCGCCGCGCTCGAAAACGTCGCGCTCTGGCACGAACGCGACATCAGCCACAGCAGCGTCGAACGGATCATCTTCCCGGATTCCTGTACGCTGCTCGACTACATGCTGTCTTTGCTCATTCGGCTCATGGACGGTCTTAACGTCTATCCCGAAAACATGAAGAAAAATCTCGGGCTCAGCCTTGGGATGTGGAATTCGCAAACAATCCTGCTCGCCCTCATCCGCAAGGGTTTGACTCGCGAACAGGCCTACGAAATCGTCCAGCGCAATGCCATGCAAACCTGGCAGGTTAAGCATGCCGGCCGCGACAATGCCGATTTCCTCGCCCAACTCCAGGCCGACCCCGAGGTCGCCGCTCACCTCAGCCCCAAGGAACTGAAGGACCTCTGTTCCCTTGACTTTCATCTCAAGGAAGTCGACGCCCGCTTCCAAAAGGTCGGCCTTTCTTGATGAGACAGAAGGAGCCGGCCTGAAACCAGGAGGCAGCAAGCGGGCAGCACGGCCTCGTAGCCGACCACGGCCGGAGGCGGAAATGGAAGTCTTCGTTTCCGCGGAACTCCGTCACGTATAGCGACACGCCTAACTCTTTTGGTGTCGCCGAAGCAAAAGGCTGACTCTCAGAGAGATGGGGTTTTCGTTATGGTTAAAGACCGGGCGTGGAGGCGATTTTCGAGGGCGATTTTTGACTTTGAGGCGGCATTGAGTTGTCGCACACAACCTTGACACGTGGCGATGTTTTCTCCAACGGCTCCACCCTTGCGCTGCTCGAAGAAGGAGTTCATCAGCTGCCGCTCTTGGATCCCTCGCACCTGGATGGGCGTTTCTTTGGCCTTTATTGCATTTCGGCCACGGGCACATCGCTAGAATCGCAGCCGAGAGGCGCAACGAAGGGTTTTTGCACCATCTCAGCCTTGCTTTTGATGAAGCGCTCGAGTCACCCGTTTGTCAGCCCAGCCCCGATCAATCCCCGATGTATGCCGATCCAAACCCGAAGCCGATCGGGTCTGCATCGGGTCTCCATCGGGTGTGGATTGGGTTTGGTGCGCCGCAAAAGCCTACGGACTTAGGGGACAGCACACCAGCTCCGGCCGGGTTTATCAGCAAAACCAAGCCTGGTGGAGGCCAGTCCTGGCGTGCCCGGGTCCGCGAATCGTCGCATAAGCAAATCGGGTTGAATGTTGGGCGGCCTGCGACGACTTTGGCCTGGAAGAAAGGAGCTATATGGGTGAAACGGTTAACAAAAGAAATTCCACGGATAGCGGCATCGATAGCCCCAGCGCCCGGGTGGACGTTTCGGCTGCCAACGGCTTGACGCGACGCGACTTCGTTCGGTCAGCGATTGCGACCGGCCTGATCGCCGGCGTTGGCCAAACCAGCTGGGGCGCTGAAACTCAACAAGGGGAAATGATCTATCGGCAATTCGGCAGGACCAACGAGAAGGTTTCCGCCATCGGGCTGGGGGGGTTCCACATCGGCAATCCTAAAGAGGAAGCGGAGAGCATTCGCATCATCCGCCGCGCTATCGATGGAGGCATCACCTTCATGGACAACTGTTGGGACTACCATAACGGCGACAGCGAAACACGCATGGGAAAAGCGCTCCGCGACGGTTATCGGGACAAAGCGTTCTTGATGACGAAGATCGATGGCCGCACTAAAGCGGCCGCCGCCCAGCAGATTGACGAATCCCTCGGCCGCCTCCAAACCGACCGTATCGATTTGCTCCAGATCCATGAAGTCATCCGGATCGAAGACCCGGACCGGATTTTTGCCGAGGGCGGCGCGATGGAAGCCGTCCAGGAAGCGAAACGGGCCGGCAAGATTCGCCACATCGGGTTCACCGGCCACAAGGATCCCATCATCCACCTGCGGACGCTCCAGATAGCAGAGAGCCATGCCTTCCGATTCGACGCGGTGCAGATGCCGCTGAACCTGATGGACGCCCACTTTCGCAGTTTCCAACGCCAGGTTGTTCCGGAATTGGTCAAGAACGGCATCGCCGTCCTGGGTATGAAACCGCTCGCCAGCGGGCGGATTCTCGAGAGCAAAACGGCGAGCGCGATCGAATGCCTGCATTACGCCCTGAGCCTGCCGACCACAACCGTCATTACGGGCGTCGACAGCATGAAGATTCTGGACCAGGCCTTTGAGGCTGTGCGCACCTTCAAGCCGTTGGGCCCGGAGGCCGTATCAGCATTGCTGGCTCGCACCGCCGGCGCCGCCGCCGCCGGGAAGTTCGAATTGTTCAAGACGAGCAACATCTTCGACGCGACCGCGCAAAATCCGAAGTGGCTCGGCTAAACCAGCGGCGGCTGGGGCAGCCGCGCCCTCTCCAACCCACTTGTTGGTTCAGGTCAGGCTTGCGCTCCGCGCGACCTTTCGGTGGCCGCGCCCTCTCCAAGCGGCGCGCTCGGAGAGCGACGCCCAACCAACGGCGGGAAGGGACGGCCCCGGTATCTTTCTCAGGCGGAATAGCTACCGGAGCTGACCACGCCGCCGTGGCCGGTCCAATTGGTGTGGGAGAATTCGCCGCGCGGCTTGTCCACCCGCTCATAGGTGTGAGCCCCGAAGTAGTCGCGTTGAGCTTGAAGGAGGTTGGCGGGCAAACGCTCCGAACGGTAACCATCGAAAAAGGCCAGGGCCGTGCTAAAGGCCGGGACGGGTATGCCCTTGCGCGCCGCGGTGCTGACAACGTTGCGCCAGGCGCGCTGGCTTTTGTGAATGGCTTTCTTGAAGAAAGGATCAAGGAGCAAATTGCTCAAGGCCGCATTTTTGTCGAAGGCCTTTTTAATGTCGCCGAGAAAGCGGCTGCGGATGATGCAACCGCCGCGCCACATGAGGGCGATGGCCCCGTAATTGAGTTCCCACTTATGTTCCTGGGCAGCGGCACGCATCAGCATGAATCCCTGCGCGTAAGAGACGATTTTGGAGGCATAAAGGGCCTGGCGAACGGCTTCGACGAATTTGGCCCGGTCCCCGGAAATGGAGGGCCTGGGGCCGCGCAGTTTCTTGGCGGCAGCGACACGTTCGTCCTTTAAGGCTGAAATCATCCGGGCGTAGACCGCCTCGGCGATGAGGGTGATAGGGATGCCGAGGTCCTGAGAACTAATGACAGTCCATTTGCCGGTGCCTTTCTGACCGGCTGTATCGAGGATCTTCTCGACGAGCGGCTGGCCGTCGGTGTCCTTGAAGGCGAGGATATCGCGAGTGATCTCGATGAGGTAGGATTCGAGATCGCCCTTGGCCCATTCGGCGAAGACCTGGTGCATTTCGTCCGGGGTCATGCCGAGACCGGTTTTCATCAGGTTATAGGCCTCGCAAATAAGCTGCATGTCGCCGTATTCGATGCCGTTATGGACCATTTTGACGTAATGGCCGGCGCCGTTGTCTCCGACCCATTCGCAACAGGGCGTATCGCCGTCCACCTTGGCGGCAATTGCCTGGAAGATAGCTTTGACATGGGGCCAGGCCGCCGGCGAGCCGCCTGGCATGATGCTTGGACCGCGCCGCGCCCCCTCCTCGCCCCCCGAAACGCCCGTGCCGATATAGAGCAAGCCCTTGGACTCAACGTATTGCGTGCGACGGATGGTGTCTTCAAAGAGCGAATTGCCGCCATCGATGATGATGTCGCCAGGTTCCAAATGCGGCAGCAGGTGCTCGATAAACTCGTCGACCGGTTTGCCCGCTTTGACCATTAGCATCACTCGGCGCGGTTTTTTCAGGTTGGCCACCATTTCTTCGATGGAATGGGCCCCCACCACCTGAGTGCCTTTGGCCTCCTGATTGAGGAACTCGTCCACCTTTGACACCGTCCGGTTAAACGCCACCACGACAAAGCCGTGGTCGTTCATATTCAGAATCAAATTCTGGCCCATGACAGCCAGGCCAATGACGGCGATGTCAGCTCGAGGTTCCATATTTCCTTTCTAATTGAAGGAGCCACCATACATAAGCAGCGCCCACGCGCCAGCAGTTTCTGCTGCGGACGGCCCGATCCCCGAATCGCTCCCGGCGCGGAGACGCGGCGGCCAGCGACCGCTGCCATGCTGCAGCCCGCGCCTTGGCCACGCCGCTTCGTTGACGGCAGAGGGCCAACAGGACCATGGGCCGTTCGCGGGGCCATTCTACAATTGTAGACATCGGAAATGCCGGAAAAGACCTAAAACACCCACGGCGATTCTTCAACCACCCTTCAACAGGCTCCTCGGCCCAAAGATTGCAATTCAACCGGAAGGACCTAAACTGCGGTCGACCGGGACAGGTTCCCCGGCGCATGGTCCGTCCGCCGGCGTTGCCTCCATGTTCCGCTCGCCCGTGGCCAGGGTGGAGACTCGGGAATGGTCCGCGATGAAAATACTGCTGATCCAAGACAGGAACCAAAAAAGGGACGCACGGGCCTGGTTGGCCGGCAGCCGTTACCAACCAGTGGTCAGCCAAAACCTCGAGCAGGCGCAGAGCCTCGTCCTGCAAAACGAGTTCGAAGTCATCGTGCTCGATCAAGGGCAGGCGGACGAATCGCAAGCCTTCTGCCGCTGGCTGCGCACAGCGGCACGACGAAGTCTTACCTTTGTCCTGTTCGGACTGGATGCGGTTTCGGACGAAGCGGTCGACGCGGCAGTCGCAGCGGGCGCCGACGATGTTTACGTCCGGCCGCTCTCGCGTTGTGAACTGGAGCTGCGACTCGCTTCGATTCGGCATCAATTGAAGCGACAAGCGGCCTGGAGGCAAACGGAGGCAGCCCTCAACGCGCGCGCGCAACAACAAGTCGCGGTGGCAGCTCTGGGTCAATGTGCCTTATCGGAGGATCTCCCGACTCTGACCGACCTGGTCACGCGCTTCATCATGTATACCCTGGAGGTTGAGTTTTGCAGCCTGTGCGAAGCCCAGCCCGATGGCAAGACGGTCAAAGTGACGGCCGGATTCGGTTGGCGCGATGGCTGGATCGGCCAGACCTTGGCCGCACCGCCGCCGGAGTCCTTAATTGGGCGAACCCTGGCGGGCGAGGATCTCCTGGTCGAGGACCTGCGACGCGACCAGCGGTTTCCAGCGACGGATCTTTTGCGGGAGCATGGGGTTGTCAGCGGGGTGAGCGTGGCGGTCAAAGGCCGCGAACCGGGGGTGTACGGGGCATTGGGGGCCTACACGAATCAACCTCGGCGGTTTCTGGACGACGATTTGCGGTTCCTGGAGGGGTTGGCCAACGTCCTTGGCAGCGCGATCGAAAGGCAACGCACCGAAGCCGAACTGCAAAAGCGACAGAGCCAGGTGCAGCATTTGCAGCGGTTGGAGTCGGTCGGCCAGTTAGCCGCGGCTCTGGCCCACGATTACAACAACATCCTCACCATCATCCACGGGCATATTACCCTGGCGGTGAGTGAGTCACGCCTGCCGCCGCGTCTGGCCGCCTCGCTCAAAGCGGTCCTGGAAGCGGTCGAACGGGCGTCCCGCCTCACCCGCCAACTGCTCTCGTTCAGCCGGAAGCAAGCGATCGAGCTCAAGCCGGTCGACTTGAACGAGGCGGTCGCGGACGTCGGGAGACTGCTGGATCGAGTGCTGGGCAACAATGTTCGCCTGGAAATCAGGCCCTGCGCCGCGCTGCCGGCGGTGCGCGCCGACTCGGGCATGCTCGACCAGGTTTTGATGAACCTGGCCGTCAACGCGCGCGACGCCATGCCGAGCGGAGGACAACTGCTCGTCCAAACCTCGATCTGTACCATCACCGTTTTGACCGCCAGTCATCACCCCGAAGCTCGGCCGGGCGAATTTGTTTGTCTCAGTGTCACCGACAGCGGCTGCGGCATGGACGAGACGACGTTGCGCAAGATTTTTGACCCGTTCTTCACCACCAAGCCGGCCGGCAAAGGCACTGGACTGGGCCTCTCTACGGTCTATGGCATCGTCAAGCAGCATCAAGGCTGGATCGAAGTCGAGAGCGCTCCGGGCCAAGGGACAACCTTTCGGGTGATGCTGCCGAGCCTGGGCGTCCCGGCGGCCAAGACACCGGCGGCCCCGCCTGCCCGGAAGCCCTCCGCTCCCGCTGCCGTCCTGCTGGTTGAAGACGAGCCCGGCCTGCGCGACCTCACCCGAATGTTGCTGGAGGACCTCGGCTATGCGGTGGCCGAAGCCGGTTCCGCGGATGAAGCCCTGCTCGTCTGGGGAAAGGAGAAGGATCGCATCGCCATTCTCCTCACTGACCTGATGCTGTCTGATGGCGTCACTGGGTTTGAACTTGCCGAGCGCCTGCGACAGGAACGGCCCGAATTGAAGGTCCTGCTGACAAGCGGCTATAGCGCCGAAGATGTGAGTGCCGAGTTTAGCACCCGCGCCGGGTTTCAATTCCTGCAGAAGCCCTACGCCAAAGACACCTTGGCGCAAACCATTCGCGATTGCCTGGAGTCGAAAGTGGCGGCCAAAGTCAGCCAACCGTTGTCAAGGTAAGCCCTGCCCCGCTGGCTCGCGCCTCGATTTCCGCCCGGTCGAGGAGGAGCGTGCGCTCACTTTCAAAAGCCAGGACCGCGATCCGCGCGCGCAAGCAGCCATCCAACGTCTGGGCGCCGATGCAGGGAATATCAAAGCGAAAGTCGTGTGTCTCGCTGGCCACCTTGACGGCGACCGCTCCGCCGTTGCGGCCGGCCAACTCGCCTCCCCTCTGCAGACAAGCATCGGTTCCTTCGAACCCTTCCACCGCCAGGACGGCACCGCCTTTCACCACCACTGTCTGCCCAATCTCCAGTCGGGAGACCTCTTTGGCGATGCGGTAACCCAGGGCAAGGTCTTCGCGTTGGGATGTGGAGAGCTTCGGGCCGACCGCGTAGCCGCTGCCAGGGATGATCGGCTTCAGCCAGGGCCGCGCATCGAGCAAATCGATTCCGTCCTTTTGGAGTTCGTTCGCAATTGCGGAGAAGATAGTGCGCGCATTGCGTTCCTGGAGGCGAAGGAGAACGGCGAGGGCCCGCAGATCAGGCCGCAAATCAAAGAGGCGCTTTGGGCTGATCTGGCCGGCCATGACACAGTGGGCCACTCCGGCGGACCTCAAGGCCTTAATCATCTTGCCCAACTGCCCGACTTTGACCCAGGCCAACTCGTCAACGCACTCGCTCAGTGCCGGATCGGTTTCGCCTTGGAAACCGACGGCAATCAAGCGCCGCGCGCCGGCCTCGCGGGCGAGGCGGGCGACCGTCCGCGGCAGCGATCGGCTGCCAGCGATCAGGCCGAGCGTATCGGGGATAGGTTCCATGCGAGGGCCCGCTCATATCGCCGATTCACGGCGTAATCCTCCGCCAGCGCGTCACGCAAAGGATCGTCCTCCGGCCCGCAAAAACCAAGGTGCGAATGACGGCGCCAGCCTTCGGCATGCTTAAACGTGCCTGACAGTTTCCCAACCGCGATCGACATCTCGTCCATCGCTCGCAAGTATGAATCCATTCCCTGACTGACATCGAGCCAGTCCTTTTGGCTGCGGTGACAGGCCAGGGCGCGCCGCTTGGCCTCATGGACGGAGCAAGTGTCAATGAACACCCCTGGAATAACTGGTTGCCGAAGGGCGGTCTTCAAGCCGTGCGGCATCCCATGATAAACCGTTACGGCCTGGTCCGTGGGCGGGCGAGGCGGACGCGTCCGATAGTTCGGCATGCCGCGCGCGAAGGCCGCGGTCACTGCCAGGCGTGCCGTGGTGACGTGATCTTCCATGTAATCCTCAGGCGAGTGAGTCAAAAGCACGGTCGGCCGCACTCGCCGGATAATAGCAGCGAGCTTCCGCAGCGGGGCGTCCGCGTAGAAGATCTCGAGGTCATCCAGGAAGGAAGGGTGAAACGTCGCCCCCAGGACCCGGGCCGCGGATTGGGCCTCGGCGCGGCGGATTCGACGGGTCGCGGCCGCCTGGTGCTGATTGCTGCCGCAGTTGCCGCTGGCCAGATTGAGGGAGTGAATCTGCCAGCCGGCCCGGCGCAAGAGCAGGAGGGTGCCAGCCATGCCAAATTCGATGTCGTCTGGATGGGCTGCCACCGCCAGGGCTACGCGCGTGTTCGCCATGGCAGGAAGAGAAAGCAAACGCCGCCGCCAATTGCAAGCGTCGGAATCGAGCCGCGGGACGACGCCGCCCAGCGACCCACACCCGAGGGCGGCTTCCACCCATTTCACCATCGCCCCGCCGACTCGGTTCCGCTCGAGCCGGACGGCTTTTGCTCCTTATGCTCGGAGCGGGCACAGCAATCTATCGACTGAATTTATCTCGTGGAAAGATGGGCCTCGTGTTACCCACGTGGAGCGATGATGACGTCTTTTTTTCGTGGGAGGACCTCTCCGGCAGTGGGCGCGGATGCGACTCGTCCGGCCTCCCATTCTAGTCGCTGGCGCCGCACCTTTCAGATCGGCGCCCTCGTTGCCTTGATTGGCCGCGGGCCGACCGGAACCAAAGCAGCCGAGACCGCCCCGGAGCCCTTCTTCTTCCGCATCAGCGCGAACCGCGCGATCTCGTTCGCATGGCCGAATCCCGGCCGGAGCTTTGCCTACATCATCGAAACAGCCACTTCCTTGTCGCCGGAGGCAACCTGGATGCCAGCGCCGGCAAGCATCTGGCCCAGCCGGCAAACCTCCTGGACCGATGCCGGGCTTCGCCTCGGCTCCAGTCGGTTCTTCCGGGCATTGGCCGTGCCCAGCGGCGCGGAACGGGGCAAACTTCTGTCATCGACCGAGATTGGTGCGGCGTCGCCCGCGGAGATCCAGGCGGCTTTTGCCCTGATCGGAGTGGTGGTGCCGATCAAAAATGGGGTGGTGATGCACAAGGTCACCTACGAAACGGTCAATCCGTTCGGAATACGCACGACCGCGTCAGGAGTGATCATCATCCCGGACAAGATCGAGTCGGCCTTGCCCTTAGCCAGCTATCAACACGGCACCCTTGTCTTGCGGGAAGAGTCGCCATCCCAAGCCCTGGGTCTGGATCGGCTGGTAGGGGTGGCTCTGGCCGCGGGGGGGTACTTGGCGGCAATGCCCGACTATCTTGGCTTGGGGGATTCCATCGGCTTGCACCCATATGTGCACGCCAAGAGCCTGGCGGACGCGTCCATCGATATGTTGCGGGCGACGCGCGCCTTCTCTGCGACGCGCGCGATACCGCTCACGGAACAACTGTTCCTGATCGGTTATTCCGAAGGGGGCTACGCCACTATGGCGCTCCACCGAGAACTGGAAGCGACTTATGCCGACGAATTCTCCGTCACGGCCTCGGCGCCGATGGCGGGCCCTTACGACCTTTCGGGGACAACGGTAAACGACTTCCTCTCCGGTCGCGCCATGAACAGTCCCTATTACCTCCCTTATCTCATTGCCGCCTACCAAAGCATCTACCAACTGGGGAGCAGCTTTAGCGCCTTGTTAAAACCGCCCATGGACGAGACACTGCCGCCTCTCCTCGATGCGCAGCATAGCGGCAGTGAGCTGGATCGCGCTATCGGCACGACAACACCGACCGCCATTCTCCGCGATGAGTTCGTGAACGCTCTTCGCCACGACCCGCACCACCCGCTGCGCCTGGCGCTGAAAGAGAACGATCTCTACGATTGGGTGCCTAAAGCGCCCGTGCGCATGTTTCACTGTGCCGGCGACCGGGATGTCCTGGCCCAGAATTCTCAGGTGACCTACGACAGCTTTGTTCGGCTCGGGGCCAAGGATGTCACCTTGATCGATCCGATGCCGACTGCGGACCACGGCAGTTGCGCCCCGATCGCTCTGCTGGCGGCCAAAGAATGGTTCGATACTTTCGCCTTCCCCGCCATGCCCCACGATTAAGTCCCGAGCAGTCTCCGAACATGGTAGCCGCCGAATTGTGGGAGGCGAAAACAGGTTGCGTCGCGCAAAAACCGCCTCGTCATCTTCCAAGCTACAAAAACTTGGAGTTGCGTTTAAACTCTAACGTCCAGCAGCTTCCATCCAGCATGCGCCCAGCGTTTGAAAAGCTCGGCGGCTACAGCGATGCCGGCAACCGGCTTCTAAAAATACACGGCACGGCCGGTCTGCGCGGACCGGTCCGCTGCGAAAATGACCCGATGAGCAACCAGTGCGTCCTCCAGACTGGTCAAGGGCATTTCCTTCTTCTGTTCAATGGCTTGGAAGAAAGCCTCGAACTGGGTCTGGTAGGGATGATCTGACACGTCGCCCGAATCCAACAGCTTCATCGAAAGGTCGCTCCACTTTTGCTTGTCAAGACCACCGAGGCGGGTGGAATGGAATTTATTGTCGAGCAAACTCCCTTCGCTCCCGACCAGGTGGGTATGAAAATAGTAAGGCTGAACACAATCGATCGAAGAGGTGCACTTGCCGACCCGCCCGCTTTTGAACTTCACGATCGTGACCGAGGTGCTGGGATATTCATACTGGGCAAATGAGGTGTTCTTGGACCCGGTGGAGTAACTTGAGACGCTCTCCACATCCGTTCCCAGGCACAGCAAGAGCGCGTCGAGCGCATGACAACCCGCCGACAGCAAGCTGCTCCCGCCAGATTCCTTCCTCGTGTTCCAGCGAAACTGCCCATACCACGGACCAATGCCATGGTAGTAATCCACCTCTCCGTAATGAAGGTCCCCGAGCAAACCACGGTCGAGGAGCGCCTTGGTGGTGAGAAACTGGCTCGAGAACCGGCACTCGAAGCAAATGCACGTTTTTACACCCGCTTGTTCGACAGCGCGCCGAATGGCGGAGCAGTCCTTCCAGGAGAGAGCCAGAGGCTTTTCGACGATGAGATGTTTGCCGGCTTTGGCCGCCGCGATCGCTTGCCTGGCATGATCCTGCGGATAGCTGCAGATCGAAATCGCATCGACGTCGTCCCGGCCGAGGAGATCTCGCACATCCCGCGCAACCGCGATGGAGCTGCCATGCTTGGCGCTAAGGGTCGCGGCATCCAAAGAACGGGAGGAACAAACCGCCGCAACCTGCGCGAGGGAAGTGCGGTTGATCGCATCGATGTGCGCCCCGGCAGCCCAGCCGTATCCAATCACGCCAACATTGTATTTTTTCACGTTGAAGGTGAAGAATGGTTTCGCGGTTTTCAGCGGCTTGTCAATGCAGGCGACCACTGACTCAACCCCTGCCGGGAGTGGCGCGGGTGATATTTCCGTCCCACCGGCGATCGCAAAGCGGTCGGGATGAAAGAAGTCAGCGTTTTCAAGCCGCTGGAAGCATTGCCAAATGCTCGCTTCATCTGGCCAGACTCATAGGCTTCGCGGCAATCCACAAGCATGAAAGAGCTCGTTGGCAGGGTTCCGCAGTGGGCGGAAGGAGCCCACGGCGTCGACGATCGGCTCATGGCATCGAATTCGTGTCAGCGGCATGGTCGCCGGAGAAGGGCGTAACATTTGCATCTGTAACACCCACATCATTAGTCGCTTGAAAAAATAGTGACAAATCGAAAGAAAATTGACGAATGATGCGCATTAGCCGCCGACGCGCAAAGCCAAGCCCGCGAACCTCGGAAACCGAAGTCTTTTGGCCTCAGATCGCGCGGGGATGGCCCGGATAGGGAGGACATCCGCCGCCGCCGCACGGGTCTATCGCCGTTAGGGCCGGCCGCTGCGCGGCCGTGTCTCGAAGCGCCGGGATTAGTTGACCGCGGTCTGTCGGTTCTTCCTCGCTATATTCTCCAGGTGCTTCTCGACGGTTCGCCTGCTGATCGATAGGGCCGCAGCTATCTCCTTGGCACACAAATGTTCGGACCTCATCTGCATGATCTCCGCTTCTCGCGGCGAGTGCAGGCTACAGAGTGCATGGCCTCGCCAGTCGCTCCGCAGACCACGTGCCGAGAGCCGAGCCACGAACGATCCAATGAAGATGCCGCCTGTCCGAATCAGTATGATGGACGCCGCCAACTCACTAACCGGTGCGTCGCGCCCCAGGTAGCCGGTAACTCCTGCCCTAAAAGCGGCCAAGAGGCTGTCGGCATCCATGGCTGCATTGAAGAACAGCTTCCGTGCGGCCGGAACGACTCTGCCACTGAGCACGCAGAGCCGCTCGGCCTTTGCCTGCCCAATTGCTGCATCGAACAAGAGAACCTGAGGCCGAAGATGCGCCAACACGTTGGCCGGATCTGCGGAGAAGGGTGCGATGCCGAGAATCTTAATTGCTGCCAGCTTTTCGAGTTGCGCCGGGAGCAATTCCGACACGACCGTTTGCTCAGTAAGCAGAAATGCCTTGATTCGAGAAATCCGACTTTTGGAGGTGATCATAGGCTCAAATATGACTCCCAGAATTGCAAAAAGACTCGTGCCGTACACCTTAATACGGCGTGAAACTGAGGATTCTTTCACCGTTTCCGCTTGCCTCACTTTTGGAACAGCGCACGAATCCACAGCGAGGAGTAATGAGAGAATGAGGGGAGCGGCTATTGAACAGCCGACTGCCCCATTTCGTGCAGCACTCCGTTGGGTTTGACCACCCGTCGCACAAAACCAAGTTCTTGCGCGGACGTGACTGTAGCTTCTTGGCACCTGCGTCTTCCGCCATACGTAATACCTACGTATTAAATACGTAATTCCGAAGCTCGCTCTTCGCGATCGAGTCTGATGAACTGATCATTAGTAGTCAGTTTAGCTAATCCCAGACCTGCTAACGAGCCAGCGCCGAAGGAATCGACAAGAGCGGTTTATGAAGTTAGACGTGTCAATCTGCACGGTCCTTGAGGCAATCCTCCCCAACCGCCGCCACAGCCGCCATCCACAAAACCCGCGCCATGAAACCGTTTGTCCAAATCGCACGACCTCCTTGTTTTACTACTGCCTGCTTGGTTTGCGCTTTGATCTTCTGTCTGCGCATGCCGGCGGACACGGCTGTGAACGTACCAGGCCCGAAGAGCCCGATAGACGCTGTGGCATCGCCGAGCGAGGACTACCAGCCAACGGAAGCCGGTCCGCACCACCGACGTTGGGAGAGAACATATCTCGCCGAGGGGCTGGACGGCGTGACGGAGACACGGACTAACGCCTACGTGCAAGTCGGCACGGGATTGAACCGAATGGACGACACTGGCGCATGGGTAGCGGCGGAGGCCAAATTCGAACTAATCGATAGCGCGGCCGTCGCACGCACCACGGCTCACCAGGTTGTGATTAAGGGCCCGGCTGACACGGTGCCGGTCGATGTTCTGACGCCGGACGGTCAACGTCTGACCAGCAGAGTCCTGGGCCTGGGCTACTACTCGCCAAAGACCGGCCAAAGCATCTTACTGGCTGAACCCAGACCAGTCGATGGTCACTTGATTGGTCAGAACGAGGTACTCTTCGAGAACGCTTTTGATGGAGGGTTCCGCGCGGATCTCCGATACACCGTAACGCTGGCCGGGCTGGAACAGGACGTCGTCCTGATGGAACAGCCGCCCCTACCCGAAGACGCTGGTATTGCAGACGATGAAGAAATGCGATTGGAAGTCATCACCGAGTTCCTCGCCGCGCCGAAACCTGTAATCACGAACCAAACGCTCGGCCCTGCGCGACATGGCAACACTGGCCTAACCGAGCCAGAGTTTGTTGACCACACCCTCTCATTTGGCCAGATGCAGATGGGGATCGGCGCCGCTCTCGACTTTGACCGGCCAGGGCCCGAGGCGCTCGTCCCAGTTGCTCCCATACAAAAGCGGTGGGAGACGATTGATGAGCGGAACATTCTGTTCGAGGCGGCTGATCTGGCAACCGTCACGCCATTCCTCAAACAGTTACCGGCACGCGGAGGGGCCTCACTACGCAAACCAGAGCGGCAGGTTCGGATTGCTTCGCGAACCGGCCTCGTACCAGCGACAAGAGCACCAAGACGGTCGCAATTGTTTGCCGGGACAGGGAGTGGTGCGCGTAGCGGCTTTGTGATGGACTTCTTGCTCGTTAATGCCAGCCAAACCAACTTCACGTTCAAAGGCGATACAACCTATCACATCTCATCCGCCTTGGAACTCTTTGAGACCACCACGCTCGAAGGCGGGGCCGTCATCAAATACTCCCGTGATGCGCCAGGAAACCCTGTTTGGGTGAAAGTCCGCGGCCCGTTCCTGTGCCGCACTTCCAGCTACAGGCCTGCTGTGTTCACGGGATTTGACGATGATTCGGTCGGAGAAATCATCAGCGGCAGCAACGGCAATCCGACCGGATATTACGCCGCGTATCCCATCTGGTTCTATGGTTCCGGCGCCAATATGACGTTGGAACACGTGCGCATGCACAATTGCTGGGTAGCTGCTTCGTTCTACTGGTATACAGGCCATCGACTGCGGCACATCCAGGCCATCGACTGCGGGTACATGACTTTGGCATACGGGTGCGACCTTAAAGTCCACAACGCGCTGGCTCATCGTTTGGAGAGTCACATCACCTACGCCTATGGTAGTCCCGTCGAGGTTCAGCACCTCACGGCACATCGCGTGGGAAACATGCTGCGCAGTGACACCCTGAGTGGTGTAGCGGTGCGATCTAAAGCGGGAGCGTGAGGCTAGACGGTGGGAAGG
>JAXMHN010000017.1:0-102832 GCA_046346765.1 Verrucomicrobiota bacterium | reverse complement strand
CGAACCGGGTCAGATAGGTGGCTTCTTCGCACGCGGAGTCGCCGCCGCCGACCACTACCAACGGCTTGCCGCGGAAAACCGGCAGGGCGCCATCGCAGGTGGCGCAATAGGTCACCCCCTTCTTTTCGAGCAGGTGTTCGTTCGGAAGGCCAAGATGGCGGTGCCCCGCGCCGCTGGCGATAATGAGCGTCTCGGTTTCAATCGGTTCGCCGTCGACAGTCAGGCAGAAGGGCTGCCGTCGCAGCTCAGCGGCCTCGACCGTGCCGAACTTGACCCGGGCGCCGAACCGCTCGGCCTGCTTCTGCATTCTGGTCATTAATTCATAGCCATCGATGCCTTCCGGAAAGCCAGGGTAATTCTCCACGATGCTGGTGGTGGTCAGCAGCCCTCCGGGCATCGTTCCCGTCAGCACCAACGGGTTGAGATTCGCACGGGCGGTATAGACAGCCGCCGTCAATCCAGCGCAGCCCGTCCCGATAATCACGACTTTTTCCATATCAAGGCGCCGAACGTACCGGGCTGGCGGACGCTTGGCAAGTATCGGGGCAATTGACCTCAGCCGGATTGGACTGGATCCTTGACGCGCGCGGCCCGCTGCGGCGGTCAAGCGCTGCCCAGCGCGTCGAGGTTAAGCACGAAGGCGGTGGAGGAGACGCCTTGGGCTACTTGGAACGCTCGACAAGTTGGGTTTGAGCGGAAAACCAGTCGCCCCGCAGCCAGTCGACGATCAAGCCGATCGAATGGGCGTCTAACACCTGGTCCTTGCCAAATGCCGGCATCCGGTCGTTGCGCGTTCCATAGAACCTCGCATGGCCGGGATCGGAGACAAAGGACCGCAGCCACTCGCGCGAGCCGTATCCCGTTAAGTCCGGCGCCGTCGCTTCTTCATCCGGTTTCCGAAACTGATGGCATTCAGTGCAGCGGACTTTGTTGTCCGTCAGCAGGGTCCGTCCCTCGGCGATTAAAGCGGCATCGCGTTGATCGGCCTCGTGCTGGGATTTGAGTTCGGCTTCCGCCGAAAGCGCCATGATGGCCCGATTCAGTTGTTCCTTCTCGTCCGGCCCGTAACCAGCGACGTCGCGGCGGACGAACCGGACCATCTTCCCGTCCTTGAACTTGGTGCCGCCGAAGTAATGTGGGGAATCGATACGGGCGGGGTCGAGAAGTCCGCGCAGCCATTCGCGCGAGGCGAAGCCCTTTAAGTCGGCCGCCGCGGGCGGATCCTTAGAAACCAGGCCGGTGCCGTCGTGACCATCGTAGCGGTGGCAGCTGGCGCAATTCCGCGCGAAGAGCTTGGGTCCCTGGGTCAAGGGATCAGTCCGCAAGAGGCTTACCGCGCCGGTCACTGGTATGCCGTTGGGAGACTTGGCCAATTCCTTGACGCGCTCGGCATTGCGTTCGGCTTCATGCACAGCCATTGCGTATTTGGCTTCGCGTTTGTCCTCCTGAACAGCCAGATAGGTCAAAAAGACGGCGCCGAAGAGCAAGGCGAACATCAGGCCGATATTGAACCGATGCCCCAACTGCCACCGGCCAATGATGGGCATCAGGAAAATGACCCCCATAACCAGGCTCGGAATCACCACCGCGCCCCAAACCTCGGTGCCACTCGGAAACAATTTGAGAAACTGGAACAAGAAGAGAAAATACCATTCGGGGCGCGCCGCCGCATAGCTCTCCGACGGATCGGCCGGCGCGCCCAACTCGGCGCCGAGCGCTTCGCCGGTTCGGAAGAGCCACGGCTTTAGCACCAGAAACAGCACCGCGGCCATGACCGCGAGACAGGCGACGGCATCCTTCAACACCTGATCCGGCCAGAAGTAGGCATCGCGCCGACGGCGCGGTTCTTTGGCGGTAATGCCATGCCTGCGGAACAAAATGATATGCCAGACGACCAGGAGCACAACAGAGGCAGGCAGGAATCCGGCGTGCAAGGCAAAGAAGCGAGTGAGGGTGTGATGCCCATAATCGGGACCGCCCACGATGACGCGCTGCAACATCGGGCCGATGCCCGGCACAATGCCGGCGATGTTGGTCGCCACCTTTGTGGCCCAGTATCCCTTTTGATCCCACGGCAGCAGATAACCCGTCAGCGAAAGCGCCAGCACGGGGGATTATAAGGCGAGGCAAGACCAAGGCAAAAAGGATGAGCTTTCTCGCGTAGCGCGCGATAAGCCCATCGATGACGACTTGCATCAGGTGCAGCACCAGCAAGACGTTCATGACCGAGGCAAGTGTAATGGTGGATCCCGCGGAGCAGCCAGCCTCCTTGCATCGTTTCCTGGATGTAAAGAAAGACGCTTTCCCAAAGCCGTCTGAACTGGGGCTATAGGACATCCATAAGCACAAGCCCGTGATAAACTGGACGGAGAGGGCAAACATCAGCGTGCTGCCCCACACGTAGCGCCACCGCGCCCCGCCCGGGATGTTCTCGTAAAGAGCGTGGTGCGCGATCGCTTTGCAGCCCGTCCGGTGATCGAGCCATTCGAGCAGTGTTCTCATGCCACCGGGATCATTTTCTCGTGCCCCGCCAGATAGTTCTGGAACTTGACCCACACTTCGGTCTCCTTCCGAATTTCCACCTGCAATTCATCCAGGCCGCGGGGGCTAGGGCTTTTGGGATCACTCAATTTCCCATCCAGCGCGAACATGCTGTTGTGACAAGGACAGAGGAAGCCGTTGCGGGCCGCCAGATAGTCCACAAAACAGCCCGCGTGCGGGCAAACGACGTTGAATGCCTGGACCGATTTCGGCCCTGTTCGCCTCAAATAAACCGCGCCGATCGGCACGGAAGGATTGCGGTTCCACGCATCAGCGTGGCTCGAAGTGACGACAAATTTCCGCGGCACTCCATCTTCGGGAACGGACCGCAAGGACGTGACCAGGATGAGCGCATTCGCCTCCGACTTGCGTCGCAACGGATCGAAGATAACCAAGGCGCCCGAGACAAGCGGAGCGATCATGGCCACCGCCCCTAACCAAACCGCCGAGGCCTTTTTGAGAAAGCCGCGCCGATCAGACAGGTCCTGACCGACAGGAAGAGCACATGGGACTGGTCCTGCTGCATGCGTCTTGCTTAGCGACTTCTGACCGCCCTGAAAATGAAAAACTCAGATTGGCGAGTCATCCTGCCAGCTTTCGGTGGGAGCTGGCCGGGCCACCAGGTTCCCGCAGCGCGCATCAAGCCTGCGATCAATCGCTCGCAAAGACGCGTTTGAGAAAGGCGCAGTTCTTTTGATAGCTCTCGAACATCTCTTGCCCGGCCGGAACGGCGCCTTCGATCTGCATCCAGCCTTCATAGCCGATATCATCGAGAGCTTCCCGGACACGCCCAAAATCGACCACGCCCTGCCCAAGGAGCGCTCCGTTCTCCTTCATGTGAAACTCACAAATGTGCTTTCGGCCCAGCCACCGAATTTCCCGGTAGATGTCGTAGCCCATCTGGTGCGAGTTCGCCACGTCGTAATAGACCTGGACCGAGGGCGAGCCGACCCGCTGCAAAATGTCCATCTGTTCTTCCGCGCTGAGCCAACTCTCAACTCCGAGGACCACTCCAGCCTTTTCGGCCTTGGGTGCGACCTGTCTGAGCCGGCGCACGACCTCATCCGTGCCGGGTTTGTCCCCTTTCAGGTCGCCCTTGGAAAAGAAAGCCAACAGGACCGCTCGACAACCGAGAGCCGAGCAAACGTCGATACTGTCGCTGACCCATTGCTCCGCGCGCGGATCGTTCTTGTAAGGGATATTGTTCATCTCGCCGATGGCCAGCGATGCCAGCGCCACGCCATGCTGCTTCGAAGCATCGCGATACTGTTGTTGCACCTGGGCCTGGCGCAGCTTCATCCCATCGGGGAGAGTGCCCAGGCTGACCTGGAGCCCATCCAGACCAATCTTTTTAGCCAACTCGACCCCGCTCGGATCGGCCAGCTTGCCGATCGACCAATCGCACGCGCCAATTCTGAAATGACCTGGATGCGAGGCGCCGCGCAGTTTCCAAACGCGTGTGGCCGCCGCCATTGCGCTCACGGTCGAAGCGGTCTGGAACAGCATCTGTCGGCGGGAGAGATTTTTCATAAATCCAAGTGATATGAACCGACGCCAGCATAACCAACGATACCAAAAGGACAAGCCTGCCGGCTTATCGCCGGCTCGCCAGCGTCCGGACTTCATCGCTGCCCAGAGCCCGGGCAATCAATTCAAACCGGGCGAATTGCGCAGGCAGAAACTCCCCGCCAGGGTAGTGGGGATTGCCGCCAAGGCCGATGTCGCGGGCGGCCGTGGTCACAAACAGCGGCACGGTCGCTTCCCCCTGGACCCGACCATTGACGTAAAGGAGGAGCCTCGTGCCGGTCTTGACGAAGGCAACGTGAGTCCATTGGCCCGGTTCGATTGCCGCCCCGCCGGTCGAGTAACCTTGCCCGGCTTCGATCCGGGCATAGAGCTTCCCATGCTCGAAGCAAAGGCGGAGCGGATCATCCATGGGCGCAGACCACGCGCTGCAGACCTGACCCAAACGGCCAGGCTCCAGTCGATTCACCTTCAGCCATAGGCTGGCGGAGTAATCCTCTTCCGGAAAGTCCTGCAGTTGATAAACGACCATGCCTTTAATGCCGTCGGTCTCGACAGCGGTGGCAGGGGCATCCGCCGGGCCGGAGGCCGGCGTGACACCGTCCGGGGCGATCCGGACGGAAGACGCCTCCACCCGGCCGCCGAGCGGATCGGATAGGAGCAAGGTGCCCGACGGGACAGGCAAACGCGCCGCCGCCGGCGCAAGGTCCGGATTGATCTCGAAGCGGGCGCCAGACCCAACACTCTCGGCGCTGCCTTGGGCATTCCTGGCAATCACCTGCCAATAGTAGGGATGTCGCGGCGCGAGTGGCCGAAGCGTTTCGCTGGCGACCAGGAGAAGGTTGGAATGAATTCCCGCCACGACCAATGCTGGCTGAGTTCCAGCGGCGTCATTCCCAATCCGAAGCTCATACTCGACCAGATCCTCATTTGTCCGACTCGGCCCGGTCCATCGGAAGAGGGTGTCTCCGAGAGGAATGACTGCGCCGTCTCGCGGGATTCGCGTCACCGCTGGCGAAGGGAGCGCTGGCGTTGCCGACAACCAGGAGCGATAACGCGTGCCTCTTGCCCCGGCGGTTGCAAAGTCGCAGAGGCGAAGCGGACGATGGTCAGAGGTGGGCACGTCCATGAGGACGAACGGCGCGGCCATCCCAGGGCCACTCGCTCGCATCGCTGTCGTCTCTCGCGCAGCGGGCAAATTCTTCAGGTCAATCGCTGGGATGCGGTTCTCGTCGTCTCCATTCCAGGCCTGGTCATAAGCAAGCAAGAGGGGCCCGCGACAAATGGAGACGCGCTTGGCCACATCGCGCGCAAGCGGGGCACCGCCTGGAGCCGCAGATCGAAGGTGAGGAGGAGGCGGTCTCCCGCCCTCATCGGCGCCGCGCGACCAGGGCACCGTCCAGCGCCTGGTTCGGGCAGGGCTCGATCGTTCAGCTCAACGGACGTGTGCGCCGACCAGGCCGGCACTCGCAGGGATAAGCTGAACTCCCGGGCCGCGGACGGATCAACCGAAAGTAGCACCTTGCCCGATCGAGGGTAATCGGTAATCCAGCGCAACCGAAGGGGAGTTCCATCCGCCAGCACTCCCTCGAAAGAGCCAGGCCCGTAGTAATTCACCACCAGGCCATCGCGATTCGTCATCACCGCCCATTCCGAGAGCAGGCCTAGTGCCCGTGGCCCGTTCACCGAGCAGCAGTTCAGCTCGGGCGTTCCCGCGCGGGACTGGAAGACGATCGTATGCGCCGAGGCCTCGCGCGCTCCGTCCATCGGCGTGTTGTAAGTGCACCAGCGACCGGAAGGGTGCTGGGCGCCCAGCGCGGCGTTATAGAACGAAAGCTCCAGTTCGTCGGCGGCCCGGGCGTCGCCGGAAAGCCGCAGCATGTCGACGCTCAAGGCCATCCAGGCAACCGTGCAGCACGTTTCGATCGCGGTGGCGGCATAAGGATTGCCAGTTGCTTGTTCTCCCGAGGAGAAGCCGCCGGTATTGCGGCGGTCCCAACGGAGAATGCTCCGCCAATGATGGGCGAACGCGGTCTGGTACTTGTCCTCTCCAGTGATGCGATAGAACTCCAGCAGGCCCTGGAGATCATGGAGCGACTCCCACCGAGGCCGAGGCGTCTCGAAAAACTCCAACCCAGCGACGCCCGCGCGTAGATAGTCTCCGGCGCGTTCCCAGTCCTTCTCGATCGCCTCCATCATCTGCCAATAGCGCGGCTCGCGCGTAAGCCGGTAAAGCCAACCGAGACTGTGCACGACCGCCATATTCATCTCCGGTGAGCCGGCATCGAACACGCGCCGATTGGAATCGAGAAAGGTCGCGCAGATCAAATCGGCCGCCCGGCGGCAGGCCCGCAGGGCGGCCGCCGCGCCGGTCTCGTCGTGCCACATCAGCAACGCCAGCATGCAATGGTAATGCCCCCATAAATCCCAATTGCCCGTCAGTCGCACCTCCCGCCGGAAAGGGCCTAGGTAGCCATCCTCCGCTTGGGTGGAAATGAGCGCGTCCAAAGTCTCTTGGACCCGCCCGCGCAGGTCGGGACGGTCTACCATCCGCAAGGCCTGGATGGCAGAGATCAAATACTTTCCCACAAACTCGCCCGCCCACGGGACCAACTCGGGCTTCGGCTCTCGATCACGCAGGCGAAACATCTCGACCATCCCTGGATTGGCCTCGGGAGCGCGCAGCAGCCATTGCTCCACGTTGCGATCGATCCGTTCGCCCACGAATCCGTCGAAGTGATAGCGTGCCTTCGGGAGGGATGAAAACAGCAAGCGACCTTCGTTCGCGGCGCAGACCAGGGGTTCATTGAGCAGCAGCCCGCAGCCACAAACCGCCAGTCCGGCCATCAGCCGACGGAAAGAGAATTGCATACCCCGGACGCTAGCAAAAGCGCGGCGGAAAGGAAGGCTGCCGACCAGGTGACTTATCGGCCGAACAGAGCGAATCCAATCCCGACCGCGGCCGCAATCATCAGAACGAAGAACAGGATTTTGATCCAGCTCTTGGGATAGCGGCCGGCAATCCGACCGGTATAACCGTTGATCACGGCCTGGTAGCTGTCCGCCCCATAATTGAACGTCAAAAGCCAGACCGGAACGAGAATATGCTTGAAGGTCTGGTTGGCGTAGCGGCTGTAAACCTGCAGATTCCGATGGGTATCCCCGGGCACCTGGGCGGCACACAAGGCCCGCAGTTCTGCCTCCATTTTTTCCCGGGAACGCTGCGCGGCGGCAATTAAATCGATCTGGTACTGCTCCACGAGCCACCCGGAGAGATAGCTCGGACTGTAGGCCGTCAACTCCTTGGTTGGAAACGGTTCAATTCCTCGGAGCAGCTCTTCGTTTACTCCCACGGAAGCGCAGACCAGCTCGTCATCGAAGGCGTGGTCAAGCGCCCCGGCGCTGGACTGCCAGCGGACGTGGCGGACCTGGCGAGTGCGGGTCTGGCCATTGGCATCACGCTCCGTCTCAGTGGTGTAGTAATAGTAACCAGACTCGGCCGTCCAATCCGCATGCGCGGCGGCGTCGAAAGTCCAATAAGGCAGGTAAATCCCATTTACCTGGTCGGTCAGCGCGCGCGTTTTGAGGCGATTCGGCGCAAACCAGCGGCTCGCATACCACTGTCGCATGGATTCGCGCACCGTCGCTTCCGGCACCTTAAAGGGCAAGAGGCTTTCCGGCTGAACCGGCGGCTTGATTTCATACGGCACGATCGCGGTCGAACCGCAGAAATCGCAACGCTGCGCAACCCGTCCGCCTTCGAAGACCGAAATGGCCTGGCAGCTCTGGCATTTGACCGAAATCCGTTGCGTTTTCCAGCCGCGATGCTCCTGGGCATAGTCGCGCAAGGCAGTCACCAGGTCGTGCTCGTGAATCTCCCCGGTCGCCGCGTCCACCTGCGCGGGCGCCGCGGTGCTGCAATACGGGCAAACAAGCGCTTGTTTGCCGGATTCCATTGCGCCTCCGCCCGCAGAGCGGGCAATGGAACTTTTGCAGGGCAGTGACGTCGGCCATGGGAGGGTCCGTCTCCTGCTTGGCTACGAATTCAAGAACTCCTGCAACGCCGCGCGGGCGATCCGATAGGCCGAGCCGATCTTTTTGCCTTGAGGTCACCGGCCGCAATGCTGGCCAACACATCCGCTTCCGTGACGCCGATCAGGTTGGCGGCCTCGGCCGGACTCAAGAGATCGAACGGGGCTGGACCGGCGGCAGGGCGCCGGCGCCGGCCGCCGTGGCGGTGTTGGGCAGGCCCTGCTGTTGCAGGATCTGTTGGGCTACGGCCAGGCCGATCGCCATTTCGGTGGCGGCCCCACCGGAACCTCACCACCTTTCTCCATGCCCCGGGCCATCTGGAACTTAACGTAATCGTTCAAATTCCCTATCGCCGACATGCTCGACCGCTTGTCGACGGCCTGCTCCACTTCGGGCGGCAAGGAAATGTTTTCGACCACAAAACTGGTCATCTCCAAACCGTATTTGGCCGTCACCACCGGATTGATCAGCGGGCAGTAAGGATTGTCCCAGCTCCGAATAGCGGCGGGCCACATCGAGCACCGGAATATTCGCCGTCGCCAACGCTTCGCTAAAGACACTCACAATCCGCGAGCGCATCGTGTCGGCAAACTCGTCCAGACGAAAATGTTGATCGGTGCCCGCGACCTCTTTGAGGAAGAGGCGCGGATCGACAATCCGGAAGTCATACGTGCCGAAAGCGCGCGCCCGCACGATGCCGAAATCATTGTCGCGCATCATGACCGGGTTGGAGGTACCCCACTTGTTGCCGGGAAACACCCGCGTCACGAGGTAATAGATGTCCGCTTTGAAGGGCGATTCGAAACCGTATTTCCATGATTTCAGCGTGGTCAGGATGGGAATATTGTCCGTAGTCAGCGTGTGTTTGCCGGGCCCGAACGTATCGGCGAATTCGCCGAGATAAACCAATTGCACCACCTGCGACTCACGCACGATCAATTGGGCGCCGCGCTTAATTTCCTTGTCGTCATCCGGAAAGCGGAAGGAGAGTGTGTCCCGGGAGTCATCGTTCCATTCAATGACCTCGAGGAGCTGGCCTTTCAAAAAGTTGAAGATGCCCATAGTAGTCGTTGGTTCTTTCACCGGCAAAGGCCGGAATCAGTCCGTGCCTTAGCCGAACGGTTCACTGGTGAGGGATTTTTCCTGCTCGACCGCAGGGCGGCAATTACAATATCGAGCAGGTTTTCCGGCTTCGCCACCGGACATTCCAGGACGGCGCTGCCACGCGACCAGGCCAGGTTTGGCGGGGCTGCCATGACAGCGGTGGGCCCCGCGGCCGGAGAGACCGCGCGCGAGCAACCCGGCGGGCGACCGAACCGGGCTCTATCCTCTTGCCAGCGGCGGTCGCCTGGCGATTAAATGGGGCATGAGACACACCGGAGAACCCCGCAAACCTCCCAAAGCGCGGGTCCTATATCTAGGCGATTGGTTTTTCAACTTCGGTTCCGTCTTCATCCAGACGCCGTTTGGGATGGAGGCCAGAAGCTATGCCATGCACTTTTCCGGAACCAAACTGGTTCAGGCCCTCGAACCGCACGCCGAAGTGAATTGTCTAGCCAGTTGGGAGTTGCACCGACTGCAACCTGGCCGCTTCGAAACGATGCTAAAAAAGACGGATATCGTGATCGTCAGCGACTGCGAAGCCAAGCACTTTCAGCTGTATCCGAGTTTTTTCGAAGTCTCGAGCACGCGTATGGTCGTGCCAAGTTATCCAGATCGGCTCGTTTCGTTGAAGAACTGGGTGGCGGCGGGCGGCGGGCTGATGATGCTAGGCGGCTGGCTTTCGTTTTCCGGCATGGAAGAGAAAGCAGGATGGCGTCGAACGCCCACCGCCGAGGCGCTGCCCGTCAGTTGTCTGATCGGGGACGACCGGGTCGATTCATCGGCCGGCTTTACGCCGGAAGTGCTCATGCCAAATCACGGACTGATCAAAGGTTTGCCCTGGAGGTCCTTCCCGCGAATCTTCGGTTACAACGAAGTCGTCAGCAAGCCGGGCAGCAATCTCCTGGTGCGGGTGCGCGAAACAGGGCATCCGCTGCTGGTAACCGGCGAGTGGGGACGGGGGCGGATCTGCGTGTATGCGTCCGATCCGGCGCCGTATTGGGGGATCAACTTCGAGCAGTGGGAGGGCTACGGTCCATTCTGGCGCCGGGTCCTGGCCTGGCTGCTCGACCGCTGAGCCGGCCGGAGCGAACGGGACAACCTCTTTGCATCCTGTTCCGAGATGAAGCCCGCCAAGCAACCGGCCACCGCCAAGGTGTGGTTGATTTGCCATGGGGCAGACCCAGATTCGGAACCGGCGCGTTCCCTTCGAAAAATCATCCGGAATACTTCGTTAACGACATTTGATTCCATCGAATCCATCCGGCGAGCCGCGACAACTGAGATCTGCCCAGAGGTGATCCTTGCCTGCGGCGTCCTGTCGCCGCCGGCCATCCAGCAACTCCAGGAATTGTATCCGGTCGCCCAGATCCTGATCATCACCTCAGCCCGGGACGTCATCGCCACGGCGGAGGCGGCCAACACGTTCTCTCGTCCTATGGCGCCGAATAGGCCGTTACCCCAGTTCGACTACGCCTTGACGAAAAGGGAAAAGAGCATTCTGCGCTTGATGGTCGAAGGTTGGTTAAAGAAGGAAATCGCGGAGCACTTGTCGCTGAGCTTTCACACCGTCAATAATCATGAGCGCCACATCTATGAAAAGCTGCATGTCCACACCCGGTCGGCGGCCGTGGCCAAAGCGTTGATGGAAGACCTGCTCTCGTGACCGCGAAACGGATTGGCGCACTCAGTCCCAGGTCAACTCGGCCACGTCGCTGCCTGCGGGGAAATCGCCGGACGGAGGCAGCAACCGGACGGTGATCCGAGCTCGGCCGGCTTCGGCGGGGGCCCGGCCCCGGAGGCGGATGAGACAGCGGTCGCCGTTGACCATGGGTTCTCCGGAGAAGTTCCAAACACTCGGCAGTCCAAGCCGCTCGGGCTCCCCTTCCAAAGCGAGACGGCCGCCGATACCAGCCATCCACGGGATCAGGCCCAGATGATGCAGTTCGATGGCCAACTCGAACGGCTCGCCGGCGGCCATCCGGCCGGGCTCCGTCTTTACCTGCGCACGGAAAGGCGGGATGGCGACCTCCGGCTGCTGCCCCGCGGACCAATCGTAGCCCGCCACGAAGGATTCCTGGAAAGGCGCCGTGAATTTGGCTTCGCGGGTCTGTTGCATCATGCTGCCGGGGACCAAGGCAGCTTGCTGCTCGAAAGCCTGCGCCAAAGTGATCACCTCCCGTTGCCAGCTGATCAATTGCTGCCGGATGGATTCCGGCAAAAGGCCGTCCCTCCGGCCTCCTTCGCGGGCAGAAAGGATCAATTCATGCATGCGGGTCATGCTCTCCACCCGGCGCAGATGGTAGTTAAAGTAGGCGGGGTAGAGCTTAACCTGGTTCAACCATTTGTCTCCGGCCGCGGCCGTCGCAACCGGCTGAAGCTGGGCCAAGGCGTTGGTAAGCTTTGCCAGTCCCAATCGCGCCCGCCGGCCAACTTCCGACCGTTCGGCCGGCTGGAGACGGAACCAATGATGGGGAAGCAGGGCCGCATTCATGATCGCAAAAAGGTCTTCGTAAGCATCGGCGAAGCGCAGGAAGTCGAGCGCCCGTTTGGGGCCAAAAGTCGATCTGCCGAATTCATAGCGGAAGGTGTTGACGCTCGCCGTCGGGGTCTTGCCGAAAAACCCTAACGCTTCCCAAGGCAACTCCGTTCCCAAATAAGCCCCGCCAATCCAAAAGCTGTTGCGATCGCCGAGGAGCCTCTTCATTTGGGCGGTGGCCGGGACGCGGAAGCTGGCGTAAAGGTTGTCCAGCCAGGTGTCTCCCATCGGGGCTACCTGATCGAAAGACCGAGTCAACAAGCCCAGGCCGCTGCCATGTCCGACAATCAATAGATCTGCGGGCAGTTCCGTTTCCAAACGCGGCTCGTAGACATCGAAATAGGGATAAACAGCAATGCGCCCGTGGAAAGCGAGCGAACGGAGCATCTCGTAGACGATCAGATATTGCTCCCAGACCGGATGCCTGGTTCGAGACCGGGCCACATACTCCTTGTACTCGGGCGTAGGATCGATCCCGCCATTGTCATCGCGGATCAAGACGAACCCGTCGATCGGATACAGCTCGAGCAGTTCTCTGAAATAGGCCGCCAAATATTGACGGTAGCGCGGATGCATAAAACGCGGCGTCTTCCCTCTCGGCGGAACGGTCGCTTCCGGGAATTGAGTCTCGAACGTGGTCGGAATCGCCCCGACCGGGATCCAGAGCCATACTTGCACACCTCGTTCCTGCAAATATCGCATCAGCCGAAGGGACTTCTCCCGCTGGAGATCGAACTCACGCAGCTTTGCGCCCGAGACTTCGTCGTAAGCGTCCGGGGCATTGGACCATAGTGCAGGCATGTATTTGAACTTGACCGGCATTTTCCAGTTTCCCCACATCCCCAGACAGGTCATCACGTTCATCCCGGAGTCGATCAGCCGGTCGAAAACCGCTTGCCACTCCAGCTCACTCCCATACGGAAAATCAACCTCGTGCCCTCCTCCCCCGAAGCCGCCAGCGCGCAAGTCGACAACGGGACTGGAGGCCACCAACGGGGCCGACCCGGTCTGTTTAAGTTCGGCGGCGATACGCCGGGCCCCTTGAAAGAGTCCCAAGCGGCTGGAGGCCGCTACCTCGAGGCCCGGCCCTGGTGAAAGAGGCGCGATCCTGTAGCCGTCCCCTTCGGAACCGGGCTTCTTTTCGAGCTTCAGCACGATTGCAGGCGAGGCATCGCTCGGAACAATCGCCGCCCCAGGGCGCTCGCCACGGAGTTCCTGCGTCATGATTTCGGCGAGGACGGTCTCGCTGCGCGGGCCTGTCACCGCGGACGTCAACGGCAGTGGCCCCGAGCGGAGCGGATCGACTTCGGCCACCAAGCCTTCCTCCAAATGCTCGATGAGTTCCTGGCGGCGCGGCCAGTCCTTTCCGGAAAAAGCGGCCAGACGCCGGTGCCAGAACCGGCCGTTGACGCTCTCTTCTCCGAACTCAAACAGGGTTGTGTTGGCTGCCTGGTATGCCATCCCCACAGCCTTGACGGCCGCTGGGTAGTCCTTGAATCCATAGAAGGGGTAATGCGTTTGAGTCCCGAAAATCTTCTCGCCCGCGCCGGCTGGTGCCAGCCGCACCTCCAGACCGCATCTGAGCCAAGCCGAACTTCCGGACCAGGGACGTTCGTCGCAGAGTATTTCCAGCTGGCGACAGGGATAAATCCGATAGGACAACGCCACCGGGGGCCCGACAGCCGGCGTGAGCACAAAGTGTAGCTCGCTGAGGGCTTCCGCGTTGGACCAGGCGGCCAGCTGGGCGGTGTGGGGCACCGGGTTGGTTTTGGTTACGGTCAGTTGCGGCTCTTGAATGCCTGGGCCCATCGGCCCGATGTTCCCCACCACGCCATCTCCCACCTTAAAGAACACCAGCGTCATCGGCTGTTTCAGCAGGGGTTCACCGTCCGCGACCAAACGCAAGAGCGCTCCGCTTCTTTCGTCAATCGCGGCTTCAAACCCGGAAAAAGCAATGACGATCGCGCCTTCTTGTCGGACCAAAGGCGGCCGCGGGGGCGGTGTCGGTTGCGGCACATGACCGACATCCACTCGCGACCAGCCGGGAGGCGCCTCAACGGAGAAGACCAGAACATCTTCGGGCAATGGTCGCGCGATTCCGGAACGCAGTTGGGCTCGCTGATGCGCCCGCCCTTCCCGGATGGCGTGCGGCACGGTTTGCCCCTGAAAACTCAGTTGAATCGCTTCCCACGCGACCAGGTCAGGGTTAGCGATCTGACCGACTGGAATCTCTACCAGGCTGGTGCGGGAGGCGGTCCCCGGATTGTAGAGGCGAATTCCCGCCCAGGGCGAGTCGGCGGCAGCGGCGGCCGGCTGGAATGGCCAGGCGAGCCACGCGGCCAGGGTGAGGTGAAGCCAAAGCAGTTGGGTCGACCGCGTCGTGCGGCGCGCAATTAGATCAGCGGATCGTTTTTGCCAAGGCATGGGTCAACCTTTGGTCCAATCGAGAACGACGGCCAGGGTGGCGTGTGGATCGTGCAGGAGCAAGTCATAGGCTTGCCCCGCATGCGGCCAAAGAAAGCGATGGGTGATGAGGGGTTCCATCCGCAATCGCCCGGCGGCGGCGAGAGCCAGGTAGAGTTGAGTGTCTGCCAGGCGGGTCCAACGGTTGTAATTGTTGGCAACGGTCGGGTGAGTATAGTTGTGGGCCCCAATGATCACCGTCCCGGGCGCATTGACGAGATCGTGAAAATCCATCGTGGTCACCCCGGAAGGGCTGCCGACCAAGACCAACCGTCCGCGTGGCCGCACCCAACCCAGAGCCGCGGGAATGGCTTGGGGATTGCCGGTCACTTCAAAGACGACGTCGCTGCCCTGCCCCTGACATTCCGATTCAAGAAAGTCACCTGTTTGCGCAGGCTCAAGGGCGACGCTTGCGCCCATTCGCACCGCGAGGGCTCTCCGCCGCGCGACGAGATCCACCCCGATCACGGGCCAGTAACCCACTTGCCGCGCGAACGCGAGCGTCATTTGCCCTAACAACCCGAGTCCGCAAACCACCGCGTTCTCTCCCAGGCAAGGTGTGGACAACCGAACGCCCTGCATGACGATCTGGGCGATGGTGGCAAAGGCGGCGCCGTCGTCGCTCACGGCAGCCGGGATGACCGCACAGTCCTGCTCGGCGGCCAGGAAACGCGAGGCATGAGGGCCGGTCGAGGCCACTCGGTCGCCGACCCGCAGAAGCGTCACCCCCGGTCCCACGTCCTCGACCACGCCAACATTGCAGTAACCCGCCCGCCAGGGGCATTCCGAAGTTCCGTGCCCAGACGCTGCCCGGAGCATGGCAACCGCGCAACGCCGTCAATTCGGTGCCTGCATCTGATCAAGGTCTGGATCGTTCGGACCAGCGCTTGCCCAGGCTGGAGCGGCCCGAGTTCCACTTCGCGCAACCCTACCGTCAGCGGGTGGGTGAAGACGACCTCCGCAGAGCTCAACCGGACCATAATCAAGCGCGACTCTGGCTCGTCAACCAGCGGACCGACTGAATCCAGAATCGGCCGTAGTTGGCCCAGTCCTTGAATGTGCCGCACCAGTGCGGCTGAGGATCGGGCGTGAAAGCCATGGAACGGCCCCGGCCGACCTCCTGAACGGCCACAATCGGATCGCCGTCATGTTCCACGAGCAGGTTCGCCCCGGGTTTCAGTTGGGTGCGGTTATAGCCCAGAAAAGGAAATCGCCATCGTCCCAATCCAACCCCTGCAGGCACGGGTGTGCCGGGACGACTGCCCGACTGTGGAATCCTTCCGGATACTCGGCCCGATCGTCGTAGGGGTAGATCGAGACGGGCAGTAGTTTTTCAATCGCGGTGTGGTGGTAGTTGCCAATCCCACGTCGGCCGCTGAACGAGGCGTAGCCGCCGCCCATAATGAAAGCCCCTCCTTCCCCGGACGAACTCCTCCACGAGCTTGAGCCGGTTGGGACCCAGCGGCACTTTCGTCCGCATGAAATCGGGATAGAGTTGAAAGGCGTCGGAATCGACATCAGTGAACATAACCACGTCATGCTTCCGCAGCGCCTCGAGCGTCCGGGGAAAATCGGCCAGGGCCGCTTCGACGCCATAGTGCAGCACCTGAATCTCGGGATCGTTCTCGAGGGCTGCCTTGAGAAATGTCTGCCGCACGCCCGGGGCGACAAAAAACTCGGCGTCATTGCCTTTAAGTTCGACCTCAAGTCTGACGGAGGTGTCTCCGACTAACAGAACGCGAATCATAGTTGCTTTTCGGGTGTTCAGTTAAGCGGCGGGGCATCCTCCGGCGCCGCCGGAAACCTGCCCGCCACGTTATTTCAGATCAGTTCCGCGCAAGCCGCCGATCGTCCAATCATGGTCTCCCCCAATGGTGCGAGGGTTGTAGGGGGATGTGTCGGTCATTTGCACGAACGGGGTGAAAGCGGAGCGTCCATCCACAAAGAGCCAGTCCAGGCCTTTGCCGTGGGCCCATTTGCCGTTTTTGGCAAACGTATCGGCGATGACAAAGTCCGTCCCGGTATAGCAAGTCATGACGGCTTTGCCGGAGGGCGATCGGACATCGCTCACCTGCCGCACCATCGGTTCGTAGACAGGGGGAACCGGAGTATCGGTCGTGTAAAAATTCAAGTAATAGTAGTAGGAAGTCGGAAAGGGCAATTGCCGCTTAGACACCACCCCGCGCGTCTCGGCGGTCACGATGTTCCAGGCTTTGCCGCGGTCCGCCGGGCAAAGAAAGAAGCCTTTCTGATTGGTGCTGAGGTAGGGATGACAGAGAACCCAGACGTCGATGAACGGCGTCTCCGGCCAGGTCCGCAGCTTGGTTGGAAATTGCTCTTGGTTGTCGCCGGCATACATCGCTACGGTCAGCCCAATTTGCCGCATGTTCGATAAACAGCCGACCCGCCACGCTTTGGATTTCGCGCGGCTCAGCGCCGGCAATAACATGCCGGCAAGGATGGCAATGATCGCAATCACGACCAACAGCTCGATGAGCGTAAAAGCCGTCCGCGCTTGAGACTGGATGCGGTCCATGACGATGAATCTCCCTTCGTCCCCCCAACGCGGCCTAAAACGTTAAGGAGTCTTCTTCAGGCGATAAAACTTGGCTTTCGCGCCGCTCGGTATGGGAACCGTGACTGGGCTCGTGGCGGAGTTGTTCAGGTCAACCCACGCCAAGGGATCACTCACATCGTTGCTCTCTTGGACAATGAACCCGGAGCCGACCCAGCTCAGGACGAGGTTACTCAGGCTGTTGGCGGCGACAGCTGTCAGGCTCGTTGTTTGCGGAGTCGCCGCCGCGATGTGCCGGGCGGCCAGGTCGTGAACTTGAGTCGCAAGGGCCCCTTCCGAAGCCGCGGACGCGAAGCTGTAAATGGCCAATTCGTCCAACCGCCCCTTGAAAGGGACGACCGTGCCGCTGGGCGTGCCGGCCCCGACGACCAACGGCCCGGTGAGCAGGAGCGGCCGGTCAAAGTCGCCGGCGTTTGGGGCCAACTGGCCATCGATATAGGCATCGATGGCCACGCCCACCGGCCGTAATGCGCCGTAATAGACCCACAGGATATGATGCCACTTCGAGTCTTGCTCGGGGAGCAGAGGCCCGCCGCCACTGCCGTCGCCCAGCCCGGTTCGGCCAGCCCCTCCATAGAATTCCAACAAATCCGCGGCCCAATCGTAGACCACCGCCAAGGTCAAATCGGCGTCGAAGGTAATGACATAGTCATTATGAGTGCCCGCGTCGCCGGGAGCCTGCATCCAAAACTCGACCCCCCATGGGCCCTCCAGGGACGTCACCCCGGCGTTGAGCGTGCCCGCGTAGAAGGCGCCTCGATCCCCGGCAAACTGCACCCCGTAACCCAGTGGCAAGCCATCCAAACCGTCATGATCAAACCGGCTCGCGCCGTTGGTTTGGACCAGGTCATTCTCCGTCGTCGCGCCCTGGGGGAGAGGCATCTGCTGTAAAGCGGGTCCGACTGGCTCGTCGAACGTCCAATAGAGGAGGGGCGCGTCATTGCTGACGATGGTGGAGTACTGCGTTTTCGCCCGCGTTGCCAGCATCACAGTCAGGACGGCCGGCTCGCTGCTGACCGAATAGCCTGCCCCGGTCGCAATACGGGCGGTATAGCGGTAAATGTTAGCGTCGGCCGACGTGAACACCGCGGTGGTGTAGGTCACATTCGTGGCCCCGGGGATTTCAACCCCGTCTTTGAACCATTGATAAAAGAGCTCCGTTGCCGGCTGACTCGACGCTTGCACCGTGAGGGTCGCGCTATTGCCGATCAGCAAGGTCTGCGAACTTGGCTGCTGGGCGATCGTGATTTTGAATCCGGACACGTTCAGAGCGGCGTCCCGGCTCCACGCAAATAGACTTCCGGCCGTGACCTTGGCGCGGAACACGTTTGGCCCCACATCGGCAATCGTCAGCACCGAAGTGGTGTAGGTCGAGTTGGTTGCGCCCGGGATCAGGACCCAGTTGCGATACCATTGATATGCCGGCGTTCCACCGCCCCCGCCCGAGATGGCGCCCTGCACTCGAAACGTGGCCTGGGTTCCAACGTCGGCCGTGGCATCCGCGGGCTGTTCCGCAATCCCAAGCTGGACGCCACCCGTGTCGAGCGAAGCGGCCGCCAGGTGCGCCTCCACCATTTGCGCAACCTTGCTGGCCAGAGCGTCGGCTTGGGGCAGCCCGCCCAGGTCGTAAAGCGCCACCTCGTCCAACCGGCCGCGGATTCCCAATCCACCCTGGGGTCGATAGCCACCGACGGTCAGGGCGATCCCAGCGAGGGGCAGGGACTTATCATAACCCTCAACGTTCGCCTTTCGCCGGCCGTCGACGTAGAGATCAAGCTTGGCGGCCGTTCGAAGAGGGCCATAAAAAACCCAGAAAAAGTGATGCCAGGCTGTATCCGTCGTGGCCAATTGCAGCCCGTTCGTGTGGGTGCGTCCCGCTTCGGAATAAAGTTCCATCCAGCCGGCATCGCGTGCCCCATTGTCCATCCAATCGTAAACGACCGCTTGTCGCCCGCCCGCATCGAAACTGAGCAGGTAGTGATTCATGAAGTCGCTCCCGCCCAGGTCTTGGAACCAATACTCAATCGCATACGCCTCGAGGGCATTCGTCCGGCCCGGGCTCAGGCTAGGCGCATTGAAATTGCCGATAGGCCCCTCCTCGCCCGGCACAAAGTCCGCCGCCCGGCCCAGAAACAGGCCGCTGGCAACCTGGGTGTGCAACACCCGGCCGGCGCCGTTCGCCGGGACTAAATCATTCTCCGCCGTGACATCCTTGATCGGCATCTGTTGCTGCGCGTTGCCGTCCGCTTCGTCGAAGTTCCAGTAGAGCAGCGGCTGGTCGTTCGTCACGGTCGTGGAGTAAAAGGTCTGGGCTTGCCCGGCACTTCCCATCCCTGCCATCAGTGCCACCCCTACGGAGAATAGTTTCATCGCGTGCATAGGCCTAAGGTGGGGCAGATAGTAGCCGACCGGGCGTGCCTGAGGTAAGCGGCACGTTTATGCCATCATCATAAGGACTGATACCGGGATCTGCCCCGGAACCGGGCCGCGATGCGCTCTCCCCCGCCCGCAATCCCAAGCAGACGCGACTCGGGGCCACAGGGGTGGCGGACTTAGCCGCGGCCCTGACCCGCTGAAAAGTGGTCTGGCAGGATTCGGGACGGTGTCGGCAGGTTGAGGCTGCGGCAGATTCATCCGGCTCGCCGGAGCGGCGTTTTTCAACACCTGCGAGCGCCGCTCAGAGGTGATAAATGAACTTCCCAAGCCTCCTCTCGTCCTGATAGGCTGAAAGTCCGGCGTCGCAAGAAGCAAGCTTGGAACCCAGCGGATTGGCCTTTGACTCAAACCCCAGCTTGAGTATTCTGTCGGCCCGATTTGTTTAGCTATGGCGAAATTGACCGTGAAAGATTTGGACGTGCGCGGAAAGAGGGTTTTCGTGCGCGTGGATTTCAATGTGCCCATGGAAGAAAAGGATGGGCAGATGGTCATCACCGATCTGACCCGGATCAAGGAAACCTTGCCTACCTTGGAGCTGCTCATCGGCAAAGGCGCGCGCCTCATTCTTGCTTCCCACCTCGGCCGGCCCAAAGGCAAATGCGAACCGTCCATGTCCCTGCGGCCGGTCGCCGCCCAACTGGCCGACCTCGTCCATCGGCCGGTCGCCTTCGTGGATGATTGCGTCGGCGAGAAAGCCGAGAAGACGGCGGACGCACTCAAAGGTGGGGACCTGCTGCTCCTCGAGAATGTCCGCTTTTACGCGGAAGAGGAAGCGAATGACCCGGCTTTCGCCGAAAAGCTGGCCAAACTGGCCGATGTTTACGTCAACGACGCTTTCGGGTCCGCCCACCGGGCTCATGCCTCGACGGAAGGGGTCGCGCGGATCGTGAAAGCCCGCGGGGGCAAATGCGCTGCCGGCCTCCTGCTGGAGCGCGAATTGAAATTTTTGGGAGAGGAGCTCGAGAATCCCGCCCGTCCGTTCGTCGTCATCCTGGGCGGGGCCAAGGTTTCGGACAAGATCAATGTCATTGACCGGCTGTTGGAAAAGGCGAATTCGATCCTGATCGGCGGAGCCATGGCCTACACGTTCCGCCTTGCCCAAGGCCGCCAAACTGGCAAGTCCCTGGTCGAAGCAGACAAGGTCGACGTGGCTAAAGGCGCTCTGGAAAAGGCCAAACGGAAGTCGGTGCAATTTCTCCTGCCGGTCGATGATGTCGTGGCTACGCCGGTCGACACAGGCAAGGTCAACAAAAAAGGCAAGCCGGTCATCGAGATGCAGAATCCGCGCGTCCAAAACAGTCCGGATCTCCCGGCCGACGCCGGCGGCGTGGATATTGGGCCGGCCACCGTCAAAGCCTACAGCGATGTCATCGCCACCGCCAAAACCATTCTCTGGAACGGTCCGATGGGGATTTTTGAAGACAAGCGCTTCGCCGAAGGCACCTTCGCGGTCGCGCGCGCCGTCGCGGACGCTACCCAGAAGCGCGGCGCCAAAAGCATCATTGGCGGCGGCGACAGCGTTAAAGCCCTGCACACCGCGGGCCTGGGCGACCGCGTCTCTTTCATGAGCACGGGTGGCGGCGCCAGCCTCGAATTCCTCGAAGGCAAGGTCCTGCCCGGAGTCGCGGCGCTCACGGAGCTTTGATTTCGATACGTTAAACCTGAAAATTTCCCCTCACGCACCCCATGCAGAAACAACGCAAACTGATCATCGCTGGTAATTGGAAGATGAACAAGACGGTCGCGGAAGCCTTGGACCTGGTCCAGGGGTTGAAGCGCGAACTGGCCGCCGTCAAAGAAGTGGACGTCGTGGTTTGTCCTCCTTTCACTGCCCTGGAGTCCGTCTCCAAAGCCATCCTCGATTCGAACTTGCGCTTGGGCGCGCAGAATATGAGCGAACACACCGGAGGCGCTTACACCGGGGAAACGGCCGCTTCCATGCTCAAGGAATTCTCGGTGCGCTATGTCATCCTGGGACATTCGGAGCGGCGTCAGTACCAGAAGGAATCGGACGCCCTGATTGCGCGCAAGGCGCTCGCTGCTCATGCCGCTTCCATTCGCCCGATCGTCTGTGTCGGCGAGACGCTGGAAGAGCGGGAAAGCGGGCGGACGGAGAAGATCATTGGCACCCAACTGGAAGGCAGCTTGGCCGGGATCACCAAGGAACAGATGCAGGAAACGATCGTGGCCTATGAACCCGTCTGGGCCATCGGCACCGGCCGCAACGCCACTCCCGAACAAGCCCAGCAGGTGCACGCCTTCATTCGCCAGACTCTCGTCAGTCTCTTCGACGAAACCGTGGCCAAGCGCGTTCGCGTGCAGTACGGGGGCAGCGTCAAAGCGGCCAATGCCCGCGAATTGATGAGCCAGGCGGACGTCGACGGCGCCCTCGTCGGGGGCGCTTCGCTGGAAGTTCGCAGCTTCTCCGATATAGTGAAGAACTCGATTTAGACAGGAAAAAGACCCATGAGTTTGTTAATTGGATTTCTCACGTTCATCCTGGTGGTGAACTGTTTGTTCTTGATGTTGCTCATTTTAATTCAGCTGCCCAAGAAGGAGGCGGGCGCTGGAATCGCCTTCGGTGGCGCCACCACCGACGCCCTTTTCGGCGCCGGTTCGGGCAACGCCCTGACCCGCTTGACCAAATATACCGCCTCCATTTTCGTCGGGCTCTCCATCGTCCTTTCGATGCTGAACATGCGCGCCGCCCGCGACCCAAGTCGCCGCCTCGAACGCGAACTCTCACGCCAGGCGAGCGCCGCTCCCGCGGTCCCCACCCCTGGCCCCGCGGCCACTATGCCCCCAGCCAGCACTCCGCCTGCGAGCACCGTCCATGTCCAAAACGTCACGCTGCCCGTGGCAACGAATCTCACCCTGCAGAACGTTCCTCAGGCGTCGACAAACCTGCTGACGACGCCAGCGCAAGCCCAGACGCCCGCGGCGGAAGCGGTGGAGGCGCCCAAGCAAGTGCCGGCCGCCCCGGCCAACTCTCCAAAGTAGGCTTAGCCCGGCCCGGGCCCGTCAGCAAAGGGGTTCCGCCTTTTCCTGCCCTGGCTTGATTTAAACGGGTTTCCCGAACGCTGGGATACCTTCGCATCCGCCCGCGGAAGACAAAACGGCGCGCACAGGACGTAAACCCAGCCGAGCATGAAGTGGAGCGCGGTCGCGGCCAGTAACTGCACCAGATTGATTTGCTGGAGCGTGTAGGCGGCGATGGCCAGCGTCAGGAAAAGCGCCCCGGGCAACAAACAGCCCGCGCTCAGACGCCACGCCCCCCGCCCAAGAGCTGGCGATCGGCATAAAAAGAAATGATCCGCACCGAAGCCAGGCGTAGGCCAGCGCCAACAGAGTCCATGTCACGAACAGGCCGATCACGGTCCCGACCGCAATCCCCACCGGGAACGCCGGGCGCCACGCCCCCCACCACGGTTCCACTTCCGTCCGATTCATGGCAATAAGCAGGCCTTGGGGATAAGGAACCGCCACGTAGCCGAGGAGCGATCGAATGCGCAGGTCGCTGCGCTGGAAGTCCAACTGTAGATCAGCTCCTTCTCCCTGATCGAGCGCGTCATTGGGATCGATGCTGATCCACAAGAAGGTTGTCCCGGTCCGCACCGGCCCCGGCGCTGGCCAGCGCAGCTGGCCGTCCTGGATCCTGCCGGACGAAGGCAAAGCGGCGATGGTCTGCCGGATGACCGGGACCCAAGCCATCTCGAAGAAACAGGCCGCGGTCATCCCGGCCAACAAGGCGACGCACCCCTGGATCAGGAAGCATCGGTGAAGGGGAGCGTGGGCAAAGGAGGCAACACCCGAGAATGTAAACGGCTGCGGTCGCGGACTCTTAACTTCGTCTTGCATCGTCCTGGCGAGCGAATGCGTTTCACTGACCGACGCACCCTGCCGACCTTCTCCAAGGCCGCTTGGCGGCGCCCTTCTCCCCCACCACACCTTGCGGAGCCCAGCTGCTTACGACTCGGCCGCCGGCGGCGCGGGCGCGGCGGGCGCAGCCGCTCCCGGAGGTTGAACCAGCACCAACGGCAGTGGAAAGCGCAGCTTCATCACATCGTCGACCAATACCTCGACGTAATACACGCCGGGGACCTCGAACTTGAGTTGGCCAAACACAGTCACATTGGTGGCATGGTGGGTCGCTTCTTTCACCGCAAATTTCACTTGGCTCTGGCGCAGCACCGTCGTTTGGTCCGGAGCGAGCAGCCGGACATTCTCGGTAAACGCGCCCACCCCCGCCGTCCAGCGGTTAAAAACGCAGAGCTTGAAGGCCGTGACCGGCACTTGCGGCACCTGGATGAACCCGATAATGCCGAGGAGAATGAAATTGCCGTTGATCTCCTGCTTCACATCCTCGCACAAAAGGGAGCATTGCAGATCGGGGAGAATTCGAGTCGGTTGCATACGTCAGGTTCGTTTTCGATAAAAAGGAAGAGAACTCCAGCCCGGGAGGCACCGGCATTGGTTAATCGCCGCCTCCCGTCGCCATTTCCGCCGCCCGCACCGTGTTCGCCAGCAGCAGGGCAATCGTCATCGGACCAACCCCCCCTGGATTGGGGGTGATCTTGCCGGCGACGGCTTGTACCGTCGCAAATTCCACATCACCGACCAGCCGCGTCCCGCTCTTGCTGTTCGCGTCGCGTACCCGGTTCACCCCAACGTCCACGACCACCGCCCCCGGCCGGACCATGTCCGCCCGCACAAAATGAGGCACGCCCATGGCCGCCACCAGAATGTCCGCCCGCCGGCAATGATCGGCCACGTCCCGCGTATGCGAATGGCACAGCGTGACCGTCGCGTTGGCGTCTTTCGCCTTTTGGACCAGCAAAGCCGCCAGCGGCTTTCCAACAATGTTCCCTCGGCCCAGAATGACCACCTCCGCGCCGCTCAGCGGCACTTCCGATCGAATGAGCAGTTGATGGATTCCCGCGGGCGTGCAGGAGACAAACCCGCTTGTATCGCCCAGCATCAGCTTGCCGACGTTGACCGGGTGGAAACCATCCACGTCCTTGTCCGCCCGCACAGCCGAGTAAACCGTCGGCGCATGGATATGCCCAGGAATGGGCGCTTGCACCAGGATCCCATGCACCCGCGGATCTTGGTTCAACTCCGCGATCAACTTGAGCAATTCGGACTGGGCCGTCTTTTGCGGCAGGACGTGCGTGGCCGACCAAATACCCAGTCGCGCGCTGGTCCGCTCCTTCATCCCCACGTAGACCTGGGAGGCAGGGTCATCCCCAACACGGACAAACGCCAGGCCCGGCTGAATGCCGCGGCCCTTCAACGCCGCGACCCGCTGAGCTGTCTCCTGATGTATCTGTTCAGCGATCGCTCGTCCGTCGATGACGCTCCCGGCACCCATTACGGAATCAATTCGAGCGTTTCGACCTCGATCACGGGCGTCTTCGGCCAGCGGGGGTCGATGGCCTCTTCTCCCGTAACGATGATCTTGCGCCCGCGGTAGTCCTTGAGGTTCAAGTCGAGCTTGTCCGCATGAAGATAGTTGATCGTCTTGCGATTTTCCGGGCTGAGCAATTCGTAATAGGTCGGCGCCTGAATGCTGACCGTGCTGCGCACCAAACCTTCCCGTCGGACCACGCGCCGGGGTGGCGTCGCTTCCGTCTTCACCTCCGGCAGCACGATGTTCTGCGGCAGCGTGACCACCGTGGTGGTGGCAGGCGCCATTGGCACAGCCGCGACGGGTTCAGACGGCGTGGCCGGTTTTGGCTCGACGGGCGCGGCGGTGATCGGGGTGGATGGCACGGCCGGGGCTTCCGTCGGCGGCGGCACCGTCACCACCGGGGCGGGTGTCGACTTGGCCAGATCACTGGTCGTCGTCGGCGTCGGCGTCGTCGTCGGCACCGCTGGCCGCGCCGGTTCGGCGGGAGCTGAGGCCGCCCCCGCACCCGCCTTGGTCACTAGATCCATCGCCACGAAAGCGTAGGCGGCCGGCGGCGTTTCAATCTCCAACCAATCCTCAACTCGCCGAATCTCCACAACCTGGGCGCCCCGCTCCAGCCTGCCCACCACGCTGTAATTTTCTCCCGGCCCGGCCCGGAGATTCAACCGGCTAACTTTGACCGTCTTGTTGGCGAGATCCAGAAAAGGCGCGTAAACCCAGACAGGCGTTTTGGGCGGCATTTGAATGCGGGCCCATTTGGGTGGCTCGTTGGTCTTGGCCTTGGTCAGGCTGATCTCCTCCAGAATGACCACCTTCTCGCCCTTCTGGAGTTGAGTGATGACTTCACCCGCCAGTGACGGCTGCCCGCGGACGTTGATCCGCCCGTCCTTGACGATGGCGGTCTCCTCGGCGCCGACCTCCGAAAAGCGGCATAGACAGGTCACACAAGCCAGCCAAGCCAGAGGCTTCAATCTCTTCATATGGATCGAGTAAAGTTTTTGCGCCGCCTTCTGTCAATCCTGGCGGTGGCCTTGGTCGCCTGTTCACCCGCCGGCTTCAGCAGCGCTTCCACCTCCGCCGCACTCAACGATCGCCAGCGGCCGCTCCGCAATTCGCCCAATTTGATCGGACCGATCTGAATGCGCTTCAATCCCAGCACCCGAAAACCCTGGGCTTCGAATAGGCGCCGCGCCTCGCGATTCTTCCCTTCGGCAAGCTCCAGTTCGACCAGGCTTTGCGCCCGGCTCGATTCGAGGACCCGCGCCTTCTCCGCTTTGAGCCGTTCGCCCTCGTGAAAGAGCCCTTTGACAAGCGACGCGGTGTGTTCGGGGCCAACCGTTCCCTCCACGACGGCCTGGTACTTCTTGCGCACGCCATAGCGCGGATGAGTCAAATGAAGCGCAAAATCCCCATCGTTGGTCAGAAAAATGAGGCCTTCGGTGTTGTAATCCAAACGCCCCACCGTATACAGGGCCACCCACTCCTTTGGCAGCAGGTCCATCACCGTCCGGCGGCCTCGCGGATCGTGGCGTGTCGAGACGTATCCGATCGGCTTGTGCAGCGCAATGTAGAGCTTGCGCTTTGGTTTGACCGTGACCCCATCCACCGCCACCGCGTCCTGGAGTGGATCCACCTTCGCCCCCATCTCGCGCACCGGCTGGCGATTGACCGTCACCCGACCGCTGCGGATGATCTCTTCGCTGGCCCGGCGCGATGCGACTCCCGCGTCCGCCAAATACTTTTGCAGACGCACCAGCATTGCAGAAGAATATGGTCGCCGATCTCAGCCCGGAGATCGGCCTGTATTGCCCAAGGATGGCTGGCTTAGACTTCCGGCTTGGTCTTGCGCAGGCCGGTAACTCGGTCGCCCTGTTTCCACATGCCGCGCTTTTTCAGAAGCTCAACTCGTTCAAACCGCTTGAGCACGTTGCGCTTGGCTCCAAGCGAACTGGCGCCGCGTAGACTGCTATGCTGTGACATAAAAGTTCAAAAAATGCCCGCTGGATCCAAAGCGGAGCGTGTTTACTACCACAGCAGGGCGGTTTTGCAACTGCCAATTCGTCGTTGTGGTGGACGCGGCCCTGTCCTGCCGCTGGCATCCGACAACGCGTGTTCACGATTGTGCACAATCGTAGACTCCTTGCGACACCATTTGTTTCGATCGACAATTCAAGGGTGCGATTTGATACGCCCTGGCGAACTGCTCCCTGGTCGTCGCACAATCGCCTCATCTCAGGCGATCGTGGCATGTGAGGATAAAGGCACCCGCGACTCGACAGGCTTCTTCCAAACCGCTCTGCTGGCGCAGCCGCTTAAGCCAAGACTTTTGCACCTCGCCCAAGGCCCGACAAGGGTCTCGGCTCCTTCCCGCTTCGGTGTAAAAGTCGTCGATGATGCCGGTCGTCAGTTCGTCGTCCACAGGCCAGAGGGTCAGCAGCAGATTCTTCGCACCCGCCTGGATAAATCCCCGCCGCAGCCCTAACACACCTTCGCCGACCTCGATCTTCCCCACCCCTGAATCGCAGGCGGAGAGAACCACCAGCCACGTGTTGCGCAAGTTAAGCGTGGCGATCTCCTGAGCCGTGACAATGCCATCATTTTCCGCAGCTACGTCTTCGCCTCGGGCCCAGCGTGTGACGCTGTTTTGAGCGCCGGCCAGCGCCAGACCAGATCGCACCATCGGGTTCGCAAGCGCCGCCCATCCTTCCATGGATGCCGGAGCATGCGCCAACGTACCAGGATCCGGCTTCGATGGGGTTGGCGCCGGCAGAAGGAAGCCATGCGTCGCCAGATGCAGGATGTAGGGCGATTGAACGCGGCGGAGCCGCTTCGGTCGCTTCCTCGCCGACGTAAACCACGATGTTGCTGATGCCAAAGGCGGCAGCGCGAGCCCGCAGGATTTGACCTTCCTTCTCTGCTCCCGGTAGGGGCCGAAACTCAAGCCGCGAAAATCGTAATGGTCACCCTGACGACGGCAGGTTTCCTCGACCTTCCGACGAGAAGTTGGAGGCTCCAGGTCAAAATCTGATTTGCCCAGGCAAGAAGATCCCCGCCTCGACGTGGCGGTATCGGCTCCGACCAGCAAGTCTCGCCCGCTGGATACGTAGCTGATAGTCCACCGCTCACCACGAACTCGCGCTGCGGAGTTACCAGATCTCGCGAACGAGACGAGGTTGAGCGACCCATCCGGGTCGATGACCCGCTGCACCTCCCGGAGTGCAGGCTGTCCAACAACGGCTCCCACAGAGCCAAGTAGAGGTCTTGCAACACACGTTCCAGCGAGCCTTGCCCGATGGGATTGCGAAGGAAATGCTGATAAAGGCCTACGTTCCGATCGATCACATCGGCGGGGCCAAGGTCCACCCAATGTGGTGGGGTCGAGCGCAAAAGAACCAGTGCCCCGTAGTGTTTCGTCCAGATCCCTTTGCTACTATATCGCTGGTAGCACAGCATTTCGAGGAGCGCGGCATCTTGGGGCAGTGCTGTTTGAACTTCACTCGGCCGGACCCTTAGCGCGCGCCGGGCGCTGCCAAGATTGGGAATGCAGGTTGCGAGCGAACGTTCTAAGCATTCAATCTCATTCATCAAGGAGTTCACTTGAAGGCGACTGGGATGGCTGCTTTCTCGGCCGGAGTCTGGTCCGCATGCGATTCGGTTCACCTGGGCGAGTCGACGGCGGGCGTCGATGAGTTGATCAATATATCGGCGTTCTACATATCTGGCACTGCCGTCCGCGAGGAGTTGGTCTTCAAGCGACGAATCCAAAACGATTCCTTTGGTCCTGAGCACCGCCCGCGCCAAGGGTTTGGGGTCACCAAGCGTCGCCCACAGATCGACTGACTGTTGAAATGACTTCGCGTGGAAGAGCAATCGCTCGCGTTCGGACGCGAAGGAAAAGACGTCGGCAAAAAGCTGCTCGTTGATGTCCTGGATTGGATCGGCCAACGCCAAAGCAGCGTCGCGTTCTCCCAGGACCAGGTCAATGAGAGCGATGCGGCTCAGGATTTCTGCAGTAAACGAGCTGGTTCTTCGTGCCGGCCAACTCGTCCAAAGCCGGTTGGCCTTCCAGTAAAGCGACTGCGCCTCGTGATAAGCACCTCGCCGTTCGGCGATTTCGCCCAGGGCGACCCAAGCGTAAGGTGCGTTGCGTTCCTCGAGCCAAGGCACGCCGCTTACGACGTCAAAGGCTTTCTGGAAAGCGTTCTCCGCTTGGGTTAATTCCCCTTTCTTCAAGCTGACGAGGCCGAGCCCGAAAGTCGTCGTGAAGAGTTTGTATTGCTCTGGAGGAGCGTAGAGCTTCTGTTCAATCTCCAGGTTCTCTTTGAAGAGGCTCTCCGCTCGATCCAGGTCACCTGTCTCCAGGCAAAGCTGTGCAATTTGACTGGAGATTGCTGCCGTTTCGCCATGGTTCGGACCGAGGGTCTTTTCGAGTAACGCATGGGCTCGTTCGAGGAACGCTCCCGCGCCAGTAACATCGCCGCGCCCGATCAAAGACTGACCTAACAGGCCTAAGGTCTTGGCCAGATCCCGGACTGATCCGCTCCGTTCGAAGTTCTCGGCCGCCTCGCGGAGATACGCTTCGCACTTCGTGCAATCGCTGGCCAGAAGGTAAATCGAGCCGAGTGCCGTCTGGACCTTGCCCAGTTCGAAATAATTGGTCGGAGCCGAGAGCAAAGCCTGGAGGGCCCTAGCGAGCAACGTCTTGGCCTCTCCGGTGTTGCCCTTGCCCGCTTGGAGGTTCGCCAGCATCCGAAGCGTCCCCGCCATTTCCGGCGAGGTCTTGCCATACAGCGCTTCGCTGAGATCGAGTGCTTTTCTCAACAATTCCTCACCGCGGGACCACTCGTCGTTGCAGATGAGGAGATAGCTCAGGGTGTTCATCACCTCGATCGTTTCAGGATGTTCTTCTCCGTGCTGCTGAGCCGCCAAAGCCAGTGCGTGTTGCGCCACCGCAATGGCTGTTGCCCACTCGGATTGCTCCTGGAGACAGAGATACTCCTTTCGCAAGCAGGCGAACTCCTCCTCCGAATCGGTCCGCGGGTCTCCCAGACATGAGACTACAGTGGAAAAGGCTGCGAACAGGATTATAGCCCAGTCGATTCCCATGGCAGCCATCTCCCGGCCACAGGAGGAGGGAGCAGATTTGGTGGATAGGTGTGGAGCACTTGACGAATCCAGGCCGCTCGACTGATGCTTCATCTCCATGGAATGGTGCGAATGTCTAGCACTGCCAGAGCTTGACGGCAACTCAACTCGGATTGGGCGCGGGCGCCGGACATCGCTGCGCGCTCTCGGGCAGACTTCGGCAGTCTCCGGCCGACAACGGATTAGAGCTGGTAGAGGCTGCTTCGGGGCTGCGCAGGGCGGCCAGGGAAACAGCACTCGGTCGATTCTCCGCGGGCATTCGGGCTTGGGGTTTCGAGTTGTCTCGTCGGATTTCAGCCGCTAGGTTTGGGCTCCACGGCTGGCACGCCACCGTAGTGCAAGGCGAGGTGGAGCTTTGCCGTCGAAGCGTCGGCACATTGCGAACATGGCTCTGGATACTCTCGATCTTCACGCGTTGAAGCGCGGCGATGAAGGCGCGTGGACGAGGGCTTTCGAGGCTTTGTGGCCCCTCGCATTACGCGCCGCTCAACATCCCGATGCTCGCCTGGCTCTTGACGAAGCCGAAGAGATTGCCAGCGAATCTCTGGCTCTTCTGGTTGCCCAGGTCAGCACCGTCAGCAGCGTCGATCAGCTGCGGGCCCTCGCTTGCACGATCGCGCATCGGCGTGCCATATCCTTGGTCCGGCGAAAATCAGCCGCAAAGCGAGGCCCACCTCCACAATCGTTGGACGTCCTCGGTGAAAACAGCACGGAGGTGCTGACTGTTTCGGATGAGTTTCATGGCAAGTTGCCTGAGGTTCAGTTTCGCGAAATGGTTCTGCTGCTTCGGCAAGCCCTTAATGCTTTAGATGCCGAGACCCAGAACTTACTGCATGATAAGATCGGCTTGGGGATCTCGCATCAGGAATTGGCTCTGAGACACGGGTTGCCCATCGGCACTGTCTGCGCCAGGGTCGCCCGCGGTCTGAGAAAGATTCGTTCGCTTCTGAATAATTCTCCTGCCTTGATGAACGAATTAAAGAGTTTCTTGCGATAGTTGCTATGCAAACAACGCACCTCATACGCGCGGTCCGCGGAAGGTTTTCCCAATCGCCTCTCCGCGGCCACGGTAATGTTCGCCAAGCTCCGGTGAAGGGCATCCCCTTGCGCCACGAATAGTCCATGTCGGCCGAATTTGACATACTGGCTGCCAAATCTCTGGCGCATGAAGCGTCCCCCGCGGAGGAAGGGCGACTGCGCGAATTGCTCACGGGGAATTCACAACTCGCCGAGGAGTTCGAGTTGCTCAAGTCGACCTGGGACCTCGTGCGGGAAACAGGCCCTACTGCCCGGGCGTTGAATGCGTCGGCGCTGCCGATTCCCGGCTCGCGATTGCGCGACTTACAGAAGATTGTGCGCGACGAGTTTGGCTCAATTGCCGGGTCCGAAAGGACCGAGCAAGCTGATGCGCCGCTGCAGAGCCCACTAAGGCAGCGCGGCACAGGTGTCCGCAATATTGCTGCCTCTACCGGCGGTGCACCTTCCCATGGGCGCCCGTGGCTCTTGAGTTGGTGGGAAACCAGTTGGTCGCGAGTCGCGTTATCGGCGGCGGCCGTCCTCGTCTTTGTTGCCTCGGTGACATATTGGCCGCGGACGCCTCATCGTGTGAGTTCATTACCGGGTGGTACTTCCAAGGCGACCGTCGCCTACCTGCTTCCGACGCAAGGCCAACCCAATGTCCGTCGTGCCGGAAAACTCATTTCGTGTGATTCTGCCGTCCGCCTTATATTCCAGGATCAACTAGAGCTGAGAGCAGGTTCAGCGGCGCGTCTTATCCTGCCCAGGGGCACTTTGGACATCCACGGGCCGAAGAGTTTGAGTGCCGAAGACCTCTCCAAGGAGTTGGAGAGGCAAAATCCGCCACTGGGTGTGTCCAGCGTTGGGCCCGTCAAAAACGAGGCCTTGCTCCAGGCGGCTCTGTTTGCGCCGGCTCACGACCTTCTCAGAACCAATTTGCTCCTGGCGATGCGCAGCGGCCCTGGAATTCCGCTATACTCGCCGCTTGGCTCATCGGCTCGGCGCGACCCTCTTCTCATCTGGAAGGCTGAAGCGGGCCTGGGCTACGATGTCGCCATGCATGAGTCGTTAAATCCGAGCCATGCGCCTTCCGTGCTGACCAATGTTTCATCACCTTTGGAACTCGGTCGGTTCCCGATTTGGAGATCTCGAATAGGGACGGAGTCCGACCTTTATCGAATTGTTATCCAGGAGAGCGGGAAGCCGTTCACTGCTTGCGAATACTCCTTCCGTTCGGTCCCTGTCAACGACGATGGTCCGGCGGCGTCACCTTCCGAAAGGCTCGGCCGTGCCTACACCGTTCTAGAAGCTGGCTCGGAGAGGGTGGGTGATGTGTTGGCAGACTTGCTGACTCTGCCAAGGCCTCATTCGGATTCCGAATTCAGCTTGCGCCTCCAGCTCTACATCTTCGGTCGACTCGGCTACAGCGCAGATTACGCCGCCGTGGCCGCACGGATCCAATCCACCGCTTCAGAACCTTGACCGCGGTTTGTCCGCGTGCAAGGGTCGCCTCTCCCAATAGGCTCAGCTTCTCGCGCCCGCAGCCTCCTTTAGCTTAGGCTCAGCTAATCGCCCGCCCGTAAACGGAACTCTCCAATCCCCCATGCAATAAGACGCCCGCCCTTTGCGAAGTGTCGAGTGAACAACGTGTCCATCCGCCATGAATCCGAACTCGAACTTCTTCCGCTTCTCTTGTAAGGCTGTGATCTTCTTTGCTTGTGTGTTTCTGAGAGCAAACTCCATTGCTGGCGATGTCTCCGGCACAATCGTAAATCAAGTCTGGACGAGCAATAACTCGCCTTACCGGGTCGTCGGCGACATTCAGGTGGCCGGCCTCAAGATCGAGCCTGGTGTTACTGTTCAGTTCGAAGGCAACTACGTTTTTGAGGTCGCTGGACAATTGAAAGCTCTTGGAACGGCCCAGGCGCCCATTCTCTTCACCCAAACCAACACCGTCGCTGGCTGGAAAGGCCTTCTCTTTAGTTTCAACAGAACCGCCTCCGTCCTCGATCATTGCACGATCGAAGGTGCGCGCGATAGCGGTCTCCGCCTCATTGCCAGCTTCCCCACCGTCAGGAACTGCACTTTCCGCAAGAATAGCTCCACAACCCATGGCGGCGGGATTTCCATCGATTTACGGACCGCTGCTGGAGATCTGTCGTTGGAGAACTGTGTGATTTCGGACAACACCGCCAGATTGAATGGCGGCGGAATCAACGCCCTTCTAGGCTCCAACACTTTGAAGATGGTTCTGTGTTGGGTTCTGAACAACACGGCGAACCCGTCCAAGGCAGATCTAACTTACTACGGCGGAGGACTTCACGCGGACGGGAGTGTCGTCCTCGATCACTGCACTGTTTCAGGAAACGTATGCAATTCCTGCTCGGCAGGTGATCCCGGCAACCTCCGCTATAGCTTCGGAGGGGGCATTGCGACCCTCGGCAGCAGCGCCCGGCTAAGCAACTGCATCATTCGCAACAATCAGGCGGTTAATGCGAATTGCGGACAGAATACTGGACGCGCTTGGGGCGGGGGTGTTTATACTGCTTCGGCCTCCTTTCTCGCCCAAAACTGCATTATATCCAGCAACGCCTGCTTCTCGCGGAGCGGCAACAACCTCGGGACGGGCGTTTGCATCGCTTCTCCGACCGTGACAGCGAAGATCGTCAACTCCCAAGTTGCCTATAACAATGGACAGGGAATTGGCGTAACAGGTGGAGTCGTTGATGTCCTAAGTTCGATCGTCTTCTTTAACAATAACGGTGGTGCCCAGATTGCGACCAATAGCACCACCCAAGTCCGCTACAGCAATGTCCAACTGGGCTTTCCAGGCGAAGGCAACTTGCCCGGCGTCAATCCGATCTTCCTGAGCCCAAGCGAGCTAATCATTGTCTCCGGTTCCCCGTGCATCGACCGGGGAACGACCAATAGTGTCGACAACGACGTCTCATTTCCGCCTTCGCTCGGAACCGTTCGCAATGACATGGGCGCATTCGGTGGTCCCGGAGCCATTCCCAGGTTCTGGGTGGGACGAGGCCTGCCTTTTGAATTGGCTGTCATGGGCGCTGTGCCAGGTCTCGCGTACGAAATCCAGGTCTCCAACGACATGCTCACCTGGGAAAGCTTCCGCGAAGTCCAGATCTCTCATGTCGGTGATGCTCCCAACTTCGCCGATCCCGCGGCCAGTGATTTGCCGCGTCGTTTCTATCGGCTGGTGCTTGTCCCTTAGCTGACGCTAAGCTGAAAGTCTGCCTTCGGCTTACTTCGGTTGGGATCCCCGCAGACGCACAAGCTTTGAGTTGCGTCCCTTCGTTTCCGTCCGCTGGTGATGGGAGGGGACCGGGCGGCTCCCGGAGCCAAGAAGGCTTGACATTTACTACCGAGGTAGTATTACTTTGGTAGTTGATAGCCGGTTTGCTGTGAGACACACCAAAATCCATCGCCTCGGAGACCTGCAACTCCAGATCATGAAGATCCTCTGGTCGCGCGACCAGGCCACCGTCGCCGAAATCCACCAGCAACTCCAAAATCAGAAGGAACTCGCCTACACCACGATCGCCACCATGCTCCGAAAGATGGAGGCCCGCGGCCTGGTCAAGCACCGATTGGATGGGCGCAGCTTTCTTTATCGCGCGGCCGTTGGCGAAGAGGCAGTCACGCGCGGCATGGCCGATCATTTGGTGGAGCGGCTCTTCGCCGGCAGCTTGACCGATGTTGTTAGCCACCTTTTGAACACGCGTGAGGTCGGCTGGGACGAATTGAGTGAACTGGAACGTCTGATTGCGGAAAGGAAGAAGCAGCTATGACCATCCCGGCGGAATGGATGCCGTGCCTGCAAACCCTCGGGCTATTGTCGGTTGAAATGACGCTCCTCGTCGGCGTCGCGGCTTGCCTGCAAAGGAGAACCGCTTCCGTCTCTTGGCACCGCGCCATCTGGCAAGCCGCCACGGTCGGGGCCGCGCTTCTGTGCCTGGTGGAAGTCAGTGGCTTTTCTCTTTCCCTCCGCGAGCGAATGCGCACCTGGTTTCCAGCTGCCGCTTCCTTTGACGAGTCGCCGAGCGCTGTCCAGCCGGCGGCACCCGAATCTTTCGGAGCGCCTCGTCTCACGCCGGCTTTTCGGACGGAGGTGGCGGCGCGGTTGGCGGCCAGACGAAGCCACTTGCATCCGGGCCCCGAACCCGACGGAAGAATCGGCCGATCGGTTCCGGACGATAGCTGGGTGGACGAACCGTGGCTGCAGGGACATTCACTGCCCTGGCCTGAGTTGGTATGGTTCTTCGGCAGCGCTGCCGCCTTGGCAGCCGTCATCTTCGGCCGGGTCTTGTTTCTTTTCTTTTTCGTCGCGCACCTGCGCACAGTCGCCGATTCGGCCTTGTTGGCGCGGGTGGCCGTGATCGCGGAGCGGATGGGCTTTCGCGGCCGGGTCAGCGTTTTGGAATCCCCACGGCTGACTGGGCCGATCGCATTCGGCGCATTGAGGCCGACCGTCGGGTTACCGCAGAATTTCGCCAAGCGCTTCTCCCCGGCGCAACAGGAAGCGGTTCTTGCCCATGAACTGGCCCACCTGGCAGGACGTGATCCGGTCTGGCAATGGCTGGTCGACCTGACGACGGCGCTGCTCTGGTGGCATCCCTTAATGTGGTGGACGCGGCACCAGCTGCGGGCCGCGGCTGAGTCGGTGGCCGATGAAGCCAGCCTGGTGGTGACGCGTGGTCCGGAGATGCTGGCGGAATGTTTGGTTCAGCTGGCTTCGATGGTGGCGCAACGCCAGCCGCTCGGCTGGATCGGGGCGACCGGACCGGGGTTCCGCTCGGGCCTTGGACGACGAGTAGAGCGGCTAGTCCGTTTACGGGGACGTTGGTCGCCTCTCAATCGAAAGCACACCCGCGCTCTGCGCGCCTTTGTCCCGGCCGCCTTTGTTGCCGCCGCCATGATTTCCACCGCCTGGGTCGGTCCTAAAACAAACGCAAACAGTATGAATACAATCACGCAAACTTGGAAACGTTCCTTCGTCGCGATGGGGTTGTTTGCCGCCGCGGCCGTGTCTCCCGAGCAGGCGGTCGCCGATGCGCCTCCGCCAACCGTGGCCGTCGCCCCGGCGGTTGCGCCCGAATCTGCGGCAGTGACTCCAAGCCGCGCGGAGACGCTGGTGTCAGACGCGCGGCTACTGGCCGAGACCGGCAAGATCCAAGAAGCCCGCGAGAAGCTGCAGGAGGCCCTGCGGCGGAATCCCGCCAACCAAGAGGCGGCCCGATATTTGACGGCCCTGGAGGCGGCCCAATTGAAAGGGCCGACCAGGCTTGGACGCGGCCCGGGCGCGGGCGGCACCAAAGCAGACGAGGCGCTACGGGTTCGCTATGGGCTACAGCCGTCGTCCAACCCAGTTCCGACGCCGAGTCCTGCTGGCCCGCCGCCGGAGCCTGAGCCCGAGCCACCGGTGGCGGAGGAGCCGGCCTCCTCCTCCCCGGGATTCCATATGGACCAGAAATTACTCGAGCGCTACGGGATTAGGCCGCCGGCCAACCGGGGGGCGAGCGGCGCCGCCGGACCGGCCCGAGCCAGTCGCGGAAAACAACAGATCGAGGCGAAGTTAAACCAGATCGTGCTTCCGGATGTGACTTATGAAGGGCTGCCTTTGTTTGAGATCGTCAAAGACTTGAAGAACGAAGCCCGCCTTCGCGACCCGGCCAAACAGGGACTCAATTTCCTGATCAGTAACGTGCCAGAAAGCGGGGCCGCGTTCGGCGGAATCGATCCGACGACGGGCATACCTGTCAACCAGGCCCTGCGGATTGACCCGGCCACTGGGATCCCCATTCCCTCGACGGTGGGCGACGTGGCCAGCCTGATCATCCACCTGCAGTTGCATGATGTCCGACTGCGAGACGTCCTCGACGCTATGACCCGCATTGCCGAACAGCCGCTCCGCTATTCCATCGAGGAGTATGGCGTTGTTTTCTCTCCGGGCGCCGGGCCGGCCTTTGCGCCGGCTTCGCCTCTGCCCAATCAGCCCATCCGACTGCAGGTGCGCACCTTTCGGGTCGAGACCAACACCTTCTTAGCGGGCTTGGAGAATGCCTTCGGAATCTCCCTCCCGGCCAAGGCCGATCCGGCGGAGGTGCGCGCTTTGGAAGAGCGGCTTCAAAAGGCTGAGGAGGAGCTGGCGCAGAAGCCGGCCGGACGCGGCGAGTCCAGGGAAGCGCTTGTCCAGCAACAAAAGTATTTGCAGAACGAGATCCAGATGAGGCGGTCCAGCCGGCCGGGGGAGGACGGCGGCGAGGCGCGACCCGACCGGGCCCGCCAGGTTCAGCGAGCCGTTCGGCAATTACTGGTGCAGTTGGGCGTCGATATGGATGCGCCGAACAAGGCCGTCTTTTACAATGACCTGACCGGCATCCTGATGGTCCGAGCGACGGCGGAGGATCTTGAGCTGGTGCAGGCGGCGATCGAAACCTTAGGTGGCAGGGCCCTGGCGCCGAACTCCCGGGCTGCTCTCCAGGATGTGGCGCCTGCCGGCAATGGCGTCAGCGTCCTCGGCCAGGTGAACCGGCCGGGTCTCGTCATGCTCCCGCTAGATCAGAAAGTCGATCTTCTCGAAGGGATCGCGCGTGCCGCCGGGTTCGCTCCCACCGCCAACAGGAACAAGATCCTGCTCAGCCGCGATGGCAGCTCCACCCTCTACCGGTTTGATGATCTGAAGCGGCTCAAGCAAGTCGAAGATAAGGTCTGGCTTCAAGCCGGCGACATCATTGAGGTGGAGCAATCCCTCTTTTAGGCGGCCGGCTTGACGGGCGGCTATTCCGACAATTCCTCGATGGCCGGTTTGGCGCGACGCGCCGTCCGGCCAGCTTTCAGCTCGGGGACCAGCAAAAGGCAGGAAAGGAAGATCAGAACGGCCGCGATCCATCCTAGATAGTGGATTTCCAGGGTCTGAATGGCGTGAAACGCAACGATCGGCGCCATGACTCCACGCACGCCTGTGAAGAACGTATGGACGGCCATGTAATCGGCGACGTGATCGGGAGGGAGAACTTCGTCACCCATAAACTCCAGGCGACATCCCCGCCTGCATTCGAAATACCGAGACGATAGCGCCCAAGAGCAACCCGCTCGAATCGGTGCTCGTAAAGAACGCCAGAATCCCGATGGCGAACCCGATGTTCAGAGTAATGCGCAAGGCGAAGAAGTTCATTCGATCGAAAAGCCAGCCCCAGATCGGGCTCATGACCAAACGGGCCAGGTTCCGGGACCACCCCAGTGAGGAAAGCGATCTGAGTGACATGCAGGGCGAGCTGGTATTTGGGGTTGGCCAAATACTCCACCCGCATCGGCAGCATCATCAGATTGGCAAAGCCCATCAACATCCAACAGACCAGCGTCCCCGCCGAAACAGCGCGTCCTCCTTGACAAAACGCAAGGCGGCGCGCAAAGGGATGGGTGCCGCCCACTTCGGTCAACGGTTTGGAGGAGTGCGGTTGAGACACCAGCTTGCGAACGCGAAGGCGCCGGCAAAGCCAGGAGCAACCAGGCAAAGCGCTCGATCCCGCGGGAGAGTATCCGGCCCGCCAGGTAGCTGAAGAGGGCCGCGACCGCGATCCGAATCATCACGGTTCGGGAGAACAGGTGTCCACGCGAATTCTCCGGGTAATTCTCCTGGTAAATTTGGGTCATCAGTGGGATGGCAGCGGCCGAGGCGGTCCAGTCGAGGATGCTGCCAGCCACAAAGACCGGCAGCCAGGGGATCAAGGCCATGGTGATGAAACAGAAGGCGCCAACCAGCGCGATCCGAGCGGCTGCCTGGGCGGTGCTCCAACCGAGCCGGGCTACGGTCGAAACCACCACCGGGAGATGATCAATCCCAAGCTGCCGCCGCCGGCGATGAGCGCCTTGGCCGTCGCCCCCGCGTGGAACCAGCGCACCGCAATCAGCAAAGAAAGGTCGTCCCGGCCGTTTCGATGATGCCGCTTGTCACGGCGCGCCGTTCATACCGGTAGGTAGATTCAGTGGCAGTGCGGCCGGACATTGGCCCACGAACGGCTGTTAGTCCGCGCAAAAACAAACTGGTTCCCAGCCCTGGCGGCCGGACGATGCCGGCTTCTCAAGCACCGTCGCGGCGGCTACTTTTCGGCATGCGCAGCGCACTGGCAATGGCGATCGTCTTTATCGGCGGCTTTCTCATCATGGTCCTGGAGATCGTCGGAGCCCGCTACCTGGCCAAGGACTTCGGTGGCTCGGTTTACGTCTGGACCAGCCAAATCGGGGTTATTCTGATCGCTCTGGCGGGTGGTTACTACGTTGGGGGAGCGCTCGCTGACCGGCAGGACCGGGTCTCATTCCCGGCCTGGCTGCTGATTCCGACCGGGCTGGTCACCTCCTTCATCCCCGAATTTGCCGATCGATTGATCAACGCCATCATTGCCCGGCATCCGGCCGATCAGGATATCTCGCCGTTCTGGCAGAAGCTGGATCCGGCCATTGGCAGCGCTTTGATTTTTCTGCTTCCCTGCTTCGCTCTGGCGACGTTATCCCCTTATATCATCCGCCTCGAAACGCGCCGCTTGAGTCACATTGGACGGGCGAGCGGATTAGTCATCGCGGCCAGCACCGTCGGTAGCATCGCCGGCGTTTTCGTCTCGGGATATGTTCTGATAGATCTGATGCGGCTTTCGGCCATCTTCCGGGCGGTCGGCGGGTTAACGATTGCGTTGGGCGTCCTTTGTCTCCTGGCCAGCGGCTGGATTCGAAGAGAAGCATTGCCTGCAGAGACGACATTGTGAAGGGTTCCGGCATGAAAGCGCTCTATCCCATCCTCGCCTGGTCGCTGGTTTGGACGGCCAGCGCGGCCATTGTGTTTGATGGCACCTCGCCCTATCACCACGTGCGCGTGGTGGATGAGCGCGGGACGCGCGTCTTGAGCTTTGATGCGTCTCTGGAGACGCGAATGTCGCTGGCTGACTCGAGCAAAGGGCATTTCCAATACACGGAGTATTTTCACATGCCCTGGCTCTGGCATACGAACATCACTCGCATCCTGGTGGTCGGGTTGGGGGGCGCGAGCGTCCAACGGGCCTATCAAAAGTACTCACCCCAAGTAAGCGTCGAGACGGCCGAGATCGATCCTCTGGTGGTGAAGGTGGCCCGGGAGTACTTCCAATTCCCGGACAATTCCACGAACAAGGTGATCCTGTCCGATGGGCGCCTCTTTTTGCGCAATACCGACAAGAAGTACGACGTGCTTCTCATGGATGCCTATACGCGGAATCGATACGGTTCCTCCATTCCACATCATCTCGTTACGAGAGAGTTCTTCGTGCTGGCGAACAAGCACCTTACCGAAAACGGTGTGCTCGCCTATAATGTCATCGGGTCCCTGCAAGGCTGGCGCGCGGACGTGCTCGGCTCGGTTTATCGGACCATGCGCCAGGTCTTTCCGCAGGTTTACCTCTTCCCCGCGACCGACTCCTCGAATGTCGTCATGGTCGCTACCAAGAACAAGGAGCTGATGACTCCAGCCGCCGCCTTCCGCCAGGGCCAGGATCTCATCGTCGCCGGGTTGCGAACCATTCCCGATTTCCAGGTCCGCATTCGCTCATTCCGGAACGACCCGCCCTCCTCCTTCCTTCGCTCGCCGATCCTGACCGATGACTTCGCCCCGGTCGACGGGCTGCTGCGCGGCCGCCAAGAACGTGGTCCCGGACAATGAGCCGGGGTGGTCGGGCCGCCTCCCCGGCCAGAATTAGGTGTCGCCCGCCGCCGTGGAATGGGCTAATGGTGTTTGCATCGGTGAGGGCGAATGCAAAAACACAACAATTTCATCGGTGGCGAATGGGTTTCAGCCAAATCAGGACAGACCTTTCAAAACGTCAATCCGGCCGACACCCGCGAAGTCGTCGCTGAGTATCCACTCAGCGGGACGGAGGATGCGGCCGCGGCGGTCGATGCGGCTGCGGCGGCCTTTCCCGGCTGGAGTGGCATGACTCCAGTCGCGCGCGGTCGCATCCTGAGCAAAGCCTCGCAAATCCTGGAAAGCCGCAAAGCCGTCCTGAGCGAACTGCTCACGCGCGAGGAGGGAAAAACGCTGGCAGAGAGCGCCGGGGAAGTGCAACGCGCGATCGACATTTTCCGGTTCTTCGGTGGGCTCAGCTACACGCTCGGCGGTCAAACCATTCCGCATGATCTGCCCAACAATCTGCTTTACACGGTGAGGCAAGCGCTCGGCGTCGTCGCCCTCATCACCCCCTGGAACTTCCCCATTGCCATCCCGGCCTGGAAGCTGGGACCCGCTTTGGTTTCGGGGAATGCGGTCGTCATCAAACCGGCCTCGCAAGCGCCTGGCATGACGCTGGAATTGGTGCGCGCCCTTGACGAAGCAGGCTTGCCTAAGGGGGTGCTCAACGTCGTCATTGGCGAGGGGCGAACGGTTGGCCAGGTCCTCGCGACTCATCGCTGCGTGGCGGCGCTTTCCTTCACCGGCTCTTACGCGGTCGGCCAGCATATTTATGGGCAGCTGGCCACGCGGATGGCTCGGGCGCAGATGGAAATGGGCGGGAAGAACCCGACGATTGTGTTGGCGGATGCCGACCTTGACCTGGCGGCGACGTTGGTGGCGAAAGCTGGGTTTGGCCTGACCGGGCAGGCTTGCACCGCCACCAGTCGGGCGATCGTGGAGAAGAGCGTGGTTGAGCCCTTCACCGAACGGCTGGTGGCCAAAGCGCGTGCTCTCCACGTCGGCAACGGGCTGACTCCCGGGGTCGAGATGGGGCCGGCTGTGAGCAAACCGCAGTTGGCCGGGAATCTGGATTACGTAGAAGGCGCGGTGGCGCAAGGCGGGCAGCTGCTGTGCGGGGGACAGCGCTTGAGCCGGGATGAATTCGTCCAGGGCTATTTCATGGAGCCGACCGTCCTGGGCAATATCACGGCCCAGATGCGGATTGCGTGCGAAGAGGTCTTTGGACCGGTCGTTGCGATCATGCCGGCGGAGAGTTTTGAGAATGCTTTGGCAATCGCCAACGGCGTGGACGTTGGCCTGTCGGCCTCGATTGTAACCAAAGACCTCCGCAAGGCGATGCTTTACGCCGATCGGATCGAAGCCGGGGTTGTCAAAGTCAATCAGATCTCTACCGGCCTGGCCCTGCAAGCTCCCTTCGGCGGCGTCAAAAAATCGAGCACCGATTCGTTCAAGGAACAAGGCGCCGGGGCGATCGATTTCTATACCAAGATGAAGACCGTCTACGTCGATTACAGTCTCTGAGTCTCATTTCGTCCCGACGCAATAGAGCTGGCTGCCCGTGCGGATATAGAGATGGCCATCCGCAATCGCCACGCTCGAGCGCACTGTCGAGTCGCTTTCGTCACCCATCGGGGTCGAATGCAGCAGCTTGAACTCCGGCCCGACCTGCGCCACAAAGACCTCGCCCCGATGATTGATCATGTAGATCTTGTCGTCCGCGACCGTGGGTGAACATTCGAACTTGGCGCGGCTTTCGAGTATGCCCGTCCAGAGGACGCGGCCAGTCGCAGGCTCCAGGCAGGAGAGAGTACGCCGATCGCTGTTCAGGACGTAGAAGTGGTCCTGGTAGAAGGCTGGAGTCGACACGTCCGAGGAGACTTCACGATCTTTGCTCACCCAAGCCAGCGCTGAGTCATCCAGCGTGCCCGAGCTACCCGCCTTGACCGCGTAGATGGGCGAGCCTTTGGGAGCGCAGGCCAGCACGACCGCGCCGCCGGCCACCGGCGAGGTGACCATCCGCCAGTGGGTGATCTTGGTCGGGTTCCATGTGCCCCAGCGCCAGAGTTCGCGGCCGGTCGCGGGATCGTGCCCCGTGATGCAGTCGCCTCCCACACAGACGATCTCAGCCCGTCCGCCATGGCTGAACGGGATGGGCGTGTTGAAGGATTCGAACGATTCCTGGCGCGCATCCGCGGGACGGATCTGCTTCCACAATTCGCGTCCGGTGCGCGGGTCGAGGGCGAGAAGGTAGGAATCGTTCGGGCCATCCGTGCGACCGCGGCCATTGACGGCGACATTGCGCTGCAGAACTTGAATGAACAGCTTCCCATCGAACAGGGTGGGGCTGGTGGAAAAGGTCCAAAGAAACGCAAACTGGCCGTAATCCTTTTGAATATTCCGAGACCAGACATTGGTTCCGGTCAGGTCATAAGCGACCAGGTCGCCGTTGCCATAGAAGAAGAAAACGAGCTTGCCATCGGTCGTGGGTGAAGCCGAAGCGAAGTTGCTCCGATCGTCCTTGCTGATCCCGCTGGCTCCTTCGTGCCGCCACCGAACTTTGCCGGTGTGGCGGTCCAGGCAGAGGGCCAACAGGGTTTTCTTCTGCTGATCGACTGAGCTGATGAATACGTTGTCACCTGAAATGATCGGCGTGGCCGCCGCCGGGCCGGGCATGGGCGCGGTCCAGACGACGTGCTCGGTCTTGCTGAACGTGGTGGGCAGCCCTTTTTCAGTGGTCGAGCCGTTGTAAAATGGCCCGCGCCAGTGTGGCCAATCCCCGGCTTGCACCGGCGAAAAGAAGGAGCCGACGAAGGCAATGGCCAGGAAACGAGAGGCGTAGCGTCGTAAGCAGGGCATAAGCTGGAAGTGCATGACAAGTGATCGGGCCATGGGCAATGGTCCTCCTCCATACAACACTCGCGGCGCCGAGACAAGGCCGGAGCGGAGAAGTCGCTAACAACTCAGGCCGATGCGACCGCCCGGCTGGCCGGCGACAGGCGCTACGATCGGCGCCACCAGCTGCGCGGCGCCGCCGAGCGCGCAGTTGAGCCATCCCCGCGGCCCTGATTGCGCAGCTGGCTGACGAGGAGTTGGCTGCGAGCGGCTGTTAAAGCCATGATCAACTCGTCGTAAGTCTGAAATCGCTCCGCGGGCTGTTTGGCCATGGCGCGGACGAGGGCTTCGCTGGTGGGCAGAGTGACCTCGGGCACGACCAAATGGGGAGGGGTCAGTGGCGTATGAATATGGGCGGCGATGACCTCGTCAATACTAGGCGCTTCGAAGGGGACATGGCCGGTCAAAGCGTGGTAAAGTGTGCCGGCCAGGCTGTAGAGGTCCGAAAGGAAGTCTTCTCGCTCCCGCTTGATCTTCTCCGGTGCGATGTAGTACGGGGTACCCCAAACTGCTTCCTCCTGGAGATCAGCTTCGACTTTGCGCGCCAAGCCGAAGTCGATCAGCTTGGGTTCGCCTTCGGCGTTGAAGAGGATGTTGCCGGGTTTGATGTCCCGATGAATGATATTGCGTTTCAGAGCCGCCGCCAGAGCGGAGGCGACTTGCGTCCCGATGTCGAGCACATCCAGCTCCGGCAACCGCTGCTCTCGCTCGATGCGGTTGTCCAAGCTTCCGCAGTCGGCCAGCTCCATCACCAGGTAGCGTTCGCCATCGGATTCATCGAAGGCGTAAACGTGAATGATGTTGGTATGATTGAGCGAGGCGCAGGCGCGCGCTTCCTGCACAAAATTATCAAGCCCCTTCGGGTCTTCGGCGACGCCGCGCTTCATCAACTTAATGGCCACTTCGCGCTGCAGGGTGGTGTCAAAGGCGCGGTAAACCGTCCCCATGCCTCCGGACGCGATCGGCATGAGGAGCTCGAACTGGCGCAAGCGGAGCGGCATCATCAGCGGAAAACTGCATTTGGTGCAGGGGACGGTCGAAAGCGGAGCCAATTCACCGGGGATGAAGACCTTGGCGCCGCAGCCTCCACAAGTCACCATTCGCAACGGTTTGCGAGCTTCGGTTGACACAGACATGACCAGGGAACGATAACACTTAGTATCGGTCCGACAAGGTTGGAGATGAAAATGCTTGAAAAGCGAAATCCAAACGTCCCGGCCAAGTTCGGCTGGGGGGTGGCCCTCCGGCCGGGAGCCGAGCGCCAAAGTTGAGGGGTTGACAAACACCCTATCGTATTGGTCTGTAAACAATAAGTAAAATTCTCAAGCGCGATCAGCAATCAGCGGGAACCACTGTATGATATCGAACGAACGGCCTTCTCCTTACGGACATCGATCTCATCCGCATCAGCCTTCGAAGCCAAGCGTGGTCGAAGAAACCATCAAGACCGACAAGGTGCAGATCGAGCGCAAGACCTTTGTCTTTACCCTTAAGGAGAACCCGCGGGGCCGCTTCCTCCGCATCACTGAGGATGTCAACGGCCGCCGCGATACCATCATCATCCCCGCAACCGGTCTGGAGGATTTTAATCGGGTGTTTGTGGACATGCTGAAAGCTTCGCAGGAGACGCCGACCAAGGCGCCTGGTCACGGCGAATAGCAGCTGCTTCCGGGGCGGCGGTAGGTCCGGCCGCTGCCCAACGGCCGGCAGAGCGAACCGTCCAGGCTCACCTCCTCGCGGGTACCTCTTCCCAACGTCAGCGCTTGGCCGCGGCTTGCTTTCGCGCGGCAGGTTTCCGGCGCTGGCGCAAGCGAGGCGCATCACTCCACAGGCTTTCCAGGTCGTAATGTTCCCGAATATCAGCCCGCATGATGTGAACAATCACGTCAAAGTAGTCCAGCACCACCCAGGACGTTTCCAATTTGCCATCCGTGGCGCGGGGACTCAGGCCGTGATCCTCCTCCAGGGTGTCTCGAATCGCATCGACAATGGCGCGCAGGTGCGGCTCGCTCGTCCCGGTGGCAATGACGAAATAGTCAGTGATCGAAGAGACTTCGCGGACGTCCAGGATAACGATGTTCTCCGCTTTTTTGCCATCAGCCAGTTCCCGGCAGTGCAGCGCCAATTCGCGAGCTTCCATGCTGGCGTCAAGATGCCGTAAGCTCTCTCAAAGATAAAGTCGATAAATGCGGATCGCCTCTGCGACCGCCGACGGCACTAGCCAATCAATCGGCCGCCCCGCCCGCACCCGGGCCCGAATTTCCGAGGCCGATATGTCGAAAGGCCACCCTCGCAGCGTCCTGCCCCGAAAGGGCGCCGGCAATGCGGTCGCGGATTGCCCGGGCCTGGCAATAATGCCGATCTGCACCCGCGCGGCCAGTTCACTGGACTCGCGCCACTTGGGCAGGAGTGGCGCATGGTCGCCGCCAATCAAATACCAGAGTTCGGCATGGGGAAACGACCGGGCATAGTTGCGGACCGTATCAATCGAATAGGAGATGCCAGCTCGCTCGATCTCCTGGTCGTCGATCGCGCAGCGGCTTTGCCCAACCAAAGCCAGGCGCAAAAGGCGCAGGCGCTCTTGGCCCGGGGCCAGCTGCACGCCAGGCTTGAACGGAGATTGGGCGGCGGGAATGAAGAAGAGGCGGGAGAGTTCCAACTCCTCCAGGGCGCTCTGCGCCACGAGCAGATGGCCACCATGCACAGGGTTGAAGGACCCTCCAAACAGGCCGATGCGTTCCATAGTTCAACAACACCTTCTCACGCCATCGAACCGCCGTGCCGTCATCGCGAGATAGGCCCGCGCGTCCGCCCGGCGCGCCTCCGCCAGTGCCTCCGGCCGACAACAAGCGTCGCTGCCCCCGCCGCGGTCGGGGTCGTGGCTGCAAACTGTTCCGGGGCCCTTGAGCCGGGCCAGGTCAGCTTCGCCCGAAAGCTCCTTGGCCAGGGCAAAGCCAAGCGCCACCGCGCCGAGGACGTGGGCCCGCCGTCCGGGAGCAAGGGCATAGTCCGGAAGCCAGACCGCCTCGGTCTCGTGCAAGTCCGCCGGCCGGCGCCGCGCCAGGAGCAGGAACCACTCGCGCAGGCTGAGAAGAACGATGAACACCACCAGGCTGAGAAAGATCCCCGCGACGACGGCATCCAGCACTTGATTGAAGTGCTCCGTCCGATTCTGCCGGAGAGCCTTGCTGACTCGCTCGATCGCAGGCGCTTCGCCCGCAGCCTTCGCGGCCGTCAAGGCCGCTTGGAGGGTGGGCAGTGCGGCGTCGAGCGCTCGGGCTTTCGCCAGAAAGCCGATGGTCGGCTTGGGATGAAAGATCTTTTGCACGCCAGCGGTCGTGGTCACGGTCAGCAACCAGAGCAAGGGAACGAGGGTCACCCAGGCAAACACCGGCCGGCGCCGCTCGGCGGCCGGTTTGAGCTGCATTTTAAGAAGGATCGTTGTGGCGAGACACAACGCCACGGCCGCCAGCAGTTGATTGGCGATGCCGAACAGAGGCCAGAGGGAGTTGATGCCCCCGAGGGGATCTCGGACGCCCTGGATAAGGAAGTAACCCCAGGCCCCGACCATCAGGGTGCTCGCGACGAGGTTGGCGGCGATGCTCTTGGTTTCGCCCAACGGCTTCCAGAGGTTGCCGAGGATGTCATGCAGCAGATAGCGTCCCACACGGGTCCCGGCATCCAGCGTGGTTAGGATGAATAGGGCCTCGAACATGATGGCGAAGTGATACCAAAGATCGAGCCAGCGGCCGCTGACCGCGCGTGAGAAGATGTGGGCCATGCCGACCGCCAGCGTCGCCGCCCCGCCTGTCCGCCCAAAAAGCGTCTTTTCGCCAATCTGGGTCGCCAGATCTTGCATCTGCCCAACGGTCACGGGAAAGCCCGCCGCATTCACTCTGGCGACGGTGTCCTGCGCCACGGCTGCCTCCGTCGTCCCGGCTCCCTTGATGTTCATACTCAGATAGACCCCCGGCTCCAACGTGCACGCGGCGATGATGGCCATGATCGCCACGAGCGATTCGAGGCACATCGCTCCGTACCCAATCGACCGGGCATAGCTTTCGCGGGTGATAATCTTAGGCGTAATGCCGCTCGCAATCAGCGTGTGGAAACCCGAAATGGCGCCGCACGCAATCGTGATGAAGCAAAACGGGAACAGTCCGCCGGCAACCACCGGTCCGGAGCCGTCGATAAATCGGCTCAAGGCGGGCATTTGCAGCTCTGGCAGGACGAGAAAGACGCCCAAAGCCAGCGCGGCGATCGTCCCCAGCTTCATGAAAGTGCTCAAATAGTCCCGGGGCGCCAGCAAAAGCCACACCGGCAGCACGCTCGCGGCCAAGCCGTAAACGATGATCCCCCAGGCCAGCGGTTCGGCCCGCAAGGTGAATGCCTTCGCCCAGGCCGGGTTCAAATGGACAAACTGGCCGCCCCACACCGCCAGGAGCAAGAGGACGATGCCGCAGGCCGACGCCTCCAGCACTTTGCCCACCCGCCAGAAACGCAGATAGGATCCCATGAAAAGGGCGATGGGGATGGTCGCTCCGACCGTAAACACCCCCCATGGGCTTTCCGCCAGCGCCTTGACCACAACCAGCGCCAGCACCGCCAACAAGATCACCATAATGGCGAGAATGGCTGCCGCTCCCACATATCCAGCGGTGGTGTTCAACTCTTCCCGCAGCATTTGGCCGAGAGACTTGCCGTTCCGCCGCATGGAAGCGAAGAGGATGACGAAGTCCTGCACCGCCCCTCCCAGGACCACCCCGATCAGAATCCACAGTGTCCCAGGCAGATATCCGAATTGGGCGGCCAGCACAGGTCCCACCAGCGGGCCGGGACCGGAGATGGCGGCGAAGTGGTGGCCAAAGACGATCCACTTGTTGGTTCGAACGAAGTCCTTGCCGTCGTCGTGAACCTCACAAGGGGTGGCGCGCCGCTCATTGATCATCAAGACACGCGTGGCGATCCACTTGGAGTAAAAGCGGTAGCCAATCGCGTAACTGCATAGGGCGGCGACCAGAATGTAGGCCGAATTCAACGGTTCACCCCGTTTGAACGCGAGCGTGCCATAAGCGCCGGCGCCCAGCAGTGCGAGGAGAACCCACATGGCCCAACTGATGACCTTTTTCATAGGGCGTCCCGATTATACCGCTGCGCCTAAAGCCGACCTAGCTTTTTTCAATGAAGGGCCGGTTTCCCACGGAGATTACCCGGACTTCACTCCGACCATACTCGGGTGCGACCCGTGTATCTCCGTGTCAAACCCGTGTCATCTCCGTATCAAAGGGGCATTCGGTAGAAATCGCGGCGAAACCCGCACCATCTTTTTTCCCCTGGTGATCCATCGGCGGCTGGTTCCAGCCATGTTCACGATTGTGTTACGATGGCAGACATTGGCCAGGAAGGGCCAAAAACTCAACGCTTTAACGATGAACTGGATACCTAAACCAGGCCGTCAGGCCGCGTCTGATTGCTGGACATGCCGGCGCCTTGGGGTGTAACTGTTCGAATCAGACAGTCCGGCCACCGGCCTGTCCGATTAGCCAAACGGAGCTCGGGCGAAGCATGCCGGAACTGCCGGACATCACCATCTACATCGAGGCCCTCCAGCGACGCATTCTCGAACGGTCGCTTGCGCAGGTGCGCCTCGCCAATCCTTTTCTGCTCCGGTCGGTTACCCCCCCGGTGGCTGCCCTGGTTGGCCGGAAAGTGACGAACCTGCGACGGGTCGGCAAACGCATCGCCATTGGCTTTGAAGGCGACTTATGGATGGTGCTGCATCTGATGATTGCCGGCCGGCTCCACTGGCACGGGACGGACGCCGGCACCACCAAGCCGCGCAAAGGCATTGCCGCTTTTGAGTTCTCCAACGGGACGTTGGTCCTGACGGAAGCGGGCACCAAACGGCGCGCTTCCCTTCTTGTGACTGAGGGGGAGGCTGGCCTGCAATCGATCGACCCTGGCGGCGTCGACGGACTGACCTGTTCCAACGCACAGTTCGGCGAGGTGCTGGCTTCTCGCAATCACACCCTGAAGCGGGCTCTGACCGACCCACGGCTTTTCAGCGGCATCGGCAACGCTTACTCAGATGAGATCCTGCATCGAGCTCGCCTGTCGCCGGTAGCGCTGACCCAAAGCCTTTCGGCCGCATCCGTGAACGTCTTGTTCGAAGCGGTCCGGAGCACCTTAGGCTTCTGGATCGATTTGCTGCGGCGGGAAGCGGGTGACACGTTCCCGGAAGGAGTCACTGCCTTCCGCCCCGAAATGGCGGTCCACGGCAAGTTTGGGAAGCCGTGTCCAGTCTGCGGCACCAAGGTCCAACGGATTCGGTATGCGGAGAACGAGACCAACTACTGTCCCGGCTGCCAAACAAAAGGGAAGCTCCTGGCAGATCGGTCGCTGTCCCTCCTGCTGAAGAAGGACTGGCCTAAAACCGTTGAGGAGTTGGAGGAATTGCGGCGAGGTAAATAGGAGCGGGGCCGATCGATGGCCGTCTCCTGCCCATGGCGGCGCGAAATCCTGGTCGCGCTTGGCCTAACTCGCCGCGAGCGGCAGCCGGAGAATGATATTGGTGCCGCTGCCCAAGCGTGATTTGACTTCGATTTCACCGTGGTGCGCCTCCACGATTTTCGAGACGATGGCCAGTCCCAGGCCGGTGCCTTTCTGTTTGGTGGTGCTGAGGAGGGAGGTAAAAGCGCGTTTTTGCTGCTCGGGAGTCATGCCGTCGCCGGTGTCTTTGAACTCGATGAGGATATGGCGGGCTCTAGTCTTGCTGGCGAGCGAGTCGCAGCGGGAAGTGACGGTCAGTTGGCCGCCGCGCGGCATTGCTTCCAAAGCATTGAGCGTGAGGTTGAGGAAGACCTGCTCCAACTGGGTGGCATCGGCCAAGACTGTCGGCAGCTTGGGATCGAGTTTGCGGACCAGTTCGACATTCTGGTTTCTGAGCTTGTGGCGGGTGAGGAGGCCCAGATCGTCGATCAACTCATTTACGTTCACCGGGGCGAGATGGGGTTCATTGCTCCGGGCCAGGTCGAGGACGGTTTCGACGATTTTGTTGAGATGATCCATTTTCTGGCCGATGATCTCGACATCCTTGGAACGCGGATCTTCACCCGGGAAAGTGAGATGGAGCGAATGGTAGAGCATCTTCATGACCGTGAGCGGGTTGCGGATCTCGTGGGCGACCTCGGCCGCCAGCAACCCGACTACCGAAAGCTTCTCGCTTTGGCGCAGCTCCTCTTCCAAACCAACGATGCGCTCATAGAGACGCGCCTTCTCCATCGCAACCGCGGAAAGGTCCGCGAGGGCTGTGAGAATGCGGATTTCCTCGTTGGAGAAGCTGTGCAGTTCGTCGGTATAGACGCTGAGGGTGCCGGTCGCCTGGCCGCGGAAGACCAAGGGAACACTCAGGAGGCTGACCAGGCCTTCGCGGCGCGCGATTTCGATATGCTGATAACGGTTTGATACCTGGACGTTCTCGACCTGCAGTGGCTTCTTTCGGCGCACGACGACGCCGAGCAAGCTTTCCGCCAGGCTCAACCGAGGCTTGTTCATGTAAGCTGGTCCGGCGCCATAACTGGCGCGCAAATCGAGCCATTCCTGGGTTTCATCCAGCATCAGGAGCGAAGCCATTTTCGCCTCCATCAGAACGCACGCTTCGCGGGTGATCACTGTCAAAGCGTCGTCCAAAGTCAGGGTGGAATTGATGGTTTGACCAACGCTAATCAGGGACTCGAAGAGGCGCGCTTTGAGCCGCACCTGTTCATACAGCCAGGTATTGTGGATGACTTTGGCTGCCTGCAAGGCCAAGTCCTGCAGCAACTGCTCGTCCTCCAGGCTGAAGGCATTCGACCGGTCGGAATCCACATTCAGGACGCCGCGGATCTCGCCGTTTACCTCCAGCGGCACCGCCAGTTCAGAACGAATATTCGGCCGAATCATGATGTAGCGAGGGTCAGCCGCCACCTCGCCGACCCGGGCTGGCTTGCCTTCGCGCGCGACCCAGCCGGTAATGCCTTCGCCCATCCTCAGCTTCAACCCGGCCGCATTCTCCGGCAAACCGTGGGCGGCTTCGATATCGAGGAATCCGGAGGTGGGATTGAGCAAGGCGACCGAGCCGCTGGAGGCGCGCATCAAGCGGACGGCCTCGCGCAAGATCAGTTCCAGGGCCTGTTTGGCGTCGAGCGTCGAATGGATGACATTGCTGACCTGGTAGAGGAGAGTCAATCGCTCATACCGCCGCTCTAAATCGGTCAGGTCGGTTGCCACAACCGGAAAGTAACCGCGGCGAGTTGTTGGTGGCAAGAGTTCCGGCGTTCCCTGGCCGGACGGCGCCTCAGAGCGTGTGATCCTGTCGTCCGAACTTGCTTGCGGCACCGGCGGCATCTAGGGTAATGCCCCTTGCCTATGCACGCGCTATCCGCCGCCGCCCGCCGAGTCGTCCTGGGCTCGATGGCCCTCACCTTCCAAGTGAGCTTGGCTGTGGCCCTTTCGAACATGCTGGCGGCCGCTCCGGCGCCGGAAATCGTCGGCCACCGCGGCGCTTCGGCCGATGCCCCGGAGAACACTCTGACGGCCTTTCGGCTCGCGTATGAGCAGAAAGCTGACGCAGCCGAATTGGATATTCACCTGACGCAGGATGGTCGGATCGTAGTGATGCATGACGCCACCACCCAACGCACCGGCCGGCGCGACGGCACGATCGCGGGGCAGACCCTGGCGCAAGTCCGGGAGCTGAATGTCGGCGACTTCGAGCAATGGCACGGCCGAGGATTTGACGAGAAGGCACCCACCTTGGCCGAGGTGCTTAGCCTCGTGCCGGAAACGAAACGCCTCTTCATCGAGATCAAGTGCCGCAGCGAGATCCTGCCCGCCTTGGCCGACGCGTTGGCCGGTTCGAAACTGGCGGCCCGGCAAACGCCCATCATAACGTTCGATGACGAAGTGGCGCGGAATGCCAAAGCTCGTTTTCCCGATCATGAAGTGTATTGGCTGCACAGCTGGACCAAAGACAAGCGCACTGATCAATATCCGGCGATCGAGGATCTGATTCGCAAGGCCAAAGAAGCCCATCTCGACGGCCTGGATTTGCACTGGCAGTTTCCGATCGACCGAGACTTCGTTCAGAAAGTGCACGCCGCCGGGCTGAAGCTGTGCACCTGGACGGTGGACGATCCGGCCGTGGCGCGGGCGGAGGCGGAAGCGGGTGTGGACGGGATCACAACGAACCGGCCAGGGTGGTTGCGCCAGCACATGACGCCGTGAGGCTGGGACGCGGTTAGTCGCCGGCAGTCATCGTCCACATTCCCAGAGGGGCGTTGGTCGTCCCCCTTCCCACGGTGTCGGTGGTCTTGTGGATGCCGACGTGCGCGTCGTGAAACAAGTAATTGAAACGCCGGCCATGCAGCCCATAAGCCATCGCACCGTAGGCTATCCGGTTAAAGGAGGTCGATGCACTAATCTGAACGCAATCCTGATTCAGGCCACTCGGAAACGACGAACCCGGGCCGGCGCAAAACGAGGGCCAGTCATTGCCAGCGGCATTTCGTCCGTTCGGCAACTCCGCCAGCAAAATAGTCCCGGACGGATCTTCCACCACCGTTTCCTTGTAGCCGGGCGGGTCCCAATCAGGCAAGGCGCCCGCGGAGGCAGATCGCAGATTGTAGTAAATCCCGACACCGTATTTGGCCGGCGGCAACGGGGCCGTCCGCGAAGTCAATTGAAATCCGGGACCAGCCCAGTTCATGGCGTAAGTGCGGCGCTTGCTGTAGGGAGCGTAGTCAATCCCGATCTCAATGCGGTCGGCCGGACATTTTAGAATCTTCGGAATGAGATTGGGATCGGCAATGGCGCCGGATATACCCAGAATGAGATCGGCTTCCGGGTCGCTTCCCCCGATATAACGGTGAATATAGTCGTCCCAAGACAGTTGATACTGATAGTCGCCGGTTGAAAACGCCGTCGGCGGATACTGGTCGCTGTGATCGGTGGCGAATAGGGCGAAGCCCAAGCCCAGCTGCTTCATCTGGGCGGTGCATTTGATCCGTTGAGCGCGCGCCTTCGCGCTCGCAAGCGCCGGCAAAAGCAAGCTCGCTAGAATGCCGATGATCGCGATGACCACCAGCAATTCGATCAGAGTAAATGCCCGCGCGACGCCGCCAACCCAGCGAAGCAGCCGCGCGCGATCCGGCTGAGAAACAGGGGCGACGTGGCGTGCAGGGTTCATGGCGGCTGATGGTATGATGTTGAGATACACCGAAGCGTGTGGCAACACAAGGGGGTTTGCCAGTCCAGCCGCGGCGCGAGGGGTGCGACAAGTTCCATCCGGATCAACGCTCGGACAGGTTTCTAGCGTGCTTCCAGATAAACCTGCAGATTGCGATGGATGGCAAAACGCTTCCCGGGAGGCGCCTCGGGGACGCGCGCGAGATAACCACGGGCTGCAACTTCGTCCAGGCCTTTCGGGACGCGCTGCTGCTCGACGCTATACTTCCGGACGGCTTGGGTGAGCTCCTGCAACAGGCGGTCCACTTGTCCAGGGTCCAAGGCATTGGAGTCTTCGTCGGCGGCGGCGTTTGTCGCAGCTGTGCTCGGGACAGGTCCACCGCCAGCTGGCGATGATCGTTTCCCACAGCCGGCCACGGAGAGAAGGAGGGCGATTGAGAGCAGAAGCCGATGCATGGGCATCAATCAAGCGTGCCCTGGGAACCGGTGCAAGCCAAGGCCAGGGAGGGCGGAATGGAATGGAGCTGGCTGAAGGGGGCATTGTCCATTATGCTCGCGCGACTTTGAGGGCGGGACGCGCCCCGTGGGATGAGACGATGAAGCAAGCGACACCAACGGCATGGCCTCCATAGCTGTAGTTTCAACCCGGCGGTCGGTCGTGGAATGGTGGATCGTCGTCTTCCTGGCCGCGCTTGGAGCCAGTTGCGGCATCGTCGGGCTGTATCAGGACGACCTGATCACCAAAGGAAAAGTCGCCTGGGGCGATTTGGCCTTCTCGACCCTGAAGTTGTTCATGCTCTCGGCCCGCGCGGAGCCGCCTCCGATCAATGGCTGGTTGACCGCCGCCCGTTGGTTTGCGGCCGCCGCATCCCTCATGACGGTGGCCAAAGTCCTGACCCTGGTCTTCATCCGGCAATGGAAGCTCCTGTTCGTGCCGGTCCGGAAACGACACATCGTCGTTTGCGGCTTGGGCCGGCTCGGACTCGCTTTGGCCAAGCGTTTCGACTCGGACGGCCGATCCGTGGTCGTGATTGAACAACAAGCCTCCAATGACGCGGTCGAATGGGCTTGGTCCCGGGGCATTCCGGTGGTGAGCGGAAACGCTTCGGATGCCGGTGTCCTAAGGATGGCGGGCGTCACGCGGGCCAGTCACGTCTTTGCCGCCTGCGGGCAGGACGAGGCCAACGTTGCCATTCTCAGTTTGGTCGGGCAGTTGGTCCAGGCCCGGACTGGGTTGAGGCCCTCCGCCCGGCCGGTTCTTCGTCCTACCCTTCTAGGCTGGACTTTCCTGCGCGATACCGACTTGCGCCGCGCCCTCAAAGCCCCCGATGCTTTTCCCGGGACGGGCAAACATTATGGGGTGAATGCGCGCAGCCTCGATCTGTATCAAGTGGGAGCGAGGCACGCTTTCGAAGTCAGCCCGCTCGACTACGCCCCGATCGACTCGGCCAGCCAACGGCGCTGCCACCTGGTGATCTTCGGATTCGGTCATATGGGGGAGGCACTCGCCCTGCAGGCGGGGCGGATCGGTCATTTCGCCAATGGATGCCAGCTTCGGCTCACGGTCGTCGATCCCGACGTGGAAGTGCGGTGGCGGGCGTTCGAAAAGAAGTATGCTGCCTTCGGCAAGGTCTGCGCCGTCGAGCTGCGCGTGGGAGCGTTCGATCAACTGACAACCACTCCGATCCTGCAGGAGTTGGCGCTCGGCTCGGCTGGTGATCTGTCGACAGTCGCGGTATGCCGGGATGGGGCGGATGCATTTAACGTTGCCATCGCGTTAAGCCTGGCAAACCTGCTTGCCGGCCACCAAGTGCGTGTCCTTGTCTCGCTGACCGCCTCGGAGGGCTTCCCGGTCATGTTTCGGGGGCGGGCCGGCCGCAGCGTCTACGACACGGTCAAGCCGTTTGGCATGCTGGAAGAGGCATGCGGACGGGCGACGGTTGAGAACGAGACCTTGGCGCGGGCGCTCCACACTGGGTATTTGGCGCATCAGGCGAGCGAACGGGCGGCCGGGAAATCGCTGGGTGTGGCCGCTTCGGAAAGGCCATGGGAGGAATTGGACGAAGCCTTTAAGGAGTCGAACCGGCAAGCCGTTGATCACATGCCCGTCAAAGCCCGCGCGCTCGGTTACGAAGTCGGCGAGTGGCGCCCCGGCGCCGCCACCACCCTGACTCTCAGCCGGGAGCAGAAAGAAGTGCTTGCCCGCATGGAACACGCCCGCTGGTGCGCCGAGCGTCTTTTGGATGGATGGGTCCACGATCCGGTCCGGGACGACGCCCACAAACGCCATCCGGATCTGCGCCCTTGGCTGGAGCTATCCGACCGGGAAAAGCGAATAGATCTGGCTCAGATCGACCGCCTCCTCCAAGCCTTGCAAGCAGACCAGAAGACCCTGGTTCCAGTCAGGCCATGATCGCCTACGGCTGACTGGGGATGACGATGCGGTAGAAGCGCTCCTCGCCCAGCGGGCGAAGGTCGGTAATCGTGACCACACCGCTCGCCGATCGGGGCGCGACATCCTGCAGCTTCTGCCACCCCTCCGATCCGATGGCGTCGCGATACTGGACTGTGTAGGAAATGCCGGCGACGGCATCGAACTGCAATGCCAGGCCGTCGATCCATCCCACCGACACAACCCGGAGAGCGTTACCGGCATCGGCAGGATTCGTCCCGGCAACGAACTCTTCGCGATCCGTCAGGCCGTCGCCATCACTGTCGGCGCGGCCATCATGGCTCAAGCTGCCGAAATAGGTCATCTCCCAGCGATCATCCAACCCGTCTCCGTCCGAATCCGAAAGATAGTTGCTCGCCCCGGGCGAGGCCGAAGCGACAAAGGCAACCACGTTGGAAGCGCCGTCGGGGAGGCGGCCTTGGGAAATCCCTGCTGCCTGGTTGGCAAAGGCAACACCGTCCAGCAAAGCACCGCCCGACGCAAATAAGGCCACGCTTTCGCCTGATTTCTTCAGGGAAAAGCTCACATGATCTGCCCCCGCCTGGGCGTCGCCGTCGGCCATGAACTGAATGAAGGCATTGGTGCCGACGCCGATAAAGGAGAGCGGCGGCAAGGGGGAGTCCGTGGGACGAGAAGGGTCGTCGGTCAAAGACAGGCCTGCCAGAGCCACCGGTTCGCTCGAGCTGTTGTACAACTCAAACCAGTCACTGCCGTCCACGGGATCGGCCATCCACTCATTGATGCGAAGCCCATCGGCGTTCGCCAGATTGACCGCGTCATTCGTGCCACCGGGAGACGACCGAATCAGGGCCCAAGCGCCGGTCCCATCGGGAACTCGGCCAATCGAGAAGCGCGGAGGCTGCAGTCCATATCGGATCCCGTCGAGGAGGCTGCCACCAGCCGCTGGCGAGTCAAAAAGCAGGACGACCGCGCCGTTCAACGGGAGCGTCAAACCGGTGTTGGTGCTGGAAATCGGCTGGCGATGGTCACAGTAAACGACTCGATATCCGCCAGGCGGAATCGAGGCATCCGGCGGAAAGACCCACTTACGGGGAAAGCGAGCATCGTCGCTCAAGCTCATCTCGGCGAGCGTCGCTTGGTTGGTCGAGCCATTAAACAACTCGATATAAGCGCCCTCATTTCCAGACGGTCCCGCAGATGGAGTTGCCCTCAGCTCATTGAGGACCACCGGCCGGAGAGCGGGTGGTGGCAGATTGGTCACCGTCCGCGTAGCTTCGAGCGCCAGGCCCCAGACGATATCGCTGCTGTCGGAGGCGGTCTGATGGACTTCAACGGCCAGGATGTTCGTCCCGGTGAGGACTGGAATGTCCCGAAGAACAAAGCTCTCTGCCCGGGCATTGCTGACATTCCGGGACGCCTCCGTCGCGTAAGCAGGCGCGGCCCGGTTGACGCCGTTGGTCAGAATGGGTGCGCCGTTCAGATGAATGATGGCCCCGTCATCAACGACCATGTTGAGATTGAGATCAAAACCAGCGAGGTTCGTATCCACCACGAAGGCCGTGCGGAAGTAGTAAGTGATTCGTCCCAGACTGAGTCGCGTTTGAAGGTCTGGAGCCGGCAGGCAATTGCAATCCTCGACCCCTAACAAGCCGCGGCCAACGGGCCAGGCGGAGTCGTCGTAGCTGGGAGCCGTCCAAGCCAGGCCGTCGAGGTTCTGCTGCTGGTTGTAACGCCACGGGCCGTCCATCGGATGCAACGGCACGCGCAAGGTCTCGGTGCTTGGCGCGGGCGCCTTCGCCCCGGGGTTTCCACTCGCAGGCGTTGGCTGGGTCGAGACGGCGAAGCTGTCTGAACCGTTGGGCGAACGGCCCTCCGAGACATCGGTCCGCTGCGTGTCGTAAGTGATGCTATCAATGATCGTCCGGTCGGCCGCTGAAAGGGTAATCGAGCCGGTTTCGGGCGCCAACTTGAAGCTGAGATGGTTTCTGCCGTTTGCAGGCGAGCCGTCCGCGACAAACTCGGCAAATCCTTGCGCCGCGATAAAGCTGAGTGGGGCAATCGCGTGCCGGTCCAAAGAACCAGGCGCATCGGACAGGAACAGACGGCCGAGGTCGACTGGAAGCGGCTCTGGGTTGTAGAGTTCGACAAAGTCATCGAGGCCGGAGAACCGCGCGTCAGCGAGCCACTCGTTGATCCGCAGGCTGGCTCGGGCGCCGGTGACTTGCGCGATATTCTCTCGTCCAGGAGTCGGATCACACAGTCCCCAAGTGCCATCCGCCCGGCGTCCGATGGAATAACCAGCGATTTGGCGTCCGAATTGCACCACGTCCAGCAGTGCCGAGCCGCGAGCGGCGCTATCAGTCAAGTAAAGATCGGCCCCGGTTGGGTTAAGCTGAAAGCCGGTGTGCAAGTAAGGCGGGCCGGAGCTGGCATCGGCGGACAGCACGACCATAGCCCCCGCCGGAAGGACAGTGCCGGATGGAAAAGTGAACCGTCTTGGCGCAGCGGCCGAGTCGCTCAATCCGATGCCCGTCAGATCTACCGGCTGGGCACCGTCATTATAGAGCTCAATCAACTCCGGCGTGGCATTGCCGAGGATGACTTCATTGATGCGAACGGTTACGCGCGTCGAGGTGATTTGGTTTGGATCGACCACCCAGGTCCGGGAGACGGTGGTACTTTGATCGGAGCCGAGCACGGCGTCATCTTGAAAGAGGCCAGCGTCATTTTGGCCGACAATGGCCAGCTGATGCGGCCCGGGCCCAAGGTCGGCCAACCGAACAGGACTGCTGATGGGGGTGACCGCACTCCAGTCGCTTTGATCCAGTCGCCATCGGTAGGAGGTAAAGCCCGAGCCGTTCGGAAATGCTACGGGAGAAATGCCGTTCCCGGTGTGATGGGGGCCGACGAGCCATTCAGCATGAGTGTCGGCCGTGGTCGCGTCCGGACCGCCGGAAATCAAGGCGCCCAAGGGATTTCCCGCCCCGGTCTGAGGTCCGTCCCGATCGCCGCCGAGAGCGGGAGAGCCGGGTTGGAGACTGAACCACTGGCGAAGGACTTGAGCGGTTTGCCAATTGGTGAAGTAGGTCTCAGCCACCGTCGGGCGTGAGCGAAACAAAGGGTCCCCGGTGAAATTGCCGCCGCCCGCCCCGGTCCACGGAAGAGTGATCAGGTTATTGGAGAGAGTGATGGTGGCGGTGGTCCAATTCCGCACCAACTTCTCCGCGTCATCGATGAGATTGCCTTCGAGATAAACCCCGGCTCCTTCGGTCGTGCCGACATCCGCCAGATTCAAAACCGCGCCATCGACATCGAGTCCGCCCTGATGGGTTTGGTGCACGATGGTGTTGTGAAAGAGGGCGTAGAAGTTCCCTTGCTTGGCGGTGACCGCATGGTCGCAGTCGTAAAAGAAATTGCCGATGATCGTGATGGCGGAGGCATCACCATTGTTGTTGCCTCCGCTGATCGCGCTCGAGGTGTCGGGGGAGCCATTCTGGTGGGCATGGAGAAAGAGGTTGCCTTGCACCCAGGCGTCGGTGCCATCCAGATCCAGTTCGTCATCGCCCGTGCCGGCGAAAACATTGTTGATGAACTGAACGATGGAGCCCGCGGCCCGTCTTCCTCCGGTGAAGTCGACGGCGTCGTTGTACCCCCGCGGCGCCCCGAAGAAATTGCGCCGGAAAAGACCCCGGCCGCCCGCCTTGATCCCTTCCGTTCCATGGACCGGCTCAAATTCCGCCGTTGGAGAAGGAAAATGACAGTCCTGGACAACGAATGAGGCGCCGTCCAGGTGCAAGTAAGGGGCCGCAGGATTGCCAAAGGTAAGGTGATCCAGGAAGACCGTCCCACCGGTTACTTGCAGGCACGGGGTTGAACTCGAACTCTCATTGTCAGCAAAGTGCATATACGCCAGGCGCGTTTCCGGCGACCCAGCGCCTCCACGGATGACGACATGGCCCCAGTGCTGGGCGCCGCCGGGCGGCCCGGTAAAGAGTATCGGCGCCGTGTCCGTCCCCTCGGCCAGCAACCGCGCCCCGTCGGACACGGTCAGATTGACGCCGGCCCCAAAGTAGACTGAGGTTCCAGGTTCGATCGTCAAACTGGCCCCCGGCGCAATCGACAGGTCACTCGCCACCTGATAAGGGCCGTCCGCTGCTTTCCAACTCGCATCCGCGCTGATGGTGGCGGGCGCGAGCTGGGTGTGGCCGTCATCATGCCAAATGTCGTAATAAGCCCGGTCGATTTCCGCACCGGTGAGATCGATCGCCTGGACCAGAACCCGGTTGATCCCCGGAGCCAAAGTCACCAGGTTGGTCCAGGTTCCGCGCCAAGCCACCCAAGCGGCGGGCGAGCCGTTGACCAGGATGCCTCGCGTCTGGACAGGATCGCCCGTGCCCGACAATGCCACCGTAGCAATCCCGGTCCGGGGATAGCCATTGCTGACGACGAGTTCACTCCCGACCGTCAACCCATGAGGAAACTGGGACAAGACATAGGCGACCTGGTTGGAGTGGAACGCTTTCATATTGGCGATCGTTGCGCCATCGACGTACCCGGAAAGGAGGTGATCGATGAGAGGATTAAGCCGGTCCGGGGAAAGCGCCGTGCCGGCCAACTCCGTCAACTGTTTGAAATAGAGCGGGACAAAGTCAGGATGGCGAATGAACCGATTCACCACCGGCAAATTGGCCATGCGCCAAATACCGTCGCGGTAACTCTCCGTCCGCGTGCCGCGGCCGAGGAGCGAATCCAGATCATAGGGTAACAAGAGAAAACGCCGGTCACGTCCGCCCCGGTAAAGGGAAAAATCATCGCCGGATCCATTCGAGAGGCCATTCTCCTGATTGGCGATCAGCGTATTGATGGCGAAGTATCGCATCCACTCCTCGACATTCACGATCCGCTCGACCGCCTGGGCATAGTCGGCATCCGGCGTATGATTGAGCGTATCGAGCAGCTGGATCAGGTCGGACCAATCGTTGAGGGAGCCTCTGTTTTCCTTCGCATACACATTCGTGTAGATGGTGTAGTCCGGCCCGTGCCAGAGCAAATCAGCAACGAATAGATTTGTCCCACCGCTGCGATCCCGGATACCGCGATAGAGCTGCCCGGCATGGTCGAGCGGAAACTGGCGCTGCACCAAAGCGCCATTGACGAGGTCATTGGCGGCATAACAGCCAAACTGCTCCTGGCCTGGTTTGGCCAGATTGATCCCATTGACCCGCACTTGAACCGGGCGCGATTCGGCCACGGGCAAGCCCAGGGAACGAAAGACGGCGCTGCCGAGGTGTTGAGACGCGACGTAAGAGGTGTTCAAATTCAACCCCGCCCGTCCCTTCCAGGGCTGGTCCTTCGGAAAGGCGACGTGGATATTATGGGGAACATTCGAGCGGGTGCCATTGCCCCGGTTCCGGATGCCGCATTGGTCCCGGCATTGGGAGGTGCTTCCGTCTTCGAGGATCTGATCCAGGTTGATAAACGTCCCATTGACGAGTGCGTCGCTGGTCGGCGACCCGTTCCAAATCTCGTTGCTCAAATAGTCCATTTCGGCGCGCGTCAGGATCAACCGGATCAACGGTTGCGGGCCGACAAAGACTTCCTCGTCGACCTGATAAACGAGGTTGGCCGTCCGATCCGTCCCTGAGGGCACGACGTTGGGGAAGCGGCGCTCGTTTCCCTGGCTGTCCCGGGCGACGAGATAATATTCCACGATCGTCTTGGCGGCGTGCCCCGGCAAAAGACAGGCGAAGAGTCGGTCGCCCCCGAAGCCGTCGCCATGCTGGCCATCATCAAGCATCGGGGCAGCCGCAAACTCCGCGGCGCCATCCAGACGCCAAAAGAGGGTCACGGTGAGAGCACTTGGGTCCTCATCGACCAGACGCGCTCGAACGGTCACGGATTCTCCGGGCCGCGGCACGAGCGGGAAATGGGTCGGCCCGACAAGGATCGGCGCGACGTTGTCCCGCGCGAGAGAGTTGGCCCGTCCAGGTGTTCCTCCGGCTTCAACGCTCGCCCCCCAATTCTGGCCATTGTCGTTGGGCAGATTAGCCTCGATCAATTCAGCTGAACTCCCCTCGCCATTGTGGGCTGCGAACCACTCCCATCCTTGCTTCTTGAAGCGATCCGGGACGCTCAACCGCCGCACCGCCCAATCGCCTTCCGACGAATAGGAAACCTGGTCGATGATCGTCCCCTTCGCGTCCTGCAATTGGATCTCCTCTCCGTCGTAATCGAGAGTACCTTCCCAGCCGGCGACGAAGTTCACCACCCCGGGATACCGATTGGTGAAGGCTTCCGAATTGGCGGCGACGGCCAGAAACCCGCCTGCCGCGAGACGCAACCCGCTGGGGAAGGCAAAATCGACTGCCTTCATCAGTCGCCAGCCGCCCAGGTTCACTTCCGTTGGGCCTCGGTTGGAAAGTTCGATCCACTGCTCCAGCACGTTGGTCCCGGGCGGGTGATACATTATTTCGTTGATCACCACATTCTGCGCTCGGCTGACGGCGGCGGCACCGCACAACCCGCAGAGCGCCAACAGTTGTGAAAGGGGGCGGGAAAAGAATGACTTCGGCATCGATGTTGACCTTCGAATAAGCAGAAACTATTCCTTATCGACGGGAGCTTCGCCAGCGCCTCTCTCCGCGTCGTGAAAGATCTCGAACTCCCACAGGGAAGGCGCGCTGGCCGCCTCCGTAACGTAGAATCGCGCTTTGCTCCCGCGAACGGCGGGAAATCCAATCGAGGCCGAGCCATTGCCGAGGTTCTGACCGCGCATCGCCTCCCGCCAACTGTCCCCATTCCAGTATTGCACGGCATAGCTCCCGATCGAAGGGGAAGACGGTTTGAGCACAACCCGGCTGAACGTCGTCGGCCTCCCAAAATCAACCTCCAGCCATTCGCCTGCCGTCCGGCCCTCCTGGGCGGACCAGCGGGTCGTAAAGCCATCCCCATCGTTCGCTTGGGCGGCCCCGGAATCCGCATCGGCTTGACTAGACGCGCGGGCGGGGACGCGCCAAGCGAGATTCAGGTCAGAAGGGTCCACCTCGATCTGCAAGTTGTCGAACTGGGCGCCATTCCAACCACTGCCCAGGGCAATCATGCCGCCGAGGTAAGTGGTATCCTGAACCGAGGCGGTCTTGACGTGATCAATGGCGACATCGATCTGCGTCTCGCGAAACGAGAGTTCGAGATGGTGCCAACGATTGGTGCTGAACCCCACCTTGCCGGAAGCAATCGGGTGTTTCTCCACGCCAAGTTCCCAATCACCCCGCTGATTCACTTTCAGCCAGTAAGCTGCAGGCGGCCCCGGGCTTTGGGGAATCTTGCCCACTCTTCCAAAAAGGGAAACGAACCCCTCGCTTTCCAGCAACACATCCACGCCCACGTGATAGTTTCTCCAGTTGGCATCGCCCAGGATCGTTTCGGGAGCGGGCGTGAGGTGGGATTCCCACTCGATGCCTTTGGAAACCGCTGACTGGCGAAGGCACTGGCCGCCTCCATTCGTCCGAGTCGCGACCTCAAATATCCCGCCCTGTTCGGAGAAAAACCGGGGCAAGGCTCCCGGGAGATAGCGCTCGAAATCTTCCTTATAGCTGCGTGGGAATGGCGCCGGCGGCGGGATGGTTGGGCTTGGCTTGGTTGGCCCGCGGACACTGGTGAAAGAATAGATCGATCCCGGCGCCAGCGTCATGGAGAACACCTGGTTGGTCGCTCTCACCGGGGGCAACTGCTCAAACCACCGACCTGCGGACGTGCCCCAGACCTGGAGCGCATCGCGTTCCAGCCCGCCCGTGAGCATAAAGGCGAGCGTCTGGCTGCGGGTCGCATCCATCGTCTCGGCAATCAAGCTGACCTCCCGCAGCGTCGGCGAGCACAAGCTGACCAAGCTTCCGCCCCAGGGCAAATAGCCGCAACCGGAACGCACATACTTCCAGCCCGGTTCAGCGAACTGAGTCGTATGAGCAGTCACCCAAAAAGTTGGTTTGATCTCGTAATGCCCAGACCAGGGCTGATTGGCCTTGATCACACCGGTTGATGGATTCGGCAGGTTATCATAGTAAGCCGCCGCCAGGCTCCAGATGATTGTCTTCGTCATTTCGCCTTCGATATAGTTGCGGTTGAGGATCCGCGCCCACTGCTGCGCGCCGCTCCAATCGCTCCGCCAAGGACCATCTTCGCTTGCCCACAAAGGCTTGCCGGACTGTTTGGCTTCGGGCGAACTGACGTATTTGGGATAATGGACGCCGAGGACGTCGACCGACTTGGCCAAGGCCGCGTCCATGCGAAGCAAAGGCGCTATCGACCAGCGGTCCACTTCGTCCGGAGCGACCAGGCGCACGCCGGAAAAGCCGGCCGTGTCCAACCCGGCCCGGAGCAATTTGATCCAGCCGGTGTCGTAGCGGACTTCGTTCCAGATGCCGAGGTAATCGAACGTCAGGCCGTGTCGAGCACGCGCTCCGCGCAGGAACTCAAGCAGATAGTCGACATTGTCTTGGGAATAGAAGTGGCCATTTCCAATCCACCCAGGCGCCCCCCATTGCAGGGCATCCAAAGCAACCTGGGGATTGCGTTGCTTCGCTTCTTTCATCAGCCACCATTCATAGCCGCGCTCAAAACTCTTCTCGTCCCGGGCGCGCATGTGGCTGGGCTCACTGCCGCTGGTCGAATTGACATCTCCGCCCACCTCGACTTTGAGGTGCTGAAAGCTGGCTCCGGCTTGAGGTTTGAAAAGCAAATCGAGGATGTCGCGTCGGGCAGTTTCCGGATAGTCAGGCAACAAGCGGGAGGATCCGCCTGCACTGAGGGCACCGACCCCTTCATACGTCCGCCCGAGGGCCTGGCCATCGATCGGCAGAACCGGCTCCGCATTCACCCAGGTCAATTCATAAACCTTCAAACCCAGCGGCGAGTCGATGACCACTGGTAAAGCGTTCAGCTGGGCGCCCCGCCGCGGCAGCGGCGTTCCCCCATCGGCGACCACTTCATAAGCGCCGTCGTCGAGGAGATGGCGCAACGGCAAAACCTGCCGGGAGGCCGAACCTCCCCATCGACACGCTAGCACCACGCTGCGGTGGCGGTCCCGCGACAGGAACTGCAACGCCCACCACCCCGTTGCTTCGGCGACTTCCGGAGGCAACAAAGGATAAGCATCCCCTTCGCGAAGCAAGCTCCGCCAGCGCTTAAACGCCGCCAGGCGGCCGCGGACCAGGGCGAGCGCGTTGGTCGGCAGGTTCAGGGATTCCGCCTCGATGATGGGAAGCCCAGTCATGGCTGCGCCGAGGGCCCCGTCCAAGGCGCCGAGCATCTCACCCTGGGCAGCCACCCCAGACAAATCCAGCCTGCACGTTCGACGCGCTGGAGCGAGTTCCAAGGTGCTCGCATAAACCTGGGCCGGTCGCCGGACCGATGGTGGCTGCGCCGTGTTAGTGGCCTGGCGCCGCGTCCCGATGCGCCACGAGGCCCTGGAAGCTTTCCAAAGTCCGTCCTCAAAAGTGACCTGCGGGTACTGACGGCGGAGGTCATCAAGCCAGTCGGTCCACTGCCGCAGGTAGCCCGGCCACCGACCCAGCTCCTCCAAGTCCGCGGCAGCGACAGTGGCATCGCCGCCAGGTTCGAAGCGAATCCAGCTGATGCCTCCGCGCTGGACCAGGCGGTCCACTAGGCCGCGCCCCCACTGGCGCACCGCGGGAAGCCGGAAATCAACCAACTCCCCACCCGATTGATTCGTCCGAATCCATTCGCGATGCATCTGGCGCGCAAAGGCCAAACCGGGGCCGCCGGTTAAATCGAGAGAAGCTGCCAAGCGAACCCCTTTTGCTTTCAGGTACCGATCGAACAGCTGGACGCCGGCCAGCATTGGAGTCCCTTGGTCGGTGTTGGCCAGGATGGGATTCCAGCCACGATCGAGCAGGTAAAGATCTGCGCCGAGGTCTGCCGCCAAATCCAGCCATGCCTTCACCTGGTTGGGCGGGATGTTGGTGGAGAGAAGGGCTGGGCCTCGAAAAGCAATCGGCACGAGGTCAAGCGCGGGGGACGGGGCCGCGAACTGCGTCTGGAACTTATGGAGCGCGTGGACAGCCGCATCCAGGTCGCCGCCACTGGCCGTCAAGGCCACCACCGGCAAGTCCAGCGTTTGCCCTGGCTCGAGCACCTCAGCAGCCCTCCCCGCAAGGTAGCGTCCCAATTCCAGCGTCCAGGTCGACCCTGGGTCTGCGGCTCCGTATTCGCGCCGGAAACGCATCTCGGGTTCTTCCGGCCACAGCAATTGGGCCACCAACCTCCCTCCGCCATCGCCCGCGCCCAGGGCCAGCCAAGGGCGAAAGGGCGGCCCGGCCAATTCCAGAAGCCCCATCGGGAGCGCCTGGGTGGCAAACTCCGCCGCCCCGTCCCGCTCCACGGTCAAATAGGAGACGTGCGACAAAGCGGCGGGCAACTGACAAACCAAAGACGGCCACGATTGAATGCGCACCGCCGTTGGCCCTTCGTTGGTCAGGCTTGTCTGGAACGTGAACACGCCCGTCTCCCCCCCAGCCGAGCAACGGACCCGGCCGCTTATTTGCCAGCGCGCAATCTTGAAGAGCAACCGCAACTCATCGCGGCCATCGGCTTGTTTTTCAACGCCGGCGCTGATCCAGGCGAGGTCGCGGCCGGTCACGTCTTGCCCGTCTATTTTGCCAACAATGGTCCCGGGCGCCTCGGCATTCGCCAGCCCGAGAGACAACCGCGGCCACACTGCCTCGGCGTTGAGCCCGACGTCTTCCAAAGCCAGGCCGGCGTCCGTCTGCCTGAACCGCAGTTCCAAGTCGCCGCTGGAAAGGACCCAGCGGCGGTCCTCTGGCTCGAACCGCACCTGCGCGGCGGGAGCGGGGACAGCAGCCGTGAGCAGAATCAACAGGAGGGCGAGTGGCGCGGGCATGGAGGAGAAAGGGGCCGAGCGCAACATGAGTTCAACGGCGATACGCCTCGAATAGAAGCTTGGCCGTCAGCGCCAGCACCACCGTCAAAAAGACGGGTCGGATAAATTTGGTGCCCCGCAGAATGACCATGCGCGAGCCCATGCGCGCTCCGAGCCATTGACCTGCACCCATCAACAGCCCGGCCCCGAAAAGCACGTTGCCGCCGATCAAAAACAGGACCAGCGAACTGATATTGCTGGCGAAGTTCATTACTTTTGTCGAACCAGTCGCACGCGTCAGGCTGAACCCGAGGACAACGACATACGCCATCGTCCAGAAGGTGCCGGTGCCCGGGCCGAAGAATCCATCATAAAAACCAATCACCAAGCCGAAGAGCAGATCAAACATCCGGCGCGGCATGCGCGCATGCAAGTCGTGTTCGCCCATTTTCGGATGGATCAGCATGTAGACGGCGACGCCGACCAACAGCACCGGTATGGCCCGCCGCAGCAATCCCGGGTCGAGTTGACGCACCAGCCACGCGCCCGCCCCCGCCCCCACCATCGAGACCATGAAGCCGAATTGGCAGTCCCGCAGCGTCACCGTCCCAGCCTTGGCATAGTGCCAGGCAGCACTGCCAGACCCGAAACTGGCTTGGAGCTTATTCGTGCCGAGCGCATCCTGCGGCGCCAATCCGAGATTCATCAAAACGGGCACGGTGATCAGCCCGCCGCCACCCGCGATCGAGTCAACAAAGCCCGCCACAAAAGCGGCGGCGAACAACACTGGATACTGCCAGGGTGTGATCATGACCGGTTGTCGCAGGACGCTAGGGAACTTTTCGCTGGAAGTCTCCCCGAAACCGCAGCCCGTTGCCTCCGACCTCCGACCTCCGACCTCCGACCGCTGACCGCAGATGTGGCCCGCTGACCACCTCCCTGGACGCTATTGCACGCGGTAAAAGTGCGGGGCGGCATCATCGGCGATCGGAATCTCCACCGACCAGTCACTGCCTTGGGCCGGCGCGGCAATGGGACGAACCAACTCCCATTCACCGGCAAACAAACTCGTCCGATGAAAGAGCGAGTAGGCCCGCCCGGGCGCGGAAGTGAACGAAATCACAAAGGTGCCATGGACAAGGCTGGTCCGGAGGAGCACGGCACTGACGGACAACTCTTGGCCAGGTGACCCGCCCGGTTGGGCGCTGGCCCGCCAAGCCTTGGCTGAGTCAAGGGATTGGTCAGGGTCGGACACTTCCAGCGAGTAACCCTCGCCGTCAGTCGATGGCAACCACTCTGGAGAATAGTCAAACTCGAACACAACTTCGCCGACGGCGTCGACGAGCTTGAGCTTTTCGCCCGCATTGTCCAGCGCGCCCAAGTATGGCCCAGCCACTTTGAGCCCGGCGCCGTAACGGGAGGCAAAGGCTGCAACGTTTCGGACCACCAGGATCAATTCACCTGGGGCAAGCTGCCGGGCGGCAGCCCCAGTGAAGCTGAACGCGATCCCGTTGGTGAATCGGATGCCGCTCAAATCCAGAGCGGTGCTCCCGGCATTCTTGAGTTCGATAAACTCAAAGTCTTCGTCGGTATACGGGCTGCCCGGCGGGGGCGGCGCCGGGTGATACATCAGTTCTGTGATTTTGAGAAACTGCTGGGCGGCGGTGGGCAGTCCCGGATAGTTGGTGCTGGCGACGACCCGGTTCTGATCGTTGACGATTCGCAACGATTCTCCCCGGGCGGAGAGTTGGCCAGGGTAATCGCCTTGCACCGCCAAGCCGAGGCCGCCCCGCGGTGCCGCGGTGCGCGCCCGAAAGGCCCGGACGTTAGGCGACAGATAAAGACGGCTGCCCGCGGGCAGGACGGTGCCGGGCCTCAACGTCAACTCGACCGCTCCCTCGACTTTCCAACCGGAGACGTCGAGCGCGACGTCGTGCGGATTGATCAGCTCGATGAACTCTTCCTCCTGGCTGCCCGAGGCAGGATTGAAATCAATCGCGCCGATCGTGACCACCGCATTGGGATCCTGCGCCGGCGGAATGCCCTCGCCGTTCAAGGTGGCGGTCGGACTGTTGAAAAGAAAGTCGCGCCGGCCCGGCAGGTGAAGATCGATAATGCGTTGCGCTTCCGGACGGGTTTCAAAACCATTGCCCCAGGAGCCCCACTTTTGATAATCAAGGTCGGCGTCGGAGGGAGTGATCTCGGGCGGATCCATCAAATCCACCAGTTCGCGGATGCGCTTTTCGATTTTGAGCTGGGCAGGCGGCGTTCCTGGCGGTTGGAGGAGCGTGTCCATGACAGTGCGCAAACGGCGCAGGTACATCCGACGAAAATCGGGATGACTAAAGATCAGGTTATAGAGGCGGTTGGATGGTTTGTTCTGCTGCGCGCCGTTGTAAAAGTTGAGCACATTGTTGGTGTAAAGCCGATCGGTGAAATAGCCGCCCGCATCGATCCAGTTCCGGCCCCAGCTCAAGTCTACATCCCAAGGGAAGATCGCCCACTCGCCGCTGCCATCGCTGTCCCGATACATAAAGAAGTTTTTATGGCCATGGTCCTGGCTGCTGATCAAAGCCAGGCCAACGAAATAACTGACCGTTTGGGGCAGATCGATGTTGTCGTAGGCATAAGTCACGCGATCGGCCAGAGAACGGTTGCCCGCCAGGTTAGTGATCAAACTCTGCAGATCGGCCGTGCCTTCGTTCTTGCGGGTCTTCTTCTCGTTTCCACCCGCGCTGTCCAGCGCGTTGTAGACCTTGTAAAGAGCGCCGTTCGGATCGCGGCCGACCCGTTCCAGCCAGCGGTCATCGGCATCCTCCATCAAATCGAGAATGGCGTGAAACTCCCCGTTCTGTTGCACTCGAACCGGGAAAGCGAAATGGCCCACCGATCCGGCTTCGCGGATGAAATCGTAAGCGAGTGTGTTGCGCGTCCGGGATTTGTCGGCGTAATTGGTCAGCAGCTTGATATCCTTAACCCGCGGCGCGTTCGTGGCATAGCGGAACCGATGATCACGGGGAAAGTCGAGATTGTAGCCCCTTTTGGGAAAGCCGCTCGAACTCTGGCCATGCAAGCTGAAGAGGACGTTATCGTAAAATTCTCCCAGAAATGCGATCGAGCACCGGGCGCCGCCCTGCGTGTCCGCACGAGACGGATTCTCGATAAACCAGTCCACCACCGGCAGCTTGCTTTGCACACTCGAATCGGCCAGCACGGTGCCGTAATACTGGGCCGACTCCCGGGCATCCAGGAAGAGCGGCAAACGGGACGAATTTTGTTCTGAATCAGTCGCCGTGACAAAATAGCGAATCATCTCGCCCGGCCCGGCACTCGACGCCGGAATGACGGCTCCGTAAGTGCCATCATGGGCCGCGCCATCCGCGTGGGCGCCGTCATCCAGCATGGCGACGGTCACTTCCGGTTGGAACATGACGCGATAGTGCAACTGCACGCCGGCAACCGGACGGAAAGAAGACGCGACGTGAGCCGAGATGGCGAGAGCTTGGGCTGGCAATGGCCGCGCCGGCGACAGCGTGACGTCGCTCAGAATCGGGCCAAGCGTGTCGACACCGCCTACGTTGCGTTCGCCAGGGGTGGGCACAGTGAAGTAGCTGGGCACCGGGCTGCCTTCCGTCAGCGGCTGCGCCTCTATCGTTGCCAAGACCAGGAAATCGCTGCTGGTCGTGCTGGAGTTCAAACCGTGCAAGGCCAACACGTTCGTTCCGCGGATAATGAGGTCTTGGGCGGAGGTGAGGTCGAACTCCTCGGGAATGACTGCCTGATCATCGGGGTGCCCGGCCGTTGCCGCCGAGTTCCACGCCGGCGTCTCCGGAGCGTTGGCCCGCGCCACTTCCTGGCCGTTCAGGTAAGCGACAAACCCGTCGTCGTATTGGACCAGAAGACGCCAGGCGGAATAATCAGCTGGATTGTCGACCACGAAAGGCAAACGAACATAGCACGAGGTGCTTTGAGCCATCGCCAGGCGCACGTCCGTGGCAATCAGGCCGGCGTAATCGGCCGGCGTCGTCTCAAAGCCGACGCCGTTCACCGCCCCGCTCCAACTCGAATCGTTAAAGTCCGGCGCGGTCCAGCTCGCATCCTCGGCCGCACTGGCCGGAACCCGGTATCGCCCGGACGCATTCGATTTTAAAACCGACACACTGCCCGCGCGCTGCCGGATCCCGTAGGAAATGTTAGGCAGCTGCGCTGGGTAAGCGGGCGCATACTCACTGGCAATGCGAAGGCCGTTCGGCGCCACCAAAGCCAGATACTCCCCCTCCGTATCGAGGCGAAAGTTGGCATGGAGCGGCGCGCCGCTCACGCGCCGGTCTTTGCCCGAGGCGAAAACGATGACGAATCCGCCCGCGACGATGTTGGTATCGGGGAACGGCCACTTGACCAGGTTTGTCCTGACGTCGGTCAGGGCCCAATTGAGCAAATGAACCGGCTGGCTGGTGGGATTCTGGATTTCAATCCAGTCAGGCGAATCGCCGTCTTCATCGAGCAGCAGTCCATTATTCTGAGTGAGAAATTCACTGATGATCTGGCCGAAGGTGGAGTGGGCAACGGCGGCGCAGAGCAGGAACAGGATCAAAGCCAGGAGGCGTCGCAACGTCCGGGCAACTCTTGGCGGGTTCATTCGCTGATACGTTTAATGACTTGGGCCGGTTTGTCCACGGAAAGCGTGCGACGATGCCTTCTTCGACCGAGCCGGCCACGAAGCGCTTCGTTACGTGACACCGAGACGCCTTGTTCCTGCAAAGCGCCCGACCGCGCGCGGCGGAATCATTTGCTCCGGGTTTGGGCACTGCTATGCTGTGGCCATGGAAAGTACTGTTGTCGCGGAGAGCCCCTCTTTTTCCGAGAGGATTGGGATGGCTTTCCGCCTGATTTTTAGCGCCGATTACGCGCAGCAGGTTGCCGCTGGATTGAAGCGCCTCTCGGCCAAAGCTGCGGCGGCGACGCCTCCGCCAGCGCCGGCGGCAGCCCCTCCCGAACGCGTCCATGCCTCGGGATTATTCGTGTTGGCTGCGCTCCAGCGGGAAGGCCGATTGCTCGACTTCTTGCAGCAGGACGTCGCTGGGTTCTCCGATGAAGAAGTCGGCGCCGCCGCGCGCGTCGTGCACACGGGCTGCGCTAAAGTCCTGAAGGAATATTTCACTTTCCAACCTGCCGTCGCCGGGGAGGAAGGATCGCCCACGGCCATCCCAGCCGGATTCGATGCCCAACGCATCCGCCTGACCGGGAACGTCACCGGTCAGCCGCCTTTCAAAGGGACCTTGAAACACCATGGTTGGACTGCGAAGGAAATCCGCCTGCCCGCTCTATCGGAAAGCATGGACCCGAAAGTGGTGGCTCCGGCGGAGGTGGAGTTGGGATAGAGTTAGCGCCGGGAATGACCGTCCGGACGACCGCGCGGGGCGCTCAGTTCCGCCAATCGCCGTCGCTGGCCGACCAAAGTCTCTTCCCGGGACCAACGCGATTGAGGTAACTGTCACATGTCAGACTACGCCATTGGAATTGATCTGGGCACGACTCATTGTGCCCTCTCTTACTACGATCTCACGGCCGACCAGCCCCGCCCACGGGACCAGAGTTTGTTGGCCATCCCCCAACTGACCGCACCCGGGACGATCGAAGAACGATGGCTCTTGCCATCGTTTCTTTACTTGGCCAGCGCCGGAGAATTCCCCCCCGACAGCCTCGCGCTGCCGTGGGACAAAGGGGCCACCGCCGTGACCGGGGAGTTTGCCCGCAGCCATGGGGTCAAGGTGCCGGCCCGGCTCGTCGCTTCGGCCAAAAGCTGGTTGAGCCATTCCGGCGTGGAACGGACCAGCCCGCTGCTGCCCTGGCAGGCGCCCGCTGATGTCCAGCGCATTTCCCCGGTCGATGCGTCCGCCCGATACCTGCAACACCTGGCCGCTGCCTGGAACCTCCGCCTGACCGATCGCAAAACTCGGGAGGCGAAGCGGATGGAAGCGCAGGACGTGATCCTGACCGTCCCCGCCTCATTCGACGCCGCTGCGCGCGATCTGACGATGCAAGCGGCGACCCGCGCCGGCCTGAGCAATGTCACGCTCTTGGAAGAACCCCAAGCGGCCCTTTATGCGTGGATTGAAGCGATGGGCGAGAGCTTCCGCAAACAGGTCAAAGTCGGCGACGTCATTCTGGTCGTCGACGTCGGCGGCGGCACAACCGACTTCTCTTTGATGGCCGTGGCCGAACAGGCCGGCAATGTCGAAATCACCCGCGTGGCCGTCGGCGACCATATTCTGCTCGGCGGGGATAACATGGACCTGACCCTGGCCCATACGCTCAATCAGCAGCTGAACGCGGCGGGCAAGCGATTGGATTCCTGGCAATTCGCTTCGCTGACCTACGGTTGCCGCCAAGCAAAAGAACTGCTCTTCGCTGATCCGAAACTGAAAAAAGCCCCCATCTCGGTGCCCAGCCGCGGCTCCGCCCTGATCGGCGGAACGATCAAAACCGAGCTGACTCGCGAAGACCTCACCCGGATTCTGACCGACGGCTTCATGCCGAAGACCGCTGTTCATGACCTGCCCCAAACGGCCCGCCGCACCGGCTTGACCCAAATGGCCTTGCCTTACGCCCAGGACCCTGGAATCACTCGTCACCTCGCTGCCTTTCTCGGCCGGCAGGCCCGCGCCCTCCAGAATTCCCCGGACGCCCCAGTCAAAGTGGATGGGCACGCGTTCGTTCATCCCACCGCCGTCCTCTTCAATGGTGGTGTATTCAAAGCGACGGCGCTGAAAGAGCGCGTGGTCGAAGTTTTGAATGATTGGCTGCAAGCGGATGAGGGCGCTCCCGTGAAGGAACTGGAAGGCGCCGACCTTGACCTGGCGGTCGCGCGCGGGGCCGCCTACTACGGTTGGGTCAGGCGCGGTCATGGGATTCGCATCCGCGGCGGCACGGCCCGCTCTTATTATGTCGGCGTGGAATCGCCCGTGCCCGCTGTGCCCGGGTTTGAACCGCCTGTCAAAGCGCTGTGCGTGGCGCCCTTCGGGATGGAGGAAGGGTCTCAGGCCGACGTTCCACCGCAGGAATTCGGATTGGTGGTGGGTGAGCCCACCCGCTTCCGCTTCTTCGCCTCCTCGGTGCGCCGTGACGACAAGGTAGGCGATCTCCTCGAGGACAGCACCCGGACGGAGGACTTGGAAGAACTGGCCCCGATCCGAGCGACCTTGCCTGTCCAGGGAGACCGAGGCGGGCAAATTGGTCCCGATCATCTGCAAGCGGCGGTGACGGAATTGGGCGCACTCGAAGTGCGGTGCGTCGAGAACGAGGGAGCGCGATGGAAGTTGGGAATTGAACGTCCGCATGAAGAGGCGGTCGAGATGCGGGAAAACGTAACCAGCCAAGGCCTCTGCGGCTTCGCCTCGTTAGGCCGAAGACGCTGACCAAGCCGCCTCCATCTTGGCCAAGACCAATCCCGTCGCGCCGCGAATCCCAGTGCTGTGAGTGAGCCTCAATACTTGGTCGGCATCGACCTGGGAACGATCGAATTGCGCGATCGCCTCGGCCCGGTTAGGGTCGCCGGCCCGGCCGGGGTCATCGATTTGCCCATCCCACAAGTCCGGCGGCTGGGCGAAATCGGCTCAAAGCCCCCTTGTTGCCTTCCTGTCTCTACATTCCCGGCTTGAACACGAACTGCCTGCAGGAGCGACGACTGCCGTGGGGACCGCGCGAGATCGTCGCCGGAGAATTGCGCGTTGGCGGGGCGCCCGCGTGCCGGCGCGGTTGGTGTCGTCAGCCAAGAGCTGGCTGTGTCATCCGCAAGGTGGACCGTTCGGCGCGCATTCTGCCGTGGGGCGCGCCGAGCGAAGTGCCGAAGCTTTCACCGGTGGAAGCCTCGGCGTTGCTGCTGCGCCGCCTCGCATCGGCTTGGGATCAAGCCCATCCCGACTGCCTGCTCGCCCGCCAGGAGGATCATTACGGTGCCCGCGTCCTTCGACGAAGTCGCCCGCGCCTTGACCGTCAGCGCTGCCCGGCAAGCTGGCCTGGAGCGATTTACCCTGCTCGAGGAGCCCCAGGCCGCATTCTACGATTTTACCGCCCACCACGAAAGCCGACTGGCCAGCGCGCTGGCGGACGTCCGCCTGGTCCTGGTGGTGGATGTTGGCGGCGGCACGTCCGACTTCACTCTCGTCCAAGTGGGGGCGTCTCCGGAAGGACCGCAACTGCGCCGCATCGCCGTGGGTGGCGCATTTGATTCTCGGCGGCGACAATATGGATGCCGCCCTGGCCCGGCGCGCTGGAAGGCGCTTGCTCTCGGGCGACCGCCGCTGGGCGTCACGCAATGGAATCCAGCTCGCCCAAATGGCCAGCGCCAAAGAAACGTTGCTGAGCGCTGAACCGCCTGATCAAGTCCAACTCACTGTCGCACCGGGGAGCAGCCGCCTCCTCGGCAGGTCCTCGCCACCCACCTCACGCGCCGCGAAGTAGAAGTCATCCATGGGCTTCTTCCCCGCGTGCGGTGCGGATACCCGGCCGGAACAGGTCGCGCGCGTGGCGCTGCAAGAGGTGGCTTGCCCTACGCCGCTGATCCGGCGATCACGCGCCATCTGGCGGCGTTTCTGCGCCGGCCGAGGCGGGATTCGAAGCGTTGGGACAGCTGGCGGCCGCAGCGCCCGGGCTGCCCAGGCCGAACGCCGTCCTGCTGAACAGGTGTTCGTTCCGGGCCGATTGGCCGAGCGCCTCTTGGCGGTGATGATGGCCGGCTGGTGGCCGGATCAACCGCCCATCCAGCTGCACAGAACATCAAGCTCCCTGGAGCTGGCCGTGGCCCGCGGCGCGCGTCATTACGGGCTGGTCCGACGTGGATTGGGGCGTCGCATCACCGGCGGCGCCGCTCACGCCCTTTACATCGGCCTGGAACAGGCCGGGGCCGAAACGCCCCTTGCTCTGTGCGTTATTCCGCGTGGCCAGGAGGAAGGAGCCCAGCTGGATATGGCGCAGCGCGAGTTTCAATTGACGCTCCGGACGGCCGGTTCGCTTTCCGTTGTTTTCGTCGACCTCCGACCGGCTGGAACGCGCCGGAGATGTCGTCTCGGTCAGCGAAGACATGAACCCACTGCCGCCGATTCACACCGTTTTGAAAAGCGGCCGTTCCCGGCCCGGGACCATTCCGTTCCATCTTCCCGCTCTACCTTGACCGAAATCCAGCGCCCTCGAGTTATGGTGCGTCGCCAACAGCGGCGGCCAGGAGCAGTGGCGCCTCGAGTTCGAACTGCGCGGCTCCGCCCCGGAATCCACCCTTACCGACACCGACTCAATGCCGCCCCGGTTTAGTGAAGACGCAGGTGGTGGAGCGCGTCTTTGGCAACAAGCGGCCCCCAGAACAATCCGGCGAAGGCGAGCAGCAGCGGCCCGGGACGTCAAGACCCTCTGGGCTGGCCTGGAGCAGTTGCTCGGGGCCCGCGACGAATGGCGCCTGCCCGTCCTGCGCGAACTCTGGAGCGCGCTATTTGCCGGCGCCAGCCGGCGCCGCCATTCGCCCGACCACGAGCGCATCTATTTCCAGCTCCTGGGCTTCGCTCTTCGCCCTGGGTTTGGCTATGCTTTGGATGAATGGCGAAGCGAACAGACCGTCCAGTTGTTCGCCGAAGGGTCCAAGCGGTCAAGGACAAGCCGGTCTGGACTGGTTCTGGATCCTCTGGCGTCGCTTGGCCGGCGGACTGAACGAAACCCGCCATGAGCAGCTCTGGCAGGTGCTCAAACCGCACCTGGCCCATCGCGTCCCGCCGCATGTCCCCAAACACATTCCCAAACCGAAAGGCATCCAGCCGGAAGGGTTGGAAGAGATGGTCCGCCTGGGCGCCGCCGGAGCAAGGCAGGGCCGGTGAAAGGCGCAATTCGGCGATTGGATCGCAGCCCGGTTGTCCGCCGGCGGCAGCATCGCCAGGCCGTGGAGCCTGGGCGCTGGGCCGTCTTGGCGCCCGCGCGCGCCGATCTGCGGGAGCATTCACCCGGTCGTCGGTCCGCAAGGCGGGCGAATGGACCGAGGTGTTGCTGCGGCGATTGCCTGCAAACTGACGGCGCCCGCTTCGCGCCGAAGGCCCTCCTCGTGCGGTTGACCGGCGATCGCGTTCGGGACGTGGACGAAGCGGTGCGCGGCCGGGTGCGGGCCGAGTTGCAGAGGGCGGCCAGTCCGGCTTCATGGGTCCGACTGGTGGACGAAGCCGCGACGATGGAGCTCGGAATAAGGCCGCGCTTGGCGATACGCTGCCGGTCGGCTTGAAGTTGGCTTGACGGATGGGGAGGATGGTTAGTAAATTGCCTGTTTGAGCCGGTTGCACCCGGCGCGCTCTGAGGGCCGGGGCTTTTTGTGTCTGTATCCGACGAAGAGAATTATGCCCAACACGATTCTGGGTCGGCGCCCAATGGACGACGAAGGCAAGGCAAGACCTTGACGTGCTCACCGAAGACGCCGACGTCGTGGTGCGAACGCAGGGAGGGAACAACGCGGGCCACACCGTTTCCTCGGCGACAAGAAATATGTGTTGCACCTGGTCCCCTCCGGCATTCTCCAGGAACACAAGCAATGCATCATCGGCAATGGCGTCGTCGTCGATCCCGTCCCGAGGCTGGTCGAAGAAATCGACGGCCTGAAAACTCCGGAGTCAACGTCGAGGGCAACTGTTCGTCAGCGAAACCGCCCACGTCGTCCTGCCTTATCATCGCGCCTTGGATGTCCAACGCGAAATCCTCAAAAACAAGAACAAGATCGGCACGACCAAACGCGGCATCGGGCCTGCCTATGGCAGTAAGCCGCCCGCACTGGCGCTTTTGTGATCGATCTGGTCAATCCGCCCCGTTTCGAGCTGTTGCTCAAACAGCGCGTACCGGGCTACAGCCCTTATCCTGAAGCGCTCGGGGCTAAACCGGTCTCTTTCAAGAAGATTCACGAGGCTTATCGCGTCGCGGGGAGATCAGTTGCGGCCGTTCGTCACCAATACCGTCGTGATGCTCCACGAAGCCACTCGCCGGAATGCGAACGTCCTGTTCGAAGGGGCCCAAGGCGTTCCTGGATATCGACCACGGCACCTACCCCGCTGATGCCTCTTCCAACACAACGTCCGGCGGCGCCTGCCAGCTCAGGCGTCCCGCCTCCCAAATCGCATGGATAAGGTCGTCGGGGTGTGGGCTTCTGCTACCCGTGGCGAGAATGGTGCCAACCGAAAGCGCGGAGATCGCTGATATGCTGCACGCCATGGGACGCAGGTTCGGCGCCTACCGGCCGCGCCCGGCATCAGCGTGGTTTGACGCAGTGGCTTCCTGCGCGACGATGGTCAACGGCATCGATGAACTGGCCATCACCAATATCGACGGCCTCGATACCGTCGAGACCATCCAGGTTTGCATTGCCTACAGGTAGCCCAGGCTCGACCCGTTACGACCACATCCCCAACGACATCGGGCGTTCTCCAGGCCAGCAAGCCAATCTACGCCGAGTTTGGCTGGAAGAACCCCGACCAGCCATATCCAGCAGTGGAAAAAGCTGCCGCCCAATGCGCGCAAGTATCTGCAAGCCATCGCGGAACTCACCGGCGCAAAGCTGACGATCGCGTCGATTGGGCCGGCGCGAGATCAGACCATCTTTCTCTCGTAAGTTGTTCCCGCGCAAGCGCGAGATGCAGAATCGGGCCTGAATCCCGGCAGGTGGAAGGTATTGTCGAATGGTGTGACTGCTGCGCATCCTCATCCAGCCGCGGCTTCGGCACCTCCTGCATAGGCCCATGTCGCCATCATCATGGATGGCAACGGCCGTCTGGGCCAAACAACGCCACCTCCCCGCGTCCGAAGGCCATCGCAACGGCGTCGAATTCAATGCGCCATCGTCCGCACCGCCAGCGCCGAAATCGGCGTCATCCCCTCACCTACGCCGCCCTTCTCGTTGAAAACTGGATAAGCCAAGGACGAGGTCGATACCTTGATGCGTTACCTCGCCCGATACCTCAAGACGGAAATAGCCGAATTGAACCGTAGCAATGTCCGCCTCGAAGCCATCGGACAAATCTACCGCCTCCCGGAGTTCGTCCAGGAACAATTACACAGAAAACCAGCCGCTCTCGCCAAAAACAACGGCCTCACCCTCATCCTGGCCCTCAGCTACGGCGGCGGCCGCACCCGCGAGATCGTCGACGCCGTCCGCAGCCTCGCTCAGGAAGTCAGGACGGCCGCCTTGAGCCAGCCGAGATCGTGAAAAGGTTCTCGCCGGGTATCTCTATGCCGACACTTCCCGGATCCCGATTTGCTCATCAGAACGAGCGGTGAAATGCGGGTAAGCAACTTTCTCCTCTGGCAGATATCCTACGCTGAATTGGTCGTGACGGAGCGCTTTGGCGGATTTCCGCCGGGCCCAATTCTTTGAAGCGCTTGAGGAATACGCCCGACGTCATCGCCGCTTCGGAGCGCTTTGAAGATGATCTGAGGGGTCGCGCCTGCGCGAGCCGTTCCGATGTTTGCAATCTCCAAGCGGCGCGCTCGGAGAGCGACGCCCTATCCCCAACGTCCGAACTCCAAAGCAGCGCGCCCAGAGAGCGCGTCCTACCACCACAAGTTAAACCGTCTCCGTCCCGGCCTAGACCCGCACTACCCTCGATGAAACCCCGATCGAAACCCGATAAAACCCGATGGTGATCGGGTTTGCCTCGAACGGAGTGTGGTGGCTGTCGGGAAGGACGCGAGGAGGAGCGGATCAGATCTGAGCATCGATCGCGGTCAAAGGTTCAAGCACTGACCCATTAACGGATCGCTTTGGCGGGGCCAAGGGCAATTCGAGGGTGAAACTGGCCCCCTGGCCGGGGCCGGCACTGTAGGCAGACAATGCGCCACCCAGATCTTTAGCCGCCAACGCCCCGCCATGAAGTCCAAAGCCGTGGCCGTTCTTGCGAGTGGTGAAACCGTGGCCGAAGATGCGCGTCAAGTTGGCGCCTTCGATGCCGATGCCGTTGTCGGTCACAATGACCTGAGCGCGATCGCCGCTGAGCTTGACGCTGAGGGTCAAGCGGCCATCCGTTCGGCCACTTTGCTGGCAAGCGTCCTGGGCATTGCGGATCAGGTTGACGAGGATTTGCAGGACCTGATGCTTGTCGACCGTCAACGGAGGCACATCTTCATATTGTCGAACGATTTGCAACGCGCCGCGGCTAATGCCGGTAGCGTTGATCCGGAGACTGTCTTCGACCAAATCCGCGAGCCGGACGCTTTCGAGCACACCGCAGAGGCGGCCATAGTTCTGCTGCATCGCCACAATTTCCCGGATATGCTCCACATTTTTGCGCAGCAGTTCGGCTTCTTCCACGAGCGCACTCCGTTCGGAGGTCAAGTGTTCACTTAACTTCAGCAGATAGCTGGGGACTTGCCGCCCTTTCGGATCGCGGCTGAAGAAGGATTCCAGATCGTTTTCGTGGTCTTTGACCAGGCCGGCTATCTTGACGAGGCCGGAGGTCTTGGACCCACGGAGCCTGTCCGCGACCAAGGTTGCCGATACATTCACGCTGTTCAGCACGTTGCCAACATTGTGCAGGACACTGGTCGCCACTTCGGCCATCCCTGCCTGGCGCGAGGCGAGCATCAACTGCCGGTGCATTTGTTCAATCTCGGCCGTCCGTTCAGCGACTCTGCCTTCGAGGTGCTGGTTCAATTCCAGGATTTCGGCTTCCGCCCGCTGGCGTTCCGCGATTTCGCGGTGCAATTCGGCGGTCCGTTCCGCGACGCGCTGCTCGAGTTCAGCATTGAGTTGGTGGCTGGTCGTCAGGAACCAAAGCAGAGCCGAGAGGAGGAGGCTGATGACCACGCCGGTCGCAAGGACCGTGAGGGGCCCTTGCTGATCGATACTCGCCTCAAACAGAGGCATGGAGGCAAATCGGATGGTCCAGAGATGCTTATTGATTGTGACCGAGGCGGAGCGAACAAAGAGCGGGTGGTGCCCTGCGTGAGATCGCCCGGAGTCATCGTCATACAGCAACGTGGCGTCTGACAGGGTTGATCCGTCGTAGATGTGGAGGTCCAAATCGACGCTCTGAGGCATGGCCCTCGCCAACGATCCCGCTCATCAGGTCCCGAGCGCGAAAGGGGCTGTAAACATATCCGACCAATGCTTGTCGCCGGGCTTGGACGGTATCGGTCGCCATCCTTCTTGTAAGCCGGCGGAGTACATGAAAGCCCGGCTGCACATTCGCCTCCGTTTCCTGCACCAGGATGACTTTGCCGGAAAGGGCCGCCTCGCCGGTATCGCGTGCGAGGACCATGGCCACGTGGCGGACCGGTTCGGAGAACATGTCGTAACCGAAGGCGCGCTGGTTTCGCCAGTCAAAGGGTTCAAGATAAACGATGGAGGTATACTCTTCGATTGCCCGGTGGGCGGACGGTGTAGTTGGGAAAGCCATCGGCCTGGACAGCCAGGATATGCTGCTCGAGCTGGCTTCTCGGGATTCGCTCCGAGAATCCAATCCCTTGGATCCCCGGGAAATTGCGGTCAATTTGCAGACGTTCGACGTAAATCCGCCACTTATCGCGGGTCCGGGCATCGAAGGGCGTGATCAGGCCGGCCCCGCCGCGCAACACCTGCTCATAAGCGAGCATGCGCTGCCGAAGGGCTATTTCGACTTCGTGGGTGCGGAATTGAAAGCGCGCGCGGGCGTGGCTCAGGACTTCAGCTTGGCTGTTGCGCCAGAGGAGGATAGCCACTCCGAGGGAGGCAACCAGGGCCAACAGGGTGATCGGAGACGACCGACACCCCGGTTTACCGCCGCATTTGCGCATGGGCAAAGACATTCAACGCGTGAGCGAGAGCGAAGCCAAACCAGCTATTTGCCGGCGGCGCAGCGTGGCCAGCGGCTGGGTCGGATTCGGCCTTCGGAAGGTTGATCCAGCAAGGCGGGCGGAAACTTGAGAGCCGCATCGCACTTGCATCCGGGGCCCGACGCGCTAGAGTGAGCCGACCGTTAGGCAAGCATTATGTCGACTTTGTCAAAAGCGTTTCTAGCTTTGGCCGTCCTTTCATTGGTGATTGCGTTTGTTGGACGGCATCACGCCATCACCAATGGTTTGGGTAAGGCCTTCTTCGGCGTCTTCCTGATCGGGGTTTTCATCGACGGGCTTTTCGGCGAAAAGAGCACCTCGTAAGGCCGCTATTGCCTCGGATTGGGATTGGTCGCAGGGCCGTGGTTCCCGGTCTTTTCCCCTTCTCTCAGCAGCGGTCCGCCAGGTTCACCCCCAGTTTCTTCCCGTTCGCCCCGCTATACTGCCATTTTGCCGTTGCATTCCTTTTGAGATAGTGATTTCCTAGCGGCTGTTCCAATTGCAGTTTCGGCGCGGTTTCGCAGTTAAGTTCATTCGCATTGTCGGTGTTACCGCCGTTCATGGACCAGCCGAACAATAACCAACTCCGCCAACCCCGGGAAGGGTTCGGGTTCCCTTATGTACTCCTCCAAAACTAAGACCAAGCTCGCCGTCCTGTTTGCCATGGTCACGGCCTGCTCTGCGCAGGCCCAGATCAACATACCCACGAACCTCATGGTGCGTGCGCCGCTCACAACCAAGGGCGGCAACCTCAGAGGTGAATACTGGAAGCGGCCGCCTGTCTCCGTTCCATTGGACGGGTCGACCAATCCCACCAATCGGATTGACAATCTGATTGCGGGTTTTGGCCAACCGTCAGGCACGTTCAAAGCCACCAAATTCGTCTACCTTGGCAACGACCTCACGCACGTGACCAACTGGCTGGGGGCCGATGCCACGTCCTTCGCCGGCCAGACGAACAACCTGGATGACGGTGTCTTCCGACTGTCCGGGTTCCTGAACGTGACCAACGCAGGCACCGTCTCGCTCGGCACGACTTCCGACGACGGCTCGCGCATCACGATCGGCGGCGTTGACATTGTCAACAACGACGGCAGCCACGGCGACGCCACCGTCGACACCAATGTGGTCTTTGCCGCAGCGGGCGTCTACCCCATCGAAGTCACTTACTTCAACGGCGATTGGACCGACGACGGCACCGGCGACAAGCTCAACCATTCCGGCAACCCGGATCCGGCCCATCATGGCGGGGCTAATTTCCACCTCCGCGTGGCGGGTGCGGACGTGAACACCAACAACGCGGCGATGTTCTACTCGGACGCCGGTTCGGTCATCGTGCCGTCGACCTACGCGGTCGGGGCTCCCCTGGCCAAGCCCGCAGGCAGCCTCAATGGCGAATACTGGAAGCGGCCGGTCTATTCCATTCCCCTGGACGGCGCGACCAACCCAACCAATCGCATCGATGAGCTGATCCTCGGCTTCGGCTCGCCCCAAGGAACCTTTAAAGCGACCAAGCTGGTCTATCTCGGCAATGATCTGACCGGTATAACCAATTGGTTGGACATCGACGCCAAGTCTTTTGTTGGCACAACCAACAACCTCGACGATGGCGCCTTCCACTTCACCGGCTTCATTAACGTCACCAACGCGGGCGCGACCGTGAAGCTGGGGACCACGTCCGACGACGGTTCCCGCATCAGCATCGGCGGTATCGACATCGTCAATAATGACGGCAGCCATGGCGACGCCACGGTCGACACCAACGTCTTCTTCACCGCGGCTGGCCTCTACCCGATTGAAGTCACCTATTTCAACGGCGACTGGACCGACGACGGCACCGGCGACAGGCTCAACCATTCCGGCAACCCGGACCCGGCCCATCATGGCGGAGCCAATTTCCACCTGCGCATTAACGGCGCCGACGTCACTACCAACACGGTGCAAGTCCTCTCTCCGACCGGCCCCGGCATTCTGGTGCCTCCTTACCTGGCGGCAGCTCCCCCGTTAGCCACCACCCCCGCATCGACCAACGGGGGCAGCAGCCTTTACGGCGAATACTGGCGGCGTCCGGTTTACTCCATCCCGTTGGATGGCGCGACCAATCCGACCAACCGTATCGACGCGTTGCTGGACGGATTCGGGCCTCCGACCGGAACCTTCCAGGCGAACAGCTTGGTGTACCTCGGCAACGATCTCACTTCGATCACCAACTGGCTGAGCGCGGATGCGAAATCCTATAGCGGCTCGGTCGATAACCTCGATGACGGCGCCTTCCGATTCACAGGCTGGCTGAATGTCACCACGCCCAAGACGGTCAAGCTGGGCACCACTTCGGATGACGGTTCCCGCATTACCATTGCCGGTCTGGACATCGTCAACAACGATGGCAGCCACGGCGATGCCACAGTCGATGCCAATGTGGTCTTCGCCGCCGCCGGCCTTTACCCGATTGAAGTCACCTATTTCAACGGCGACTGGACCGATGATGGCACCGGCGACAAGCTCAACCACTCCGGCAACCCCGATCCGGCTCATCATGGCGGAGCCAATTTCCACCTCCGGGTTAATGGGGCGGATGTGACCACGAACAATGTCAGCCTGTTTTACGGGCCGCAGCCAGCCGCGCCGGCAGCCGCTCCACCTTCCCTCGACGGTCTGTTGGCCTACTGGAACTTCGATGGGACTCTCTATGATTCCGTCAACGATTTCCATGGGACGGCGCGGGGCAAGGATCCAGTGGAATTCGTGGACAGCCAGGCCGGCTTCGGCAAAGCCCTCAAACTGGACGGGACCAATTGGGTCGAGATCACTGGCGGACCGGTCAACGGGCTGGATTCGCCCAATGGCAGCCTCTCCATCGCCGGATGGTTCAAAGTGGAGGCGTTCGACAAGTCGTGGCAAGCACTGATCGCCAAAGGCGAAAACTCGAATTACCGGGTGGCGCGCCGAAGCGATGGAGTCATCACCAACGACAGTTCGATTGCCTATGCCGGCGGAGTTGGTGAAGGCGCCGCGGATACGCCGCCAGTCAATGATGGCAAGTGGCATCATTTTGTGGCGGTGACCGATTCCAAAGTGACGGAATTTGGGACGGCCCTTTACATCGACGGGGTGCGACATTCGGTCAACACGAACAAGCCGGCCCTGACCGCGAGCGCGAAGAACCTGTTGATTGGCGAGAATCCCGACGCGCTCAACCGCCAGTGGACAGGTCAGATTGACGATATCAGCATCTGGAACCGGGTGCTCACCTCGAAGGAAGTCACCGCGCTCTACAACGGCGGCCAAGGCCTGGCGCTCAGCACTGTCCCAGGCGTAAAGGCGCCCACGGTGGTGACCGTGCTGGACTTCCCCTTCAACGAAGGCAAAGGAACCAACACGGTGGACGCGGTTCATGATCTCGTCGGCACACTCGGTATCGGCATCGGGATCGACTCCAACAACGTCCCGGTAGTTACCACCCGCAGCCCTGCCGGCACCGCTGGCGACCGGGCGGTCACGCTCAACAAGCCAACAAGACCACTCAAGCCGCTGGTCGTCAACGATCGCATCGGCAAGACTCTGGCCTTCGCCACCAACGCCCTTCACCATCGAGACCTGGATCAACATTGCCACCAACGACACGCGCACCTACGAAGGTTGGCCGCTCACGGCTCATCTGAAACTGGGTCTCAACAATCAGCAACTCCGAATTCACCCTCTACGGGATTGTCGGCATCAACAGCGGCATTTATCCGACCAATGGCTGGCATCATGTCGCTGCAGTCTGGGAGCCCGGCACGGGCGTCAGGATTCTTCCTCGACAGCACTTCCGTGACGAACATTGCTGGGAAGCGCGTGCCGCGGGCTATCGAAATAACTACCTGACTATCGGAGCCGAAAACGTTGGCGCCGCACCGATGGTCAATGCCTTCCAGGTTCGATCGACCGCTTCCGCATCCACAACGGAGCGTTGGACGGTGCGGACTTGGACAACGTCGCCACCAACCGCCAAGGCCGTTTTGACCAACACGGTTGTCGCCTACGCTTCAGCAACTGGCCATTTGCCAGCGCTGGCACCGCCGCCCTCCCGGCCGTGCCGAACCCGGCACCGAAATGGACCAGCGATACGCCCAGCCGCAAGACCAATGACTTCGCCCTCAGCTTCGCCCCGGGAACGCAAGTCATCGTCCCGGACACCAATACCGTGGTGCAACTCGACCAGGCGAATCCTTCGTTTACGATGCAAGCTTGGGTCAAGCTCAACGGTAATCCCGCGACCCGGCAGGTGTTCTATTACAACAACGGGCCTGGCGGGGCGTTGTCCTTCTCGATCTTTACCAACCGGACAGTCTTCGTGACGACCTTGGGGGTCAAAGATCAATCGTCCAATGCCAAGATCCCAGACGACGGGAACTGGCATCATATCGCGGTTGTGCACGAGAACGCGAAGGAGTTCCGTTTCTTCGTGGACGGCGTCCTCGCTGACACGCAGGCTTACACCGGCAGCGTGATCTTCACGCGCACCAACCAGGTCTTCTACATCGGTTCGGAACCGACCTACGGCCTCCAGTACACCGGTCTCCTGGATCGCCTCAAAGTGACGCGAGGCATCTTGCCGCCGAGCCAACTCGATTACCCGGCGGGCGGAACGCCGCCTGAACTGGTTGAAGTTGGCGCTCTTGAAGGTGGCGTCGGGGTGTTGTTTGACCGGCCGATCAGCGCGGGCAGCGCGACCAACGTCGCCAATTACACGGTCGATGGAGCAACCGTGACCTCGGCCACACTCGTCAGCCCCAACTACGTGATCCTGGGTGTCTCGGCAGTGCCGACCAATGCATTCGCAGTCACCGTTACCGGCGTGAAGACACCGGTGGGCGACGCGATGCCCGAGGCGGCAACCCTGACGGCGCCGGCCACCGTCGGCGGCACAATTACCACTGGCTTGACGGCGTATTGGAGCTTCGATGGGCACCTGGCCGATGCAATCAACGGCTTCGATGGCGCCGCCCGAGGCAAAGTGCCGGTAGCCTTCACCGATGCCCCGTTGGCTGGGTTCGGGAAGTCCCTCAAACTCACCGGAACGAACTACGTGGAGATTCCGGGAAGCAGCAACACCCTGCAGTTTGCCAATGGCAGCCTCTCCATCGCTGGATGGTTCAAAGTGGACGCCTTCGACAAATCGTGGCAGGCCCTCATCGCCAAGGGCGAGAACTCCAACTACCGATTGGCCCGTCGAAGCGACGGCGTGATCGCGGGTGACACCTCGATTGCTTACGCCGGCGGCATTGGGGAAGGTCCCGGTGACACGCCGCCTGTCAATGATGGCAAGTGGCATCACTTCGTCGCGATCACAGACGCGACCGCGGCCAAGTTCGGCACGGCGCTCTATATCGACGGTGTGATCCACGGGGTCAATACCAATAAACCGGCGCTCCAGGCCGGCACAGCCAACCTGCTCATCGGTGAAAACCCAGAAGCATTGAACCGACAATGGGTCGGCGAACTCGACGACATCGGCCTTTGGAATCGAGTCCTGGCCCCGCAGGAAATTGCCACCCTCTACAACGGAGGCCAAGGAACACCAGTCAGCGCCCTGCCTGGAATCGTTGCGCCGGTCCCGAATCTCCGGCCATACACCATTGGGCTTAACTTCGCCTCCGAAGAACCGAACGGAGCCAACCTCGGTGTCTTGGCGCCGCTCGATGTGGCCGGAGCATTGCCGCAGGCCCACTGGAACAACCTCACGGGTCAGAACGGCACCAACGTCAACAACCTGGTTGCCGATACTGATTACGAAACATCTACCAACACGGACGTAACGGTGTCATGGGTGTCTAACAACACCTGGGCAAGCACCGGCAGCCGCGGTGAGACGAACAACTTCCTCACCGGCGCGGACAAAGCGCTGACCATCGGTTATCTGGATTCGGGTAGCGCGACCACGAGCACGGTGACCATCACCAACATTCCGGCCCAATTGACCGGCAACGGCTACGACGTCTACGTCTATGCCATTGGCGGCGTGGGCGGGCGCGGTGGAGCTTACCGCGTCCTCGACGCAGCGACGAAACAGGTGCTCAAGGATTACGTGCGCGTGGTGGGTAACACCAACTCAACCGCTTACGTCGAAGCGCTGATCAACCCGAGCTCTACCAACTATGCTGCGGGCAACTTCTTCGTCTTCAAAGACCTGACCGCGGCCGCGATCACGGTCGAAGCGACGACGGAAAATGGCTACGGGTTTAGCGCGACACCGCGGGCGCCCATCAATGCCATTCAATTGGTTGAAGTCACCGCCGTGGAAGGCCCTGCGATCAGCATCGAACGCACCGCCACCGGCCTGTCTATCACCTTCGAAGGGAAACTCGAGTCCGCGGATAGCGTGTCCGGACCTTGGACAGAGGTCAGCGACAAGAGCCCGCTCGCGGTCACGCCAGATGCGGCCGCCAAGTTCTACCGCGCCAAGCGGTAAGAGACTAACATTCAGCCAGTAACAAGAAGGCCGGGCTCCACGCCCGGCCTTTTTCTTTCAGGCCGGCCGATGCCCCTTCCACAATTGTGGAAGTCCAAAACGTCGAAACAGGCCTAAAAAGAGCGGAAAGTGATTCATTCCCGGACAGTACCCTCCAAGAACAGGACAAAGCTCCCTCCACAAAGGCAGTAGACTCGGGGAAACAGCGCCCAGAATTGGCACGAAGTGTGCCTGCGAGCGGGAAATCCTCTCCGACCTCCGCGTCCGCCTGAATCATTCGAACCAGCCCTTGACCTTCGCGCCGGCCCTCAGCGGCAGTTTGACTTCACAAGCATGGTCTGTTTTGCTTGCGGAGGAAGCCACCGACTCAGCTGTTACCGGATATCGTGATGTCCAGAAATCCAGACCTCCACGGATCCTGCCTTCCTTCCGTTCGAGCTGCCCTGTTATTCAGAAGCTGCCAAGTGTTGCTCGTCGCGATGGCCTTCGGGATGACCATTGGCGGCGTCGGCTGCCAGAAGCCTGAGCGCCCCGCTGGAGCCCAAGTTGTCCAACCGGCGCAGCCAAGCGAACCAGTCTGGTTGGAGGACGCGACCGATAAACTGGGAGTGGATTTCGTCCACGACGTCGGGCCAGTGGGCACTTATTTCATGCCGGAATCATTGGGTTCTGGAGTGGCGATCTTCGACTATGACCAGGACGGCAGGATGGATCTGCTCCTGCTGCAAAACGGCGGGACGAATTCCGCTGCCAGGCACCAGTTGTTCCATCAAGAAATAGACGGCCGTTTCCGGAACACGAGCAACGGAAGCGGACTAGATCTTCCGGGCCGGGGCATGGGCGTGGCCATCGGCGATGTGGATAACGACGGCCGGCCCGACGTCTTCATTACGGAATACGATTGCATTCATCTTCTGCACAACGAGGGTGGCGGGCACTTTCGCGAGATCACGCGCGAAGCCGGGCTGGACAACCCATCCTGGGGGATGTCGGCGGCCTTCTTTGACTACGACCGAGACGGTTGGTTGGATCTGGTCGTCGCCAATTATCTGCAATACTCGCCGTCCATGAAATGTACCACGGCGCAAGGCAAGCAGGAATACTGCGGGCCGTCCGGCTTCTCCGGCATCGTGCCGAGGCTGTTTCATAATCTCGGCGGGGCGGGCGGAAACATTAGATTTGAGGATGTGACGACCAAAGCCGGCCTGGCCAAGCTGGCTGGCCCCGGGTTGGGCGTCATATGCGCGGATGTGAATGGGGACGGCTGGGCCGACGTGCTGGTTGGCAATGACGGGTCCGTGAACTGGCTCTTGATCAATCAACATAATGGCACTTTCACGGAGGAAGCAGCATTGCGCGGAATCGCCTATAACGAGATGGGTGCCGTGCAAGCGAACATGGGATTGGCGTTCGGAGATACGGATGGGGATGGACTCTTTGACGTGCTCGTCAGCCATCTCAGCACCGAAAAGCACACCCTCTGGAAGCAGGGGCCGCGCGGCTATTTTCAAGACTCCACCACCCGCGCGCGAGTCGCTGACTCCGCTTGGCGAGGCACGGGGTTCGGATCGGTCCTCTCCGATCTGAATAACGATGGCAGGCCGGACTGGCTCGTCGTCAATGGAGGCATCAAGCGAGTCGCCATCCCCCCCGCGCCGTGCGGCAAAGCCAACCCCGACCCGTTTTGGGACGGATACGAGCAGCGCAGCCAGGTGTTTGCCAACAATGGCAAAGGCGAGTTCCGGGATATTTCCGCCGCTAATCTCCCGTTCACTGGGACAGCTGCGATCGCCCGTGGTCTGGCGGTGGGCGATCTGGACAACGACGGGGGTGAGGACGTGGTCGTGTCTCACATTGCGGCCTCCGCCCGCGTTTATCGCAACGTCGCGCCGCGGGGTCATTGGCTGATCGTTCGCGCGCTCGAAGATTCCACCCGTGGCAGTCGGGATTCGTATGGGGCTGAGGTTACCATCCAACTGCAGGGGAGGCGTATCGCCGGATGGGTCAATCCTTCCCAGAGCTATCTAAGTTCCAATGATCCCCGGGTGCATTTTGGCTTGAGTCAGGATAGGCAAGTGGAGCAAATCGATGTTGTCTGGCCGGACGGAACCCAGGAACGATTCTCCGGCACGGCCGCCGATCAGATCGTCAAACTGGTGAAAGGCACGGGTCATCCGTTGGCAACTTCGCCACCACCCTAACGGCGCGGCGCAGCCATCGCTCGCTGCCGCGGGCGGCTGACGCCCCGAATGAAGCTTCGCCGGCCGGAGCGGCGCGGGTTGGTCGCCTGCGAAGAAAAAACGAGCATGCGCGCTATTTTCAGATCGCTTTTGGCCAGACCGATGCGGTTGGGCTGGACACTCGGCCCCATCCTGCTTGCCGCCGTCGCGCTGGCGTTGATCGCGCGGCATGGCTTCCCCACAGGGAAGCCACTGCCGGTGCCGCTGGTGCAGACCAATGGCTTCGATCCGGTGATTGCCAGCGCCATCGCGGAAGCGCGCGCGGCAGCGGTGAAGGAGCCCAAGTCAGCCTCCGCCCGCAGCCGTCTTGGCATGGTCCTCCTGGCTCACGATGTTCGAGCGCCGGCCTCAGAGTGCTTCGCCCAAGCCGCCGCACTCGATCCCAAAGAAGCCCGGTGGCCGTATCTCCTGGCTTTGGCCGAACTACCCGAGAAGACCGACGCCGCTGTGACCAACCTCGGGCGCGCTCTTCCGTTGTTTCCGTCCGCCGTAACTATCCCACGGCTGAAGCTGGCGAATACACTGCTTAGCGCGGGTCGAATGCCCGAGGCGGAGGCGCTTTATCGCGAGGTGCTCGACCGCGAACCTGGTTCAAGCCTGGCGCGGCTGGGCTTGGGCAAGCTGGCCGCAAGTCGGGGGCAGTTTAAGGAAGCCGCTGATCTTCTCGCCGCAGCAAAAGCAGACCCGTGCACCCGGAAGGCTGCGCACCGGTTGTTGCTGACGGTCTCGCAGCGGTTGGGACGGACCAATGAGGCGGCGCAACTGGCCGAAGCTCTCGCCGGAATGCCCAACGACCTTCCGCTGCCAGATCCGTATCTTGCCGAGGTGCAGGAGTTCAAGACGGGACTGGATGCGTGGCTGGATGAGGCGGACGCCTTATTGAAAGCGGGCCAATGGAATGCCGCCGTGGAACGATTGGACCGGATCATCCGGACCTACCCGAAGTCGGATCGGGCCTTGTTCTTTCTCGGCAGGGCGCGCTTTCGGTTGAACGATCTGCCCGGGGCGGAAGAGGCGTTGGCAAAGGCAGCGGAATTGGCCCCTGGATCGGTTGAAGCGCTCGTGCAGTTGGGGGTCGTCCAACTGGCTCGCGGCCGCCCCGCCGACGCGCAGCGCTCATTTAGAAGGGCCATCGAAGCCAAACCGAATCTCCCCGAAGGATGGTTTAACCTCGGCTTGGCCTTGGGAAGCGAGAATCGGGCGGAATCGACCGCCGCCTTTCGCGAAGCTATCCGCCTTCGACCGACCTTTGCAGAAGCTTATCTCGGCCTGGCTGTCGTCTTGCGAGCGGACGGGAAGGATGCAGCGGCGACTGCCGAACTGAATCACGCGCTCGAGCTTCATCCGCCCGAAGCATTGAAACAGAAGCTGTTGGAACAATTGAAGCTCGTCGGAAAGTAGGCGGCGGACCGGTCGGCGTCGTGCATTCAATCGACGGCGGTATTCTTTGATGACTATTCCGGAGCGGAGGTTCCCTTCGAAAACAGCGGATGATTGAGGCGCAGGTCTGTCTCTCCCAAGCGGCGCAGGTCGTCCAAGGCGCGGCTGATTTGGAGAACGGCTGCCGCGGATGGCTCCTCCTCAAAGAAGAGGCGCTCCGCCACCGGATTGACAGCTGGGGCCGTGCCGCAGAAAGCGTTGCCAGCCGCTGACAGTTTGGCCGCCGGGCCGAGTTGCAGATCGGGTTTGGCCCCGTACCAGCTGGAGCCCCACACAAGCAACTCGACGGGAGCAGGGCCCTGCTGTTTCATGCGCATGCGTTTGGGTTCCTGGTAAAACTGGTAGGGGCCAATCGAGATTTGGCCGCCATAGTTGCGGATATCCAGGACAGTGTTTTTTCCCGGGTCTGGCGAGGTGAAAGACTGGAACTTCGCCCCGGTGAGAGTTGCGCGGCCGGGGGGATCTTCGAGCTCGCCTTCAAAGAAGTAGCCGTTGTCCGCTTGTTCGACGTAGAAGTCGCTCATGACGATGTTGTGATTGTCGCGGAGGTACAGTCCGTGGGTCACAACCGTTGCCAGGCGCGTCTGGAATCCCAGAAAGCCGTCACGGATTTTCGCTTTGCCCTCCACGACGACGGAACCCTCATAACTGCAATTCGCCAGGACGGTCGCCCGTCCGCAATTGACGAAGCGGAGATTCCCCTGCACATGCGGCAACACCACCGTGTCGCTCGGTCCGAGATTCGTGAAACGGAGCCCTTGGCGCAGGGGCGCTTTCTGGTACATCCCAAAAACATAAACGCCATCGTAGGTCACATGCGAGGCACCGCCAGACCCGAGCTGATGAATATCAATGCCGTTGTTCATCGGACCGGCATCGTGCGCCCCAACCATCAGGTTCTCGAGAACAACCCGGTCCGCATCCCGCACCTCCACCATGACGCCCCCTTCCGTGCCTTTCCAAATCAACTGTGTGCACCAACCACTTCCGCCTACGGTGAACTCCTTGCCGGTTAGGCGCAGCGTCTCCCGAATGACGTAGCGGCCGCTTGGCAAATAGGCGATCGCATTGCCCGCTGCGCCCGCCGCCGCTTCGATACTCCGCTGAATCGCCCGGGTGTCATCCGCCACGCCGTCGCCCGCCGCTCCGAAATCCCGCCGCGCGTCGAACACCCGCCCGGGCATGCGAGCTTCCGAAGTCAAAAAGCGCTGGTTCGCCGAGCGGACCACTCCGCGACGTTCACCTCGCGGGATGTTGACCAGCCTGGGCCGTGCTCCTTGGGTGAGCGCCGCTCGACCGTCGATCTGATGATTGGAGACCAGCAGGAGTTGCCCGTCGTCCGCGAGGCGGATCGGCGGCTGCCCAGCCGAGTCCAAGCCCGGTTTGAAGACGCAATCGAAGACAAGCGCGGGAGGACGCGAAAGGTAAATGGCCCCTGCGGGATTTTTCCAGTTCTCTACCTGGCAATCCTGGATGGTGAGGGGCGCAACAGACGATTTCCTCCAAATGAAGGCTTGCGAACCGACTGAAGTCGAACGTCGGACCGAGCTGCAATGCTCGGAGCCGTCGCGGATGTCGACTATTTTGCTGCCCTCAAAATGACAGTTGCGGACGTAGAAGTTACCGTGATCGCAATCGAGGGCGACGCCGCAATTCCGAAACTCGCATCCGTCGAAGGTATAGTCGTAGTCGTTGAACTGAAGAAAGGCGACGCCGCGAGCGCAGTCTTCGAAGAGGCAGTTGTCGAATGCGGTTTCGGCCAGGGCTTGTCCTTTATCGCTGTGATCTTCGAGGATGCCAGCACTGGTGAAGCCGCGGAAGGCCAGGTGCTGGTGGCTGACTTCGGTCTGAAAAGCGCGGGCTTGATAGTGAAAGCCGACACTGGCTTGGCCGCGGCCATCCAGCTCGAAGCCGACGAATCTGGTATAGGCCATGCCGTCCAACGAGAGCATCGTCCCGCCGGCCCCCCCATCCCAGAGCAGTTTGGTCTCCCGCCCACTCCCGACCACTAGTCCGCCGATCCAGCGGTCCGCCCTGGGGTTTTTGAGCCGCAAGCCCGCCGTGATTCGATAAGTTCCGGGTGGAAAGTAAAGGATAGCACCATCGGAAACATGATCGAAGGCGCCTTTATGGGCGGCCTTATAATCCGTCTGGCCGTCACCGAGGCCCGCGACAGGGATATCTGTTTGAACATTGATCCAATCAGACCGCTCGTGCCACCGGAGGGCGGGAATTTGAAGCGACGGCTCCTGTCCCGATGCCGCCGGAACGCAGCCGCTCGAAACCAAAGCAGCCGCCAGAGCCACGATCGTGGCCAGACCAACCTGGTGGAGGGGGACACTCTCGGTGGCTGGTCTCATCCAATGCCTCGCCCCGAGTGCAGATCGAACCCCAGGATCGTTCGCATGGAAAGATGGTGAACCTCGACGGGATCGTGTCAAGATTGCCCGAGCTGGCGCCACAAACCACCGGCGAAACACAATCAGCGTCAAAGGGCCCTGGAATCCGGAGTCAGCCTGGCGTCAGTCGGCGCCCGCGCATTCGCCGCTTGACTGGCGAATCGAAGCCAGCAACCTTACAGCTAGTTTCCCAACAACCAACTTTTGTTTTTTCATGAAACGCTCGCGCATCCTCGGAGCCGGCTTCACTTTGATTGAGCTATTGGTCGTCATCGCCATCATCGCCATCCTTGCGGGCATGCTGTTGCCCGCGCTGGCCAAAGCCAAATCCAAGGCTCATTCGATCAAGTGCGTCAGCAATCTGAAACAGATCGGCATGGCCAATTGGATGTACTTCAGCGACGAAGGCAAGCCGGTCCACTACGACAATTGGCCGGATCTGTGGATGCGCAAACTGATGGTCCGGTACTCCGCCATCAACGAAGTCCGTTACTGCCCAACTGGCCAGGAAAGGTCAGCGGCTCAACTTAAGAAGAATCGCGGCGAAACCTGGGGAACGGTCAACCGCAGCTGGCTGGTGGACAATGGGGGCACGAACTATTTCCAGGGAAGTTACGCCCTGAATGGCTACCTCTACGATGACGATCCTTATGCCCAAAAGGACCTGCGCTTCCGTTCCGAATCCGACGTGCTGGAACCGGTGCGAACGCCCTTCTTCGCCGATGCCATCTGGGTCGATGCCTGGCCGCTGGAAGCTGACCGCCCCGCGCGTGATTTGCTCACGGGAGATAAATACCAAGGGGGCGGCATTTCCCGCATTGCCATCCCGCGCCATTCGGCCAGCCTCCGCGCCGCGGTCAACAACTTCAATCCAAAGGACAACTTACCCGGCGCAGTCAACGTCGGCTTTGCTGACAACCACGCCGAGAGCGTTAAGCTCGAGAACCTCTGGAACCTCACCTGGCATAAGAAGTGGCAAGCCCCGGCCAAGCGCCCTGGCAAATAGGGCTCACGTTCTCTCCAAACCCGGGGCCTCAGTCCGGTTGAGCTCGCTCCAGGTACTTCTGCCGCCATTCGCGGCGGGAAAGTTTGCCGCGCTCGTTCGCGACGAGGCCAGGCAGAAACCACCAATCGCGCGGGATTTGCCAAGCCGGCAGCAGCTGCAGCAAGTGCTGTTTGAGCGCCTCGGGTGACGTCTCGGAACGCGCCGCCACGCACGCCACCACGATCTCGGCCCGATCCAAGTCCGGGCTGGGCACCCCAAAGACCAAGCAGTCGGCCACGAGTGGATGAGTCGCCAAGGCTCGTTCGATGCTCTCAGGCAGTACCTTCCGTCCAGCGATGTTGATCAGGTCGGACTGTCGGCCGCGCAGGTGGACAATTCCATCGATCACTTCGGCCAGATCGCTTGTTTGGTATCGTCCCGGGCTGAGGCTGGGCGTAGGCTCCGGCCAGTAACTCAGGCCCACCGCCCGGCTAAAGATCTCGAGGCACCCATCCGCGTTGACCGAGAGATCCACCCCTGTCATGGCGGATCCCACCGAGGTGCCATCCGTTCGCGGCCGATCGGAGCGGTCGTACGCAATCCCGCCGCATTCGCTTGCCCCGTAGAAATTGTGAAGCTTCAAGCCGCGTTCAGCGTAAACCGCTGCTTCCAGCGCAATCGGCAAAGGGGCTCCCGCGGAAATGGCCAGGCTGACGTTCCCGGCAATCGCGTCAGCTTCGAACCACGCGCGCCATAGGGCTGGGACCGCCGGCACAGTCATCGCACCAAAGAGAGTGGCAGCCTGGCGGAGAGTTTCCGGCAACGGGGAGCGGGCCAGGATCAAGGGGATGCCATGAAGGAGAAGCGGGAGCACCAGGTTGGAAAACCCATAGGAATGCGCCAACGAAATCACTCCCAAATTCGGCCAGTCCTGGCGCAATCCCATCGTGGCCACGATTTGGTCCGCGTCAGCGGCGAGCTGTCCACCGGTAAACGCAACGAAGCGACGCCGCCCCGTGCTGGCCGACGTGCTCTTGAGGTGCACGCATCCGGCCGGCAGCTCTGAGAGGACGAACGGCGCTTGCCCCTCTTCCAATGGGCAGACCACTTGCTCCCTTCTCCAGCCCTGCAAAACCGTCACAATGAACTCAGTCGACAGGCCTTGCGGGAACGCCACGGCGCCACCGGCCCGGTTCGTCTTTTCCGCTTCGTTCTGCAACTGCTGGAAGGTCCAGCGGCGATCAGCGGCCAGGTCGACCAAGGCCACCTCCTGCCGATGAGCGGACGCGATTTGCTGCCAGCGTGCGTAAAGCATTTGTCATTCTCCTAGTCCGGCCCTAGCTTGCAGCGCAAGCATGATATGGGCAGTCGTCGTTGTAATGCTGCTGGCGGCGCCGGCTGTCAGTGGCGCGGCCGAGCTCCCAGCGGCTCGACTTTTTAACTATCCGGCCGATACCCTCGCCTATCGGAACGACCTGCTTTGGGACTATCACTTCGATCCCGCTTCCGGCGAACGAACTCAACAACGGCGCGTACCCAGACCGGCCTACGCCTTGCATTGTTTCGTGGTCATCCGCATGGCACGACAGTTTTACGATCATGCCCGGTTCGAACCGGCGGAGCCGCAGGCAGACCACGCCACCTACCAACACCTCGTCAGGCGCGTCCTCGCGCGCAGCCCGCGACGCGTGTCCGCGGAGGAGAATAAGATCGTCATCCCGGGCTACGCTCACTTGCGTGAATTCAGCCGCGATCATGAAGCGCTGTTGAAGAGCGAGGGCGGCGGAGCATGGCAAAGCTTTCTCCAGCGAGGCAATTGGCGGATGATCTTCCCCTTTACCCGCTGGCAGCAAGATCGAATCGCCCATCAGCTTGACCGAATGTTAAGCGCGCATCGTCCGGTGACAGTCCACCTGGTGAGTTTCCCGTCGTTGGCTTTGAACCACGGATTGCTCCTGATCGCGGCGCGCGCCACGGAAGGAGGGCTGGAATTCACGGCTTACGATCCAAACGACCAGGACCACCTGATCGGGCTGCATTACGACTCGCGCCGCCGCACGTTCGAATTGCCCCCGACGGCCTATTTCGCCGGCGGCCGAGTGAACGTTTACCCGATTTATCGCGGCGCGCTTTATTGAAGAGAGGTGGTCAATCGATCCGCTCGCGCCCGGCGTAGCCGGAGGTGAGATCATGCCAGTATTCGATGTCCTCCTCATCCTTTTCCCAACAAAGAAAAACCTCTTTTCCGCCGACGAAGGCGGGGAAATCGATCAGGCCGCGGTCGAGGTCTTTGATTTCGATTTGGCGTTGTTGGAATTCGTTGAGGATGTCTTTGATATCAGCGAGGGTGCTGGCCCACTGATTGACAACGGTCCCGCCGAGATCGTAACCATCGGAGAGCGGTTGAAGCATGTGCTGCTCGGCCTGACTGAGTTGCTGCCGGCCCTGGGCCAATTGCTCGAGCCACTCGCGAATTTGCGGAAGCAAAGCGCGGGCTTCGTCGCGCGTATAGTGTTTGGAATATCGCCAGGCCATGTTACGGCATAGAACGACCAACTGGCGGCGCGGCATTCAGTTTGAGGCGGATCTGCTCGTTCGGCTTGACCTCCAAAGCCTTGGTCCACGCTTCGCGGGCTTTATCGTGCTGCTGGAGAGAGGAATAGATATCCCCGAGGTGATCGTACAAGGTCATGTCGGGCTCGTCGTTCTTTTCGATCGCCTTGAGCATGGGGGCAAGGGCTTCCTGCGGCTTATTCAGCTTATAGAGGACCCAAGCGAGACTATCGAGGAAGGCAGCGTTGTCCGGCTGGAGCTGGACCGCTTTGTCGATCAGTTGGTGGGCTTCATCCAGCTTGATCCCGTGCTCCGCCCACATATACCCCAGGTAGTTCAACGCCTCCGGATCGTCCGGAGAGAGTTTCAAGGTCTCGCGGAAGTATTTCTCCGCCTCTTCCAGATTCCCGGCCCGCTCTTGGGTAGAACCCATCTGAAAATAGAATAAATGGTCGAGCCGCGCGGGATCCGTCGCCTTGGCCACGGCTTCGGCCGAAGTGAGGGAAATCAACGCTTCGTGATACTTTTCCGCCGCGGCATAAGCGATCCCAGTGTAAAACTCCATCAGAAAGCTCAGCTTGAAGCGGGCGCGCGCCTTCTCCATCAACGCAATCGCTTCTTCTGGCTTTTTCAGGTTCAGCTTGATGCCCGCAAGGTCGTAATAGACCTGCTCCAAATCCGGATCGAGCTTCAAAGCGCGCTCAAATTGCTCAGCCGCTTCGGCCCACTTCTTCTCATCCGCAGCCAAGGCCCCGAGGAGAAGGTAGCCTTGCGGGTTGGTCGGTTCATTGCGCACCAGGGTCTCGAGCTGCTCGAAGGCTTTCGCTTTCTGACCGCTGCGCAGATAAATGTCGGTTAGCTTATTCCGCAGAGTGGGCAAGTCCGGATGTTCCTCGATTAAATCACGGTAAAAGGGCTCGGCTTTGGAGAACTCTCCGAGGGAGTAATAGCTGTCGGCAATGCGGAGCGATTGGAGCGGGTTGGCCACGCCGAGGTCGGAAGCCCGATCCAGGACCTGCAGGACACGTTTTTTGATCACCGCGGCTTGGGTTGACTGGTTACGGCCGTAGGCCAGATACAGGTCGGCCAGGTCGATGAGGAAGCCAGGATCGCTGACCGGCTGCTCGGCAGCTTCCTCCAACACACTGAACGCGTCATTGGTCCGCCCGGTTTGCAGGTAAACCTGCGCCAGATTCTGGTAAGCGGTCAGGGATTGGGGCGATTTGCGAATCGCGGTGCGATTGGCGTTGATCGCCAGATCGAGCTTGCCCGTCTTGGCATACGCCAGGCCGAGCCAGGAGAAGAGCGTCCCGGAGGCCCCGGGGATGGAACTGGCTTTCGAAAGAAGATTGAGTGCCAAATCCGCCTTGTCAGCACGCAAGCAACGGCGGGCGGCTTCGGCAACGATCGGTTCGCAGGTCAGGTCGGCCTCGGCCGCGTGGATCATTTCCTCCAGCGCCAGGTCCGATTTGTCATTGAGATCGTAGCTCAGGCCCGCGGCGTAGTGGGCGACGCTGCGGATGCGGGTTTCCAGCTCTTCGTTGGACTGGAGCGTTTTGGCGAGCGCAGTGCGCTCGGAGGGAGAGGCACAGCCGGTCAGGAGCACTCCCGCTGCGAGCAGGGCTGACGAGCCAAGCAGAAAGCAGCGAAGGGTCATGGCGCAAAGGCAACGAGAAAAGCGCAGCCTGGAAAGGAACTGCGCTTCGGCCAAAAATCGGTTGATTTCCTGGGAAAGCCTACTTCTGCCAGGTGCGCTTCTTATGGCGATTTGCGCGGAGCTGTTTGCGCCGCTTGTGCTTGTTGATTTTCGCTTTCCGTCTTTTTTTCAGTGATCCCATAGTCGTTGTTCTCTGCGCCGCCTAGTATACCACTTTATTCAGTGGATACTCAATAATTCCCTCTGCTCCGGCAGCTTTCAAGCGCGGAATGAGTTCGCGCACGACGTGTTCGTCGATGATCGTCTCGACTGCCACCCAGCCGGCCAGACTCAAACTGGAGATGGTTGGATTACGCAAAGCGGGCAGAGTTTGCAACAGTTTTGCCAGGTTCTTTTCGGCGATGTTCATCTTCAAGCCGACTTTCGCCTCCGCTTCAAGCGCACCCTTGAGCAATAGCGCCAGGGTCTCGATCTTGGCGCGCTTCCAGCCATCCTTCCATGCATCCAGATTGGCAATCAATCGGGGCGTGGAAACCAATAGGGTGTCGACAATCCGCAATTTGTTGGCGCGGAGGGAAGAGCCTGTCTCGGTCAGTTCCACAATCGCATCCACCAACTCGTGGGCCTTGAACTCCGTCGCCCCCCAGGAGAACTCCACCTTGGCCTTGACGCCGTGCTGTTTGAGATACCGCGTGGTCAGCTGCACCACTTCGGTGGCTATGCGTTTGCCAGCCAGATCTTTGACCGACTTGATGGCAGAATTCTCCGGCACGGCCAGGACCCAACGCGCCGGTTGCCGTGTCGCCTTGCTGAACAGAAACTCACCCACTTCATGCACCTTCGAGTTATTCTCCCGGATCCAATCGTAGCCCGTAATCCCGCAGTCCATATGCCCATTTTCGACGTAGCGGCTGATCTCTTGAGCACGGATCAACCGAATCTGGAGTTCCTCATCATCGACGTAGGGGATGTACGATCGGCTGCTCACCTGGATGTTGAATCCGGCTTTAGCCATCTTCTCGATCGTTGCCTCTTGCAGGCTGCCTTTCGGCAAGGCGAAGCGCAAAGTTCGCCCGGTTTCAGATTTCATAGGCTCGTTTGGTCAGTCGCCGAATCGCCTCGGCGAGCCGACCAAATTAGAGAATGCCCCGCGAAACACAAGCGATCAGTAAAAGAGATAACGAGGCGGCGCGGGCCCAGCGCGTCCAAATCTTATGTTGCAGGAGCGACAGCATGCTGCGGCAGGAGGACAGCGGGGCGGGAGCGCTCTTTGCCCAAGAGGGTCAACCCGGGCTAGTGTGCTGTCCCTTAAGCCCGTAGGCTTTTGCGGCGAGGAATTTGGCACGCTCGCAAGGCGCGAGTGAGGCGCATACCCGCAGCGGTCTGTAACGAGCGAGCAACGCCGCGAGCGTGCCAAAGAACCGCCGCCCTAAGGGTTGCGCTGAAATGACTGGCAGGCTTTGTTGTTCCTCAGTCACAGAGCGCTGCAGCTATGCTCCTTCGTCACGCCGCGCCCGCAAATCATTTGAGCACAACAAAAGCTTACGGACTTAAGGGACAGCACACTAGCTCAAGAGACATCTCCTGCCCTGATACCGCACTTTGCCCGAGGCGAAAGCAGCCACGGTCTCCGGATAAAGGACATGTTCCGCTTGCTGAATGCGGGCATGCAGCGTTTCCGGGGTATCGGCATCAAGCACTGGCACGGTCTGTTGGGCCAGGATCGGGCCGGTATCGACTCCCTGGTCAACGAGGTGGACGGTGCAGCCGGTCACTTTAACCCCGTAGTCGAGCGCTTGCTTCCATGCTTCAAGACCAGGAAAAGCCGGTAACAAGGCGGGATGAATGTTGAGCACCCGGTTTGGGAAGGCGTGGAGGAACTCCCCTTTCAAGATCCGCATGAACCCGGCCAGGACCACCAGGTCCACTCGAGCCTCCTGCAGCGCCGCTAGGTAAGCCCGCTCGGCGTTTTCGTCCAGTTTGGTGCGAAACGGGCCCGGCGGAATATGCCGCGCGGGGAGGCCGCGGGCGCGCGCGTGGGCAAGGATGCCGGAGTCGGCCACGTCGCTCCCAACCAGGGCGATCTCGAAGCGGGGGTCGGTGCGAAAGGCATCAGCGATCGCGACAAAGTTCGAGCCTTTGCCCGATCCGAGCACGCCCAGGCGGACGGTGGTGGCCGGTTCCATGGGGCGGTTGTAGTACTAGCGAAGACTAGAAACAAGGAGAAAGCACGCCCGGCCAATTTGGAGGATTGAGTTTTCGAGGGGGGTCTGCAACATGAGGGCACATGGGTCCCGTAGTCTCTCCTGGCGGAAGCCGCCGGCCTTTCAGCACGACCGAATGGTTGGTCATCCTGGTGGCGGTGATCGGATTTGCGTTTGACACCTACGAATTGCTGATGCTGCCGCTGATCGCTGGCCCAGCGTTAGCCGAGGTTTTGCAGGTGCCGCCCAACAATCCGATCGTCACTCAATGGGTCGGCAACATGCTTTGGATCACCGCGGTCTGCGGCGGTGTCTTCGGTCTCCTCGGCGGCTATCTCACCGACCGCTTCGGCCGCAAACGAATCCTCGCCCTGAGTATCCTGATGTATTCGTTCTCGCCGGTGTTGGCGGCGTTCAGCACGAGCGTCGGTTGGTTTCTCTTCTTCCGCTGCACGACTTTCATCGGTGTTTGTGTGGAGTTTGTGGCCGCCATCACCTGGCTGGCGGAACTGTTTCCCGACAAGCGGACGAAAGAGCTCGTGCTCGGCTACACGCAAGCCTTCGCCTCCGTCGGCGGACTGCTCGTAACCGGTGCCAACTACCTGGCGGTTCATTATGCGAATACATTGCCAGCCTTTCCCATTCCCGAGCCGTTCAACCCGCACGCGTCCTGGCGCTACACGCTCCTCACCGGGCTGCTCCCAGCGATCCCCATCGCCCTCATGCTGCCATTCGTTCCAGAGTCGCCCGTCTGGGTGCAACGGCGCAACGCAGGGACTCTGCGTCGCCCCAGACTGCTCGAGCTGTTCTCTCCCCAGCTCCGCCGGATCACCCTCGTGACCGCTGGGCTTTCCGCTTGCGCCTACGGCGCCGCGTTTGGAGCTCTGCAAATGACCCCGACCAGGATCGTTCCAGGTCTGGTCACACTGAGCGAACCGCGGGCAGCTCTCCGACCGCTGCGCGACGAAGCCGCCGAACTGAACAAACAGTTGAATGCGCTCCTTCCTCGATTCGAGGCCGCAACGCGCGAGGTTCCGGGCCTGCGCGAACTATCCGGCCGCCGCGCCAAAGTGCGCATCGCGATGCGATCCACCCGCAAGGCGTTCGAAAGCGCGCCGGAATCGGGCAGGCCCCCCAT